>CAVQSG010000009.1:0-19048 GCA_963715415.1 uncultured Chloroflexia bacterium | reverse complement strand
TAGTCACCGCTTTCAGAGCGACCGATAGATTGCGCATCAACAGCCCCAGTTCGATGGCTTCCTCCTCGGTCAACTCGTCAATGGCCTCGATATGCCGTCGCGCAATGATGACAAGCCATCCGGGCAGCGATGTGTTGTAGCTGTGAACCACGTCCCAATATTGGCTGCGGTAGATGTTGTCCCAAAACTCAGCATCGCCGGCGTCACGATGGGCGATTCGTTCGCACGAGTGGCAATTGCCTGCGTTGTTTCTGCCGGCGCCGTTTTGACCAACGTTGTTGTTCCCTGCGTTCTTCATCGACTTTGTCGAACCTGTCACCCTTCCCAAAGTTGAAACTGACCGGGATCAACACGGCTGCTCTGATGCATCAGCACTGCGTTCATCAACTCGATGGCCAGCCTCGATTCCAGCGTCACGCCGGCGCGCACGCCGACACAGGGATCGTGGCGCCCCTTCTGCAGCTGAAAGTCGATCTCCTCCAGGTTCTTGCGGATCGACTGCTGCTGCACGTTGATCGTCGATGTCGGTTTGAAGCCGACGCGGCAGACAAGCGGCATGCCGGTGGTGATGCCGCCGATCAGACCGCCGTGGCTGTTGCGCTGGTAGCCGGTGCCGCGGATCGGATCGTTGTTCTCGCTGCCGCGCCGCTGCACGACATCGAAGCCGGCGCCGATCTCGACCGACTGGGCCGCATTCAGCCCGCCCAGCGAACCCATCAGCCGCAGCTTGAGACTCTGGTAGAGCGGATCGCCGACCAGCGCCGGCACGTTGACGGCCACGACCTCGACCGCTGCGCCGATGGAATCGCCGTCGATGCGCGTGCGCTTGATCAGATCGGCGGCCTCGCCGGCGAACTCGTGATCGAGCGTATGGATCTCGGCGTCGAGCATGGCTCGTTCGAGGCTCTCGATCTGCCGCGCGGTCGACGGTCAGGCTGCCCTGTTCGTTGATGAGATCCTCAAAGTGGCCGGCCAGGCTTGTGCGCGCCTTCAGCGGGCCGACCTGGACGATCGACGAAAGAATCACCGTGCCGAACTGTTCGCGCAGAAAGAAGCGCGCAATGGAGCCGCCGATCACGTCCGAGATGGTCGAGCGATAGCTGGATCGCCCGCCGCCGCGCACATCGACAAAGCCGCGCGATTTGTGATGTTTGACCAGATCGGTGTGGCCGGGCCGCACCTCGCCGGTCTCGCCGGCAGAATTGGGCGTAGTCGGCCGACTTCTTGGCGGTGGAGAGCACCAGCGCGGCAATGGGTTCGCCGGTCGTGTAGCCCTCCTGGTAGCCGGTCGTGACCGACTCAGCATCGCCCGAGCGCACGGTGATCTCCGGACCGGCGGTCAGCGCGTCGTGGTCCTCGCTGTAGAGGCCGGAGAGCAGCACGACCTTGTCCTTCTCGTTGCGCGGCGTGCCGTGGCGGTTGCCGCCGGGACGTCGCCGGTCCAGGTAGTGCTGGATCTGCGGCGTGCGCAGGTAGAGGCCGGGTGGACAGCCAAAGACGATGGTTGTAATGGCCGGTCCATGTGATTCACCCGCGCCGGCCACGCCAAAGAGGGGTCCGCCAAGAATTTCCATTGTTGATCTGTCTTCCGTTTCCAGTCCGAATTGATGGCACCAAGTATACCCGCGTCCTGTGGTTTGGGCGAAAAAGCGGATCCAATTTCGTGCACTTGACGAATTCACGAGATCGAATTACTTTTGACAAACATAGGTAACTGGAGTCTGGCGAAAATTGACACAGAATGAGGACGAGCACGGGACATCTCCTGAGTAAGATAGAAGTAGAACAACTATCTTACCGGTTCCAACAGGAGAACATCCCATGCTCACCCGTATCTTACACAATTCGGAACGGCTATGTACATTTTTGGATCGACTGGCCCTCGATCTATATCGGCCACAAGAACAGCATATTCTGAATCTTGCCGACGCACTGTTGGTCTGCGAAGACAAGAAGACTTTGGCTGGGTTGCAGCGACAGTTTGTCTCAGCGCCCGATGCATCGAATATGGCCGATTTTCTGCGCATCAGCCCATGGCAAGCATCAGATGTGCGCGTTGCGCTACGCCAGGATCAGATGCAGTGGTTGATAGCCGAAGCAGAACGACGCGATATGCCCAAAGTGATCCGTATCAGTTTGGACGACTCAATCGGCCAGAAGCACAAAGAAACACGTCATCTGGAGCCGGTCGACTGGCACTACGATCATACGGAAAGCAGCAAACGCAGACCAAGATTCAAAAACGGCATCTGCTATCTGGTTTGCACCGTCTCAATCGGCGACCTGGTTGTGACCGTCGATTTGCGGCTCTATCTGCGTGCCAAAACGGTGCGCCGACTCAATCGACATCGAGACAAAGAACAACGGATTCCATTTCGCAGCAAAAACAGCCTGGCACGTACCATTCTGGCCGAGTTGCAGCCACTCATCCCCAAAGGTTGGCGGGTCTACGTGCAGTTCGACAGTTGGTACGCTTCCGAACGGCTGATCAAATATGTCCGCCGCCAACATTGGCACGTAATCTGCGGTCTCAAATCCAACCGCAATCTCAACGGCAAACGGCTCGACCAAGTCGGCTATGCGCTCAGGCACCGGCGGTACACCCATGTAAAGGTGACCGCTGCGGACGGGAACAAATCGACCTACTATGTCCGAGAGACAACAGGGCATTTGGTCGATATCCCCTTCGACGTCCGCGTCTTCTTCTCAAAAAGGCATCCCAGGGAGAAATCCCCGGCGTACTTCATGTGTACGGATCTCACTCGCTCGGCCCAATGGGCCTTGCAGGGTTACCGCAAGCGATGGTCGTGCGAGGTAGACAACTTCTACCTCAAGACGCAGTTGGGCTTAACCGATTTTCGTGTCCGCTCATACGAAGCGGTGGACAAATATATGGTCGTTGTACTCCTGACCTGGGCTTACGTCGAACGGCGCTTCTGCCAAGAACGCGGCTCTCAGATCAAGACCTACGGCGACCTGATTCGGCGGCATCGCAACGAGCATGCTATCGACTGGCTGACCGGCGCCTTGACCATGATGCAAGAGGTCGGCGACGTTCAACAGGTTCTGCAGCATTTCTTGCGCCTCGAACCTCAGCCAGCTTGAACCGCTGCTCGGAGGGATCTTCATCCGGGTCGAAATCGGCTGTCGAGACCCGGTTATTTTCCCGCGCTCGCCGCCGATGAACCAAGAGCCTGATTTCGAGTCTGGCTTGTCACATTTTCGCCAGACTCCAGTAGGTAATTCAATAATGCCTGTTTGGAGGTGCAGCCTGCGTAGCACTATCACTGCCAGAGGACAGACCGTCATTCCTGTTTCGATTCGGCGTCAGTTTAATCTATCGCCCGCGGATCGATTGGAGTGGATTGTTGAAAATGAAGAACGCCAAAGCGCGCCTGCCTAGCATGACCTTTGAAAGGTCGAAAATATACTGCACATCTAGAACCATTTCGTCGCATGCTCGGCTTCACTGACCCACCGGAGGCGCGTTTTCGTTGAAAAATAGGTCGTTGGGTGCAAAATGGGCGGCTATTCTGCATCCATGCCCCACCGTTTTTGGGCAGATTTCAGTTGTGCAGTTTAGCGCCGTGCCTTTCAAAGGTCATGCTAGACGCTGGAAACCTCGATTTGGCTATAGTTACAGCTTGTAGTATATTGTAAGTAATATTACAATATTGCCGCGTCCTACTCTTCTGTTGACCGCGCCGATCTATCGTTCTGTCTGTTGGCCCGGCGCCTGGATTGGCCGACTTGTTACGTTGCCCTTGCTTGAACGGCTCAGTCACGTCAGTTTTTTCGCTTTTTCCCTCTCCAGTATTAACACTAGTATAGCAAAGGAGTTACCGATGCAAACCAACAAACTTAGTCGCCGACATTTCCTGCGTCTGTCCGGTGTGGTTTCCGCCGGAGTCGTGATGGCGGCCTGTGCGCCTGCGGGCATGCCAGCGACGTCCGGTGAAGCCGGGGCCGCGCCTGCGGCGGAAACCGCCTCGCTGGTCTTCTGGGCGCCCCAGCACTTCATCGAGGCCCAGAACGAATACTTCACCGAGTCGGTCAAGATGGCCGCCGAAGCCAATGCGTTTTGACGTCGAGGTGCAACTGTTCCCTTGGGGTGACTACAACCAGAAGCAGAACGCCGCCACCGAAGCCGGGACGCTGCCCGATGCGCTATTGGGCATTCGCGCCATCGCAGCAGTATGCGCAGGGCATCCTGACCGACGTATCCGACGTCTTCGCCGAGATCGGCGAAAGCGGCGGCGGCTTGTACGAGCCGGATATCCGCGAAGTGACCGTCGAAGGCAAACAGGTGGGCGTCCCCTTCCACAATGAGCCGCAGTTCTTCTACTATCGCCAGGACGTCCTGGAACCGGCGGGCTTCACGGCGCCGCTGACAACGCCTGGACGAGTTTGTGGCGGCGGCGCAAGCGGTCACCGACCCGGCCAACCGCATGTGGGGCTTTGGCAATACCTTTGGCATGGTGCCGGACGGCAACAACTTCAACGTGTTGTTGATCTATGCCTTTGGCGGCTCCTTGCAGGACGCCGAGGGCAATATCGTCATCAACAGCCCGGAGACGGTAGCCGCGCTCCAGTTCAGCAGTGACCTGCTCAACAAGTATGAGGTCATGCCGTCGGGCGTCACCGGCTGGGACGACACGGGCAACAACCAGGCCTTCCTGAGCGGGCAGCTCGCCATGTGCTACAACTCGGGCAGCATCCTCAACGACATGCGCGAGACCGATCCCGGTTGGCTCAACTCGACCGTGGTCGGCGCGCATGCCGGGCGGCGGGAGAACAGGGCGCGCCCAAGACCTTATATGGGCGGTGCGGCGGCGGGCGTCATGGCGTCATCCAAGTATCCCGATCTGGCCAAGCTGTTGATCAAGGGAACCATGACGCCCGGAACGCTATCCCGGCAACCTCGAAGTCGGCCAGCGGCATGTTCTATCCCGTCCTGACAGGCCTACGAGGACCTATCCATCTACACCGACGATCCGTGGAACAAGCAGGCAATTGCCACGCTGCCCTACGCCTTCACGATGTTTGAGCCGGGCGACCCCACGGCGTGGATCGACGAGGTAGGCGCAAAGTTCCTCTTTGCCGAAATGGCTGCGCGCATCGCGGTCGAGGGGTGGACGATCGAGGACGCACTCGCCGATTTCGAGAAGCCAAGCTCAGGAAATCAAGACGAAGTACGAGCAAGCCTAGCTCCCGCATTCGAAAGAGTCGGGCGGCCGTCATGGTCGCCCGACTCTTTCCCTTCAGCGAAGGAGACAGCATGGCAAATTCTCGCGGGTCTGCCGCCGGTTCCCGGCGGCGATCCCCTTCTTCAGTACGCCGGCGACCGGAGTGGCAGCGCCGGTGGCTGAACGAAGAGGTGATCTTGGGCTATAGTCTGTTGGCGCCGGCCGTCATCGTACTGCTGCTGCTGGTCGGCTATCCGGCCCTGACGGGCATCTGGTTTAGCTTTCACAACAAGATGATCGGTTTTGCCAACCCGCATTTTGTCGGGCTGGACAACTACGCCAATCTGATTCAAAACCCGGCGGTATGGAAGGCAATTGGGCGAAGCTCTGACCTTTGCCGCTGTGTTCGGTGGCGGTCAAACTACCGTTGGGATTGGGTGTGGCGCTGCTGCTCAACCAGGTCTTCTTCGGACGCGGACTGGTACGCGGGGTAGTGCTACTGCCCTGGTCGCTACCGTTGGTGGTCGGCGTGCTCATCTGGACTTGGATGTATAGCGACCTCTTCGGTATCTTCAACTCGCTGCTGATGAAAGCCCATCTCATTGCCGCAGCCGATCAACTTCCTGGGCGACCCCAAGCTGGCCATGCCGTCGGTGATCCTGGTCAACATATGGCGTGGCTTCCCCTTCTTTGCGATTAACCTATTGGCGGGGTTGCAGTCGATTCCGGACGACCGTTATGAGGCAGCGCGCGTCGACGGCGCATCACGCTGGCAGTCGTTCCGGCACATCACAGTTCCAGGGATTGCGCAGCGTCATCATGATCGTCACCCTGCTATCGTTTATCTGGACGATCAACGACTTCACCAGCATTTGGGTGCTGACCAAAGGCGGGCCGGGCACGGCGACGGAGGTTTTCCCAATCATCACCTATAAGATTGCGTTTATTGGGTTGGAATTGGGTAGAGCCGCAGCGTTGCCCGTGATGTTACTGCCCTTCTTTTCCGTCCTCATTATCTATGCTGACCAGATCGATCTCTAGTCGGGAGAACGAAACATGATCGGCTATCGGACGGAAAAACGCCTCGTGCGGGGGTTCCAGGCGTTGAGTTTGGCCCTCGTCCTGCTCGTCGTCCTGTTCCCCATCTACTGGATGGTATTGACCGGCATCAAACCAAAGAGTGAGCTCTATCTGCCGGACCCGCTGCTGTATACGCTGAACCCGACCCTGGACAATGCCAGAAGTCTCTTTCGACGGACGCCGTTCCTGATCCAGCTAAGAAATAGCCTCGCCGTCTCGACAGTGACGACCAGCATCACCATCGTCGTGGGCGCGCTGGCAGGCTACAGCTTGTCGCGACTGCGCTATCCAGGTCGCAACTTCTTCGCCAGCGGGATCTTCTTCGTCTATCTGATTCCGGGCATCCTGACCCTAATCCCGTTATATGTCCTTATGGCTCGGTTGGGGCTGCTCAACTCACTCCATGGATTGATGCTGGCCTATCTGGGCAGGATCGATACCATTTGCCATATGGGTGTTGAAGGGCTACTTCACCACCATTCCCTACGAAATGGAAGATGCCGCGCTGGTGGATGGCTGCACGCGTCTGGAGGCGTTGATTCGGGTGATCCTGCCGCTGGCTGCGCCGGGGCTGGTCGCCTGTGCCATCTTCGCCTATACCCTGTCGTGGAACGAGTACCTGCTGGCCATGCTCTTCAACAACACCAAGGATTTGTGGACGTTGCCGGTGGGGCTAGCGGGTCTGGTCTATGGAGACGTATTCCTCTGGGGCGAGATCATGATCGGCGCATTCCTTATGAGCATCCCAGTGCTGGTGCTGTACGTGCTGGCGCAACGGTTTGTGGTAGCCGGACTCACTGCGGGGGCGGTCAAGGGCTAGCCGTTGCTGCAAGTTCCTCACGGATAGTTTGGAAATGAAGTACGCCCCACAGACCTCAAAAGTCTGTGGGGCGTACTTCATTATGGAACAGGCCGATGATGTCAAGGGTGTCGGCCTCACTTTCCTTGTCCCGACCTGACTGTTGGCTGGAGGGCCTGCCTGCGGGTGATTAGCAACCTCTGCCAATGTCAAGTCTGCTTAAGTTGATCCTTATGGATAGCCAAAATACAGGAGGAGAAAAGTCATCATGGTCGTATCCCGTTACGCAGAGCTGATCGAGCCGGGCAAGTTCGCGCTTCGCCGTGAAGAATTCACTCACACAGCCGACCAGTTGCTGATTCGCATCACGGCCTGCGGCATGTGCCAATATGACGGCGTCTTCTACAAGGGCATCGTGGGCGAGACGCCGACGCGCATCGGCCATGAGCCGGTCGGCGTGGTCGAGGCAGTGGGCGCAAATGTGCGCGGCTTTGCGCCGGGGGATCGGGTTACGGGCCTCTTTGCCTACCTCAAGGCATTTGCCCAGTATGGCGTGGCGGAACCAGGGCAACTGGTGAAGATTCCGGATCATGTGCCGCTGGAACTGGCCCTGGGCGAACCGCTCAAGTGTATCGGCACCATCCTGCGCGCGGCCCAGCCGGAGTTGGGCGATCATGTGCTGGTCATGGGCTGCGGTTTCATGGGGCTGCTGACGCTGGCCGGGCTGGTGGGCCGAGCGCCGGCCTCGTTGATTGCGGTGGACATGCAGGAGGAGCGGCTCAAACTGGCCGCGGAATTCGGCGCCACCCATACGCTCAATGCCGCGGATCCCGACTTCTTCGACCAGATCCAGCAGATCACCGGCGGGCGTGGCGTCGATCTGGCCTTCGAGCTGACCAGCAGCGCGCTAGGCCGTCGAGCAGGCGGCCAAGACCATGCGCCGCGGCCGTGGACGCTACGTGCTGGCCGGCTGGCACGGCGAGCCGGGGACCTACACGCTGCGCAATTTCACGACCAAGGGCACGACCATTCTGTCGGCCCACCCCTCCTTCTCGCTGGACGAGATGGACGACATGCGCCGCGCCCTGGACGGCCTGGCCCGTGGCGTCTTCCCCATGGAGCGGCTCATCACCCACCGCTTCCCGCTGGACGAGATCCAGACGGCGTTCGAGATCATGGCAGACGGGCGGGACGGCTATATCAAGGGGATCATCGTGCCGTAGAAGGAACAGACCCCATCAAGGTGCATTTTTGTGCTTGATTTGTCTTATTGGCAATGCTACAATGGCGGTCCGAAAGCCGCCATCATGTTCAGAACCAACAAGACACAAGAGAGGATTCCAATGCACCGAAGAGCACGATTTGCAGCCCTGCTGGCCCTGATGTTGTTACTGTCCGTCACCGGACAAGCCTTCGCCAGTGACATCCACTGGACCTACGAAGGAGATACCGGCCCGCAACATTGGGGAGAACTGAGCCCCGAGTTTGCCGCTTGTTCGTCGGGTGTGGAACAGTCACCCATTGATCTGGACTCAACGGCAGAGTCCAATCCCGCGGACCTGCAATTTGCCTATCAGGCCAGCCCATTGACGATTGTGAACAACGGCCACACGATTCAGGTCAACTATGATGAAGGCAGCACACTTGCAGGTTGACGGCCAGACATACGATCTGTTGCAGTTCCATTTTCACAACGCCAGCGAGCACACAGTCGACGGCAGTGCAACGCCCATGGAGATGCATCTTGTCCACAGCAACGACGCCGGCGAACTGGCTGTAGTCGGGATCTTTCTGGTTGAAGGGGAAGAGAACGCTGCGTTGGCGCCGGTCTTTGCCAACATGCCGGCGGACGAAGGCGAGCCGAGTGCTGTCGATGGCGTCACCGTCGATGCCGGGATGGTACTGCCGGGCGACCAGAGCTACTGGCGCTACAACGGCTCGCTGACCACGCCGCCGTGCAGCGAAGGCGTGAAATGGTTTGTGATGACGACACCGATAACGGCATCGGCCGAACAGATTGCAGCCTATACGGATATCTACAGCAACAATGCCCGACCCGCACAGCCGATGAATGATCGCTCCATGATCGTGGGGCAGATGCCGACTGAGTTGCCTGAAACGGGTGCGATGAACGTCGATCTGACGCTGACGATGGCCTCCGTCCTGGCCGTCTTCTCAGTGCTCGCCACGTCTGCCGCCGTCGGCGCCCGTCGACGACGAAGCGAGTAGGTCCGTCTGGCTGAGCGACCAGGTCTAAACTCATGTCAGAATGAAAACGGCAATCTTGATGTCACACTGAGTCGATAGCCACAAATTGTCATTCCGACCGCGAGGGAGGAATCTCAATGATGAGTCACCTTGAGATTCCTCTCTCAAAGGGTTGAAGCGCTTGGAACTTCTTTGCGATAGATTGCGAAATAGCACGAAGCCCGAAAACCCATCGACGTATACAGCGCACGCGCGGCCAGCGTTGTCGGGATCGAAGCCGACAATGGCTCGCTTCATGCCCGCCGCCTTCATACGACGCATTCCTTCGGCCATCACCGCCTTGCCCAGGCCTTTGCCCTGAAAATCAGGATGGGTGGCGACCGGCTCAAACAAGCCAACACCATTCACCTCGTCGAACCAGATCGTGCAGGCCGACGCGCCCTGGCCGTCGGGTGAACGCACAAACAGATCGCGTTCGCCGTCATAGACCTCAGATGCCGTAAAATGGGCATACTCTGTCGCATAGCTTTCCCAATCGCTGATCTGAGCCGAATGCGCCATAGGTCACCGCAGCCCGCAACCGACCATCGTCCGGATTCTTCACCCCCTGCACGGTAAACCCATCCGGCAGTTGCAGCGGCGGCAAGTCGTCCAACGTGCGTTCAAAGAGCGGCGGCGGCGGGTCTGCCTGAACCACCTCAAAGCCACGCTCCACCATCAGCCGCGCCAGAACCTCATCGTAGTCCATGGCCCAAAACGGCCAAATCTGCTTCAACCCAGCCTCACCCGCCCGAACCTCGGCCCACGCCACATACTCATCCATCACCCTCTCGTGCACTTGCGTGCCATGCAAGGCAGGATGTATGAAAAGGTCAAAGGTCTCTTCGTGGGGCAAGAAGATCGCCCAGGCTGTCAACATGGGTTGCGCTCCGTCCATGGGCTCCCATAACCGGAGGTTGCGCGATGGAACGAGGTCAGCCGGCGGATAGTGGAGTGCGACGTCCACACAGCCTGGGTGCATGTAGGAAGCAAGAATATCTGGCCTTGACTGCCGACGACCAATAGGTTTCGCATGTTCACCAGGTCCGTGTTGTCGCGGTACGGCCTCGCTTGAAATGTCATGACGCTATCATTCCTTTCCCATCATCTGCAGGTAACCCAACGGCATTTCCCAGTGCGTTGCCGGAACTACTTGCAGATTGGTTGCGATTTCCGATTGAGGTTCTCTAGATCAGAGCCGTCTCGCAAGCTGAAGAGCGCGGTCGTGAATGATCAAGAAAAAGCGGAACGCTTCCACCCACCGCTCAAAAATCTGTTCAATGGGATGCAACATCAGTTGCTCGATGCTGGCATGTCGCTCGGGGTAATCGATCAGCATGGCGGTCAGCGATGTGAGCCTACTCGCCTCTCCCGTACTGAGGCACGTCAAATAGGTAAGCCGCACATGCAGTTCGTTGCCTGACCAACTCGCTTCTGCCAGTCCGGATAGATAGGCATCGAAGATCGGCTCGATGAGAGTGTCCGCCTCATCGAGAGACAACTCCATCCACTTGATGGCTGACCCCAGAAGCAACCCGATGTCAGCCCCTGGATGTTCGATCCCCGGATGATCCCAGTCGATGGCAACCGTATACCTGCCCGTGCTCGTATCCTGCATGGGGAAGAGGTTTTTGGCATGGTAGTCCCGATGGCATACGCATCTAGAGCTTTCCTCTACCTTGCCGAAAAGCTCGTCGCCGGTTTGCCAAAGCTTGAGAAGACCCTGAACGACATCTGCAGGAAGCGTGTGACCGGCTACGGCGATTTGTTCCAATTCCGGCAACCGTTCAAAGGTCTTGGCATAGTTCGGCGCGCGATACTTCTCGCGGAGACCATCCGGGCTGAGCCACGCCCAATCCGGCAACGTCGGTTCGGCCCAGCGCGCCGTTGAAGTGTCCAATGTTCTGTGCCGCTTGCAGAAAGTAGGCTTGAATCCAGGGCGGTTGTGGCGCTGCCGACAGATCCTCCAGCCAGATCAAGTACAGGTCATCCCACGTCTGGATAGTGTAACAGCGAGGGGATCGAACCCTATCCACGGGCGAGGCAAACGCGCCGGAACGGTAGACGGCCAACTCGCACTGTGCACCCGTCGGATCGTACTCGCGGCCCTGAAGTCTTGGCAACCCCAGCGCCTTGACGACCACGGACCAAGGCCTGAGCGCCGGCTGACGTCGACGCGAAGCCGGAAATTCTGAATATTCCTGCAGTGGCCATGCCTGCGCTTCGCCCGATTTCGGTGACCGACCAGGGGGCGATGGGGCTGGCCTCCGTGCCGAGAACTTGACTCACAATCGGGCGAAGCTCGTATGTGGACATGTTCGGTGAGATTTTCGGACAGATCTGTGGTCATGGAAACCTCCGAAGGAACAACGTAAGCATCTAGGCGCCAGCGGCAGCCCAGACTGGATCACATCCGTCTTGCAAGTTGAAGCGCTCGATCGTGGTAGGTCAAGAAGAAACGAAGCGCCTCTCCCCACCGCTCGAATCCCTCTTCAATGGGGCAACGCATCATTTCCTCGAAGAAGCCATGCGACTCAGGATGCTCAACGGCAGCGGCGAGCAGATTGACGGCAAGAATTGCCTCGCACGTTCCCAGACAGGTGAGGTAGGTCAACTTCAACTGCTGATCGTTGCCCGTCCAGCCGGCTTCCATCAGACCAGTCAGGTAAGCGTCGAAGATCGGCTCCACGAGCGCCTCCGCTTCGTCGGGTGAAAGCGCCAACCATTTGACGGAATAGCCCAAGAGTTTTCCTATGTCCATGCCCAGATGTCCGATCCCCACCCCCGCCCAATCGACTGCAATTGTGTAACTACTCTGGCCGGGTTCAAGCATGGGGAAGAGATTTGGGACCTTGTAGTCCCCATGGCACAGGCAAGGTGACGTTTCTTCGGCCTTGCTGAGAAGCTCATTGCTGTCTTGCCAAAGCTGCAACGAGATCGCGGATGACATCCGTGGGAAGGGCGCGGCCGACCACAGGGTCTCTTTGCATGGCGGGCAATGTCGCAAATATTCTGGTATGACGCGGCGTCAAATAATGGGTGCGGAGCGTCACCGGACTGAGCCACTCCCAATCCGGCAAAGCTGGTCCAGACCAGCGCCCGTTGAATTGCCCGGCGTGCCTGCGCAGCTTGGATAAAGTACTCAGGGATCCAAGGCGGTTGTGGAGCATCCGACAGATCCTCCATCCAGATGAAGTGCAGATCTTTCCACGCACGGATTGCGAAGCAGCGGGCGTCACGGACGCCATGCGCTTGGAGGTCAAGCGTCGGAGCGATAGACGGCCAGCTCGCGCGCCGCGGCAACGGCATCGAACTTGTCGAAGCTGAGTCTCGGCGGACCCAAGACCTTGACCGCTACAGACCAGGCCTACGCCAGACGCGGTCGACGCGGAACCGGCGAGTATGAAGAGCCCTGCCGTGGCCGTGCCCGCGCTGCGCCCGATCTCGGCTGACCGACCAGGTGCGATGGGGCTGGCCTCTGTGTCGAGAATTTGACTCACGATTGGGCGAAGCTCATCCGCGGGCATTTGGCTGAGATGCTGGGACAGATCTGTAGTCATGGAACCCTCCGAACGAATGACGTCTACCGTCCCCGATGCCGTTTCTTGTCCTCCGGACAAGACGTAGCGCAGTGGATGCTCCTCAAGCGTTCAACGCCGGCAACACCTCCTCGATGAGCAGACTCGACTGTGGTCAGATCGGGAAAGCCGACGCAGTCGAGCATGAAGTAGTCGACGCCCGAATCGATGAAGGGACGCATCTGTTCGATTATCTGATCCGGCGTGCCCACGAAGTCAAAATCGTCATCGGGGTCGGTGCTGAGACGATCCCCTGCCAGCCGTCTTGCCTCCGCCTCTGTCGGCCGGCAGGCGCATCCGCCGCCCCATGAACGCCGAGCCGGCGGCAACTCGCGGCCTACATCGAGGCAGGCTTGCTCGAAGG
The DNA here is from genome assembly GCA_963715415.1 of uncultured Chloroflexia bacterium. Taxonomy (GTDB): domain Bacteria; phylum Chloroflexota; class Anaerolineae; order Caldilineales; family Caldilineaceae; genus JAWKOK01. The sequence goes on along the minus strand of CAVQSG010000009.1, from coordinate 5,794 downwards.
TCGCGGCCATGCGTCGATAGGCTTGAATGCCGGTCGAGGAGACATTCCACCAATCGGCATAGCGGGCCGTCAAGCGTAGCATTCTGGGCTGAAACGCGCCGACCAAAATGAGCGGCGTCGGATCGGGTCTGGGCGCATGGCTGGCATCGCGGATCTGATGGTGTTTGCCCTGGAAGGTTGCCGACGGTTCGGTCCAGAGCGCGCGGATGATCTGGAGCGCCTCCGCCAACTGCTCGACGCGCACGCCCGCCGGCGCGAAAGTCATAGCCGTAGGCCCGGTATTCTTCCTCATCCCAGCCGGCGCCGATGCCAAGAATGAAGCGTCCGCCGCTGAGAAAATGCAGGGTAGCTGCTCATCTTGGCCAGCAACGCAGGGTTGCGAAACGACTGGCAGAGCACGGTATTGCCAAAGGTCAGTTGCGGATAACGCGACGCCATATAGGTCAGCGTGGTGAAGCCTTCCAAAATATCGCCCTGCAGATGATCGATGACCCACGCCGAGTCAAAGTGGCCGCTGATCCGCGTCAACGCCCGATCCAGGTCGGCGACATAGGTCGCCTGTGCGAACGTTGTCCATGTGGTCGACGGGCATGATGTAGCCGAATTGGATCTGTTTCATCGCATCCTAACCTCCGAAACTTGGTCAACGGACCGACAATGAGGGGCGATTGTTGAGCACGTCCGGATCATTGCCCGCGGTACGCTTGTAGCCGCCGACAATCTCCTCCATCTCCTGCGCGCTGATGACGTCTTCGATATTCGTGAAGCCATCGGGCGCGCGCTCCTCGACGATATCCTGGACTCGCTCCGGCCCGCCCTGCCGATTGGCCAGCACAACGGCCGCGGTGGCGGGACGGCGCTGCGGCATCGTATGCGGCCACCGCTGCCTCGATCGTCGGCTGCAGCGCCAACTCGCGGGCCAGCACCCTGCCATCGACGATCGCCTGGGAGGCTCCATTGCCGCCCAGCGGGTACATTGGGTGGGCGGCGTCACCCAACAACGTGACGCGACCAAAGTCCCAGGTGGGCAGCGGCTCCCGGTCCACCATGGGGTATTGATAGATGGTCTCGGCGCCGCGGATCAGGGCCGGCATGTCGAGGAAGTCGAATGCATAGGAGGCGAATGGTTCCAGAACTTCCTCGACGCGGGCGGTGTGGTCCCAATCCTGCCTGGGCATGGGCTGGTCTGCGGCGGTCTTGAACATGGCCACCCAGTTGATGAGCGTGCGGCCTTGGTCCTCATCCTGCTTCGAGATCGGGAAGACAACGACCCGCCGGCCACGGTGTCCGCCGAGAATCATCGAGCGGCCGGAAAGCAGGGGCTTGCTGCGCGTGACGCCGCGCCACATGGTGATCCCGTTCCAGCGCGGCGGACCTTCCTCGGGGTAGAGCGTCTGGCGCGCGACGGAATGGATGCCGTCGCAGCCGACGAGCAGGTCCGACGGCGACGCGTTCGACCGGGTCCCCTGCCGCGCGGCTGACAAACTCGGCCCACACGGCGCCGTCCTGCTGGCCGAAATTCGCAAGGTGGCGATCGGTGTGAACGCGTTCTGGGCCGAGTCGTTGGAGCACGGCCCGGTACAGAATGCCCAGCAGCAGCCCGCGGTGGATCAAGACCTGCGGCCAGCGGTAGCCGGCGACCAGTTCCGCGGGGATCGGCGCGGATGCGCTGCCCGAGCTTGGAGTAGTAGACCACTTCGTCCACGGGAACGCCCACATCCAGCAGGTCGTCGAGGAGACCCAGTTCGGTCAGTTCGCGCACGGCATGGGTCTGGAGGTTGATGCCAACGCCCAATTCCTTCACGGTCGGTGCGGACTCGTAGATGTCTACGTCCTGGAAACCGGCATCATGGAGGGACAAGGCCAGCGCCATGCCGCCGATGCCGCCGCCTACGATTGTTATGTTCATGTTTCCGACTCCTTTGCAGCAAATCTTCACTCTGTCTGATCATCGTCTTGGACGGCTACGAGGGCATAGTGGCTTTTCTATGCGCAATTGCGAAATAGGCTTCCATTGGATGCACCAGTCCGTCATCATCGATGTACGATTGCAGAGCGACACTGACTTCTTTGATCAGGGCTGACTTGGCTTCGTCACTGATTTTGGCAAAAGGACCAGCCAGTGGAGAACCTACGATTTGGCGCCAGACAAACTCCTCAGGTGACGGAGATCGAAATGTTTCGACAACAATGCGAATACCCACGTCTTGGAATCCAGCGCCAGCGATCAGTGAGCGCAGATCTTCCGCATTCGACAGTGCGAAAGGTGCGTTCATCATCGCTACGCTCTCCGAACCCATATGGCGTCCCAACGCGTCTGCCAGGATGGCCGTGCTTGGCCAGTACTGAATGGGGCGTGGGAGGTTCAGCAGAAGACGGCCTCCAGGTGTTAGCACACGAAGCATTTCTCGAAGGGCCAGCATTCGATCTGGAAAGTATGACAAACTGAATTGACAAAACACGACTTCAAATGTCTCATCCTCATAAGGCAGATCAGTGGCGCTTCCTTCTCGCCATTCGATTTTATGGTCAGTGTCTGATGATGCCGAATTAGCCACTGCCAGCATGCCAGGATTTAGATCCAAGCCTATGATCGTTGCGGCAGCCCCATTGCGCCGAGCGGCAAGACGAGCCACTATGCCAGTACCGCATGCCACGTCAAGAACCCTGTCGTCAGGTTCTAATTTCGAGAACTCGATAAGTTTGGCCGCCCAAGGCACGAAAAGAATCGGAACCAAATACTTTTCATAGGCCTCCGGGATGTTTCCTTCGAGCTGCCATTGCCGCCATGGATTTTGGTCGTTCATCGTAACCTCTCTCATCAAGTGTCCGGCCGGAAACGGGCGCCACCGTTCATCCATCTTTCGCTTCGCCTACCACGACATATATAGTGTCCACCGGTTTCACCGGCTCGAATGTGAAGCCACTATAGATCTGAATGTTCCCGAAACCGACTCGCTCAAACAAGGCTCTTGCCTGGTGTCTGGTCGTACGATCGGGTCGCCGGCGAGCGGCAATGCCTCTCCTCGGCGATGATTTCCTCGTCGACGATCATCTGATACAGGTCTTCGGTGTGTTCCAATTCGCTCTCAGGATCGTAGCGAGACTTGCCGACTCTGCGGAACTTGACGCCATCGCTTTCTCTGGTCGCGACCTGCTCCCATTCAAACTCAAGCGGTTCGCCCTCTTTGCGCGATGCCATGAACGACGCGGCCATGAGGCCGCCCGGCAACAAGTGATCAAGGAGGCGTTGCAGCGCCTGATCGACCAGTGTCTGATCGACGATCAACTGCAGCGAACTGGATGGAACCAGAATCGTACGATATTGCCGGGGCAGTTCCAGCGTTTCCATGTTCTGTTCGTACAAACTGACAGCACAACCTAGGTCATCCGCTTTACGTCGACAGATCGCCGTCATTTCCGGGGAGTTGTCCACACCGTCGATATCGATATCGAGTTGCACGTAGTCAAGCAGTAGCCGGCCTGTGCCGCAACCGGCATCCAACACTGGTTGGCCGGACTTTTGAATGAGTGTCAGATAGAAGTCGCGATCCGGCCATGTCGACGTGTCACCGCGCAACACATCCCAGCTTTGTGCCATCAATCCGCTGTATTCGTAGTCCGGCAAGTTCATGAATCTCCCTATTTCCTTGCGAAATAGACGATGACATCATGGTCGGCGGTCACGTCGGCATCGGTCCAGTCGCCCTTCTCCGCCTCGACCGTAAACCCGGCTTTCTCAAGCAACACGTGCATTTCATTGCGAAAGTAATAGTTCGATCTGATCGTGAGGATTTCATCGGCCACAAGTTGCTGGTCCTCAAACAGTAGCGTGCGCATTTCGCCGATGGTCTGTTGCTCAAGCGGATCGACCGAGACAAGTCGATACCAGAGTTCGTATTCCTTGCCATCCTTGGGACTGTCGCCAAGTTCTTGCGGCCACGGTTCGGGCAGATGCCCCCGTGCATCCTTGCGCCACAACGGCCAGAGATCAGCGTCTGCGTAGGCAGGAATCCCTTCAAGGATCAGCATGCCGCCGGGCAAGAGATGGTCATAAAGACGTTGCAGCGACTCGAAATCTTGCCGGCGACTGACGCCGATGCCAAAAACGCCGCAGGCGATGATCGTACGGTAGCGACGGGGCAGATCGAGCGTGTGCAACGCTTGCTGATACAACCGGGGGGACAGTCCCTCGCGCTCGGCCGTCTGTCGGCAGTAGGCCAGCATATCGCCTGAGACATCAACGCCGTCCACGTCCAGGCCGGCGCGCAAGTAGGGGATGAGCAGGCGGCCGGTCCCGCAGCCAGTATCCAGCGCCGGTTGGCCGTACTGCTCAATCTGCCGCTGATAGTAGGCGATTTCGGGGCCGGTGGTGTTGTTCTCGGCCCAATGCCGTGCCATCAGGCCGTGGTGCCATGTTTGGACTTCATCGCTCATCGTATTCCTCCTCATGGAACACATTAGCCACTGATTCACCTCGGCAGGCGGACGATCATCCGTGTGACTCAGCCTGATCGGCAGTCACCGCCGACAAGCAACCGGACATCACCATTTGATCGTCAGCGGCAATTGTGGTGCAAAATCTCGAGCTTGCCGCCGCCGACAACGGTCAAATTCAAGGATCATATGAAATCTTTCCGCTTGCTCAACGTCCAACCAGTCCGTCGTCATGAGCGCAGTCATTGCCGGTGAGGCGCACTGCCGGAGAGGCATCTGCAGCCGCACGTTCGTGATGGTATGCACGCCCAGCCGATGTTGGCCCCGTATTACTGGCGGCGCCTCGTCGTTGTCGGCAGTCGGCAGAGAAGGGATCTGGAAGAGCATCGGTTCTTGTGGACAGGCGCCATTGTCGGCCACGTCGATTTGCATCCCGTCGGGCAAATAGGGTGGGATGTAAGCCCATGTTTCCGGCAGAACGCCTCGTTCGAATCCGGTCTCGTGTTCATCCGAAAATCGTACACAGATCCCGAACGGCGAATAGCCCGTTTCGCTTGATCGAGAACGTTCCCACAAGTGGGTCGGCGCAATCACCGGACTACGAACTTCGCCTTCATCGTGGACCCAGAGCAATTCCAGGAAATTCTGCTCAAAGAAAAAACGCCGATTCGACGTCCCCTGACCTGGGTGCACGTTCCCCGGACCCTCTTCGAGGCCCAACTCGATGAGTGCGGCAGTTTGTGGAGCGTCTACCGCTGTGAGTATGAATAAATGGTCCAGTTCAATCATCTCGTTCTTGTCCACCATTCTATGGAACCGTTTCCAGGCGTGATCATCTCAAAAGATTGCCGCCAAGGTGAATCTGTGCCAGCGCAACCACAACGGACGCGACATTGCGCATCACCACCGGCAGATTCGCCACAAAGTCGCCGGCCGCGCTGCTGTTGGCGCCATCGGAGATGCCGCGAATCTCGACAAAGGGCATACCGCTGAGCCGGCAGGCCCTTGCCCCGCCCGCTCCTTCCCAGGCGACGGCGATGGCCCCGGTGCGGGCGCGGACCTCGATCCGCCGATCTTCGTCGACCACGTCTTCGTCACCGCTGGCGATGGCAGCAAAGCGGATGACAAAGTCACTGTTGGGTTGCATCACTTCGCGGCAGCGATCCAACACATGGGGCGTCGTCTCGAAGCGGGGCATCTGTGGCGGACCAAATCGATTGCGGACATCGTGCTCGATGGTCTCGGTGGCAATGACGACGTCGCCTACAGACAGATCGTCGGCCAGCGCGCCAGCAGCCCCGGCGCAGACTACCAGATCCCACTGACCGTTCTCGATCAGATGCTGGGTGTGCGCCGC
>CAVQSG010000008.1:0-218049 GCA_963715415.1 uncultured Chloroflexia bacterium | reverse complement strand
GATAGCCAAGGGCATCCCCATTTTCACGAAGAAGAGGACGCCCTTGGTTACGAATCTTACGGGTGTGTTTTTGGAGATTTGTCATTTGATCGGAGTGCCCTCGAAGCGTTTTTTGCGGAGCTGAATTCATCCAACTCCGGGATCGGCGAAATTGTACGGGCCAAAGGAATCTTTCGGCTTGGCGATCGCGGGATACTAATGGAACTGGCGTCAGGAGAATTTTCGTCTCAACCCATGGGACAGTTGAAAGAGAGCAAAGTTTCCATCATCGGCAAGGCGTTAAATCGGGAGAAGATTGCCGCTGCGCTCGAACGCTGTGTGGCTGCATAGGTTCAGTAACCTACATTCTGGCAGAGCCAGGGGCCATCCAAAAAGAGATGATTGCGAGAATAAATGCCCATAATAATTGAAAATTTTTTCGTTAGACAAGCTGAGCACTTTTAAGCGCTTAGCGGGGCTCAGCCGGAAAAATGTCATTTATGGATGGGCACGAACTGACAGTGTGTTCACAGTGAGGTTTTAACCGACTGCGGCATATTCGAATAGGGCATCCCTCGAATTCCAGATGGTTTCCATTCTTTGTGCTTCTCAACGCGCTTAAAGCTGAGATCTATCAAGCAGCAGATCTTCGCTGTCCAGCGGCGGGCTTCCACCCCCTATTGCTAATGACGCAGGAACTGGGGTTGACAATTTGAAATCGAGGTATTCATTGCCATCGATTTCAGAAAAAAGGAGGTACAAATGCTGATACCAGTTGTGGTCGTCATTGGCGCAATGTGGTTGCCGGTAGCGTTGCTTTTCCTGGGTAAAGGAGAGGCCAAGGGCACGGGGTTTATCACCATGGTCGTCGGTGGGCTCGTTTTGGTCGGTTCAATGATCCACGTAGCGGTCTTCAAGGATCCGGTCATTCCGACGCTTCTTTTCATGCACGGCACCTTTTACTGCTCGGTCGCCTGGGCCCTGATGACCGGGCAGGAAGATCTGCGCTCCGTCGGGAATGTCGCCCTGGCAACCGCCATCGTCTCTACGATCTTTACAATCCTTTTTATAACTGGAAGCCCTGTCCTGGAAGACGGCAAGCAGCTTGTTGCCCCGAGCAAATACCTGGCACTGGGTTGTGCGGGATATGCGGCCCTGACCTTTATGGTCTGGCTCAATGCATTTGGGAAGTTCCCAGCCAAGGCGCTGGCGTGGTCTTTGATCGTATGGGCGGTCGTGGGACTCTGGATTCCAGGCTTTTGGCTGATGGTTGTCGGCAAATTACCTTTTTAATCGTGGTATCTGATGCCTTCTTCGGCAGTAAAAAATAAAATCGATACAGGCGAAAACAAACCTGTCGTTCTCATTGTCGACGACGAGTATCGCGTGCTGCGAGCGTTGGCCAGATTGATCTCGCCGCAAGAATTTACAGCTGTCTGGGTGCCGGACGAACAACAGGGACTGGCGGCACTGCAAGACCAACCGGCGAGGATTCGAATTATTATCATCGATTTGAAATCCTCCGGCATGGGCGGCGGCGGGTTCTTGCAGCACGCTAGACATCTGGCGCCGCACGCCGCAGTTCTGATTACCGGGCCCTTGGGTCCATGTTTATACCAAGGCGGCGACTTCTATGAGTTTTCCGGTTCCAGTTTGAAACGGGATATCAACGGCATTCTATTGAGTATCGCCCAAAAGATGAACAGCGGGCAGATATCCCGCAAAAAATCCGGCCGGAAACCTGAGCGCAAGGCCAGATTCGGTGCCATCATCGGCCGCAGTGACAGTATTAACGCGATTTATCGGCTGATTGACCATCTGCAAGGATCTTCCAGCACGGTCTTGATTCAGGGCGAGAGCGGTACCGGGAAGGAGTTGATAGCCCAGACCATCCACCAGACCAGCCCGCAGCAAAATCGTCATTTTGTTGCTATCAATTGCGGTGCCATACCGACCAATTTAATGGAAAGTGAGTTGTTCGGGCATGAGCGCGGCGCCTTCACATCGGCCGTTACGCAAAGAATAGGGAAGTTTGAAATCGCCGCAGGCGGAACGCTTTTTTTGGATGAAATCGGCGAACTGGACCGGGATCTGCAAGTCAAGTTGCTGAGAGTGCTTCAGGAGAAAGAATTTCAACGCGTCGGTGGAAACAACACCTACAAGACCGATGTCCGTATTATAGCGGCCACAAGCCAGGACTTGAGCCAGGCAGTTCAAAGCGGTCACTTCCGGGATGATCTTTTCTACCGTCTTAATGTCATCCCGGTGCATGTTCCGCCCTTGAGAGAAAGAAGGGCGGATATCCCGCTTTTATTGGATCATTTCTTCAATAATACCGCTGGAGAAATGGGCCGCCGCCCGCCGGTTCTTTCTGAAGAGGTCCTGAACGCTTTGAAAAATTACCATTATCCGGGCAATGTCCGCGAGTTGATGAACATTGTGGAACGACTTCTAACGATGTGTCCCGATGGGAAAATCAGTTTCAAAGATCTGCCGAAAGAGGTTCGCGAGGAAACCGTGTCTGCACCTCAAACCGCGAATGTACTCAATGACTTACCGGATGGGGGCGCTTGCTTGTCCGAGGTGGAAAAAGAACTGATTCTGAAAACCCTCGAAATGACATCCGGGAATAAAGCCGCCGCTGCCAGGATGATCGGTATTACCCGGCGGCGACTGTATCTCCGGCTTTCGCAGTATGGGCTTGCGTCGGCATAAAACTGCTCCCTCAGGTCACAGGCAAAAGGCCGGCTGTAACCTGAGGTGACAATATTGGGTAGAGGCATAGATCAGACGTGAAAAACAAAATAAAATTCAAATAATTTCAATCTGTTATAAATATGTTCCGTCGGACCGTGTGGCACTGCAATTGCAGTTATCATTTAATACTAATCGTATAAATATATGATTTCCAAATCGAAGAAAGGGGGTGACATACAAAGGCTTTGAGCCATTACCAACCGCAGAAAGTATCCGGAGGCGTCAAAATAACAAAAAAGGAGGAAAAAATGGCACGTAAAAAAATTACCAAAATGGCTTACAGCAGTGGCGCTGAGATGATGTTCGGTACCGCCAAAAAACCGGTAACGACCAAGCGCGGGATCGTCATCGGTGGTGGCTTTGTCCATCCCGAAGTGGTGCCTCATCCCAGACCCGGCAGCGAAAAAACCATGAAAACCCTGCTGCGGGAATATGAGAAAGCCAACGGCGACGCCCTTGAAAGAATGGTTATCGTCGGACATCCGACATTGCAAATTGAAAATGAGCATGTTTACCAGATGACCCACAACCCCAAGTGGGGGGGCGAAATCGCCGCCCAGACCGCCAAACAAATGGATGATTATCTTGCAAAATACGGTCTGAAAGCGTCTTACCGCTCCACCCCTGCCGACCTGCGCAAACCCGACATGCATGACATGCGGCAGAGCGATTACACCCACGAGGTCTTAGAGTCCTTTAAGGAATGCTCTAAATATGCGGACGTCGTTTCCATCGAATCGATGGGCGGCAAGGAGATCTTCGACCACGCCATTATCCGTAACGATATTGCCGGCATTCTTTTCGGAATCGGCGTTTTGGGCGCCATCGACATGGAATGGATGTGGGATCAGATCGTCGCCATCGCCAAGGAAAACAAGTGCATTCCCGGTGGGGATACCAACTGCTCCGAAGCCAACACGGCCATGTTCATGGCGGGCGGGATGACCTCAAAGGATGTGCCCCACGTCATGGCGGCTCTGGCCCGGGCCATTGCCGCGTCCAGAACCCTGGTTGCCTACGAGTGCGGCGCCACCGGTCCCACAAAGGACTGCGCCTATGAAGATCCCATCATCAAAGCCATGGCCGGCGTTCCCATCGCCACCGAGGGCAAGACCAGCGCCTGTGCGCATTCCGACTTGGCCGGCAATCTCATCGCGGCCGTTTGCGATCTGTGGAGCAACGAGGCGGTAGAATACCATGACATGTTCGGTGCCACCACGACCTCGGTTTTCGCCGAGATACTGGGGTACGACTGCGCGATGTTCAACACCGCCATCGAACTCGGCTATCAGGAACAGATGAAAGAAATTCTGGTCAACTCCGACATGTACCGGGATTCCCACAGCCTGATCGTAGCTCCCGACAATGCATGGGAAATCGGCAATGCCATCGTCAGCAACCGCGACAAGAGCAATTATGCCAGCGCAAGGGCCGGCGCTATGAAGGCGGGCCAGATAATTTTGGGTGACGCCAAAATGAAGCTGACGGCGCTTGAAAAGAAAGCCTTGGACGCCGCGATGAAAGATTTGGAAGCCTTGCCGGACGCTGAAGGCGACTTCATTCAAATGTGTCTGGATAAATACAAGGACGTTAAAGGGTTTAACCCGGCGTCTTATGGCCTCTAATGCTTTGGCTGTATCTTTGATTTAAATTAAGGGGCATAACCGGTATACCGCATACCGGTTATGCCCGATTTTTTGGGGCCTCTACAGGAATCCCTCTTTTCAATCGGAAATAGAAAATGTCATCTATTCGTTCCGATACGAATACTTTATCGCTTTTTTGAGCGCGAAGAACATTGCGCTTTACGGAAATATGTTTGAAAATTCTGGATCTAAATCGGACTTATGCCAGTTGAATGTGTCATAACCTTACTTATACTTAGATTGAGCGGTTAAACTTTAGCGGTTCCCAGTTTAAGTGAAGATACTGGTATATTCAATCGTATTACGCGTCAATTGGGTCGAATTTCATGTTTCAACCAAAGGGTGAAAGCGGCCAATCAAAACAATGGAGTATAAAATTAAGAAAATCAATCTCCAATAACCTTTGAACATTGAACCCTGAACCTGGAACCGATAATGTTTTAGAGAAAATAATGATTGCTTGTACAAGATGCGGCCGCTGGCATTTGGATGCCGAAGAGGTTGAGGGCAAGAGAATGTCCTGCACGGAGATAAAACGGTATTGGACAAAAATTCGGGAAGATCACCTGCGGTTGAAGGGGCATCCGGCCCAAATCACCACAGATGACTCGGGCAACTGGATTTGCTTGAAGTGCAACGACCGATTGCTATAGATTTTAAGATAAAGGTTTTGGACTGCGCTATCGGTCGTCGGCGTATTACAATACAGCCTTCTCCCTCTGGCCTTGCCCAAAACTTTATCTTAAAGCCTATATAAGACCGGTATCACACAAATAAAATCTGAAGGAGCAGAGGAGCACCATGCCAAAACTGGGTATCGCTTTGGACTTGGGGACAAGCGGGTTCCGGGGGCAGGCCATCGATTTGGATCAGAATGGTAAAATTTTATCCACCGCCGTGACGACGCGGCACCCCCTTCCCGGTGCGAATGTCATCGACCACCTGCATTTTGCACTCGAGGTCGGTTTGATTTATGCCCACGATGTCGTCATTCGGGCCGTCAATCAGGTGATCGACAACTTGAGAATAGAAAAAGATCAGGTGGTCCGCTTGGCGGTTTGCGGAAATCCCATCCAACTGTCTCTTTTCGAGGAAATAGAGATCAGAGACTTGGCGTATGCCGGTAAGCGGAAACTGGAGGCGTTGGGGGTGGTTCCACCCAAAAGGGATGCCCAGATCGTCAAAGCGCCTAAAATCCGGGGACTTGAATTGTTACCCGAGGTCGATGTCCTGATACCGCCGGCAGTCGAACACGAGATCGGGGCCGATGCGCTGGCCATGATGATTCAAACCGGTATGCTGGAAAAGAACGAAATCGCCATCGTAACAGACTACGGCACCAATGCCGAGATGGCGCTGATTGTAAAGGGCACGGTTTATACCGGGTCCACGGCCGCGGGTCCGGCCTTGGAAGGGCAGCAGATCGAAGACGGACTGCTGGCGCTTCCGGGGGCTATTTCTGATGTCGAATTCGAACCGGATGGGGATAACCAAAACACTTTTTCGAAGGGCACCGCCTCAAATGTTAAACCCCTTAGCGGGAAGCTTAAAACGCGCGTCCTCAGTGTGGATATGGCGGCTCTTGCGGGTGATACCGTCGACCCCGCGACCGGAAAACGGCTCGCAAAGGGTGAATTGGAGGCCGTCGGCATCACCGGTACCGGAGTGGTGGGTTTGATCAGTCAGGGGCTTAAATCCCATCTCATCCGTATCCCCCGCATCAACACATTAGACACGGAGATCCATCTGCCTAACGGACTTAAATTTACCGAAAAGGATCTGCTGGAGGCCGGTAAGGCCATCGGCTCGGTCCGTGCCGGTCACATAACGCTTTGCCAGGAAGCGGGCATCCTCGTTGAAGATATTGAAACCGCCTATATGTCGGGGGCTTCCGGCACCTATGTGGATGCTCTCAAGGCACAAGATATCGGTATGATTCCAGCTAAGGTCAAAAGAATCTATCAAGTGGGCAATACTTCTCTGGCGATGGCGAGAGATATCATTCGGGACGTGAACAAGCTGTGGGAAATGAAGCAAATCGCCGACGATCTTCGGCAACACCACTGCATGTTCGCGGCCTCCAAGACTTTTGAAAAGGTCTATATTCTGGAACTCTCTTATTGGACTGAGGGTATGCCCCTGGCTCAGTACCAAAAGTTTCTAAAAAAATTCGGTTTTCCGGCCCTGCAGGAGGTGACGACGACTCCGGAGGTCATTAAAACCGTGGAAAGGGACATCCCTGACCTGGGTGAAATGGGACTTAAGATTATCTCCGACATCGGCGAGAAAAAAACCATCATTTTTAAAGGCTGCCTTGGCGACAGCGCATGCGTTGCCGTCTGTCCTGAAAATGCCCTCGAGATGGAAGAAGAAGGGGACGATTTTCCACTGACAATCGACCTGGCTCTATGTGACGGCGTTGCCTGCCGGCGATGCGAAAGAGCGTGCAGTGAAAAGGTTTTTGATTTGGTAAAAATCATCACATCGAAGAAAAACGACTGATCAATAGAAACGTCGCAGCCGATTAACGGCTCTTTTTAATGATAACTGTTTGTTATAAACAAATGTATTTAGCGGGGTGGGAGAACGGATCATGGATACTAAAATGATCGATGAGGAGATGATTTCAGCACTCCGCAATGTGAAAGGCATTGTGAATTCCTGCCCACTGCCAAACGAAGATTACCCGCGAATTCTCGAAAAAGAACTCGAGGCGGAAGAGCGATCGTTAATGGGACTCGGGAAAGTCGTGAACACCGGCGTAAGAGAAATTTTAAACCATGATCTGGTTTATGCAGCCCTTACCAGCAAGGACTTTGATTGGGGATGTTATTCCACCTTACTCTTGAAAAAGGGCCGGGAAATAGTGGGGCAAGAGATGCGGGATGAAGCGGTGCTGGCCGAATTGGCCAACAAGAAAAATGTCTGGTTTTTACATAAAAATTTTGTGATTTACAAAGACAGGATCTCTTTTCCCAGCGACATCATGAACAAGATCTGCACTTTTGAAATCCCGTGTCTTCCAGCTGAGTTCTGCATGCTTGGAGATGATCGATTTCAGTGCCATTCAATTAACTTTGCCAGCCCTTCCGTCCTTTGTGATCTTTATTTGAAAGAACAATACTTCGACGGCGAAAATGTGGCGGAACTGGGAACAATTCTCATCGGTGTCAAGCAAGGGCGCAATAATGGCGATCACCAACCAATTTGACAGCCTTACGGTTCAATATATTCAGCCTGAAAAAGTGGTTTGAAAAATAGGGGGCACACCCAGTTCACGCCTTCCTGATGACCCTGTATCCTGCATTACTCCTCCAGTTGAATTTATTAGCGGGAGTGCTTCCAAACGGTTGTTATCGCTAATAAATGAAAGGAGGGGGAAAATGGACATCAAAGTATTGGGCCGGGGCTGCGCGAAGTGTAATTTAACAGAAGAAATTATCAGGCAAGTTATCCTCGAGGAACGCATTGATGCGCAAGTTGAAAAAGTTACCGGTTTTAAAAAGATTGCCGCATATGGGGTTTTCCTGACGCCCTCTGTTTTGATTGACGGGGAGGTGAAATGCGTCGGCCGAATCCCTACAAAGGAAGAAATAAGATCCTGGACCTCACATGTGACGTCAAAGTGAGTGCTGGACGCAAAGCTGTTCTTTCTCAACGCTGCCTACTGCAATCAGATCCTGGGGTGGGACCCGCTTTCGCTGCCGACCACCCTTTCCACGCCGGATAAGGCTTTGAGAAAAAACACCCCGAGCCCTCAACTTATTGGACACTGAGTAAAATTATATTCGGGTGATTAATCAATTGTTTGGTTTTCGGACCGAGCTGCAGCAGGGAAGCTTGGATATGTTAAAAGGACGTGGGAGACGGCCAAGCAATATCTTCAGGAGAAAACCGAGGTCATATGACATCAGAAAATCAATCCCATGAATTAATACGAGAACTCCGTTTTGAAAGCGATGATTTTTTTGATCAAAAGACAATGATCGACAAATTAGACCAGTTGATTCAGGCCTGGGGCGAGGAGCTGCTTCGAAACCATCATATCGACGAAATACCCGACTCTGAGAATGCCTGGCTCGAAGTGTTGGAGCGCGACATCCACTGGAAAGATCTCGAAGATCAATGGGACTTTTATATAGTCGGCTGTCTGATTTTTTTCGTGATGATGCGGGAAGACATTAGAAGGGATTTTCTGCATCAACCTTACAATGTCCTAGGGCAAAGACTCGAAAGATGGTTACGGCGGCTGAATCGGTATATGACACCTTTAACAAGAGACGTGGTCACCCAATTTTGCCTCTGCTACAGTTTGAGTCAGGAAAGAAAACCCATCCGCGTCAGGTATAAAGAATTTAAGGAGTGAACAAACAGCCTATCTTTTAAGGCCAATAAGGAGATATCGCAATGGAAAAGCCGACTCAATTGACAGACGGGGTTCACTGGGTAGGTGCTATCGATTGGAATGTGAGGGAATTTCACGGATACACGACTTCCAGTGGTTCAACTTACAATGCTTACCTGGTGAAAGGTGAAAAAACGGCACTGGTCGACACGGTAAAGGCCGGATTTTACCCCGAAATGATCTCCAGGATCGAAGCCCTCATGGATCCGGCCGAAATCGATTATCTGATCGTCAACCACGTGGAGATGGATCACTCTGGTGCGATACCCATGCTTATCGAGCGTGCACCCAACATACAATTGGTTGCTTCAGACAACGGCATCAAGGCCCTGCAGCGCCATTACCGGATGGATCTTCCAATACAAAAAGTAAGGACGGGAGATGAGGTTTCTCTTGGCAATAAGACGCTGCTGTTTCTCGAGGCTTACATGCTGCATTGGCCTGACAGCATGTTTACATATCTGAAAGAGGATTGCATCCTCATGCCCAACGACGGCTTCGGTCAGCATTTCGCCAGTTATCGCCGTTTCGATGATGAAAACACTCTTGAAACCGTTATGGATGAGGCCGCCAAGTATTTTGGCAACATTCTAATGCCCCTGGCGCCGCTGATCCCTCCTCTCTTGAAAAAAGTTAAAAAGATGGGAATCCCCATCGAGATGATTGCACCCAGTCATGGGGTTATATGGCGCTCTCATCTGGATAAAATCATTCAGGCATATACCGACTGGAGCACCGGTGTGGCCGAAGATCGCGTGCTGGTCATATACGATACGATGTGGCAGAGCACGGAAAGCATGGCCAAAGCCATCTCCCAAGGCATAAGTGACGCAGGGGTCGAAAACAAACTGATAAATGTACGCCGAAATCACCGCAGTGACATCATGAAGGAGATTTTGACCGCTAAGTTTCTCGCCATAGGATCTCCGACAATAAACGAAGGTATCTTTCCTACAGTAGCCGAGCTTTTGATATATCTCAAAGGGCTGCGGCCGCTGAAGAAAAAGGGCGTTGCTTTCGGTTCATACGGTTGGGGCGGAGAAGCGATTCCGGCCATCAATGATGCCATGAAAGGTATGGGCGTCGAGGTCATCGACCCTGGATTGAGTGTCATGTATGTTCCCGGTGAGGAAGATCTTGAAGAATGCATCCAGCTCGGGAAAAAGATCGCCGCAAGCCTCTGATGCACCAGCGGTACGAACCCCAGGAAATGGCCGCCCGTCATAGGCATGATGGTTTTTATTTATCGGCTGTCTCAGCGGCAAATTAAATTCACTCAGCGGACTCCGCGAGTTCTGCGGTGAGTAAATATTTCGCTGCTAATACGCATTCAAATGAGTCGGTGTGTATAAAATGGCCACGCAAACATTTCCGTAATTCCCGCATTTTTGTCTTGTCCGTTCATTTCCGCGAGAACAAAACAGCCGCAGGACCATGGATGGGTGGCGCCTTGACACCCCATCCTGTATTTGCCATACTCAGAGTATTCCAATAGGCTAAAACTACGATTGAGGGCTCTCCGGAATTTATCTGGAGCGTTTCTGCTGGACATTTGGCGGCGTTGCCTGTGAGATTTATGGCTTAAGTCTTGCGTATTGGAGATGCGAAGTGACGCTCACCTGAAGAGGGAATGGATTCGTCATGCTCGAAAATGGCTTGGTTCAGGTGTATACGGGCAAGTCAATGAAATATAATTTCGCCCCTCTCGGCTTAAGTCTCAGGGCCGCCGGTCAGGGTCTTCGGACCCTTTTTGCTTGTTTTGTGCCCCATGAATTGATGGACGACGAGGCTCAGATGGTTTCGTTTTACCTGAAGCCTTATCTGACAGTTGACCATACAGCCATCGAGGGGGTCCATCCCAGAGGTGTTCTGGATAGAGATAAGATTCTTAGCTTGTTCAATGAGGCCAGACGGGCTGTCTTGGCGTCATTGTATGATGTCGTGATCCTGAACGGTATAAGCCAAACCATGGCTCTGGGGATCATACCCCAGGATGATGTCCTGACCCTGATGAAAGAAAAACCCTCGAATGTCGAGCTGGTCCTCACCGGACCCGGAGCCCCTGAGCCGGTGATCGCCAAAGCGGATTTGGTCACTGATTTGGAATTGCACTCTATTTCCTACGATCAAAAGAATGATGATGGCCATGGAAATCAGGGATCAATCGAGGTCGTCACTGGAAACGGTAAAGGAAAAACGACTTACTGCCTGGGAAAATCCATGGTTTATTCCAGTATAGGAATTCGTTGTGCATTCCTGCAGTTCATCAAATCACCGCAGCCATATGGCGAAGTAAAAGCCATTCAAATGTTCCCGAACATAGACATCAAGACCATGGGTGAAGGATTCTTGGGGCATCGTCCCCATGGTCAAGAAAAGAGGCATATCGAAGCCGCGAGGCGGGCATGGGAGAAATGTCTCCGGGAAATTTTCTCCCTCAAATATGGATTGATCGTGATGGATGAATTGAACACTGCCACCTTTCACGGGCTGGTGAATCCAGACAGGGTTCGTGAACTGCTCTTTCTAAAACCTCAAAACCTTCATCTCATGCTGAGCGGTCGGAATGCCCACGCAGAAGTAATGGCGGCGGCCTCCAGTGTCATCGAAATGAGAGAGGTCAAACACCCATACAGAAAAGGCATTAAGGCGAGAAAGGGGATAGAATTTTAGTAAGCGTTCACAGGGTTGCAAAGTCCGATGCGCTTCAAACAACCTCATTGTAAGCGTTTACAGGGTGCCGCAGATGCAAGGCGTCGGGCGCGCAGACGTACTTTTGTACTTCAAGTGCCCGACAACAAAGCAGATGCGGTGCCCTGTAAACGCTTACGAATTTTAGGTTAAACATTGAAGTATGGCGCCTACAATTTCGGTTTCATCCTCGACGATGGAAAAAGTTCCCTTACCGTGAAGGGACAATTGACGGATTTTCTCGAAGTTGGCAAAAGGAAAACCGATCACACTGAGTTTGTCGAACCGAACTGCCGCCGCAAAAGGATCCCCGCCCCTGTTCCAATCGCCGTCCGTTAATATAAGTCCCACTTTTCGTTCAAATTTGCCAATGTGCTTTAATCCCGCCTCCAACACCATGCGAATATTGGTGTCGCCGTACGACTTCAATGCGAACAACCTATGCAAGACCTTCTCGGGGCCTGCCGGTTCATTTACATCTTTTAAAACACCGACGCCGCTGTTGAAAGCCAGAATGGCATAATCCTTTTTGAAGTGCTGGGCCGCCGATCGCGTTCCGACACGTCGATCGACACGCGCAACACCTTTTGGGCCTCGCCGCGGTTAATGGCCAGAACCTGATGAGGACGAATGCGGTCGACGCGCAGGTTGAACTCATAGTAGACCTCATAGACGCCGCCGCGGATCGTCTGCACCGCTAACCTTGCCGACGACCGCTGTTCCCCACTGTAGCGCCTTCTCGCGGGTCACGCGTCGGATTTCAGGATGATCGCTGATCCGTTCGGCGATGATGTCCCGTGCACCGGACAGAGCGTCGTCGACCGTAGCGACATCGTCGGAGAGATAGGGGGTGGCCAGGTCTTCAGCACCGACGCCGGCGCGTGGCTGGGCAAGTATGCTCTCTGCCAGTGGCTCCAGCCCGCGTTCGCGCGCGATCATGGCGCGTGTGCGGCGTTTCGGTTTAAAGGGCTGGTAGAGATCTTCCAGCACGGTACGCGTCGTCGCCGCCTCAATCTGCGCTTGCAGTTCCGGAGTCAACTTTTCCTGTTCTGCGATGGAGGCGAGGATAGTGGCGCGACGATCGTCCAGTGCACGTTGCGTCTCCAACAGATCGGCGACGTCGCGTATTTGCACTTCATCCAGCCCGCCGGTCACCTCTTTGCGATAGCGAGCGATAAAGGGTAATGTATTGCCTTCGTCAAGCAACTCCACGGCAGCCTGGACGCGTGCAACTGGCAGGTTCAGTGTGCGAGCAATTTGAGTAGCGTACTTTGTGGTCATATCATTCCGATTGGTTGATCGTGCCGGACGTCCACGTTCATCGGCAAGACGAGGTGCGGTGCGGCAGAGATGCGCTATTAGGCGGAGTGTACCACAAGTCCCCTTGCTTTTCCGAACGTAAGTTCTCATACCGATTGGGGGTCGCTTGTCCCTTGGGACTGGTGACATTTCCCCCTGAATTTTGGTGCATCGTTCTGCTACGCTCGTGCGTGAGTCGCTTGCAGCGCACGGCTCAGCCCGATTGACTGAACCATGACAGCGACGTTCGGACCGATACCCACTTTGGAACAGGAGTCATCAATGGATCATGTAGACAGCATTTATGAAGGCGTCTTGGCGGGAAACCAACCGCTTGTCGAGGCGGAAGTTACCGCTGCGCTCAACGACGGTGTTGCCGCATCCACAATCCTCGAGGACGGACTGATCGACGCCATGACTGAGATCGGCGAGCGCTTTGAGGACGGTTCATGCTTCGTGCCGGAGATGTTGGTGGCCGCACGCGCCATGAAGGCAGGCCTCGCCATCCTGCGCCCACACCTGATTGAAGATGAGGTGCAGTCCAGAGGCAAAGTTGTGCTTGGGACGGTTCAGGGCGACATTCACGACATCGGCAAGAACCTGGTCGGCATGATGCTGGAAGGCGCAGGTTTCGACATTGTCGATCTCGGCGTCAATGTGACGGCCGATGCGTTTGTGAATGCCATCCGCAGCGAAGGGCCGAATCTGGTGGCGCTGTCCGCGCTGTTGACGACGACGATGCCGCAGATGGGGTCGATTATCGAGGCCATCAGCAATGCCGGCGTCCGTAACAACGTCAAGATCATCGTCGGCGGTGCGCCGGTCACGGAAGAATACGCCACGCGGATTGGCGCTGATGGCTACGCCAAAGATGCCGGTCATGCCGCGACACTGGTCGCGTCGCTCATGTAAAGTGGAGATGGCTTGACATGCAGACTATGAATGACCGCCAACGCTTCGACGCGACCATGCATTATCGCCCGCGGGACCGGGCGCCGATCATGGATTTTAGTTTCTGGGACGAGACCCTGCCGACCTGGCATGAACAAGGATTGCCAAAGTGGGTCGATCGGACGACCAGCGACGGTTACTTTGGGATGGATTGCAGCATCGAGTGCATGACCGGCGTGGTGGGGATTAGCAGCGGACTGGCGCCGGCGTTCGAAGAGATGGTGCTGGAAGACCGGGGAGAACAGGAAATCGCGCAACAGGAGGACGGTGTACGTGTGCTGCGCGGCAAATTCATGGGATCTATTCCCCTTCCACAGGAACATCTGCTGACCGACCCGCGCGAGTTGGCGCGCCCACTACAAACCGCGCCTCGACCCTGACAGCCCGGAACGGTACCCTAGCGATTGGGACGAGAGGGTCCGTTACTGGCGCGATCCGAGCCGGACCATCGGCGCTGCGCTGCCGGGCGGCAGTCTATACGGCTGGATTCGCAACTGGATGGGGCTGGAGCAGCTTTCCTATGTGCTCTATGACGATCCGGCATGGTTTGAAGAGATGGTCGAGACAGTTGCCGATTGCATCGTCGGCACATTGACGCGAATCCTCAATACAGGCGGCAAGTTCGAAGCGTGCGCCATGTGGGAAGACATGTGCTACAACAGCGGGCCTCTCATGAGTCCCGACCACGTCAAGCGCTATCTCGTTCCCCACTACCGGCGCATCGTCGATCTGCTTCATCGCCACAATGTCGATGTGGTCTGGCTTGACTGCGACGGGCAAATCGATCTGCTGATACCACTGTGGCTGGACGCCGGCGTCAACTGCATGTTTCCGCTGGAAGTCGGCACTTGGGGTACCGATCCGATTGCCCTTCGCCAGGACTATGGTCGCGACCTGCTGATCATGGGTGGATTCGACAAACATATCCTGGCACGTGACAAGGGCGAAATCGAAGCCGAAGTACGGCGACTGGCGCCACTGGTGGAAGAGGGCGGTTTCATCGGATTCTGCGACCATCGCGTGCCGCCGGACGTCCCGTTTGAGCACTATCTTCACTATCTAGCGTGTGTACGCACCGAATGGGGCCAGGACCTAAACTTGAAGCCGATGCTCACCGAGGCGGCCGATGTTTGATCTGAAATCTGACTACGTGGACAGCAAACGCCGGATCGACGCATTTTGGGAAAGAGAATTGATCGACCGACCCGTGGTGCAGTTCTCGCTATACAAGCCGCGCCACGAGCGGCAAGCCCTGCCGGCCTCAGGGCATCAGACAGCGCGTGACCGTTGGCTTGACGCCGAATTTCAAGCTGATCTTGCGCGGGCCGACCTGTCGAATCAATTCTTTATGGGCGATACGCTGCCGGTGGCTTGGCCCAATTTGGGACCCGATCTCTTTGCGACCTTCTACGGCTGCGAACTGGAATTCGGGGATTATGGGACCAGTTGGTCGGTCCCCATGTTGACCGACTGGGCCGATGCCGGGCAACTGCAATTTGATGTAGAAAGCCCCTATCTAAGGGCCTTGAACTCATTGACGGATGCGCTACTCGACCGGGGCAAAGGCACCTTTATCGTCGGGATGACCGATTGGCACCCCGGCGGAGACTGTGTGGCCGCGCTGCGCGACCCCCAGACTCTTGCCTTCGACATGATCGACCATCCGGAAGAGGTCAAGGCCCTGCTGCCGGGCATCAACCGCGACTATTTCACAATCTACGACAAATTTTATGACAAGTTGCGAGCGGCGGGTCAACCCATCACTTCGTGGTTGACGTTGCTCAGCGAGGGCAAGTACTACATACCATCCAACGATTTTTCGATCATGATCAGCACGGACATGTTTGTGGACGTATTCCTGCCCGGTCTAATCGAAGAGTGTCGCTTTCTCGATCGTTCGATCTATCATCTCGACGGACCGGGCGCGCTGCGGCACCTCGACGTGATTCTAGCGATACCGGAGTTGGATGCGCTGCAATATGTGCCGGGCGCGGGCAACGAAGGTTTTGCCAAGTGGATTAATGTCTATCGCAGAGCCCAGGCCGCACACAAGGCCATCCAGGTCTTCTGCACCATGGATGAGGTACCGCTGGTCATGGAGACATTGGATCCCCACGGGCTCTATCTACTCGTCGACGGCGTACCGGACGCGGAGAGTGCCTGTGCGATGCTACACGACCTCGAACGGTGGACGATGGCAGTCGCCTAGACGAACGCGGTCGGTAATACCACGTGCGCCCATAACATGTCAGTGGCGACCCACCAAATGGGGGTCGTATTCTGTTTGCCGGCTGCCTATCGTTGTGAACACACGGTATGCAGCTCACGCCTCGTCCACCGTGGGTGGTATACCACGAATTGTGTGAAGGTGGCTTGCTCTCTCTGGTAGATTGCGAATTTCCACACAATTCGGGATACCACCTCCACCGTGCCTATGCTGTTGACCGCGCACTTGCGCGGATCCCCATGTTCCGCTATCTTCCAACCGCACGGCGACAGGCGATCTCTTTACCTGGATCTACCGGGCCTATCGCTACGAGATCGGCCATCCGGCGCTGGCAAATCAGGAGCTTGACCCCATGAGCTGTCGGCAGCTAAATTCGGCGCTGGGACTGCTCTAGCCGAGCAGGTCAGGCACAACAGGATAGGCGAACAAGAGATGACAATTGCAACAAGTGAGGCGGTGCTGGACTATTGGTTTGGCAGCGATATTGACCACGGCACATGGCAGGCGGAGGCTAAGAAATGGTTTGCCGGCGGATCGGAAACCGACGCTGAAATTGTCGAACGGTTCTCGGCCACCGTTGCCGCTGCCGAAGCGGGAGAGCTGGATGGCTGGAGCAAGACTGCACAAGGCCGCCTGGCGCTGATCATCGTGTTGGACCAGTTCAGCCGCAATGTCTACCGTGGCAAGCCCGCGGCGTTCAGCAACGATCCCAAGGCACTCTCGTTGACGCTGGCCGGTCTGAACGCCGGCGACGATCGGGCGCTACATCCTGTCCAGCGCCTCTTCTTCTACATGCCCATGATGCACAACGAGCAGCTCAAGTTGCAGCAGCGCTGTCTGGAGCAGTTGCATGCGTTGGCGGCGGAGGCGTCCAAGAGCCATCCGGACACGTCAGAGTTGCTCACCGGGTCCGTCAACTCGGCGACCCAGCATATGGAGATCATCGAGCAGTTCGGTCGCTTTCCACACCGGAACGCGATCTGGGTCGTGAGTCGACGCCGGAAGAGATCGCCTATATTGATGGCGGCGGAGCGACGTTTGGTCAGGAAGCAGAGCCGGCTTAGTCGGCGCGTTCACCGCACCCGTTCATGCCTCATCTCTCGAGTCGCCGTCCTATGGTTGACAGTCTCCCAAGTGGCTCCGGACACCGAAGAATCATGACCAACACTCCAAACTTCTGGCAAACGCTGACACGTCCTGTCGTCGGTTTGGCGCCGATGAATGCGATCACCGATCAGCCGTTTCGCCACATTCAGAAGAAGTACGGCGATCCCATGGTGGTCTACACGGAGTTTACCAGCGTCGAGGGTGTTTGTGCTGGCGCCAGCCGGCTACTCAAGGATTTTCTGTACGACGAGAGCCAACGACCGGTCGTGGCTCAGGTCTTTGGCCATACGCCCGCCTATTTTCGAGAGACGGCGATTCTGCTCTGCCAGTTGGGGTTTGACGGCATCGACATCAATATGGGCTGTCCGGCGCCCAAAGTGGCCGATCGCGGCTCGGGTGCGGCGCTGATCTGCACACCCCGATTGGCACAGCGGATCGTACGTGCGACACAGACCGGCGTTCGGGAATGGTTGAACGGGGCCACTGTACGCGACTGTCCTCACATTGACGACGCCATCGCCACGGAGATAGAAGCGCGTCAAGCACTACTCCCGGTTGCCTTTCGCCGGCGTCGTGCCGTCCCCGTCAGCATCAAGACGCGTATCGGCTATGACCAGCCGGATATCGACTGCTGGATCCCGCAACTCCTGGAGTGCGATCCGGCTGCGATCTGCATTCACGGGCGCACGTTACGTCAAGGTTATCATGGGAAGGCGGATTGGGAAGAGATCGGGCGGGCGGCGGCACTCAGGTCAGACGCGGGGTCTCTGATTCTCGGCAACGGCGACGTTATGTCACGGACCGATGCGCAGCAACGAGTGGCGGACTACGGTGTTGATGGTGTGCTCATCGGTCGTGCCAGCTACGGCAATCCATTCGTCTTTCGGGCGGATGGACGCAGCGCTGCCGATTTCGCACCCGGCGTCGCCGAGCTGGACGTTAACTCGATGGGCGATCTCGATCTGCCGATCTTCGCGGGTGAGAAGTACAGCATCCTCAATGTGCTATTGGAGCATGCCTGTCTGTACGAAACCAGCTTCTCCCATCTGGCCGGCTATCACATTTCACCCATGCGCAAACACTTCGGCTGGTACGTCGGCGGGCTGCCCGGCGCGCGCCGCCTCAAGCGCTCGCTTGTGCGTACGTCGTCCGTTGGGGGTGTTGCCGCCATCCTGACCGACTATCTGGACTATCGCCTGCGTCGCGACGGCAACCTGCGCCGGCAAATGGCGGCGGTCTAATGGGGAAAATACTTCTGTGCCTGCCCTTTGACCTTACGGCACCACGAGAACCGGACAATTCGCATGGCGCAGCACGGCCGTGCTGACGCTGCCGAGTAACGCTTCAGCAACAGTATCGCGTTTTTTGCGCCCGTCCGCCCATGACAATGAGATCTGCCTGGTGAAAGCCTACTGCCTCCAGGATCACTTGTACAGCCGGTCCTCGTCGGACATCCGCCATGGCCTTGACACCACTCTTCTGCAGCGCCTGGACGGCGTCATCGGTGGCTTCCACAGCGATCGCCTCAAATTGGGATTCCAGCGCGGCATAGCTGTCTGTCCACTCATAGACCTTTGGCGTCTCGTAGGCATGGACGATGATCAATTCGACATCCTCGCGGCCGCGCCATATGTTCGGCATAGAGCAGCACTCGTTCTGAAGCCGCAGATCCGTCGTAAGCCATAATAATGGTTTTGAACATGATGGTGAGTACCTATTCTGCTGTCCGTAAGCGGCGACGAACAAAGAGCGCGGCAATTCCCGCACCAACGGCGGCAACCAGCCATTTCTTACCGTTCGATTGCGACGGCGTCACGCCTTTGGCCATCACAGGGATCTTTGCCGATCTCTCGGCCGCATCGGCCTTCGTGCGAGCCAGTAGTTGCGGATCATTGCGCAGTCGTTCCGCCAATTCGCGTTTTTTGGCCAGCTCAGCGTCGGAGATGTACTCCTCAAATGACCGCAGACCGGCAATCTGAAAATCATGTTTCTTGAACATGCGCCAGATGTCCTTGACCCGATCCATCTCCAGGTTGCGGCCCAGCGTATAGTCCTCGAAACGCCCCTCCATGGCCAGCAGAGCGGTCTCACCCAGACAGGCATAGGCAGTCTTGGGCGGCAGGCCAATGTCATAGCCGATGTCGACATCGCCGGGAATCAGCACCTCGCCACTCTCGATGACCAACACATCCGGCCGCAACGCCGCCTCCGCCGGGTTGATGTCAGGAGGTCGCGCCACATCGCAAATGACGGCGCCGGGTTTGCACTTTGTGATGTCGATTACCCGCTGACCGAAGGCCGACGTCGCGGTCACAATCAGATCGCAGTCGGCGATCAGTTCGCCGGTCCTGGTAGCGATGGTGACCTTGGCACCGGGGGTCTCGCGCTGAATGGTTCGTTTCAGTTCGATCAGTTTTTCGGGTTCGATCGAGACAAGGACAACGTCGTGGATTGCCTGGGCCAACAGTCGAGAACAGACGGAGGCAATCGACCCCGTGGCGCCGACGATCATCACCTTACCCTGGGTCAGATCGGTTGCGCCCATCATCCTGACCGCCATCTTGGCCGCCTCCAACGTCGCGGCGACGGTGAGGCTATTGCCACTGGTGATGGCAATGTCGGCTTCGTGTGCCACGGTGATTCCGGCATCACCGACAACGCTGGTGAAAGCGCCCAACCCCATGATCCGTGCGCCTCTGCGTTCTGCCATCTGCGCTGCCTTGTTCAGCTTCTTGTAGGTAAAGTGTTCGTCATGCTTGATCATCATGCGCGGCGTCGAGGCGAGCGCAATCAGATGGCCTTCGATTCGCTGTCCGGTCGACGGCGAAACGCCGCCGGTGATGCGCGAGATATACATGGGCGGCATGTACGCAGCCACCTGTTCGACCAGTGAATCGGGCAGATATTTTGTCCAGCGGAAGAGCGCGTGATTGTGGATAAAGCGCATGTTCAGCGGGTGGATCACGAATGCAAAACGGTTGATCCCCGCTTCTTCCGGCTGCAGGTAACGCACTGCCGGCGCCCACTGAATATCGGCCATCAGATCGAGATAGGTATCTTCGTTGAGCGGTGCCGACGCGTCGGTGCGCAGGGCAACCAGCACGGCTTCGATGGTCGCAGCCGACCAACGCCCTAGACTATCCTCTTCCGTCAGTGACGGCATCATGGTTACGACGATGGAAACGCCTCGTTGGCGTAGGTCGTCAATGTCTTCCTCTGTGGCAGACTCGACGACCACAGTCTTGTGGCTGAGTGAAGCCGGCGCATAACGACGAACGGCGCCGACGTCACCGGCAATCACGTCGGCCCAACGGAAGGGGTCGGCAGATCGCGGACGGCGCCGGCTCACCCGGCCGGGGGAAGATGCGTCGAAATGGTTCGTCCTGCAGCCGATCGAGCGTCGCCGGCGCGGCCTGATCCAGCGACTGTTTGCTGCCGACTCCGGGGATATCAGGCAGACCGAAATAGACGAACGGATCGGCATAGCGAAGCGCCGCGCCGCGCCGTGCCAAAGCCTGGGAAAGCCCGTTATGGTTCAGCCCCGGAACCATGAGCACGCGCTTCTGCGCAAAGATGCCGGGCTGCTCGCGGTCGGCCAGAATCACACCCCAGCGCTCTAGTCCGGCCCGGATGCCTGCCCCGTCCACAACCGGTGTCTGCTCCGCCACATCCGGCAGATGCACGCCGTTGATATGGGAACGATGGGCACCGCCCAACTGAAGCTGAGCCGGCAGACCCTCGAGTCCAATGGCGTCGACTTTGCCGTCATATTCGGCGATCAGGGCGCGGGCGCGTTCGTAGTCGCCGCCGCATCCCCGGCGCCGGATCGTTACATCTCTGCCCAGAAAGGTGACGTTCGACTCCGCATCATGTTCGTTTAGGTGAATCAAAACAACTTGCTTCATGTGCGTCCTAGCTCTCCTCGACGATGTCCGTACAGAATAATTGTCCCAACTATACAGGCAGGACCAACATATCGACAGGTGCAGGTGTCAGGGGAGGTGTGGGACGGATGTCAGGCGGGGGTTGCAGCAAGGTACGATCTCTTTCCCACCGGTCGTTCGGATTGCTGGACAAGTGCACCATTCAGACAGATGTGGATCACACCCGCAGCGGATCGTCGAGCAAGCCGGCCAGCTGTTGCACATAGGCGAGGAGTTGCTCGTCGGCGCCCAACGGCGCCACAAATTGCAGACCGAGCGGCAATCCCATTTCAGCACGACCGGACGGAATGGTCATCGCGGGCATGCCGGCATGGGTCCAGGGCAGGTTCATATTGGGGTCGCCGGTAGCATGAATGCCTTTGGGCGCGGGTCCGGTTGCAGGTGGACAGATCCAGAGATCAATCTCGTTGGCTTCCATCTGCGCTTCCAGAGCGTCGCAGCGCTGTGTGCAGCTCCGGCGCAGGTCCACAAGTTCCTGATCCGAAACAGTCAGTCCCACCTCGATGATCTCGACGGTTCGCGGGCGGTAGAGATGGCGATATTGCGGAAAGATGTCGGCGTGCTCGTGGGCAAACTCACCAAAGGCCAAGCGGCGATGGAGTTGGTTGAGATTGTCGATATCGTTGAGGGCAGGAACGCGTTTGACCAGTACGCCTTGGCTCTGGAGCCGAGACAACTGACTTTCGAAGGCGCCCAGCGCCTCCAACTCAGTCTGGGTCAAGTAGGGACCGTCCGGGACACCCAATACTGGCATGCGATCGACACCAGGCAGCCCCGACCAGCCGTCGCACAAGACAGAAGCCGCCAGGGCCATGCCCGCGACATCCTGGGTGAAGAGACCCACATGGTCGACGGTGCGCGAGAAATAGACCAGCCCGGTCGTCGGTATCCGATCGTAGGACGGCTTGAATCCGACGATGCCGCAGAACGCGGCCGGCCGGATCACGGAGCCGATGGTCTGGGTACCGAGCGCCAGCGTACAGAGACCGGCCGCAACAGCGGCAGCCGACCCACTGCTCGACCCGCCGGGTGTATGCAACAGATCATGGGGATTGCGAGTGGGCCCGGGTTCGAAATAGGCGAATTCGGTCGTCACCGTCTTGCCGAGAATCAGTGCGCCCGCGTTCCGCAGTTGCGTGACACAAAGAGCCTCCTCACCGGCGAACGCCTCAGGCGGTACAGACGATCCGGCATACGTGACGAAACCGTCTACGTGAAAAATATCCTTGACGCCAACCAACGCACCGAACATGGCGGGCCGCGATGACAACTCCGGATAGCGCAATCGTAGTGCGCCTAACTCGGCCGATAGACGCTCGCGGCGGTTGGGGTCGGCCAACAGTGCCTGCACGTGAGGCTCGACCCGTTCCAGACGCAGCATCTGTTGCTCGAGATAGAGCGACAGGCTATGTTGGCCTCCGCGTAGCTCTTCGACGGTTTGAGCCAGGGGAGCAGGGTTCGTAAACATGGTTGAGGATCCGTATTCTATCTTGCGAACGTTCAGAGATTATTCGTCATGGCCAGTAGATCCGCCTCTGCCAGGATCGGAACATCGAGTTGCTGCGCCTTGGTCAATTTGCTACCGGCGTTTTCGCCCGCCACCACATAGTCGGTTTTGCCGCTCACGCTGCCGATGACCTTGCCGCCGCGCGTCTGTATATAATCTTTGGCCTCATCACGACTCAGAGAGGGCAACGTACCGGTCACCACGAAGATCAGACCCGAAAAGGGCAGCGAATCGGCGGACGGCGTCACCGCGGATTCCTCGTCGGCGATGCGCACTCCGGCATCGGCAAATTTCCGCACGAGTGCACGATTGGGTTCCAGCGAGAAATACTCGACAACACTCTGCGCAATCCGTGGACCGATGCCGTCGATGTCGCTAAGTGTCTCGACATCGGCCTCCATTAACCGCTCCAGCGAGTGAAAGTTGGCCATAATTGTCTGTGCCACAACTTCGCCCACATAGCGCAGACCAAGACCGGTCAACAAACGCCAGACCGGTCGTTCCTTGCCCGCTTCGACGCCGGAGCGCAGCTTCTCGACCCGTTTGGACTGATAGCCGTCCAACGCCAATATCTCATCCCACGGGAGATAGAAGATGTCGGCCAGATCGTGGATATAGCCCTGCTCGACAAACAACTCGGCCTGCTTAACGCCAAATCCATCCAGGTCCATGGCTCCACGTGACACGAAGTATTCCACGGAGCGGGCAAGCTGCGCAGGACAGGCGTTGTTGACACAGTACGTTGCGGCCTCACCTTCGGGACGAACCAGATGCTCACCGCAGACGGGACAGAGGTCAGGCATGGTCCACGGTCGCTCGCTGCCGTCACGCGCGTCAACCAGCGGACGGATCACCTTGGGTATGACGTCGCCGGCGCGTTTGACCACCACCTGGTCACCGACGCGGATGTCCAGATCGCGCACATAATCCTCGTTGTGCAGCGTAGCGCTCTTGACGCTGACGCCGCCGATGCTCACCGGCTCGAGCACGGCCTGTGGTGTGATCGCGCCAGTTCGCCCTACGTTGACGACGATATCCAGCAGTCTGGTGACTGCCTCTTCTCCTGCGTACTTGTAGGCGATCGCCCAGCGTGGATCTTTGCCCGTAAAGCCGAGTTGATCTTGTTGTGCCAGAGAATCGACCTTGATCACGAGACCGTCAACTTCAAAGGGTAGTTCGTGGCGGCGCGCGCCAAAGTCCAGGGCATCGTCGACCAACCTATCGAAATCCGTATCGGAATAGCGGCGCATTTCCGGGTAGACCGGCAAGCCAAGGTCGCGCAAGTAGGCCAAGCCACCAAGGTGGGTCGAATAGGGCGGATCCAGTTCAGTGGAGTCGGCCCCACCGTAGAGGAGCACCTGATAGACCCATATCTTGAGCGGCCGTTGCGCGCTGACACTGCTGTCGAGCTGGCGTAGGCTACCGGCGGCAAAGTTGCGCGGGTTGGCATAGGTACGCTCACCGGCCTTTTGTTGTCGCCGGTTGAAAAGTTCGAAATCAGCCTTGTCCACGTAGGCTTCGCCACGCAAGACCAGCCGGGCCGGCGCCTGCGATTCTGCCGTGGGTAGCGCCGGAATGGTCAACGGCAGACGACGCACGGTGCGCAGATTGTCCGTGATGGTCTCGCCAAACTCGCCGTCGCCCCGGGTTGCACCCAATGAAAATCGCCCATCGTTGTAGTGCAACACCACAGTCAAACCGTCAAATTTGGGTTCGACAACAAAGGCCAAATCGGCCTGTTGCTCCTCGCCCAGCAGACGTTTGACTCGATCGCGCCAGGCTCGCAGCTCATCCGCGTCAAATGCATTGGCCAGGCTCAGCATCGGCGAGGGATGGCGTGTCTTCTCAAAACGTTCGGCGACAGCGCCTCCGACACGCACTGTCGGACTACTGTCGCTGCGTAACACCGGGTTAGCCTCTTCCAGCGCCTGTAATTCCTGAAACAAGGCATCAAATTCTGCGTCGCTGACTTCGGGATCGTCGAGCGCATAGTAGCGATACTGGTGGTAACGCACCAACTCCCGCAACTGCTCGGCACGGGCAAGCTGTTTATCGCTATGTTGGTCAGAGGAGTTCTGTATGGTTTGCATCGTGTCTCGGGCGAACAGCTGATTTATTCCAGGGGAACGAGGCGGTCAACGATAACCCAGCCGACCAAGCCGTCACTTGCGCGCACCCGGTACCAAGCCTGACCGTCGAGCTCGACCGGATAGTCGGACGACGCGCCCGACGGTTCGATGATTGTGAATGTGGCGCCGTCCACGTACAGATCCATCAGCAGTTTGTCGGAGCCCGGTGCCGCATAGACGCGGGTACCAGCGCCGTCGATGCTGACGGAGGCCACCTTCCGGCCGGGCAAAAACACAATTTCACCGTCAGTGCCACCAGTGGCCGCAATCACGGCAGCTGTAGGTGTGGCAGTCGGCATCTCTACGCTACCGGATTGAGGCGTCATGGCAGCCGCCGG
The DNA here is from genome assembly GCA_963715415.1 of uncultured Chloroflexia bacterium. Classification (GTDB taxonomy): domain Bacteria; phylum Chloroflexota; class Anaerolineae; order Caldilineales; family Caldilineaceae; genus JAWKOK01. The sequence continues at coordinate 193,069 of CAVQSG010000008.1, read as the reverse complement.
AGCATCGGCTACGCCGGTTCTGCCAAAATCCAAGAAACCGATTAAAAGGATCACACACACGCCGATCAAAACCAGCGCACCCACCATCCATCCTGCGGTCGACATTCCACGGTTCTCGTGCGACGGGTCATGGCTCATGGCGAAACTCTCATGGATGAAGCCTAGGCCTTCGACTTGAGCAGCCAAAGCATCTCTTCGGCAGTGCACGTATTGATGACATCCGACGCTGTCAACCAGGCCCGGCGTGCCACACCAATGCCATAGGGCATGACCGCCATGCCGTCGACTGCATGCGCATCGCTGTTGATGGAGATCCGGCAGCCGAGTTCTACGGCGCGGCGCGCATAAACATCGTTGAGATCCAAGCGACTGGGGTGTGCGTTGATCTCGACCACCGTGCCGCTCTCAGCACACGCTGCCAATATGCGCTCGACGTCGATCTCCGACGGCGGGCGTTGACCGATCAACCGGCCGGTGGGATGGCCGAGAATATCGACGTGCGGGTTGTGAATCACCTTGAGACAGCGCTCAGTGATGACCTCGCGATCCTGGCGCAGACCGCTGTGAATGCTCGCAACCACCACGTCCAGTTGCGCCAATACATCATCCGGCAGACCGAGTGTACCGTCGCCCAGCACTTCGACCTCGACGCCCCGCAAGAGGCGAAAATCGTGGCCGTTAGCGACATACTTGTCGTTGATCGACGCGATCTCCGTTGCCTGTCGTTCTCAGCGCGTCTGCGTCAACACCCTGGACGATGCCGAGCCCCACAGAGTGGTCGGCGACCGTCCAATACGAATAGCCGCGTGCCCGGGCAGCTTCAGCCATCTGGGCAATCGACGCCGTACCGTCGCTCCACGTACTGTGGCCGTGACATTCGCCCTGAATGTCCTCAAGCGCGATCAACGTCGGTAGTTCGTTGTGTTGAGCTGCCCGGATCTCGCCGCGATTCTCGCGCAATTCGGGCGGAACCCATTGCAGACCGAGAAAGACATAGAGATCCTGCTCTGTTTCGAAAAAACGAACTTCTCCCTCGGGGCCGGCACCCTTGCCGGTGGCCGTGAGCCCATACTCGTTGAGGCTCCATCCTTGCTTGAGCGCCAACTCGCGTACCGAGACATTGTGTTCCTTGCTGCCTGTGAAATATTGCAGCGCCGCGCCCCAATGGCGCGCTTCTACGACACGCAGATCTACTTGGAGTCCAGTGGCCAGAATCACGCTGGACTTGGTCTCGCCTGCCGCCGCAATATCGCTGACCTGAGGCAACGTGCGAAAGGCGTCCATGACGGAACCAGGTGTTGCGCTGACGCACAGGATATCGACATCGCCGATGGTTTCCCGCCAGCGACGCAGGCTCCCGGCGACGGCGATACGCTCAATGGCGCCGGCGGGCAGGGCAGCATGCAAGCCGTCGATCATGCTCTGTGCCAGCGGGCGCGCCGAACCGATGGAGGTGCGATCATCGCTCCGCCTGGCCAGTAGATCGATACCCTTGAGGATCTTCTCCTCGCTCTTGGCGCCAAAACCTTTGAGCACACGCAGCCGTCCGGCCTCAGCCGCAGATTTCAACTGGTCAACACTGGTGATCCCCAGCTCTTCCCAGAGGCGTTTGGCCTTTTTCGGTCCCATATCAGGGACTTGCATCATCTCGATCACGCCGTCGGGAACCTGCTCGGCCAATTCGTCGAATTCCACCACGCAGCCGTTTTCCAGCAGTTCATTGAGCGCACCGGCAATTCCTTTGCCCACACCTTGTATTGAGTCCAGACCGGCTTGGGCGTGTACAGCATTGATATCTTGACCTAGATTCCGGATCGATTCGGCCGCGTTCTGAAACGCGATGACACGGAAGCGGTTGGCGTCCAATATCTGTAGTCGCGCCGCAACCTGATCAAGCAGATCAGCTGCTTCGCGGTTCGATATACGAGTTCTACTCACGAGCAATCCATTCCTGCAGCGCACCGCAAAGTGAAGTGTGACGCGTCGCACAAACCCTGTTCGGAAACCCTTGCTACAGATCGTCCGTCATCGGTGGATTGAGAGGCGCTGTGCGCCCATTGTAGGTCAGAGCGAACATTTGTGTCAACCAAACTATGGCCGTCCAATGTCCAAAATGGGCAGAACTCCGGGTTGACACACCGGTGGCCTCGTGCTATACTCGCGCACACGTATGCGCAATTCCCCCAACTTAAGCGCCACTCGTTTGCTTCATTGACAGCCAGGAAGATCCCGACAGGAATAACGGACAGGTGGAATCGGCCCAGATTTGCCGTGCCCGGTGACGTTTGTCATGAGGTCCATACCACATTTTGGGGGCTTATCTGGGAAGGGCGACATCGTCCTTCTGTTTGCTGCCCCAAAATGGGATGCACCCCTGTTCATGTTGTCTGCGCCGAGCCTATTGGGCATCTGCCCGTTGTGCCGTCGAGCTGGAGTCGGCGATTTGCCTGTGCCAAAAAAGCGCGTTTCGATCAAAGACATCGCCATAGCCGCAGGCGTCAGCCATCCAACTGTCAGCCGCGCATTGCGTGGCGAAGGCCGCATGAGCGATGAGACGCGGGCGCGTATCGGGGCCTTGGCCAGAGAGATGGGCTATACCCCCAGCATGATCGGACGTGGTTTGGTCACCCAACGCAGCTCCTCAATCGGGCTGGTGGTAACCAATCTTGCCGATCCATTTCACAGCGAAATTGCCCAGGGGATCGAAGAAGAGGCTCTTTTCAACCGGTACAGCATCTTTCTTGCCAGCACGACGGTCGACCCGGCGCGCGAGATGGAGGTCGTACGCAGCTTCCAGGCTCGCCAGGTAGACGGAATCATCGTCTCGTCCAGTCGCGTCGGCAATCGATACGCTGGAACGCTGCAAGAGACTGGGATTCCCATCGTGCTGATCAACACCCACGCCGAGGGGGACAACATGCATACCGTCTTTCACGACGATCGGGAGGGCGCGCGGGAATTGACACGACACCTGCTCTCCGCAGGCCATCGCCGCATTGCATTTCTCGGCAACCAGCGTGCGGGCAAGGCGCAGTCCGATCGGCTGCTGGGTTGGCGCGAAGTTATGGATGAGGCGAATCTGGACTCGTCCATGGTCGCGTTGGGCCCAAATGGTCGACTGCAAGGTGGCACAGTCGCGGCACGGCAACTGCTTACGCTGTCAAGTGACGGCGGAGGCGGGCTGCCAGATGCCGTCTGTTGCTACAACGATACCATGGCGATGGGAGCGGCGTCTGTCTTTCGCCGGGCGGGCATCAGCATTCCCAGCGATCTTGCCATCACAGGTTTCGACGACATTGATGTAGCGGAGTATTTCGAGCCACCGCTGACGACGTGGCACCAGCCACGCCGTGAGATGGGCGTCGCGGCCATGCGAATGATGTTACAGCTACTTAAGGACAAGACCGAAGAGCGAATCGAGCGGCGAGAACAGGTGATGCATGGCACATTGATCGTGCGCCAATCCGCATAGCGGGCCTACCTCGACCTGACTCATTTTGAAAACACTACCACGACAGGAATTTGGCGGAAGAATCGTGAAACAGCCGATGCAGTATACAAGCGACAACATTTTGGTTCGCCCAGAAATCATGCAGGAGGACCCCGGACTACTCCTGCAGATCACGCCGGAGAGCGCCGGCTGGGATTACATCCATTTTCAGATCCGACGACTGGACTCCGGGCAGCAATGGTCGTTTTCAACCAGCGAAAACGAGCTGGCCATCGTGAACCTGACCGGCACCTACGATGTAACGTCCAATCGCGGGCGATTGGCACGCGATCGGCGGGCGTACGAGCGTCTTTGCCGGTGCGGCCCATGCGCTCTATTTGCCACGCCACACCGAGTTCACTACGTCGGCCACGGTGGGCGGCGAATTTGCCGTCACCTGGACGCCGACGGACCAGGACCACGACCCCTGGCTGATTCGGCCTGCGGATGTGCCGATCTCCATGCGTGGCGGCGACAACGTCAGTCGCCAGATCAACGATCTGTTGCCGCCCGGCTCACCCGTTCAGCGGCTGGTCCTGGTGGAGGTCTATACACCCAGCGGCAACTGGAGCAGCTATCCCGGCCACAAACACGATGTGCATATCGAAGATCGGAGCGGCAACCTGATCGAGGCCGATCTGGAAGAAGTCTACTACTACAAGATCGACAAGCCGGAAGGTTACGCCTACCAACGCGTCTACACCGACGAGGACTCACCGCTCCACCCGCCGGTTTCCCCATCGACGCGCTGGTGCGTGCACGAGGACGGCTGCGCGGTGCTCGTGCCCGAAGGCTACCATCCGGTGGTCAGTGCGCCGGGCTACACCACCTACTATCTCAACGTGCTGGCCGGTAGCGCCCAGAGCCTGGCCAATCAGGATGACCCGCGCGACACCTGGGTCAAGGAGACCTATCGCGGCGTGGATGCGCGGTTGCCGCTTGTATTAAGAGCCGATCGGACGAGGTTGGCAATTAGATCTACCTGATCTTCCCGAATTCCCCGTACAACTGAGCACAACAGCCGAACCTACGACACGCTCCACATGGGCCGATCGTCCATCGACCTCTACAGCAATGATGTCGGCGCACCCTTTGTCGAGATCAACAGCTTTGCCGCCTACGTGGGCGGATCGCCGACCAACATCAGCGTGGGCGCACCGCGGCTGGGGCTGAAGTCGGCCATGCTGACCGGCTTCGGCGTTGATCCGGTCGGCGATTTTATCTAGCACTTTCTGCAGAAAGGAGGGTGTCGTCACCGAGTTCTGCGTCGACAAGCCGGGCCATCGCACCAGCGCGGTGGTGCTGGGCATCGAGCCGCCGGACAAGTTTCCGCTGGTCTACTACCGGGACAACTGCGCCGACATCGAGTTGACCATCGATGATGTGCTGGCCGCACCGATAGCCGAGAGCCGGGTGCTGCAGTTTGCGGGCACCAACCTCAGCAAAGAGCCCAGCCGCAGCGCCACCATGTTCGCGGTCGAGTAGGCCCGGCAGGTCGGCACGGAAGTGGTGCTGGACATCGACTTCCGGCCGGACCAGTGGCACGACCCGCGGGCCTTTGGCGTGGTGATCCGCTCGGTTTTGCCGCTGGTCGACATCGTGATCGGCACCGAGGATGAGATCAACGCCTCCATGCTCACCGATCCGGCCCAGATGAGCCTGACCCATTCCCAGGTCTCGGACACCAAGGTGACCGGCGACGTGGCAAGCGCGATCGACAACGATCCTCTCCCTGGGTCCCAAGGCCGTGCGTGCGAGAAGGTCGGTGCGCTTGGAGCGCGGGTCCATCTGGCCGCGCGGCGAGAAAATCGATGCGCCCGGCTATCCGGTCGAGATCTACAACATTCTGGGCGCGGGCGATGCCTTTGGGGCCGGCTTTTTGTACGGCTATGTCAAACGGCTGGGGCTGGCGCAAGTCGGCCCGGTTGGGCAATGCCTGTGGGGCGATCGTCGTCACCAAGCACGGCTGCGCCAACTTCACGCCGACCTATGGTGAGGTGATGGCATTTGTCGAGAGTCGGGGTGGCCTCGATTAGAGTTGAGGAAATCGATAGATGTGCCGCTCCCCAAGTTCAGGATGATCGTGGCAATTTGCCACTGTCATATACCACCGATTTTCGTTCCGCTTTTTGTTTCACATCAAGGAGGAATCCAAGTGAAGCGCTTCTCAAACAAGATGTATGCGTTGGGTTTGGTGGCGGCCATGCTTGTCGGTATGGTGATTGCGGCCTGTGCCGGACAGCCAGCCGCCACGACTGCCGGTGAAGAGGCAGCACCGGCCATGCAGGATATGCGCGACGTGCGTATCGTGGTCGTGAGCCACGGCCAGGCGTCCGACCCGTTCTGGAGCGTGGTCAAGAACGGCGTCGATCAGGCGTCCAAGGACATGCGTGTGACCGTAGAATACCAGGCGCCGCAGACCTTTGATATGGTGGCCATGGCGCAATTGATCGATGCCGCGGTTGCGTCCGATCCAGATGGTCTGGTGGTCTCCATCCCCGACGCCGACGCGCTGGGCGACAGCATTCGTGAGGCCATTGCGGCCGGTATTCCGGTGATTTCCATGAATTCCGGCAGCGATGTCGCCAAGGATCTGGGCATTCTGAACCACGTGGGCCAGACAGAGTATGAAGCCGGTTTTGGCGGAGGCGAGCGCATGGCCGCCGCCGGCGCCACCAAGGCGCTTTGTGTCAACCAGGAAGTAGGCAACGTTGCGCTTGACCTGCGCTGTCAGGGGTTCACCGACGCCATGGCGGAAGCCGGCGCCGCCGTTGAGATCGTCGCCGTCGATCTGGCCGATCCGGTCGACTCCCAGCAGCGCATCGCCGCCGCCGTCGAAGCCAATGAGGGCATCGACAGCGTCTTGACCTTGGGCCCGACCGGCGCTGCACCGGCACTGGCCGCACTGGAGGAGTTGGGCCGGGACGACATCCTGCTGGCCACCTTCGATCTGAGCCCCGAGGTCTTGGACGCGGTCGAATCCGGGCGTATGCTCTTTGCCATTGACCAGCAGCAGTATCTGCAAGGGTATCTGCCGATCGTCATGCTGACTCTCTACAACGAGAATCTGAATACGATTGCCAACGACGTGATCATGACGGGCCCCGGCTTTGTGTCGCCGGAGAACGCGGCCATGGTCAAGGATCTGTCTGCAGCCGGCACTCGTTAGTTCGAGGGCGTAGGGTGCGCGGAGGTGCGGGCAGTGTCAGGCAATCGTGCTGCTCGCACCTGTTCCCAATTCCCCGGGAAGAAGCGCTTTACAGTTGGAGGTGTTAGGGAGAACACAATGGCGACGACCACGGTCACCGGTTCGGGCGACGAACGCATGGTTGAATCTGGAATCGTTAAACGGATGCTCACGCGTCCGGAGCTAGGCGCCTTGAGTGGCGCAATTCTAGTCTGGCTATTTTTCGCCTTCATGGCTCCCAAGGGTTTTCTGAGCTTACGTGGGACGGCCAGTTATCTCGAAGTCTCGTCTCATCTGGGTATCATGGCCGCCGCGGTTGCGTTGCTCATGATCGGCGGCGAGTTTGATCTGTCGATCGGTTCGGTGCTGGGCATGTGCAGCGCCGCCATTGCCATATTGGGCACGGAATACGGCATTCCCCTCTATATCGCGGCAATTATGGCCTTGGCCTTTGCGCTCGTGGTCGGTTTTGTGAACGGCGTATTGGTGGTGCGGACAAAATTGCCGTCCTTTATCATTACGCTGGGCAGCCTCTTCATCATCCGCGGTCTCACGATCGGTGTCACGCGCCTGATCACCGGTCGCACGCAGATCGGCAGCTTGGATGAAGTTGCGGGCTTCGAATTGATGCACAGTCTGTTCGGCCGCGATATCATGATTGCAGGCGTGGGATTTCCGATTTCGATCCTATGGTGGCTCCTTGTCACGGCCATTGCAACCTGGATTCTGTTACGCACACGGGTGGGCAACTGGATCTTTGGTGCAGGCGGCAGTGCTGCGGCGGCACGCAATGTCGGCGTCCCTGTGGACAGACTCAAGATCGGTCTTTTCATGACCACTGCCTTCTCGGCTTGGCTGGTGGCGACCATTCAGTTGACAGTGGTCAAGTCTGCCGACACCCTGCGAGGTGAGGGTCAAGAGTTTATCGTGATCATTGCCGCTGTCATTGGAGGCAACCTACTTACGGGCGGCTATGGTTCAGCCATCGGCGCGGCGTTGGGAGCGCTCATTTTCGGCATGGTGCGGCAGGGCATCGTCTTCGCCGGCGTCGATGCCGACTGGTTCTTTGTCTTCCTGGGCGGTATGTTGATCATTGCGGTGTTGGTCAACAACTATATTCGCCAAGCAGCCGAGAAATCGCGGAGATAAGAGATGGCGACCACTCAAACTCCTCTCATCGAAGTACGCAGTATCAGCAAATATTTCGGCAGTGTGATCGCGCTCAAGGATGTGTCGATGTCAGTCAGTCCTGGCGAGGTAATGTGTCTCCTGGGTGACAATGGCGCGGGCAAATCCACCTTGATCAAGACCCTGTCCGGCGTCCACAAACCAAGTGAAGGCGAGTATCTGGTCGATGGTCGAAACGTCGACTTCGAGTCTCCACGCGATGCACTCAGCCGCGGTATCGCCACCGTCTATCAGGATCTGGCCATGATTCCGTTGATGAGCATCTCGCGCAATTTCTTTTTGGGTTCTGAGCCGACCGTCGGATGGGGACCATTTCGCCGTTTCAACGTCAAGTACGCGGACACGGTCGCGCGGGACGAACTGGCCAAGATGGGGATCGACATCCGCAATCCATCTCAGCCGGTCGGCACGCTTTCCGGGGGTGAGCGCCAATCCGTCGCCATTGCCCGAGCTGTCTATTTCGGCGCCAAAGTGCTGATCCTCGACGAACCGACGGCCGCACTCGGCGTCAAGCAAGCGGGAACCGTCCTGCGCTACGTTGCCCAGTCGCGCGCCAAAGGGGTCGGCGTCATCTTTATTACCCACAACCCGCACCATGCCTATGCTGTCGGCGATCGTTTTACGATTCTGAAGCGCGGCCGTACGGTGGGCACCTTCACCAGAGACCAGTTAAGCAGGGAAGAGATGGTCCGTATGATGTCCGGCGCTGACGAGTTGGACGCCCTGAGCCACGAATTGGAGGAGTTTGCCCGCAACGACGACATGGCTGAAGAGGAGCACCTCAGTGAATTGGAGCACCAGATGGCCCTGTCATTGGAGGCGGGCGACGATCTATTCGACAGGCAGGATAAGGACTAGTGAATTGCGGCAGAAATCCTCGTACAGTTCCTGTTAGGGACAGCAGAGAAGTATTTCTGTTGAGGCAACCAAACTGAGCTTCGCTAGTAGATCCCGGCGTAGATAGCACGGCAGTAAATCGGACCGAGCTACTCGAGTGAAAGCGGCAAAATAACCGCGGTCCTATTTACGCCGGGATCTACTAGGACTTGAACAGGCAGCATTGCCAACCGTCTTTGCCAGGAAGGATCGCGATCGTTGCCGCTAGCAGATAACAACTGGGGGGAGGCCGTTGCCCACCTCTTCGCAGAGCGATGTGCAGTCGCCAGATCAGACAAGAACGAGGAGAATTCAAATGGCCAGATCGGTTCGCCTGACCATGGCCCAGGCCATCATTCAATTTCTCAAGAAACAGTATTCGGAACGGGACGGGATCGAGCAGACGTTTTTCGCCGGTTGCTTCGGGATCTTCGGTCACGGCAACGTGGCCGGCGTCGGTCAAGCGCTGCAGCAATATCCGGACTTTCGTTACTATCAGACCCGCAACGAGCAAGCGATGGTCCACACGGCGGCTGCGTTTGCCAAACACAGCAACCGGCTGCGTACCTTGGCTTGCACCAGTTCAATTGGCCCCGGGGCAACCAATATGTTGACCGCGGCGGCCGGCGCGACCATCAACAGAGTGCCGGTGCTGCTGCTGCCGGGCGACAGTTTTTCCCGCCGCAACACAGCCCCGCTGCTACAACAGTTGGAGTCGGAGCACAGCCAAGACGTTTCGGTCAACGATTGCTTCAAACCGGTCAGTCGTTACTGGGATCGTATCAACCGGCCGGAGCAGATCATTACAGCGTTGCCCGAGGCCATGCGCGTGCTGACCAGCCCAGTGGAGACCGGCGCCGTTACCATCTGTTTGCCGCAAGATGTCCAGGCCGAAGCCTACGACTACCCGGTAGCTCTCTTTTCCAAACGGGTCTGGTCGATTCCACGCAACCGCCCGGATCGATCTGCGCTCGCGCGTGCAGTCGAGCAGATCAAAGCAGCCAAGACGCCCATGATCGTCGCCGGAGGCGGTCTCCTCTACAGCGAAGGAGCCGACGCACTGCGCACGTTTGTGGAGCGCACGGGCATCCCTGTCGGCGAGACCATGGCCGGCAAGGGCAGCTTGCGCTACGACCATCCACTCTGTCTCGGTGCGGTGGGCGCGACGGGCACGTCTGCAGCCAACTTGATCGCCCGCGATGCCGACCTAATCATCGGTATCGGCACGCGCTACAGTGATTTCACAACGGCCAGCAAGACCCAATTCGCCAATGCCGCTGTGCGGTTTGTCAATATCAATGTGGCCGAATTTGATGCACACAAACACAATGCACTTGCCCTAACCGGTGATGCCCGAGTCACACTTGAAGAACTGTTGACGATGTTGGATGGCTATCACGCACCTGTTGAGCATACTGCCCGAGCCACAAATCTACACCATGAGTGGGAAGCGGAGGTTGACCGTATCTACGACATCAAGAAAGCGGAGAGCGGCCTTCCCTACCAGGGCGCGTTGATCGGCGCCGTCAATGACCACGGCGACCCTGACGCGGTCATGGTTTGCGCTGCGGGCAGCCTGCCCGGCGACATGCACAAACTGTGGCGCACCCGCCACCCAAAGCAGTACCATCTCGAATATGGCTATAGCTGCATGGGCTACGAGATCGCGGGCGGGCTCGGCATCAAAATGGCGGAGCCGGCGCGCGAGGTCTATGTCATGGTCGGTGACGGCAGCTATCTCATGATGTCACAAGAGATCGTGACCGCAGTCCAGGAAGGGTACAAGCTCACGATTGTCCTGATGGACAACAAAGGTTATCGTAGCATCGGCGCCCTCAGCCGATCGCTGGGGCAGCAGGGGTTTGGCACGCGTGATGTCTTCCCACAGGAAAATGAGTTGCCCAACGACGAGGGTGGCTACAGCGGAGTGACGGCGCTCCCGATCGATCTGGCCGCCAATGCGCGCAGCCTCGGGGCGCATGTCATTGAATGTACGGATGTCGACGATGTCATCGCCGCGCTGGAGACTGCAAAGTCTATTGACAAGACCGTCGTGATCTATGTAGAAAACGACCGCTACCTGGGCGTGCCCGGCTACGAAACCTGGTGGGATGTGCCGGTGGCCGAAGTCAGCGAATTGGATACCGTCCAGGCCGCGCGAGGAGTGGGAAGAGATGAGAGCGAAAGAGAGATATTTTCTATAGGAGGCTGGGAGACTATCCGTGGCCAATAACGGACAACTACTCAATTATATCAACGGGCAATGGGTGCGATCTAGCGCCCACCACTTCTTGAACGTGATCAATCCGGCCACTGCGCAGTCGCTTGCAACAGTGCCTTTGTCACCCGTGACAGAGGTGGACCAAGCACTCCAGGCAGCACAGAAAGCATACGAAGAGTGGAGATGCACGCCGGTGGTCGAGCGCATTCAACCGCTCTTTCGGTTGAAGATGGTGCTGGAAGAAAATATCGAGGAGATCGCCCGCATCATCACCAACGAATGTGGCAAGACGCTGGCTGAAAGCATCGGCGAAATGCGGCGCGGCATCGAGAACGTCGAGGTGGCCTGCGGCGCGCCGATCCTGATGCAGGGACACAACAACGAAGACATTGCCAGGGGCATCGATGAGCATATGATTCGCCAGCCGCTGGGCGTGGTCGCTGCGATCACACCGTTTAACTTTCCGGGCATGATTCCCCTCTGGTTTTTGCCCTATGCACTGGCCACCGGCAACGCCTTCGTTCTGAAACCGAGTGAAAAGGTCTCCATGACGAGCCAGAAACTCTTTGAGTGTCTCGATCTAGCCGGCTTTCCACCGGGCGTGGTGCAGCTCGTCAACGGCGCCAAAGAAACAGTGGATGCATTGCTGGACCATCCCAACGTGCGGGCGATCAGCTTTGTGGGTTCGACGCCGGTGGCCAAGTATGTCTACAGCCGTGCAACCGCCAACGGCAAGCGTGCCCAATGCCAGGGTGGCGCCAAAAATCCTGTGGTCATCATGCCTGACGCCGACATGGAGACGACGGCCGGCATCATGGCCGACTCGGCATTCGGCTGTGCGGGCCAACGGTGTTTGGCTGCCTCAGTTGCGGTGACCGTGGGTGAAGCCCGCAGCACCTTCACCGAACTGATGGCAGATGTAGCGGCATCGCTGTAGGGTCGGCTACGGGCTGGACGCAGATACGCAGATGGGGCCGGTGATCACGCGTGAGAGCAAGACACGAATCGAAGGTTTGATCGAAAAAGGCACGCAGGAGGGCGCGGATTCTTGGTCGATGGACGTCACAAAGCCGTTGACGGTTATGCCGACGGCCACTGGGTCTTTCCGACCATTCTCGACGGCGTCAATCCGCACGGAGAGATCGCGGAGACTGAAATATTTGGGCCGGTGCTGAGTTTGCTGCACGCCGACGATATCGATGGTGCGATCGATTTGGTCAATCAGAGGGCTTTCGGCAACATGGCGTGTATCTTTACCGCCAGTGGGGCAAGTGCACGACAGTTCCGCAATCAAGCCGATGCGGGCAATATCGGCGTCAACATCGGCGTCGCCGCACCCATGGCCTTCTTTCCTTTTAGCGGTTGGAACGCCAGCTTCTTTGGAGACCTGCACGCCCAGGCACATCATGGCGTGGAGTTCTACACCCAGACAAAAGTCGTTGTGGAGCGCTGGCCGCGCGAATGGAGCCGAAAGTTCTGACCAATGCGATTGCAGGACTTGATCCGCAATCGAGCGCGAGCTTGACACCCTGTGTGGACGTGTCGATCTTCCTTTCCGGGTTGGTACAAATCAGCTAGATCTTTTCGAGGAATCTCTATGACCCACACTCTTGGCATCGGCGTGATCGGCATGGGCTGGATGGGCTCGGCGCACAGTAGGAGTTACCGCGCCTTACCGAGCAGGTATCATGATGCAGGCATTCAACCCCGTCTGGTTATCTGCGCAGACGATGTGGAGGTGCGAGCACAGGCCGCCAGAGAGATGTTCGGTTTTGAAGAATTCACCACCAGTTGGACTGACGTAATCGCCCATCCAGACGTGCAAGTCGTCAACATTGCGTCGCCGAATTTCCTCCATCTAGAAATGGTCCGGGCAGCAACCGCTGCCGGGAAACACGTCTTCTGTGAAAAGCCGGTGGGCGCCACGCCAGACGAAACTGCCGAGATCGAACGGCTTGCGCGCAGAGCCGGGGTCATGAGCTTCGTGGGATTCAACTACCGCTGGGCGCCGATGGTGCAATATGCCAAACAGTTGATCGACGAAGGTCGCCTGGGCAGATTGACTCATTTTCGCGGGCGTTTCTTTTCAATGTACGGCAGCAACCCGTACGGACTGCTCACCTGGCGATTTCAAGCCGAAAAAGGCGGACTCGGCGTGCTGGGTGACATCATGTCGCATGTGACTGACATGGCGCACATGTTGATCGGGCCGATTGACAGTGTGATCAGCAATCGACACACGTTTATCACGGAAAGACCGTTGCCTGTGCCGGGCGAGGGCACCCACTTTTCGGTGGGCAAGGAAGGTGATCCCACTGGTCCCGTAACGAATGAAGACTATGTAGGCACTCTGGTCAAGTTTGCCAACGGAGTTCAGGGCAGCATGGAAACCTGCCGCGCCATCTATGGTCCAAAATGCGAGATGTCGTTTGAGGTGAACGGTACCAAAGGCGCAGTGAAATGGAACTTCGAGCGAATGAACGAACTGGAAGTGTACCTGCCGGATGAGGCAGCGCATGACGGCTACACCACGCTGCTTGGTGGTCCGAAGTACGGCAATCACGGACGTTTCAACCCGGGCGATGGGCTCGGCATCGGCTACGAAGATTTGAAAATCATCGAGGCTTACAACTTTCTTGCCTCAATTGTGGAAGGTCTGCAACGCGAGCCGAGCTTCGCTTCGGCATTACAATTGGCCAACGTACAGACCGCAATGATTCGTTCGTGGAACAGTGGCGGCTGGGAGTCAATTCCCAATCTGCGCAAGGACTGATACCGGGAGCAGCGCAGCATGAATGACATTCAGATCGGAAATGCGCCCTGTTCCTGGGGCACCCTCGAGTTTGGTAGCACCAAATCCGACCGTATCGACTATCGGCAAATGCTGGACGAGCTGGTGTCGAGCGGTTACACCGGCTGTGAATTGGGTGATCTGGGGTTTCTTTCCCACCGATCCCGGCGAACTGGTTGAGGCGTTCGCCGTGCGCGATTTGACGTTGACAGGTGCGTACATGGGCTTTCGCTTTGGCGACACCGGTGTACACAACGCTGCCCAAGAAGAGGCCGTGAAGGTTGCACGTCACATGGCAACGGTGGCGGACCGGCTCGGTTCGCAATTCGACCGTTCGTTGTGCTCGCTGATGATAACGGCACCCACCCCATTCGAACCCAACATGCCGGTCGTGTCACGCCGCAGATGATGCTGCCGGAGGGTGAGTGGGCTATATTTGCCCAAGGCCTGGAGCAGGTGGCACATGCCGTGGCGGTGGAAACCGGGCTCAGTTGTGTATTCCACAATCATTGCGCCGGTTTTGTCGAGCATCCTACCGAAATCACCTATCTACTCGACAGGACGAATCCTGATCTTGTCGGGCTGGTCCTGGACACGGGTCACTATGCATTTGCTGACGGTGGCTGCAACAATCTTCTGGCCGCATTCGACCAGCATGGTGAACGTATTCGTTATGTACACTTCAAAGATTGCAGCCCGGCGGTCATATCTCAATCCAGAGACAATGATTGGAACTACTTCGAAGCGGTCGGCAATGGGATATTCTGCGAGTTGGGAGACGGTTGTGTAGACTTTGCCGGGGTGCTCGAGTGGCTAAAACGACGCAGCTATCGCGGCTTTATCACTGTCGAACAGGACATCCTGCCAGGGATGGGGGCTCCTCTGGCGAGCGCCATCCGCAACCGAGCGTATCTACGTTCGCTCGGTCTCTGACGGGCAACCACACAGACGAAACAGGAAATTTATGTCAACTCTACTCAATCTTGGGTTGATTGGCGCTGGACGTATCGGTAAGCTGCACGCCGAGCATATCGCCACCCGCATTTTGAACGCACGCTGCCTCATTGTAGCCGATCCGGACGAAGAGGCGGCCAAGTTCTGCGCTGACATCTTCCGCATCAACTATGCGGTCCCGGACTACCAAACGGTGGTAAACAGCCCGGCAATCGACGCAGTATTGATTTGTTCAGCGACCCATACACATGCCATGTTCGTGCAGGAAGCGGCCGCGGCCGGTAAGCACATCTTCTGCGAAAAACCGATCGATCACAATCTACAGGTCATCGATGCTGCGCTTGCTGCAGTCGAATCAGCGGGTGTTCAGTTGCAGATCGGCTTCAACCGACGCTTTGACGCCAATTATGCGCGGGCGCGGCAGGCCGTTGCGGAGGGCGAAATCGGGACACCCCGGTTGATGCACATCATCAGTCGCGATCCGTCGCCTCCACCAATTGCCTACATTCAAAGTTCCGGCGGCATCTTTCTCGACATGACAATTCATGATTTCGACATGGCTCGCTTCCTCATGGGTAGTGAGGTAGAGGAAGTTTTTACAGCGGCAGGCGTCATTGGTTGACCCAGCCATCGGTCAAGCCGGTGACCTGGATACAGCTATGATCACGCTCAAGTTCGAGAACGGCGCTATCGGCGTCATCGACAACTGTCGAGAGGCTGTCTACGGCTACGACCAGCGCGTCGAAGTACTGGGGAAGCAAGGGATGCGTTACAACGAGAACAACTATCCAAACACGGCAACCGTGAGCACTGCAGCCGAGGTACGCCGCGATTTGCCGCTGAATTTCTTCATGGAACGTTACACTGAAAGCTACGTTTCCGAACTTCAACACTTCGTCGACGCGATACTCAACGATAGACCGGTTCCCGTAACAGGCAGAGACGGCCGCATCTCTGCCGCTATGGGTGTGGCTGCGCGTACGTCGTACGAAGAGAACCGGCCGGTTCGTCTCGCCGAAATCGTGCATAGCATAAGGACTGGCGGCTGAACAACTCAGTGATTCTTCTGCATGCCGCTGCCGCGAACATGGGTTGAATTCAATGAGTCAATGATCGCCAGTCCTAAAGAAAGGAGGGCTTGTCTGTGGACAAGCCCTCTGACTATTTCCAACACGCTTTGGCAATAATAAGGCGGTGGCGATGCGACCGCCCTAATCGGACTGAAGCACTCGGTAGTGTTGCGGCGAAATCTTCTATTCGCCGGATGTCCCGGTCGGTGCATCGCCCTGTGGCCCGTCGTAGCGGAACAGACGAACGCCGCTAACCTGATCGAGCCGCCGTATACTCTGGATCAGTCTCGACCAGCAAGACAGCCCACCGTATTCTCCGGGGTCGAGGAGGCCCGCGCAACCGGTCGTCCTGCATCACGAGATCCACGGTCGCACTGGCGCCGCGGGTCGGCCGTGCAACGCCGAATCCGTCTCGCATGGGATCGCCACCTACGGGCAGGAAGACAACCTCAAAGACCTGTCCCTGCGGCGGCTGAACGTTCGTTGTCCATCGGAAATCCTGTTCACCCGATCCGCTCACACGGTCATTGGGCCAGGTGAGCTTGACTGAAACAGGTACCGGCGTGACCGTCGGCGTGGGCGTCGGCGGACGCGAAGTTGCCGTCGGCTCTGGTGTAGATGTTGCCGTCGGCACACGAGTATCGGTCGGTGTCGCGGACGGTTCCGGTGTCGAAGTGGCAGTGGGTACAGGTGTGTCAGTCTCCGTCGGCAATGGCTCCACTGTCGCGGTCGGCTCGGGCGAATCTCGTTGCCGTCGGCACTTCGGTTGCGGTCGGCTCTACGATTTCGGCCGGTGCGGCAGGCGGCAGTTCAACATTCTGGGCAACTTCCACGCTCCCTTGCATCTCTTTGACCAAAGGCTGGTCGGAGATAACAGACAGTTGCTCACCGGCTGCTACTGCGACTCTTCTTCTTCACCACGCCCCACTAGAACCGATCCCTCGTAGGTGGCGTAGTATGTCTCTGTCTTGGACTTTACATCGACCACGAACTCGGTACCGACAGCCGATGCTTTCGAAGCGGCGTCGCGGATCTCAAATCGATCATTGGTGCCGAGAGGGCCGACGATTGAGTGGCGAGTGTAGCCGAGTTGCACCTCTAAGGTCATCTGTGTTCCGCCGTTTTCTGCATCGAGTTCAAGCAATTTGACCCGGGCGGTGGACTGTATGATAGACCACTGGTTTTCAAAATAACTGAGGCGAATCGTGCCGTCTAACGTGAGCAGGCTATCGCCAACCGCAATTTCTGCTGTATTGCCTTGGACAAGATCCTCAGAGGTACCGTCGGCGCGCAAGATTGTGGCAATGCCTTCCGTAACACCTGCGGTTGCCATCAAACCACTGCCGGATTGGGACGCAAGGATCACTACATCGTCGGCACTACTGCCGGTCGACGGCGCCGGGGCCTCGCCGGGGCCGAGTATTTCCGGCGTATAGCGGACAAAAAGGACCAGGATCGCAACTGTGGCACCGGCGATTGCGAGCGACGGCACGAGCCGCAATTTGGAGGCCCAGTGACCAAAGCTCTCCAACCACGATACTCGCTCGCGCGAAACCGACGGTGCGCGGCCATGTAAGCGTTGCCCGGTCTCTGTCTCGACCCAAAAGACACTCTCCTCTTTCCGTTTGAGGTGGTAGCCACATCGGCCATCACGCGCTCTTGCAGTTCAGCAGCAAAGTCTGCAGGTAGCTGCACGGAAGGTAGGTGTTGTCTGAAGAGACTGTTCAGTTCCCGGTCGGTAGAGTCATTGCTCATAAATGAAAACCTGCGCTTCCCAAGTCGTTTTCCAGCTGCTTACGGCCACGGCTTAACAATGATTCGGTCGCCTTGTAGGAGCGGCCGATGACCTGGGCAACTTCGGTGACACTCATACCCATGTGATAACGCAAAAGGAGCGCCTCGCGGTACTGCGGCTGGAGGGCAGACAACACGTCTCTGAACACGATGCTCTCACTGTTCGGTTCCCGCCCACTCGCATAGGTCTCAGGAATCTCGGTCGTCAGCTTCTTCTTTCGCCAATAATCGGCGATCTTGCGTTGTGCAATGGAGTAGATAAAGGTGGAGAGTTGGGCCTTGCCGTCAAAGCGCGGAATGGCCTTGACCAACGCCTCAAAGGTATCGCCCAGCACATCTTGGGCGGCTTCACCACTGGGAAGCGAATGATACAGATAGTTATAGAGCGGACCCTGCCAATCGGACATGAGTTGCGCCCACGCGCCCTCTTCGCCGTTCTGCAAACGCCGCAAGTAGTTCAGATCGGTCTTGCTGTCAAACTCCCGCGTTTCCAAGACCTGATTTCCCGTAGTCTGGACTTGGCACCCATTGCTTGCTGCGGTAGTCGAGAAGTGATTGCACTCAGAATAATGGTAAACATGCAAGTAAAAGCCCACTGAACCCAATATGACGACTCGCGAACACCGGCCATCAACACATTGAGACAGCAGTGGGCCAATTGTATCGTAGTAGCCTCTTCACGTTGGCAAAGCGCCGGCAGTTCAGAAACAGTACCGATTCCGGCAACGGCGAAGGGCTGAACCGCGAATAGGTTACAGAATACACCAAGAAACGCGGGAAAAGCAACTCGAAACATATTTGCACATCCGCCCATTTCCGGCGTCTTGGCTACGACTCATGGCCGCTATGGCACCGGGTAATGTCGCGAGTGTTGACACAGAAACTGTTCGGTCGCGATCGCGACCGAACAGTCTCAACACATCACACAAGTATACTCACATAAATAGGCTCAAAACGGTTCACTCTACAGGTACCTATGACCGCCTTGAGCGTCAATGTATTTTTCTGCGTTTGACATCGGCTGTTTATCGCCGACTCCTGTACAAACAAAGGAAGGCTCCATGAATCCCAGCCCGATTTCAACCGACCTTCCAGATCGGGAAGGTAGTGCCCAGTCGACGCCAAGAGGCCGCCAACTTGCACATGCGACCGCAACCGCGATTTTCGAGGCGTTTGACCGGTTCCACCTCGAGTTCAAAGCGATCACCCGTCGAGCGAAATACCGCTTTCACCAGCAGGAGTGGCTTGCCCATCAAAACGATGCCCGGGAACGTCTCGACCTCTACAGCGCCAAAATTGATGAGATAGCCACCGGTCTGCGCACAATGTTGGGTGATGACGTCACCATCAGAGATGTCTGGGCGGACGCCCGCCGCCTCTATGCCGGCATGATCGCCCGACGTAACGACTTGGAACTGGGAGAAACATTCTTCAATTCGGTCACACGGCGCATTTTTGTCACCATCGGCGTCGACGAGATGTTGGAATTCGTGTGGTTCGGCGCCACGGTGTTGCCCACGAGCAAACCCAATTCCATCATTGATATCTACGTACGGATGAACAACACTGCTTCAATGCTGAAGTCCCTACTGACCAACTACGATCTGGGCATGCCCTTTGTCGATCTCGACAACGACTGTGCGACCGCAGGTGCAATACTGGACGGCTACCTGATCAAAGCGTGGGACTCGCCTGAATTCGACCGGATCGAAATGTTGCAGTCCGTCTTCTACCGCAACAAGGGCGCCTACATTATCGGACGAATTCGCTGCCGCAACCGAGTTGCACCGATCATTCTGGCTCTGCTTACCAGTGTAGACGGGATATTTGTGGATTCGATACTGTTAACTGAGGCTGAAGCGAGTCGCGGCATTCAGTTTTACTCGTTCGTATTTCCATGTCGAAGCGGATTGCCCCGGCGAACTGGTGGCGTTTCTAAAATCGCTCATGCCAATGAAGCCCATCGCCGAACTCTATACCGCGATCGGCTACAACAAGCACGGCAAGACTGCGCTCTACCGTGCGCTCTATCGCCATCTCGGCAACTCCAGCGATCGGTTCCAAATTGCGCCGGGATCCAAGGGCATGGTCATGACCGTATTCACACTACCTTCCTACGATGTGATCTTTAAGATCATCAAGGACAAGTTCGCATATCCGAAAACGTCGACGCGACGAGAAGTTATGGATCGATATCGGCTCGTTTTCAAGCATGACCGCGTAGGGAGAATGGTCGACGCCCAGGAATTCGAGAACCTGAGCTTTAGCCGTGATCGCTTCGCCCCCGATCTTCTCGACGAACTCGTGACGGTTGCGACCAACAGCGTTACGGTAACTGATGACGAGGTTATCATCAAACACCTCTACACTGAACGGCGTCTCTATCCTCTAGACCTGTACATTAAGGAAATGAGCTTCAAAAAGGCACGGGATGCTATCATCGACTACGGCAATGCCATACGTGATCTTGCGGCCGCCAACATCTTTCCGGGAGATCTCTTCATCAAGAACTTCGGGGTAACGCGACACGGTCGCGTCATCTTCTACGACTATGACGAGCTGTGCCTGTTGCAGGAGTGCAATTTCCGTACCCTGCCAGAGAGCGACGACTATCTCGACGAAGTATCTGCCCAGCCGTGGTTCTCCGTGCGCCAGAACGATATCTTTCCAGAAGAGTTCGCCCGCTTTCTGTGGTTTCCCCAACCGCTTCGTGATGTCATGAGTGCGGTGCATGGCGAACTATTTGACGTAGATTTTTGGTTGAGCACCCAGTTCAAGATTCGAGCGGGCGAAGTTCTTGATATCTTCCCTTACCCGCAGGAACGACGCCTTCTGAACTGGCGCGATCGCCATTCACCCAACCGATCAAAGGTCGATCTCCATGGAGCTTGAAGTAATTGCCAACTGCGCCTGCCACACCGGTGAGAATCCGCTCTGGCATCCGGACGAACAACGTCTCTACTGGCTGGACATTCCACAGGGACGTCTCTTGCACTACGATCCCGATTCCGGTCACAGTGAGATCTGCTTTCAGTCGCCAGAGGCCATCGGTGGCTTTACAGCACAGGTTGATGGCGCGCTTCTACCCAAGGCGCGCCGGAGTTTCGCTCAAAGGTGGGACAAGGCACTACTCAAAGCTTTTGCTGACGTTCCGTCCGATATTGGAGTATTGTTCCAACTCATAGATGCAGCCATTGGCAGGATAGGAATCGTCAGATGCCCAAAACACGATATGTTCAGCCACCTGCTCGGGTGTGAGCAACCGGCCAAACGGGGCATATTCTGAAGGCACACGCGTTTCCCAACCAGGCTTCATACCTTCACGTTGTTTGAGCGCGACTTCGTTGGGCGAGGTCACCCAACCGACATTCAGCTGGTTGACGCGGATCTTCCGCGTTGCCAGCGCATTGGCCAGATTGCGGGTCAAGGTCTGCAGGCCGCCCTTAGATGCCGAATAGGCCAACAAATTTGGTTCACCGGCCAGTGCATTCACCGAGCCGATATTGACCACCGTGCCGCCACCGTGCAAGTCAAAGTCATTGACCGCTGCTCGGATCAACAACATCGGTGCGCGCAGGTTGATCGCAATAATTCGGTCGAACATGGCGGAGTCGGTCGTTTCGAGATTACTGCGTGTCGTCACTGCTGCATTGTTCACCAACACGTCGATCCGCCCAAACGAATGCACGGTCTCCCGCACTATCATTTCGGCGCTAGCGGACGCGGCCAGGTCCGCGATCACATAGGTCGATCGGTCGCCCAGTTCACGACATACCGCTTGTGCACGCATTTCGTCTCGACCTTGGACCATTACGAAGGCTCCTTGCCGGATGCACAGCTGGGCCGTTGCCTCACCGATCCCGGTAGTTGAGCCGGTAATCAATACAACCTTGTCTCTTAATCTCATAACAGTTTACTCGCCCCCGATTTTCGACGGTTCCACTGCGCCGTCTTGGTCTCTTGATGGTTGGTGCCATTCTACTCCAATCTGTCTGTGACAAAGAATGCCTTCCTGCCGAAGTCAGGGACTCTTCATATGTCATCTACCCGCAGGCGGTGCTTGTGGATGTGTGCCAATTCTCATACACTATGGCATCAAACTTGGGCGCATTGGCACAAATCGCCGGTGGCGGACTGCAATACAGCCGTCGACATTCCCGGCACCAAACCTGACAGGCTCGAAACTTCCATGGACGAACAGACCACACTGAACGAACTCAAAGAACATGTCCACCGCTTTGTTGATGCCCGCGACTGGTACACCTACCATACCGCCAAAAACCTGGCCATGAGTATTGCCATTGAAGCGGCCGAAATCATGGAACACTTCCAATGGTCCAGTCTGGACGAAAGCACCGGTTTCATGCAAGATCCGACAAATCGCGCCGAGGTGGCGGACGAACTGGCCGACGTGCTGATCTATTGCCTGAGTTTTGCCAATGCAACGGGAATCGATGTCAGTTCTGCGATACTGGCCAAACTTCGGCGCAATGAAACTCGTTTTCCGGTGGATCGGGTGGGTGGTCGGCTGGGTGACTCCTAGACGAGCGGCGCGATAGCAATGAATGGTCCCATCATTTGGCGCACCACAAGCGCCCGTATCCCGACCGCCTTCGGCGAATTTCATCTTTGCCATTACCGCAATAGTGAAGACGCAAAGGAGCATCTCGCCGTGACGATTGGAGATGTACGCGGTGATAATGTGTTGGTCCGCGTCCATTCCGAGTGCTTCACCGGTGATGTTCTCGGCTCACGTAGATGCGATTGCGGCGAACAACTGGACAGAACGCTGCAAATGATCGCAGCAGAAGGCAGAGGAACGATCGTCTATCTGCGCCAGGAAGGGCGCGGTATCGGGCTGGAAAGCAAATTGCGCGCCTACAATCTGCAGGACGACGGCTACGACACGGTCGACGCAAATTTGATGCTGGGACACCAAGCTGACGAGCGAGAGTATTGGGCGGCGGCCGGCATCCTAAGAGATTTAGAGGTCGACTCCATCCACCTCATCACCAACAATCCAACCAAGATAGAGAAGCTGGAAGAACTGGGCATTACCGTAAATGGGCGGCTGCCGCTGACCTCGACCGTTCACGCCGACAATGCCGATTATTTGAGTACCAAGGTTGAACGCATGCGCCACATGTTGACGATCGAACGCCACGAACTTGGAATAGACAGTCACCGACGCAGAGTCGTCACCGAAAACACCGACACCTCCTTGGGTTTCGAAAAGCAGCTTGCTGCGCTTACCGCGCGAATCCAGGGACACGTCGAAGCGACCAGGCGTCCCTTTGTCACTGTAAGCTATGCCCAGAGCATCGACGGCAGCATTACCGCACGACGCGGAAGCCCGCTGGCCCTCAGCGGCCCGGACTCCTCCGTATTGACCCATTCTCTACGTGCGCTGCATGATACGATACTGGTCGGAATCGGCACTGTCCTGGCGGATGATCCGAGCCTGACCGTGCGCTTGATCCAAGGTCGCAGCCCCCGGCCAATTATCCTCGACAGTCATCTGCGTACGCCATATGATGCACGCATCATGACAAACCCGCAGAGTGTGATGATCGTCACCGATAGCCAGAGCGGAGACAGATCTAAGAAAATATCGGCAGCCGGTGCAACCGTATTGCGATTGCCTTCCACTGCACCCGGCAATATTGATCTGGGCGCGCTTCTTGACGAACTCGCAAAGCGCGGCGTACGCAGCATCATGGTTGAAGGCGGCGCAGAGGTTCTGACAAGCTTTCTGACGGAAAAACTGGTGGACTACCTGGTCGTGACAATTGCGCCGCGCTATATTGGCGGATACAGCGCCATCTGCAAAAGGGACGGTCCCGGTGTGTTGCTGCCCGAACTCATCGACACGGAGACAAGTCAACTCGGTTCGGACATCGTGTTATGGGGTCAACCGATCTGGCCCACCGGATAGCACGCCAAGGCGCATCAGATCCTGGCAGTCATTCGCATGAATCGAGTATTGAGCACTGAATCTCATGCTACACGCAGCGTCGAACTACACACGCACCAGCCTTTATTTTGTTGCTCCCCGACTTGTGGAATTGCGCACTGAAACCTGTCCTGCACCTGGTCCTACAGAGGTCATTGCTCAAACGCAAGTGTCTGCAATCAGCCCCGGCACGGAAATGCTCTTTTTCCGGGGCCAGATTCCGGACGGTACACTGGTCGACGCCACGATTGAAGCATTGAACAACGCATTCACCTATCCGCTCAAGTACGGCTATGCCTGTGTTGCGCGTGTGGTTCAGACAGGGAGCGAAATCGATTCAGCATGGTGCGGTCGCTCTGTCTTCAGCTTTCATCCCCATGAAAGTTGTTTCGCCGCCCCGCTCGACGAGTGTATTCCGCTTCCGTCTGGATTTACGGCCGACCAGGCGGCGTTGTTGCCCAACGTGGAAACAGCAGTCAACTTCATGCTGGACGGGCGACCGGCCATCGGTGAACGTATTCTCGTCACCGGTCTTGGCGTAGTTGGGCTGTTGACCATTTGTTTGTTGCGCCGTTTTCCGGTGCGTGAGATCATCGGCGTAGATCCCATTCCGCGGAGGCGGTCATTGGCCATGCAACTAGGTGCCGATCAGACGCTTGCGCCGGATGAACTGCTGTCATTGCCCTCTTTGAACGCCGACCTGGCTTATGAAGTCTCCGGCAATCCGCTGGCGCTCGACTCGATGCTCGCCCATACAGGGTTCGCTGGACGCATCGTTGTCGGCTCGTGGTACGGTCAAAAGCGGGCAACACTCGATCTGGGTGGTCTATTTCACCGGAATCGGATTCGGCTGATTAGCAGTCAGGTCAGTACCATCGCACCGGAATGGACCGGTCGTTGGACGAAGGCAAGACGGCTGGAGAGTGCATGGGCCATGCTGGGCGACATCGATGTTGCTCGCCTGATCTCCCATCGCTTTGCGCTTGCCGACGCGCAAACGGCCTACACACTAATCGACCGGTCGCCGGCTGAAACCCTCCAGATCCTATTTTACTATCCGCAACAATAGAGTTCCAGCGAAAGGAGTTCCTGTGTACACACTTGCCGTCCAACGCGACTTCGTTGCCCAACACTTTCTGATCGGAGGGAACTGGGGAGCGGAAAACCAGTGGCACTCCCACCATTATCGTCTGGAACTCCAATTACAGGGGGATGCTCTGGATCGACATGGTTTTCTGGTCGACATTGTGGATGTGGAAGCAGCGTTGGAAGAAGCCGTGGCAATCTATCGCGACAAGACGCTGAACGATCTTCCAGACTTCGAAAGGCAAAACCCCAGTATTGAGCACTTCTCCCGCATTCTCTGTCACTGGTTCGCGCGCCGGATTGTGGCTTCGAGCCTCACATCAATGACTGTGCGACTTTGGGAAAATCAGATCGCGTGGACATCCTTCCGGGTTGACCTGCCGCTCGACAGCGCTGCCTAATAACGATGCGGACCGGATTGGTCATCTACGGTAGTTTGGATACCCTGTCAGGTGGATACCTGTATGATCGCAAACTTGTGGAAACATTGCGGCTGGCCGGACATGAGGTAGAAATCCTATCCCTACCCTGGCGCAATTACGCCCGGCATCTCAGCGACAACCTGAAACCGGGCTTGGCCCGCCGGATCGCCGGCCTGAATGTGGATATGCTGCTGCAAGACGAACTGAATCACCCTTCGCTAGTCGACGTCAATCGACGCCTGCGCGCCTGCAGCAATACGCCGATTATCAGTATCGTTCACCACCTGCGCTGCCATGAATCGCATCCTGCTGCATTGCGCCCCATCTATCGTGAAGTTGAGCGGCGCTACCTCCATACAGTAGACGGATATATCTTCAACAGCAACACAACCAAGACGGCCGTCAGCGAACTAACCCGATGCCAAAAGCCTTCCGTCGTCGCCGTTCCCGCTGCCAACCATCTCAATCCTCCTGATGATGAGTTCGTGCGTGAGCGGATTCGGAGACGCTGCAAGGAAGCCGGTCCACTACGCGTGCTTGCCGTCGGCAACGTGATCCAGCGCAAAGGCATCCACGAACTGGTACATGCCCTGACTCAACTACCGATCGGTGTTTGCGTTCTCGAAGTGATCGGCTCACTGGATGTCGCGCCGGCCTATGTCAAACATCTACGACATGCGGTGCAATGTAACGGGCTTCAATCGGTCGTCAACTTTCACGGCCGGGTTAACACTGCCGACCTCAAGGCCGCGTTGACTCGTGCACATGTGTTGGCCGTGCCTTCTTTTGAAGGTTTTGGCATCGTTTATCTTGAAGCCATGGCCTATGGTGTACCGGTGATCGCGTCGACTGCCGGCGCAGCCCACGAAATCGTCGTACAAGGCCAAAATGGATTCCTGACACCTCCAGGCGATCCCGTGTCCTTGGCGACCAAACTGCAGCAACTCGCGTCCGATCGAAGCGGTTTGCTGTTGACAATGTCACATGCGGCACGCACGCGCTATGACCAACACCCTACCTGGTCGACAAGCATGGGTAACGCCCTTTCGTGGCTATGCATTAACAAGAGCATGAAGATGAGTCGATGACAGAATTACCACATGACTTTGAGCGCTATCTGGCGTCCAAGCGCACGGTTGACGATCGCGCTCTCAACGCGGCTGTGTGGCGTGCACTGCGACAACAGCTCGATAGCGTGGAACGCGCACCGCTGATGGTGCTGGAACTCGGTGCCGGCACTGGCACCATGGTGGAACGGATACTTGCATGGGATCTGTTCGGCGAACGTGCAGTGCACTATACAGCCATCGACAAAGAGCCGGACAACATCCGCTCGCTGCGGTCCGGCCTTGAGCGGGTTGGGGCACAGTTGGAGCTTCATGCCGAAACTGCCGATCTGAATCGCATTGTCGATCGCACGGATCGGTGGCATTGCTACGATCTATTGATCGCCCATGCATTCCTCGATCTCATCGACCTGCCGAGTATGCTGCCGTCTATCGCACAGTTGCTCCGACCCGGCGGCCTGTTCTATGCCACCATCAATTTCGACGGTGTTTCCGCGTTCGAGCCCACGATCGATCCGGTCTTTGACGACTTGGTCGAGCGACTCTATCACGAAACCATGGACACGCGCACGATTGGCGGCAAGCCATCGGGCGATAGCCGCACCGGTCGCCACATGTTTGGACATCTGCGCGCGAACGGTTTCGAAATCCTCGAGGCAGGGAGCTCAGATTGGGTGGTATTTGCCCGCGAGAACGGAGACTATCGCGACGACGAAGCCTTCTTTCTGCGCTACATACTTGGCTTTATTCAAGAGGCGTTACGGGATCATCCGGCGTTGGAGCGCACAGCATTTGCGCGCTGGATGCAGACACGCTACGACCAACTTGCACATGGTGACCTCGTCTATGTGGCCCACCAGCTCGATTTCCTGGCAAGACGCCGGCCGTAATACGAATTGGCCGGCGGCGGCACGAGGCCGGCGACGTCGACCAGGTCCGGACAAGTCGAGAACAGATTCTTCCTCCTCTACGGGGGTGAAATCTCTTGAGATTGGCCGGGCTACCGTGGATACTTCATCAAACATTGAAGCGGAAGTGAACGACATCGCCGTCTTGCACGACGTAGTCGCGGCCCTCGATGTGCAGTACGCCGGCCGCCTTGCAGGCGGATTCGCTTCCATACAGTTCGTAGTCACTCCAGTGAATGACCTCAGCGCGGATGAAGCCGCGTTCGAAATCTCCATGGATCACACCGGCGGCCTGTGGTGCCGTCCATCCCGACCGGATCGTCCATGCGCGTAGCGTACGCGAGTCGGTGGTGAAGTAACTGCTCAAACCGAGTAATTCATAACCGATCCGGATCACCTGGGTCAATCCAGTCTCATGTACCCCGACCAGTTCAAAGAATTCAGCGCGCTCCTCTGCCTCCATGCCCACCATCTCTTCCTCGAAGCGGGCGCACAGTACGACACAGGGAGCTGACTGCTCTGCTGCAATTGCGCGCACTGTGCGGACATACTCCAAGTCAGTCGTCAAGCCGGTTTCGTCCACATTGGCGACGTAGATTACCGGCTTGCCGGTGAGAAAGCGTAGATCGCGATCGAGCGTTCGAAACGCGTCTGCATCACGTCCAGCGTACATGGAGACTGGTTTGCCCGATTCGAGCAGCGCCTGGATTTCTAACGCCGCGTCCAGCACCGGCTGTAGCGTTTTATCGCCTTTCACCTGGCGCGGAAGCCTGTCGAGACGCGCCTCGACCTGCTGCAGATCTGCCATGATCAGTTCGAGATTGACAATCTCAATATCGCTTTGTGGATTCGGTATCGGGCTTATATGAACGATGTTGGGGTCGTCAAAACATCTCACCACGTGCACGATGGCAGCCGTATCACGGATATGGCCCAGGAATTGATTGCCGAGTCCTTCGCCAGCGCTTGCACCGGCAACCAGACCGGCAATATCGACAAACTCGACGGTGGCTGCAGTCACGGTGTCATGAGGGACGAGGTGCGCCAACCGCTCGAGACGCGAATCGGGTAATGCGACGATCGCTCGATTCGGCTGGATTGTACAGAAAGGATAATTGGCGACTTCGGCATCCTGGCTGTCGGTCAGCGCGTTGAAAACAGTGCTCTTTCCCACATTGGGCAAACCGACGATTCCGATACTGAGAGCCATTTCGGCGTCCTCATGCGCAATAAGAAACAGTTCTTGTCCAAGTCGTCAGCAGAACTCTAGCGGCCGGTTCAAGCAATTGTACCAAGCGCATATGAGATGGTTTCGTTGCGAGTCATGGCGGAACCATCGACGGCTGCAGCGTCGACCACAACCTGGGCAAGCCGATTGGCGGCGGCCGCTAGTAAGGCATCGCGCGCTGTCAACTCTGCGGGCGGCAACGGCGAATCCATGGTATCACGCATCTGCTGTGCAGCAGAAAAGAGCGTTATGGCAGACAAGTGCTCGGATGTCAGCACATTCAGGTGGGCAATATCTTCGCAGAGATAAGCTAGCGACCAGTCATCGTGCAAGGTTTGATGAAGTCGAAGACTTTCGGCATAACATCCCCTGGCGCTCTGAAACTCGCCCTGTTCCCGATAGACATTGCCCAGATTGTTCAGCCCATTGGCGAGCGCCCACGGATCACCGAGGTCCCTTTGAATCTCGATGGCTTCCAAGAGCCGTTGCTCAGCCGCTTCACGCCGCTGCAACACACGTAGTATGTGGCCGACATTGTTGATCGAGTTTCCTGTCTGTTGTATATCGTTAAGCGAACGGCGAATGGCGAGTGCCGCCTCATGCAACTCCAATGAACGCTCCAGTTCGCCCTGATACTCGGCCACAATGGCCAAATTGCTGAGTAATTTGGCCTCGCCATCGCGATCGCCGGACCGTCTACGAATCTCCAGGCTCTGGATATAGTTGTCGATGGCAGCCACATAGTCGCCGCCTTGTGCCGATGTCGTGCCACGGATGTGTAACACTTGGGCAACGCCGTCATCTTGTTCCAACGCCTGGAACAGGTCCATAGCCAGATCTTGATTGATGCGCGCATCTGCAAACTGTCCGCGCAGGCGCGCAAGTTCAGCGCCGGCGATATGACACCATGCCAGCTGTTCAACATCGCCGTCTGCCTGCGCTTGCGACATTGCACTCCCATACAGATCCGCGGCCTCGTCCCAATGACCGACCCTCTGTTTTACGCCGCCGAGCTTCAACAGGATCTCAATCCGCTCATGGTCGTGCAAGTGGGGCGCGAGGGCCTCGAAGAAGTAGATCGCGGCATCATTCGCATATTCCGCCTGCGCGTCCTCTGCGGCCCTACGCAGGTAGAAGCGCTTCTTGGCCAGGTTCTCGCTATGCAGGTAATGATGGGCAAGCATGCGAACATGAGTCTGCAGTGAGTCCGCGTATTGTCGTTCGATAAAGGTGCCGATACGCTCATGCAACGATGCGCGTGTTCGATGGGGAAGCGCTTCGTAGATCGCGCTGTGGACCAGTCCATGACGAAACAAGTAGGTCGATTCGGAGGCCGTCCGATCGTTGACGATCATCTCGCGTCGACAGAGGGCCATCAGATCCTCTTGTGTCGCACGTTGATCGGCTAATTCGGGGTAGACGCCGCCGAGCCAGTCGGCAGGAAAGGTTCTGCCCAAGGCGCTGGCAACCTTCAACATGAGTTGCTGCCGCTCCGGCAGTTGATCGACCCGGCTCAGGACAAGATTCTGCATGCTGGACGGCAACTCGATCCCGGCTATCGATCCAGACGCCACCGCCGTGATGCGGTGTGACTTGACGAAGTTGACCAATTCCTCCAGATAGAGCGGGTTACCTTCTGCCTGCGCCACCACCTTGGCCAACATCTCCGTCTGGTTAGAGATCAAGGAGTCGTCCGCGGAGGCATGCATCATGCGGCGAGACGCCATTTCATGCAGGACGTCGGATGCCAGCGGCTGCAGCCGCAGCGGATGAATATTCAGCAACGTAGCCTCGGTATTGCTGTTGATGGGGCCCGGGTCGGTACTCCGGTATAGCGTCATCACGACGACAGGTAATGCGACGATACCCCGCATTATCTGTTCGAGCAGGTCGCGGGAGAGTTCATCGATCCCGTGACAATCTTCCAGTACGATCAGCAGCGGTCGCTTTGTCGCTTCGTGTGCGACGACATCGACCAGCAGCGACTCAAGTGACAACTTGCGCAGTTTTGGATCCAATGATCGGGTCAGTTCAGTATCCACGATCGGGACACCAAGAATCTGCGCAAGCAAGGGCAAACGACGTACCAGTCTAGTATCGATCTCGGCCAATTTCTGCGCGATCGCGCTTTCCACGGCAGCACCTGTTGCATCGACGCCCATTGAAAGCAACATCCGGAAGATAGGCTGCCACACGAAATAGCTACTTTTTGAGGCATAGGATTCGCATGCACCTCCTAAGACGGTAAACCCGTGCGCACGTCCATATTGTACCGCCTCGATTCGTAGCCTACTTTTTCCCACTCCAGCCTCGCCGGAGATGTCAATCACCTGCCCAATTCCGCTGATGCCGGCATCCAGCGCCCGCACAATGAAGCCAAATTCATCATCGCGCCCTAACATCGGCATCATGTCGGCGCCGCTGCCCAATTCGGCACTACGTACTGAGCGCCGGTTATTCAGGCGATAGACCCGGACCGGTTCGGCGCGACCTTTGGCGGAGACCGGTGGCATCTCGGTCCAGCTAAAGTCTTCGGCGACAGCCGGGAAAAGCGATTCGCTTACCCAGGCCTGACCGGGTTTGGCGGCCATCATAATACGTGCGGCCATGTTGACTTCATCGCCGAGAACGCCATAGGTGCGATGTGCTCGAGAGCCATAGGCGCCTGCGCGGCATGCGTCCCTGGCTGACACCAATTTGAACGGTAGAGATCGCGTGGAGGCGCCTTGGAAGTCGCGTGAGCGCCAGGGCGGCATCGCACGCGCGTTCAGAATTGTTCTCGTGTGCGATCGGCGCGCCGAAATTCGCGTATAGATAGCTGCCCTTGTCGCCGAAATTGAGGTCAATTAGCGTACCCTCAAATCGTGCAAGCGTCTCCTGAACCCAGCGAATATATGCATCCAACTTCGCACCGGCCGCAGGATCGTTGTCATAGTCGATACCACCGAATCGTACAAACAGGGCAACGGTGGGTCGAAGTTCGGCAAGCATTTCACTGGGGCCATGGGCAATTCGGCGGTAGACGGGCGGCAAGACCCATGGCCGAATCGCGCCCTTGTTTAACGCAACCCAACGACAATCGGGCCACGGTCGTTGAGTCGCTTCCGTGAGAAGAGAGTCCAGGACTGCGTAGGTCTCGCCATCCTGTGCTTTGCGATGTTCTCGATAACGTGCTCGCGCACCAAGAGCAGCGACAGCCCCCGGATCAAGCAACGTTTCACCTGCATTCGCCAGTTTCTCCGCTCTCCCCAGGTGTTCGAGTGTTCGGCCGACCAGTGCATCCATCTGTCGCAAGCTCGGTTCGCCGACTGCATACCGGGACACACTACCCACGGCTACTGAGGCCTTAACGGTAATGGTGGCTGGTTCACCAGTCACTGTAACGAACTGACGAAAGGGCGCCACTGCCTGCTGAACCGCCACCGCCGCGGTCGTGGCCGACAGGCCGTCATCCTGGTCAAACCAGCAGGTGATCGCTGTCACCGGCAAAGGTGATGACGCTGCCGCGATAGCGATGGATTTGGGCAATGATGACCTCATAGATCCGGTCCAGACAGCCGGTTAGCTCTTCTACGCCACGTTGCGGCCCGAGTGAACGCGCCAGGGCGTCTGTCAACGCGGTGAAACCAGAAATATCAATGAATACTGCAGCGCCCCAGGCGCGCGTGGGCAGCTCTACACCGGTCGCCAAGGAGTGGCGTCGGTCCATGGGCAAATACGGCAAGAGATTATCGAGCACTGAGTGGTTCATTGTGTCCAGGAAACAACCGTTTCAACACTGGTGGCGAGACTACCATGTTTGACACAAGACATACGTTATCTTTACCATGGTATCTGACATCCAACGTTTCAGGAGTAAGCATGTGATTGAGCAAATTGAGCGGACGATTCTTGACGCGATTCCGGACGCACGTGTACGGGTCATCGATCCCTATAACGACGGCCAGCACTTTGAGGCCTATGTCGTAAGTGCTCACTTTGAGAGCCTGCCATTGGTGCGCCAACACCAGTTGGTACTAAACTCATTGCGAGACGAATTGGCAAGCAATGTCGTACATGCCGTCGCGTTGAAGACCTTCACGCCAGAAAAATGGACAAAGGCCCGTGCGAGTTATGCGTTTGACCTGTAAGTGCTGCTCCAAATCTAGTTCAGTTCGACGTGAATACCACGACAGAAATCCGGCTACGCCGCCTCTGGTAGGAACTGTACAAAGATTTCTGCCGGGATTCACTAATGTCTGCATGCTCCCTAAATTAATGATTGCATCCAACGGAGGTTGACAGCAAATGACAACATATGAAGAAGCGCTTTCCCAGATCAAGTCCGATGTGGAAACGAATCAGGTTGTACTATTCATGAAGGGCGACGCAGATTTTCCCATGTGTGGGTTCTCTGCTCGTGCGGTCCAAATTCTGCAGGCAATAGGCGCCGACTTTGTCACACGCAACGTGCTGGATGACGAGAATGTTCGTCAGGGCGTCAAGGAGTTTTCCGATTGGCCGACAATTCCGCAGCTTTATGTTCGTGGAGAATTTGTCGGGGGATCTGACATCATGATGGAGCTTTACCAGAGTGGTGAACTCCGGCAAATGATGGCGCCCGCCGAATCCTAATTCTGTACCGGTTCGTTGCAGTGAGTAATCCCGGCAAAACGAGCAATGGCAGGTGCGACGCGAGGGGCTGGATTCTTCGAACTCCAGCCCTCCTTCTGTGGTCTCTTACCAAATCCCTGGTTGGGTGCGCTGACCCAAGGTTCTTCAATCGGCAATGCTTCGCCTTTTTGCAGCAACTCGATGGACTGGCCGTCAGGTGATTTGATGAAGGCCATACGACCGTCACGTGGCGGGCGCAGAATTGTCACCCCCTTGGACTCAAGGTCAGCACACTTTTCGTAGATGTTGGCGACCTCATAGGCCAGATGGCCAAAAAATCGGCCGGTCTGATAGGGCTCAGTCTCGTCCCAGTTGTAGGTAAGCTCCAGGGGAAGATCCCCCTCTTCCGCAACCAAAAAGACGTTCGTATAGCGTCCCGCCTCATTATCGTGGCGGCGTGCTTCGATCATGCCTAACTTGTTCACCCAGAAGTCAAGCGCAACATCCAGATCGAGCACGCGCACCATGGTGTGGAGATAACGCATATCTTATTCTCCTCGCTGTAATCGTTGAATTTTGGAATCAGCCTGCAACCTTACTATCATACTCGAATTCCGTCAGCGGGCACAGTCGCTCATTGGGTGCAAACCACACTTTGGGCTTATCCGATAACTTTACATTCCGGTCTTCTCGGCGCCACGCAGAAAATGGCAGCGATACGTTCAACTGTTCAGCGTCGGTTGGGCCGGGCAGGCGACTACGTCGGTTCGAGGTGAACACCACGGCAGACATCCGGCAAGGGACATCTCCAAATCGGTTAACGTGTTCTGAACACACCGAAAAGCGATGCATCCAATACCCATTTCCTTACAGCCGCTTGGAAGGATCACTTGGAGCCAAATCCGCAGCTCACTATCCACCAGCTTCAACTAGGTGACCACGACAACTTTGTGTACGTGTTGGCAGACGAAGTAACCCACAATGCAGTCGTGGTCGATCCGGCTTGGAATGTAGCGACGATCTACGACTTAATCGACCGCCACAGCTACAAGTTGGTCGCCGTCTGGCTCACCCACGGCCACGCCGATCACACAGAAGGTGTGACAGAAATCACGAACAAGTACGGCATTCCGGTCTATCTTCCTCGACAAATGCCGGCTAAGTGGCGTCCCTATGCCACAGAACAGATCGAGTTTGACGATGGCGATACATTGCATGTCGGCGAGCTGGAATTCAACGTCTTACACACACCGGGGCACTCGCCCGACGGCAGCTGTTTTCTCCATCAGGATCGCCTCTTTGCCGGGGACACACTCTTTATCGACGGATGTGGTCGCTGCGACCTGCCGGACTCCGACGTTGATGCAATGTACGATAGCATTCATGGGCGGCTCATGTCACTGCCGGACGACACCATTATCTATCCTGGCCATGATTACGGCGACATACCGTACGATACATTGGCAAACCAGCGACGTACAAACCGTTTCATGATTGCAGATCATCACGCAGCATTCGTGCGCGAGCGTATGGGTTAGCAATGTACTAGCCAATCCAACACCGTGCCGATGCAAACATGACCGGACTACGCAGATTGCAGGCAATCATCACATAGGACGCGATCCAAGGTGGCAACCAGGCAATCGGCATCGTCGGGCGTGAAAACGAGCGGCGGTTTCATCTTGAGCACGTTGTGCAATGGGCCGTCTGTGCTAATCAAGATGCCGTGATCGCGCATACGCTCCGCTATGTACGACGCATGCCGGGGCGCTGGCGCCAACGTTGCGCGATCCAACACCAGTTCCGCCCCGACAAACAGGCCCAATCCCCGCACATCTCCGATCAACGGATGGCGATCCATCAGCTCACGAAGGCCGTCCATCAATCGATTGCCGGCGTTCAATGCGTTTTGCTGCAAGTGTTCTTCCTCGATCACGTCCAGAACGGCCGACCCAATGGCACACGAGACAGGATTGCCGCCGAATGTATTGAAATACTCCATGCCGTTGGCGAAGGCAGCCGCGATTTCATGGGTTGTGACTACTGCTGCCATCGGATGACCATTGCCGATCGGTTTGCCTGTGGTGACAATATCGGGGGCTATCCCCTGTGTCTCCCAACCCCAAAAAACAGATCCAACGCGTCCAAACCCGACCTGCACCTCGTCCGCGATACAAACGCCGCCTGCCTTCCGCACATGCTGAAATGCAGCCTTGAAATACCCGTCCGGCAGAACCACCTGGCCACCGCAGCCCAACACCGACTCAGCGATGAAGGCCGCCGGCGGTCGTCCGGCGTCAACCAGTTGCGCGATGCACTCCATTACATGGTCGGCATAGGCTACACCCGTCGCGTCGCCGTAACCTTTGTAGGGACCCCGATAAGGGTCCGGCATGAGCACACGATGGGCCCACTCGGGCGCACCCCCTCCACCAGGACCACTGTGCTTGTAGGGGCTTATGTCGACAAGTGACTGGGTGTTGCCATGGTATGCAGCGTCCAACATGATGATGTCATGCCGGGCGGTATAGGTGCGGGCCAGTCGCAGTGCAAGTTCATTGGCTTCACTGCCACTACACACAAAGAAGACGACGTCAAGCGGACTGGGGAACTTGGCGAGCAAACGTTCGGCGTAATCGATCAGATTGTCGTGCAGGTAGCGGGTGTTGGTGTTGAGCACGGCCATCTGTTCCCGACCGGCTCGCACCACGTGAGGGTGACAATGTCCGACATGGCAGACATTGTTGACGACATCCAGATAGGCCTGCCCCTCTTCGTCATACAGATGCTGTCGCAAGCCGCGCACGATTTTGAGCGGCCGTCTATATGCGATGCTGAGATTCCGGCCCAGGAGGACTTGTCGCGCCGCCAGTAGTTCCTCTCTCGACCGTCCGAGGGCGAGGGCAACGGAGGCCGAGACGCCGAGCAATTCGCCGGGATCGGGACAGATACTCTTCCAAACGGCCGCCTCGCTCGGACCTACTTCAGTCGGAATCTGGCTACCGTCCTCCATCAGATCGGTGATCAGCTGGACATGCAGATGAGGTGGCAAACAGTCATCGGCGCCCGTGTGCGCCACAGATCCGAACGGCTGGCCTGCCACAAGTTTCATTCCCGGGGCAAGGTAGGTCAATACATCTGCACATAGGTTGCCGTACAAGGTGAAGAAGTCGTGTCCGGCATCTGTCACATGGCGCAGAATTACCGTTGCTCTACTGCTCGTTGCTTTCCTCCCGTCATGGACTTCAAAAACCTCTGCGTTCAATGGGGTGAAGACCGATTCCCCAGGGAGCACAAAGAGATCGACGCCAAGATGGATCGTTTTCGTTTCGGCTAACCGTGCACCAGCGGGGACAGAGTGCGACGCATGCCTCCACAATCTCGCTTCGCCGTAGCGTCCGACGGCGCACGATACGCCGAGCGCAGCTTTTGCATCCTCGATCTGCCTGGTCACTCGTCCGGCACTTTGGGGCGTGAGGTCATCTGCCAACATTGGACTGCCCACACTCAGATCCAGGATCAGCGGCGCGCGGTTACGCAGGTCGGCGTCCACAACGGGCACCAAGTCCGTCGCTTTGGCAACCAGCCACGCCAGTACAGACTCGCTCTGTGGGCAAGGGACGAGTCCGCAGGCGGCGCGTATTGTATATCGAGCAAACTCCGGAGAGATATGCGTCAGCCGCGAGAATAGCTGCCATATTGGCCCTTGCGAAACCAAAAGATAGTCGTTTTCCGGCGCAGCCACATGTTGCTTGGCCGCCAAACAGATGCTCACACATAGACGCATACACATAAGATCGTAGACGATGTCGATTTCCTCCGCCGTCAACGGTAACTCCCGGTGATAGCCGGCAACGACAGCTCCCGCGGCGGTAACGGGATCATCGGCGTTTAGCATGGTATACGCAGCTGCAATCGCTACCTCGTTGATCGTGTGTGAGTAAACCATATCGCCGAAGTCGATAATGCCGGCGGCACGCACGGACCAGTCCTCCGCAATCACAGCCATGATATTGTAGTCGTTGCCATCGCCGTGTATGACACTCCGGCGCAACGTGCCCAAGCGGGGCATAACCCAAGCTCGGTAGCGTGTCAGGAAATGCTCGACGGCCATCCGTTGTTCGTCCGCAAGCAGGCGCGAATTTTCCTCGACGACGGAAGCGGCCAGGCGCAGGTCCCACTGGAAGTCCCGATGTGCGGCCGGGTGGTCAAAGTCGCCCAGTGTGCGGTTCAGCCGTGCGAGGAGGCGACCGACGCTCTCGTACAGCCCACGTCTCTGAGGCTTGATCTGCGCGATCGGTCTACCGGGTAAATAGCTCACCATACGCACTGCGAAGCTGGCGCCCTCACATTTCACGTTTTCGATCTGTCGGTCGTCGCGGGATTGCAACACCTGCGGACAGATCTGCTCTTCCGTCAATGACGCTCGGATATGGCGCATGGCTTCGTTCTGAAGCTCCAGGACCGACTCAGTTTCGCCAGCATTGGCGATCTTGAGCACATATATCCGGCCATTGCCTGCCGCAATGCGGAAATTCTGATCGCGTTCGCTTGGAAGCTGCGTCGCCTCACCAACGATACCGTATTTCTCACGGCTAATCTCTAACGCCTCTTGAACAGAAAAACGGGGCGCAAGCTCGACGCTCGTCGCTGACATGGTACCTCCCTATTCGATGTAGTTGATGGCTCTCCGACAACTGTGACCGTAAGCGTGCTCTGAACCATCGGGGTGTCGTCATGGATGCTGCCCGGATCGAGCCTTGGCAACAGGTCAAAATGCGGGGAGGTGCCATGTGCCAACAGTCCCACGACAAATATGTGGCTGAGTCGGCTCACGGTCGAACGTAGGGTCGAACTCGAACGTACTACGCCATTGATTTGAGGGCGGTTGAGGTTGGCGAAATGGCCAGTGTAGCAATGCGACATCGGTCCGGCGGACAAACTCGGGTTTACGATGTGGGCTGACGACGTCGTGCGGCCTGGCGTCGTTCCTGGCGTAACTGACGTTCGTTGCGCAGCGAAACTGATATTTCACGTTGGATCTTTGGATCCTTCGACCAAGCGTAGACGACATATGTGCCGGCAAAGATGTCGTGCCAAGCCTGCCTCTGGTCATCGATCAGCACCCAAAAATAACCGAGCAACAGGATCGCAGAAATGTAATAGCCGATCAAACGTCGAACCGAGACAGTGAACGTCACTCGTCCGCCATCGGTCCGAATCACGCGCAGTCCCATGAGATATTTGCCGGGCGTCTGCCCGATCAGCATCCAGAACGCGATGGGGTAGCCAGCTACGATAACGACGGTGATTACCAAGAAGACGATGTCGAGAAACCGTTTGCCGAATTCAAGTGTGCCGAAATAGGTGTCGATCAGCGATCGCCCAAGTCCGATACTCATCAATATTCCACTGATGATGAGCATATCTACCACAAACGCGACGGCGCGCGTGGCGAAGCCCGCGTACTCACCATACAGGATTTCACCAGTACTTTCGTCGCTGCCGAAATCGCGACCAGTCTGTCTTTGATCCGCAACCACTGAGATCACTCCTTGCTGCTATTCGTCGAATCCGGCTGCCGGCTTTCGTCATTCTGCGACACCAAATTCTCCGGCGTGTACATGTCCTGAAGTTTGCCGACATAGGGCGATTGGGGCAGCTCATTTCGAGCACGACGCTTGAAGACCCGGCGCACTAAGTTCTCCAACATCCCATCCGCTGCCACGCCGACCTGGCGACTGTTATCGACGACGGTTCCGGCCAGGCTCAGACCACTTTCGCTGATCAACTCTGTGAATTCCGGATTGTCAGAGAGAGAGTTGATGAAGCTGTCAATGATACCGGCCACTGCTTGTGTTGCCAGAGCGCGCCCCTGTTCTTCATCATTGCGGCCTTCGCTGATACGCGCCTTCATGAATATCGCTGCTCGTTTGGACGACCAGCCGACAGGACGACGGGCCGGTCGCAAGAGCGCATTGTCAGTCAGTTTGTCTGCCAGCCCGACGGTTCGAGTTGTGACACGCGCGGCTGTCTCGAATCCCTTAAAGGCTGAACGCAATGTGGCCTGTTGCCCCCACAAGAGCGTACCGACGGCCAGGTAGCGCAGAAGCGAAACGCTATCCGCGGCGGGAGCCGGCTCCTGACGTCCGTTTGCCTCTTGCAGCAGCTCTTCTTCGATGGCACGCAGACGGGT
This sequence comes from uncultured Chloroflexia bacterium, assembly GCA_963715415.1. GTDB lineage: Bacteria > Chloroflexota > Anaerolineae > Caldilineales > Caldilineaceae > JAWKOK01. The sequence goes on along the minus strand of CAVQSG010000008.1, from coordinate 154,045 downwards.
CAACAACTCGTCGCCGCCTTCCAGAGCCAGACCAACCAAGAAACGAGAGAGCAAGCGCACAGTCTCGAACTCCGGTAGATCGACGCCATCCTCCATCTGTGGCGCAGACGCAGCGTCACCGTCCCGTGTAGCGGCAGATACGCCGGCATCGCTTGCTGGTTCGGGATCGGTGGCCGATTTTGTTGCCGCTTGCGGGAGAGCATTCACCGCGATCATATCCCTTTGCAAAGGCGCGGCTGCGGCGCGCGTACGCCGAATGGAAATACCGCTCAACCCGATTGAAACGGTGGTCTGCTCAATATCGACATCGGCGCCCAAAGAGCGTCCACCCGAATCAGCACTGTGTTCGGGGGGCAAGACCTCTACATTCGACTCTTGAGTGGAAGAAGAAGGAGCAGTGACAGGGGTTTCCCACGGTTGCTCCGAACCGGCTGCACTGGTCGAGGCTGCGGTTGCGTTTTTCGTACCAGCGACCGGTTCGTCGGAGACCGAGTGGAGCGACTTCAGTTCGACCGGTGTCGGCTCGGCTGCTGAGTGACCTTCCTCGGACGGTTCACTGCGCCCGACGCCCGTGGTTGAATTGTCGACATCATGGGTGTACCGGCCGGTGGTCGATCGATCATTCGGCGGACTTGCGTCTCCCGGCCCTCTTCGATCGTCCATAAATAGCTCCCGGCCACCATTTCGGCAGCGATCGTTCAGCAGTTATTTTCTCGCGTTGGAACAGCACCCAGATAATACCATAGAAACCCGGCATCACAAGTGGATCAATGCTTACCACAGTAGTAATTCCCTTGGAGAAAATAGTTTCCTAATTGCGGCATACGGCGCGCATGCGCTGACCTGCGGCCGATGTGGACGAGCCGGCTCTACAGCCGGAATTCGTCATTTGGTTCGCAATGGGTTGGCGTTCGCAGTTGGCGGAGGTTCGACGTCGATGCAGGTGGTTCCCACAATAGGGGCTGAAGACGTTGCGGGTGATGGCGACGGTGTACTCACCCAGCAACGTATAGACGCCTAGCCCGACAGAAACCAGGCAGCCAAGACCGATGGCCCAGTGTTGGTCCATGACGCGACTATAACGAATGGGTGAACCGATGCCGTCAGTTGACTTTGGTGTCGATGAAGGGTCACGGTAGCAGTCTAAAAATGCGGCCATCCATTTGCGGTGAATGCAAATGGATGGCCGCGTCTCATCGTCAGGAGAATCTTACCTGCGGACACTGTCCGCAAACATGTTAGCAGCCACTAGCTCAGTCTCCGGCGTCTCCACCTTCCTCGACCGGAGTGGGTGTCTCCTCAACCGGCAGAACTTCAGCCGGGGCTTCTTCCGTCGGCGTCTCAGTTTCGCCGCCGTTACCTTCGCCGCCATCCACAGTCGCCGTCGGTTCCACGGCAGCCGGTCCGACGACCACATTGAGTTCGGCAGTGCCTTGGGCGTCATTTTCATCAGTCACGATCAGCGTGACCACGTATGGGCCTTCGGCGGCGTAGATATGCTCAACGGTGACGCCTTCAGCCGTTTCGCCGTCTCCGAAATCCCAGGCATACAAGGCGATCGATGACGACGCAATGGTTCCTGAACCGTCGTAGACGACAGTCCCTCCCACAGCAGGAATTTCCGGTGAGTATTGGATACCGGGCACTGGTACCGGCGGGACAGTTGCCTCCGGGGTCGGCTCAGGCTCGGCAGTTGCCGTCGGTTCCGGCGGCACTTCCACATCCGGCAGGATGCGCACCTGCATGGTTGAGTTGGACTCGAGACCGCTGATCGTCCACGACTGTTAGCGTCAGATTGTAGACATTCGGTTCTGCCCAGCGATAGCTGACCAGATCACCCGTTGCACTCTTGCCGTCGCCGAAATTCCAGCGATATTCAACGATACGAGCACCGTCCTGTGCAACCGATGCTGTACCGTCATAGACCATTTCCTCGCCGACAAGCCCCTCGTTCGGGCCATTGATGCGCGAGGAGGGCGGCTGCTGCTGCGCCGGGTCCTGATAGCCGGTATTGAATGAGATTAGCGCAGTGCCGGTCGCCTCGAAGTATTCCACGATGACCTCATGCGCACCTTGGGTAACTTCCGCCGACGCGGTGTAGCGGCGGGCAGGACCGCTATTCCAGCCGTTGATGATCAGATTGCGATCAACCCAAACGCGAACGCCATCGTCGACCCAGACATCAAAGGTGTACAGGCCGGCGGGAACGTTCCGGTTGATGGTCCACCTGGCAGAGAAGTTATCGGCCGGCACCTCAGGCGCCGGCGAGCCCGTTCCCCAATTGAAGTCGATGGCAACATCATTGCGCACCAGCACTGGCGCACCGCTGAGATTCGGATTGTCGAAATACTCGCCTTTCCATTCAGTGATGGCCACCGGCGGCGAAGCTGTCGGAGTTGGCAACGGCGGCGCCACAATGATGGGCAGCCCATCTACACCGGCGCCTGACACAAGGGTGCCGAGAATCCAGCCCGAACCTTGGGGGGACTGTGGTATCCGAATGGCATACCACGCTCCGTCCTGGCTGACACCGATGGCCTCGGCGGATTCACCCGCATTGAGCAGCCCGACCACCGGATATTCGGTACTGGGGCCGCTGCGAATATTGGTGGGATCGATCGCTGTAACGGAGGGCAATCCGGGCAGTGGCGTCGGAATGATGATGATGATGCCGCCGTCAGTTCCATCGCCGGTACCTGGAGTTGTGCCGCCGATCGGTGTCGATAGTTCCGGCACTTCTGCGGCTTCGGTCGTAGCGGTTGGGGTTGGGTCCGGTGCTGAGCCGCCGCCGAACGCGCGGGACAGCAGCCAAAGCAAAAGAACAATTGCGGCGACGGCTGCGATAATGATGCCAATTTGTGCGCCGCGCGACAGGTTGCTCCAGCCGCCGCTCTGTGGTTCTTGGTCCATGGTTTTCCTCTAGTATTGACACTGAAATGCTCAAGGCCGTGCTTGGGATAGTCAATTTTCCACAGCACGGGGATACGTCCTGCTCTTCCAGAAAGCCCTTTGCCGCCTGAAAGATAAAGAATCGGCAACTCCGCGATTGCCTGCAGATAACTTCCGGGAGGTGGTCACGACTTGCAGGCAAGCGTATGCGACGCTTGCTGCCACTCGGAGGTTATCTGCAATCGAACCTCTAGGCGGTTACTTCTTGGTCCTCGGCGCCAAATGTTGCACGCAGTTTCTCTTCCTGCTCCTTAGAGAGTGACGTACGCAGTACAGTCGGATGAAACTGTTTGATCGCATCCATCACTCTATCCGGCGTGACATCGCGCACCAACAAGAAGATGGCCGAGTGGCCCGGCTCGATGGTTTCACCCACTTCCTTGATGAAACTGTCGTCGACGCCGATGTCCGTGAACTTACCGCCGACAGCGCCGGAAATCGCGCCGATTGCCAAGCCGAGCCAGGGCATCCAGAATAGAATCCCGATCAGCATTCCCCAAAACGCACCACCCAGTGCGCCGGCGCCCACAAGGCTCGTCACCTGCTTGACTTTGGCGTTGCCGTCAGCATTGCGCACGACAACGGCCGGCATCCTCCAGAGTAAGCAAATGTTCCTTCTGAAGCTGCACCAGCTTATCGCGCATCTCGAACGCGCCGGTTTCGTTATCAAACGCCAATACGATCAAATCGCTCATATTACCTCCAAGATTGTCGAGCATTATCGGTCATTTGTGGCCCTTCACCTGCTGCTGGACTGAAGCGCACCCGATTGTACCATCCCGGCGACCCATCGCCCGAACCGACATGCGTTCCGAACCGCAAACAGCGCACGCTATTTAGGGTAGCAACGCCACCAATAAAGCCCACCATCACCGACCGCGAAACAAAGCGCAACAAGGAACCAAGGCGGAATAGCCCGGCCAAAAACTGCACGACGCCCACCCATACGACCAGGACAACCAAGCTGGCGGTCTTGGCTTCAGCAGGAACACCCAGTAAGACGTCACCGGCGGCAACGGACAACGCGCTTGTCGTCGACACGTTCATGAAGACACTGCTCGTAAAGAGCGCGCCAACCGGCGTGGCGATCATCAACGTATAGAGGCCAAGCACCGGATTGACACCGGCGAGAAGCGCGTTGGCCATGGCCTGCGGAATATTGACCACCGCAAAGGTTACACCGGCGACGGCATCCGCCGTAATCGTCGCCGCGATGCCCTCTGAGCCGGGCGTCAATGCGCCGACCAATCGTGTGGACAAACCTCATTCAGGCGTCCTTGGCTCAAAACGGCTACAACGGCCAGTCACGCAGAATTCGCTCTGTCTCTTCCGAATGACCGGACTCATCTCGCACCATATCTTCCAAGTTCACTGCCAGTCCCTTGTCTCCGAACTCGTCCGCTTCCAGGGCACGCTGGGTGTAGTCCTGCGTTGCCTGACGCTCGGCAACGAGAACTGCCTCCAGCATGGCGCGATTATCGGGCGCCGGCGGCACCGGCTTGGCAATGGTGGTCGGCTCGCCGCCCAGCGCCACAATCTTGTTGGCGAGAAACTGGGCATGCAGTTGCTCATCAGCAACCTCGGTGAGGAAGAACTGGGCCAATTGCGGCCGGTATGGACCCGTCACCTTGGCAGCATAGGTAATGTACTGAATGATCGCGCCGAGTTCACCGGCCAGATCTTCGTTCAAGTGATCGATCAATGTCTGCTTGTTCATGTGATCCTCGCATTTGTCGGTGGTATCCCGAATTGTGTGTAAATTCGCAACCTACCAGAGAGAGCAAGCCACCTTTACACAATTCGTGGTATATCACCCATTTGTTGGTAGAAGTGAATCGGAACTGCCGCCGCAGAGTCGCCATTACGGCAAGACTGTCTTCTCATATACGTTTACGTTTCCTGTCAAAGCTACGGCGCGCGAGCTTATAGAGCTCGATCACGGCAAAGACGACCGCGCTGGCAAGCAAGCTGATGGCCAGATCGCGTGCCGAGAGCGGCCGGGTGACAAAAACCCGCTGGAAAAACGGCACATAGAGCAGGAGCATCTGTAGTGCAAAGGTCAACCCGACAGCAAGCACCATCAGACCGTTGGAGAACGGCCCAATGCGGAACAACGATTCACGGCTGGAGCGGATGGCCAGGGCGTTGCCCATTTGCGCGAGCGTGAGCGTGGTGAAGACCATGGTCTGCCACGGGCCGTTCGGATCGATGGACCAGTAGGCGTAGCCCAGTGCCAAGCGAGACAAGGCCCATCAGTATGCCGATCCAAATGATCTCCAGGCCGATGCCGCGGCTGAAGACGCTTTCGGTCGGCTTGAAGGGCGACCGCTTCATGACGCCCCGCTCGCCCGGCTCCACGGCCAGCGCCAGTCCGGGCAGGCCGTCGGTCACCAGGTTCACCCACAGTATCTGCAGCGGCATGAGCGGCAACGGCATGCCGATCAGCGGTCCGACCAGCATCAGGAAGAGTTCGCCGGTGTTGCTGGAGAGCGTGTACTTGATAAACTTGCGGATATTGTCGAAGATGACGCGGCCTTCTTCGACCGCCGCAACGATGGTGGCGAAGTTGTCGTCCAGCAGGACCATGTCCGCCGCTTGCTTGGAGACGTCGGTCCCGGTGATGCCCATGGCCACGCCGATATCGGCTCGTTTCAGGGCCGGTGCATCGTTGACGCCGTCACCGGTCATGGCGACGACATGGCCCTTCTCCTGAAGCGCATTGCACGATATTCAGCTTGTGTTCCGGCGCGACCCGGGCGTAGACCGAGATCTCTTCCACGACCTCTGACAATGCATGGTGTGCCATGACGGCCAAGTTCGCTGCCCCGGATGAAGTCTCTCATTGTCGGCGATGTGAAGATCCTGGGCGATGCGCAATGCCGGTCAGCGGATGATCGCCGGTGATCATGACCGGGCGAATGCCGGCCTCCTTGGCAATGATGTACCGCGTTCTTCGACCTTCGGCCCGGGGTGGGTCCATCATGGCCACCATTCCGATGAAAACTTCGTCACCCTCGATGAGCATCGGGATCGCGCGGCGGCTGGTCGTCCTGAAACCAGAGGCGCACGGCCACGCCGAGTACACGCTGTCCTTCCGCGGGCAAAGCGTTCATTGGTCGCCAGGATGCGGCGCGCAACTCATCGATCAGCGGCACCACCTCTTTGCCGAGGAGCACCTGGCTTGTCACGTCGAGCAGGCTGTCCACCGCGCCCTTGGTGTAGAAGACGTAGGGCGCATCGGCAATGGGCGAGTCGAATTCCTCGATCGCCTCCACCATGCGGTGGATCGTGGTCATGCGTTTGCGTTCGGACGTGAAGGGCACCTCGCCGACGCGGGGCCACTCCTTGCGCAGCTCCTTCATATCCCAACCCAACTGGTGGGCGGCCAAGAACCAGCGCAGCTTCGGTCGGATCGCCGATCGCGCGCAGGGTGCCCTGCTCGTCCAATCTCCAGCACCGCATCGTTGCAGAGCGCACCGGCGCGAATCAACACACTGAGGCGGCCAGATCATGGGGCGAGTCGTTCACAAGGCGGGCGCCGCGCAGGACGGCCCAGCGCGCTTTCCTGGAGCGTCTCCAGGTCCTGCGTGTTGCCGGCCACGTCCAGCAGCGTCACCGTCATACGGTTCTCGGTCAGGGTGCCTGTCTTGTCGGAGCAGATGGTCGTGACCGAGCCCAGGGTCTCCACTGCCGGCAAACGGCGCATCAACGCGTTGCGCCGGAGTAGACGCTGGGCACCGAGCGCCAGCGTAATGGTGACCACCGCGGGCAAACTCTCGGGAATGGCGGCCACGGCCATGCTGACGCCGGTCAGGAACAGAGTCTCCCAATCGACCTTGCCCGACGGCCCGTCCTTGGATGTAGCCGAGGATCACCACGACGATGATGATACCCAGCGCGACCCAGGCCAGCGTCACCCCCAGCCGGGCCAGACGGCGCTGGAGCGGTGTCTGTTCCTCCTCCACGTCCTGGATCAGCCCGGCGATCTTGCCCAACTCTGTCTGCATGCCGGTTTCGGTCACCGACGAAGGTGCCCCGGCCATAGGTCACGACCGTCCCCATGTGTACCATGTTGAAGCGGTCGCCAATGGCACGTGATCGCCTTCCACCGGCTCCACCTGCTTCTCAACCGGCTCGGATTCGCCGGTCAAAGCGGCTTCTTCCACTTTGAGATTCACCGCTTCGATGACGCGTCCATCTGCCGGCACCACGTTGCCCGCCTCCAGCAGCACGATCTCGCCGGGCACCACCTGGGTCGACGAAATCTCGACTCGACATGGCCGTCGCGGCGCACGCGAACGATTGGCACGGCCATCTTCTTGAGCGCGTCCATGGCCTTTTCGGCCCGATACTCCTGGGTAAAGTCCGATGACGGCATTCACAATCACGATGATCAGAATCACCGTCCCGTCAATGTACTCGCCCAGTACAAACGAGATCACCGCGGCAATCAAGAGGACCATCACCATGATCTCTTTGAACTGGGCGAGAAGGATCAACCAGGGGCTTTTGACGCCCTGCTCCATCAGTTCGTTGGGGCCGTACTTGGACAGGCGATGGCGGCATCGGCGCTGGTCAGCCCATTTTCAAAATCTGCGCCGAGGTCAGATCGGACTTGATCGATGGGCAGTGCATACCATTCCATATCGATAACTTTGCGGTGTTGGGATTGGCGTTCAATAAGGGCTGGGTGGGGTGTCGACTCGGCAGTACACAGGACCGTCCATCACCCCCGGCCGTGACACTGCTTGAACTTTCGTCCGCTGCCACAGGGGCATGGATCGTTGCGCTGAGCATGTGCGAAGGCCGGCTGCCGCTGTCGCTCTTCTTCGGCCAGAATCTGCGTGATCTCGGCAGGCGCGCGATTGCGGCGCAACAGGTCCGCCATGATGCGCATTGGGTCGGTCAATGTGGTTGAAGAATGTTCGATAGCCTGCACATAGATAATTGAGGCCCGAACTGCCGTCCGGGCGTATAGATAAAGCGATTCTTGGGACAGCCACCGTTACAGACAAAGCGTACTTCGCAATCGAGACAATATTGAGGCAACGAATCCAGCTTATCCTGCCCGAACTTTCGCTGTTTGGGCAAGGCGACCAACTCGATCATGTGGGTGTCGTTGATATTGCCCAGTAGATAGTCCGGTTCAACATAATGATCACATGAGTAGAGATCGCCGTTATGTTCGACGGCCAGTGCAGTGCCGCAGGTCGGAGAAAAGACGCAGAGACCATTGGGTTGCCCCACCCACGATGCCAAAGCCACGTCAAAGAGCTGAACATAGATCCGTGCCGACATCTCGGCGAACCCATTCATCGAAGATCGTACACAAGAACCGGCCGTAGCCTTCAGCCGTGACGGACCGTCTCGGTGACCAGCGAGCCCTCCTGCAGATAGAGCGGCCGCTCTCCCCGTCGATCCTGGCTCCAGCCGGCAGTCGGCCAGCGACAGCAATTCCTCGGTAACCCGCTCAATGATCGGAATAAACTGGATGAATTGTGTGCCGACTTCATCGCGCAGAAAACGGTAGACGTCCAGCGGGTGATCCATATTGGCGGCATGAACGGTGGTGAGGATATTGAATTCGACCTTGTGCTTCTTGAGTAGTTCGGCAGCCCTCATCACTTTCGCCCACGTCGGTTGGCCGCCCTTGTCAACACGATATGCTGTCGTGCAATGCCTGCGGGCCATCGAAACTCAGGCCAATGAGGTACTCGTGCTCGGCGAAAAACTCGCACCATTCGTCGTCGAGTAATGTGCCGTTGGTCTGCATGCTGTGGAGGACATGCATGCCCGGTTTGCGATACTTCTCTACATGCACGACCGAGCGGCGAAAGAAGTCCAGCCCCATCAGGGTCGGCTCTCCACCCTGCCACGCGATATTGACCTCGGGCACCTGTTGCGCCTCGATATACTGTCGAAGATAAGTCTCCAGCAGTTCATCTGCCATGCGAAAACGACTGCCCGGATAGAGCATCTCTTTCGACAGGAAAAAGCAATACTTACAATCGAGGTTACAGATTGCACCGGTCGGTTTCGCCAGCAAATGAAATGCTCGAGGAGCGGCAAGAGGTCGTTTCATCAGATCAATCTCACGTGATTCCCAGACGAAATTGTGTCTCCGGCGGTACGTATGCGTCTAATATCGGGAAAGCTGAAGCCAGTCGACATCTTCGCGGGTTCGATATGAACCCACAGCAACCAGCAAGCCGCCGATGACACCCACAGCGCCGAGAATGGTCGGCAACCATGAGGCCACGATCAGTGGTGAGCCCAAGAGCAACAGACCGAACAGTAGATTCAAGACACCAAGTGCGCCGCGTCCCCAACCGGCGCCGCGGAACGCCTCCACGAGATCGATCACCCCATAGAGTATTCCCAAGACCGCCAGGATAGAGACCAGTATTGTCGGCACGAGAACCGTACTCCACAGAGGGTGATTGAGAATCACCAGACCGGCAACGATGCCGATAATCCCCTGTAACAGCGCCCAACCCAATGAAAGCCTATTTCGGCCCAGAAATATTCGCACGATCGCGAGCACACCCGCAACCAACCAGTAGATGCCCAGAATCTGGATAACCAGAATGGTGGTGGCGCCAGGTGCGGCCAGCAGCATGATGCCGAGTATGACAGCTGCGATGCCGATGATAAAGCTCGACCACCAGGGCGAAGCGGTCTGTTCCGCATCGGTGACGTTCATTGCAGCACTCCTCCAATACAAGCCGTGAAATCCGGCAAAAGACCGCCGGCCATTGCTAGCCGGCGGGAACGGCATTATCTCATTTGGACATGAATGTGTCAACGCGAACCGGCATGGTCCAGCCGATTCCTATCTACGTATTGCCGCATGATCACGCCGCGGCAGCAGAGAATATTCATGGCTGCACAAGACCGACCATGGCAATTTCAACAACCACATCCATCGAATCGGCACGCGCGTCGATCTCTACTGTGTCTCCGCATCCTCAACCACGCGGATTTCCTGTAACAACGAGCTGGACAGCCCGAATTCATCGCTGACCGTCAAGCTGACGCTGTAGACGCCCGGCTCTTGAAACGTAACCTGAAATGCTTCATCCTGTGACGTTATTCCGCCGTCGCTCAACACCCAATACCACGACGTAATTGGGTATGTTCCTGGCACCGACTGCGATCCTACCAGGGTGATTACCTGATTCACCGTGACATCAGACAGAACCTGTACACCGCCCTCAGAGACAACCGGCAGAATTGCGCCGGCATGGACATTTTCGATTACCGCCTGCGGGGGAGTGGCCGGTTCACCATCCGGAGTGGGCGTTCCATCCGGCGCCAGATCGATCGGCGGCGTCCCTTCCAACGGTGCAGTCGGCTGCCCAGGAATCGGCGTCGGTGGAATCGGTGTGGGCGGAATGATCGGCGTCATTGTCGGCGTCGGCGTGGGCGGCAGATCGGGTGTCGGCGGCGGCAACGATGTCGGTGTCGGTGGAATGTTGGGCGTCGGCGTGGCCGTCGGTGCAAAGATCTGTATGAGATGTGATGTCGTGCTGCTCTGCCCCTGATCGTCACGCACATTCAAGACCACGTTGTAGATGCCCGGTTGACTATAGGTCTTGAATGCCTGTACAGCAATTGCTGTGGTGCCGTCGCCAAAGTTCCATCCATAGAGAAGCAAAGGATTCGAGGAAGTGGATTGGGACGCGTCAAAGACGATCGGTTCGCCGGCGACACCCTGTGAGGGCGCTACGATAACCGCCACCGGAGGCTGGACGGGTGGTGGTGTCGCCTGGGCGCCATCAGCGCGAGTTTGCATCGTCGTGACACCGGCGACACCGCGGTCGTTGGTCACCGTCAGTGTCACGTTGTAGAAGCCGGCCGCACGATAGACGTGCTGGATTGTGGCGCCGGCCGCGGCTGTACCGTCTCCCAGATCCCATGCGTAACTCGTGATCTGCTCGCCGGAGCCGGGCGTCGACGCCGAACCATCAAGCGTGAATGTCTCACCGACGATAACCCGCTGAGGACCGGAAATAGCTGCGGTCGGTGGAATGACCGGTGTGTTGACCGGCGACAAAGTGACACGGATCAATCCAGGCCCGACGCTTTTGGCATACTCGACGCGAACATCGTGCCGGCCTGCCGACAATGGCTGCGTCGAGGTTGTCACTGTGCGCATCTGGCCGAAATTCCAGTCATCGCTCACAATTTGGCCGTCGATCCAAACGCGAACCGCGCCGGCAACGTCGATGTTGACCTGGTAGACGCCGGCCGCGAAGTCCTCTGCCGCGCGTCCAGCGCACGGAGAAATTATCGGCCGGGATTCCGACTACCGGCGCCTGCAACTGCCAGGCATAGTCGATCTTCCGTTCACTGCGCACAACCTTTGGTTCGCCCTGGAGACCCGGATTCTCGTAATACTCCGCCTTCCAATCAGGAAACTCGTTGCGTGCAGCCACGGTCAACTGGGCGAGCGCCAGCCCTTCGGACTCAAAGTATTCGACCTTCGCATTGTGCAACCCGCGTACAAGGTTGACGTCAGTCACAAAATTGCGCGCGCCGCTCACTTCCCATTGGTCGATGATCAGCACATCATCCACCCAGACGCGAACGCCATCGTCTGTCCACACCGAAAAACGGTAAGGACCGGCCGGGACGTCGCGGCTGACGGTCCAGCGAGCGGAGAAGTTGTCGGCATTGATCTCCGGTGCGGGCGATTCTTCGCCCCAGTTGAAGTCGATAACCGGGTCCACTCGTTGTACTGTCGGATCACCCTGTACCGTTCGGTTGTTGAAATATTCTCCATTCCAACCCAATTCGGTGATAGGCTGGATCCTGATCGGTTCGAGTCCATTGACGACGCTGACCTCGGTCGTAAAGATCGCTTCCAGCGGATCTTCGAGGAGAAAGCTGGTGACGATCGGAGCGATGATGGGGAAGGATTCTTCCACAAGATTGTGGCTGGCACCGTTGACGATCAGGTGCTGCCCATTCTCGAATCCGGCCAACAGGGTTTCGACCTCATCGGGCTGGGCATAGGGATCCATGGTGCCACTGATCATGAGCACGGGAACATCGGATTCAAGCGCTTCGCGGAAGTCAGCGCCCAGATCAGGATCGCCTACCGCAGTGCATAGGTCGAACCGCACACCGTTGATCGCGTTTTCGAGCAAACTGTTCTCCGCCTCTGCGGCAACCTTGGTCTGCCGTGGGATCGATGCGCCAGATGCGCATGTCGCCGCCGTCGGCATCACATTCCCACGGATATTGGTGCGCCATGCGTATGCCTGTTTTGCCAACCACGTGAAGTCACCTTGACTCATTTCGAAATAGCGAGCCGGCAGCGATCGCTGTTCCGACGTGCCCAGCGCACGCGCCGTTACGTGGCGCAGATCATCTGCTCCAACTGTGATGGAATAGGAGAGCAGTGTGTCCGGATCAATGACACTGACCGTCGCCGGCTGCACTTCCAGACGATCGAGCACCAAGCCGACCGTCCCCAGAAAATCGGGCATGGCGCTCCCAATCGAGGGGTTATCTTTCGCGCGACGGTCGAGCTCTTCCAACACCGCTTGCGCGCCGCCGGGCAAATACATCATCTGGTCCGGACCCTGCACGGGAGCTAGAATGGCGCGATCAATGGACTCACCGCTGTTACGAATCAAGTCCAGTGCGACATGGGAACCGTAGTCTTGCCCGATCAGCTTGATGGTATCGTAGCCCAGCAATTCCCGAGCTGCGTCCACATCCTGAGCGATCTTGTGCGCATTATAGGCGCCCGGCGCAGCATCGTGGGCGGTCCAAAACTCGTCGCAAGTGCTGTAGTACGCGCCGAGATCGGCCGCGATGAGCTCCGCCGTAGCCTGTTGATCCAGCCGAGGTGCGAATGTACCGGCACAGGTCAGCAGTGGCGTTGCCGCGCCCGTTCCGCGGATGCCGACGAGAACCACGTCTGACTGCTGCCCGTAGAGTGCAACAAAGGGAAGCACAGCTTCCACCCTAAAGCGATTGACGAGATCGTCTGTGCTACCAATCAGACTCGCGTTCAGCACAAAGATGGGCGGATCGGGATCGTCCGACGCCGTCTTGAAACGCAGGAAAGGTATCTCGACCTCTGCCGCGCTTTTGCCGTCCCGATCCTCCGGCGCCGTGAGACGGATCAGTTCCGCCGCGATCGGTTCACCTTTGAGTGACTTGACCATAAAAGGTGTCACTGTCAAGCGTGACAATTGGGCGGATTGCGCCATCATGGGTGCGGAACGCGTAAAGGCAATAAGCAGGACACCCAGGATGAAAACAAGATCACTTCTTTTCCGGATTCGTCGCGCAAGTTGGCTCATATATGTATGTCCAGACACATGTAAAACGGTCACCGCAAAGGGCATTTGACGGGGAGAGCGATGGTCAGCAACGATGGTATAGATTAAAATAGCACGCCCGCGTCAAAAACCCCAAGAGCCGCCCGGTTATCGGACGGCTCTTGTACGGGCAAGCCAGTTGGGTCAACGTGGCCGGCGGTGCCTTCACCAGCGTCGATCGGATCTCGACCGGCGTCAAATCAGAGATAATGAGAGCGACTTACCGCCCGCTCCAGGGCACAAGTGCGGCTCAACGTGAATGCCACGACGGAGATCAGGCTATGCTACCCTTGGTAGGAACTGTACGAGGAGTACTACCGGGATTCACAATTGCCTGCTGACAGCCGGCCACGATCGCAGTAGGAGGTAGCGTTAGCGGCCAAGCAGATTCATGATGATACGCGACAGGGTCGGTCCCATAACAATCCACCCGATGATCAACCCGACAGGGCCGGTTATGGCAACAATCGCCCAAATCACGGCCCAGATCCATCCGTGTCCCGGATCGATCGGGACGAACTCGACCGTGGTGCCGGGCGGCACATCGTCATCCACCGTAGCGACGAACGTGCCGGCGATCTTGTCATGCAAGCCCTGCCGTCGACGATCGAAGGCAATCCACAAAAATCCCAAACCGAAAATGGCTGCACTCACGACATAGCCGACATAGCGCAAAAATGCCTGTCCCCAAGATATCTTCCCGCCGTGGCTGTTCACAATGGTCATCCCAAGGACGGTCTTGCCCACGGTCGCGCCTCGAACAGCCCAGGAACCGACATAGTACAAGATAGAGAAGAGCAAAGTAGCAATCAAAATGATCGGCTGCATGGCTTCGCCATCGGTCGGCTGGAACATATTGATCGTCAGTCCGACAAAACCAAGCGCGAAGGCCAACGCATACGACACAAAGGCGACAATGACCGCGTCGATGATCATCGCACCCAACCGACGCCCGAAACCCATCACGCGTACGCGCGTTCCTTTGTCAGAGTGGCCTACAACAGATGAAGTCATCTGTGATTCCTTTCTGTGCCTTCCGATTGGAGTTTTTCGTAGTGTACTCTAAGATTGTATTCGTCGCCAAAGCGCTTCAATTCTTCTGGCCGTTTGGTCAATTTACAGCATCCTACGCTAGATTCGACCGGTAATTGTAGGGCACAGGCGACGAACCTTGGGGGGTGAATAGACTGTGAATCGATATTTGCTGATCGCGTTGGGCGCAGCCCTCGGCGCCAATGCGCGTGATCTGATCGGCGTATGGGCCGGCGGTCGCATTGGCGCCGGATTCCCCTTTGGAACAATGGTCGTCAATGTTACGGGCAGCCTCATATTGGGGTTTTTTCTCACGCTCTCGACCGAACTGTTGATCACCTCACCGCAGGTCAGGCTCTTTTTGGCTACCGGCTTTCTAGGTTCATATACCACATTTTCAACGTACATGGTCGAGAGCTTGCATTTGATTATGGAGGGAAACTACCTGCTTGGGATCGTCGATATCGTCGCCAGCGTTCTCCTCGGGCTGGCTGCAGCCCTGGTCGGTGTTTTCTTGGCGCGGTTGGTACCTGATTTGACCTGCGTCTACACGTTACGATTCGACTGCGGAATGATAGGTTGATTTCTTGACCAGGAGGCCGTCATGCAGATACAGGGAGCCGGTGAGCGCGTGATAATCTACATCGGCGAAGCCCACCAACATAAAGGCAAAACGCTCTATATGGCGATTCTGGAACTGCTGCGCAGTGAAGGCGCAGCCGGTGCAACTGTCGTCCGCGGGGTGGCCGGGTTCGGCGCCCACAGTACGATCCACACAGCCGGCATTCTCTCTCTATCCGCAGATTTGCCCATTCGCATCGAGTGGGTTGACACAAAGGACCGCTGTCGAAAAGTTGCTGCCCCGCATTCGTGAGATGGTTGATGGGGGTCTTATCACCCATGAGGAGGTGGAAGTGGTTCAATTTGCATCCGGCCGCAAACCCGATCCCCTGCGCCTGCCGGTCAGCGAAATTATGCAGACCCCCGTTGCATCCGTCGAAGAAAGGACTCCCGTAGGCCAATTAGTGAACCTGTTGCTGGATCGTGGAGTCCGTTGTCTGCCCGTGGTTGACGCGGATCGCACTGTCCTCGGCATCATTACGGATGCAGATTTGCTGGAGCATACCGGCCTACATGCGCGACTGTCGCTACAAGACATCCTGACCGCAGACGACTTCCGCGCCCAACTTCAAAGTGTTGAAGCAGCGGGGCTCATTGCCGCTGACATCATGACCGCCGATCCGGCCATCGTCCGCACCAGCGACCGACTCCAAATAGCTGTGGACCTCATGCGGGACCGTGGCTTGAAACGCGTACCGGTCGTGGATGAGTTCGGCCATCTTGCCGGGATTTTGGCCAGGCTGGACATTTTGCGTGCATTGGAGTATCACGCGCCGGCATGGATGGATAGTAATCCGCGCACGCTACGTAGCGGCAATTCCATCGCCGAACTCATGAATCGCAGCACACCGACGGTCGGCCCCGCCGCACGGTTGGAAGAAATCGTTGCGGCATTGGAGAAGTCACAGCAGTTACGTGTGATCGTGGTCGACAGCCGCAAGCATCCCATGGGCATCATCACAGATGGTGATCTCCTTAGACGTAGTACAACGAAACCCGGCGGCAATCTGCCGGCGCGTCTCCGGCGGCTGATAAGCGGCATTGTTGCGCCAGCCGGCACCTGGCTGGAGTCACCTGAAACAGCCGTCGAACTGATGACACGCCCTGTTTTTACCATCCCGCTCGATGGCGACTTGTTGGACGCGTCGAAGCTGATGCTGCGGCACCAAGTCAAACGCCTGCCTGTCGTCGATGATGAAGGCACACTGGTCGGTGTTCTCGGCCGCGGAAACCTCATGCGCGGGTTGGTCCGCACCATAGAAAGAGGAGGACGGCATCCTGGCTGAGATGCCGTCCTCCTCCTTGGGTGACTCTGTCTATCGGCAGTCGGCTAGTGAATCCCGGCACAAACCCCCGTGCGGAGTCGACTAGAGGCGAAGCCGTCGGATTTCTGTCGTGGTATTACGCCGAGCTGAACTTTGCCCTATGGCACCGGCTCGACAATGACCTCTACCCCGGAATCGGGGTGATTGCCCGTGATGACCGGTGTCGCTGTCGTGTTGCGATGGAGCAACGTACCATCTGTGTCTCTGATGGTGGCCTCAATCGCGTAGCTGAAGCGCAGATCGATATCATCCAGGTTGTAGGCGACAGCGAAAGGCACCGGACCTTGACCGGGTCGTCGGATCACCTGTTCGCCCACCACGATAGACGGTGCGTCCGCACGCGAGATATCGAGCAACTGCACACGAACCACGGCCGGCGGCGGCAACGGGTCGCCTTGAAGATCGGTTACCTCACCGGTCACATACGCGTGGTTGGCACGAGCCTGAACCCCAATACGATCGCCGGCGAGCACGGCCCCGTCTAGAGACGAAGGCGCCAACACGTTGACCGAAATGTCTTGGTCCTGCATGATTTCCTGGTTCAGTTTGATGCTGGTCGACCAGAAACTGGAGTCTTCATCAACGTCAGCAGGCAGCAGATAGAGAATGTTGCCGAGCGCATCCTGCACCAGGATCATCACAGAACTGATCAGGGCATCTCCTGCATAGCCCGCCAATGCGTAGTATTCATGGTCATTGGTGACCAGTGAACCGGGCAGTGGATAAGAAATCGCCACGTACGCATCTTCCTCGGTCGGATCGCCAAACATGATGTCGATCCCTGCTTCAGCGTCGGCCGCACCATCGACCGGGCTGGGTGAATAGGCCACGATCCGGCCGCGGCCGACATACTCGACCGGCAACTCGATCTGCCATGTTCCTTCACCACCGAGCTCGGAGCTCATCATGGTTGTCGGCTCTTCGATCACGGTGTTGCCGGCGCGATCGAGCAGTTTGACGACGACATTGTTCTCGAAGAGAGCGCCACCCCGTCCACTCACGACGAACGTCTCCCCCAAGTCCACAGATGCATAAGCCGATGGACTTTCGATCAAGATATACGGGCGATCCTGTGTGGCGCCGAAGATGACCGGCACCTGGGCAATACGCTGTGGACTCCCGTCCGCGATGGAAATCGCATAGGCGACGATCAAGCCGCGTGCGCCGGTGAAAGCCTTGTACGTTTCCAATTCGGCTTCCCATTGCCAAACCTGTTCGTCGGGCGTCGTTTCGATCACGCTGGCCCCGTGTTTCATCCAGGACATCGCCGCGTGCGTTCAGAAGGCGGACAAAGAGGCTGCCAGGTACCGTGCCGGTCGCCGTGCCGGTGACGCGGAAGGGATCGTAGAGCAGAATGTTCTCGTCGGCAGCCGGCTCTTCGACGCTGATGTCCGGTGTCAGTGCCGGCGGTGCAGCGGGACCAGGCAAGTGCGGCACGTAGAGCTGTTGGCCGGCAAAGATCAGGTTCGGATCGGTCAGGCAGTTGCCCACCATGAGTTCGCCGACCGAGCTGCCGGTGCGCTGTGCTACCGAAAAAGCGTGTCTCCTGCACTGACGACATAGATCGGCCAGTCCGTGCGCAACTTGCAGGAGCTGGCGAAGACGATCTGCGTGATATCGTCAGCAACTATGGTGCCGTCGGCCGGTGATGTGGAAAAGGCATAGACACTGCCCGGCGTCCCGTCTTCGACCAGAACCTGGAAGCTCACGGACCATACCCCACCGGCGTCAGCCGTGGTGACGGTCTGGCGCAGCGTACGGCCAAAGCTGTCACGAAGCCTGACGATCACATTGTTTTCAAAGACATTCGTCGCTGCTCCGGAAACGACGAATCCGCCGGCGTCCACGCGCGTGCCGTCGCGCTGGGGTATCGATGCGGATGGAAGGCCGCAGAGGCGTCACCGTCGCCACGAAGTTGGCGCCAACCTTGTCTTCCGCCTCGACTCGTCCATCCGCTGGCGACGTGGAATAGGCGAGTATTGACCCCCGTCCCACGATTTGGCCTGGCGTCAGTGTTGCCGACCAACGGCCATCTGAGCCGGCAGTCGTGGCCTGCCGCGTGCGGCGCACACCGTCCGCATCAAAGACCTCGACAATGACATTGTTTTCGAACGTACCGAATGCAACCCCGCCGGCGACGAAACTGCCGTCTGTATTGACATAGGTATCAGGCGCCGGTTGGTCGATATTGATGAGCGGCTTCCCCGGAAGTGCCGCTTCGCCGTATTGAACCCGGATCGATGCCTGCGCGACGTCAGAGCCATCTGCCGGCGACGGAGAAAACGCGAGGATGCGACCGTGTACACCTGGAAGCGACATCTGGCTTCAATGTCACGCGCCATTCGCCTTCCTGGCCGAGATCGGCGTCGACTGTGGCTACCTGTTCGTCGAGAACGTTGTCGCGGTCATCCACAGCCCGGACAACGACATTATTCTCCGGCAAACCGACCCCGGTTCCCAACACCACGACCTCGTTCGGGCTGACCACTTCGCCATCGAGGGGAATCTCGATGGTCAAACTAGCGTCGACCGGAGGCAATGGCGTCGGTGTCGGCGTGATTTCCGGCACAGCCTGGCCGTATGTCACTTGAATTGAGTCCTGCGCAACAATCGTTCCGTCAGCGGGAGATGGAGCCAATGCGACGATACGACCGGTCGTGCCCGGTTCAACGTTGACGAAGATGCTTGTGCGCCATTCCCCCGCCTGGCCTAATGGCGCGTCCACCGTAGCCGTACCCTGGCCCACAGTGTCGCCGGCATCGGTGACCGCGCGTACGGCAACGTTGTTTTCAGGCAGACCTTCGCCGTCACCGACCAGCACGATCTCTACAGGACTGACGACTTCGCCCTCCTGTGGAATCCGAATCTTGATGGTAGCAGCATCTGGCTCAACGGTAGGCGCAATCGGCAGTTCGGGCTCCGGCTCTTCAGTGGGTGCCACAGGCAGTTCAGGCTCCGGCTCCTCAGTGGGTTCTACAGGCAATTCCGGCTCCGGCTCCTGTGTCGGCGCAATCGGCAGCTCGGGTTGGGGTTCGGTCGTCGGGGCTGCCGGCTCGTCAGGCGCGGCGCCAAAAACCACGTTAACCGCCGCTGAGGCGATGGGCGTCCCGCTTTCCGGCGATGTTGCGAAGGCGACAATCTGTCCCGGCGTTCCCGGCGCGGTGCGCAGTTGCAGCGCGACCTGCCAATCACCGCTTCCGCCCGCTTCCGCGTTCACGGTCGCGATTTCTTGGCCGAAGATTGCTCCGTCAATGCTCACGGCCTGCACAACCACCGTGTTCTCGGGCAGCGCCGTTGCGGTTCCGTTGACGGTCACCGAAGTAGCGCTGACGACCTCGCCTTCGGCCGGCAAAGAAATCATAATGGTGGGCTGTACATCCTGTGCCGAAAGAGCCGTCGGTAGCGCCAAGATGAGCGCCAAAAAAACGACGCAAAGAGTCATCATGCGTATTCTGAACATCTAATTACTCCCTATGCGATTGAGTCCGACCTTGAGTTTCTCTTCGTTAGGTTACGACGCAGAACCTGCCCGGAAGTTCCGCGACGCGACTATTGTACGCTCGTCACTTGTTTTGCGCATGCCAAGACCCGTCCGGCAGACGTCATTACCGGCTGCGCATATCGGCAAAATACCGACAAAGTGTATCAAGATCGGGTACGTCGACGCGTGCAGCTTGGCAGCCGGTTCAGTTTGACCCGGACGACGCTTGCCGGTAGAGTGACCATGTCGATCAGATCTCCCACACCATGAGGGTATCTCTATGGGCGCACCGACTCGCCCCGCCCGTACTGCCTGGACTCGCCTACTTGAACTGGATAAACCGGTTCCGGAACGAGCGGAACAGGAGTTGGAAGCTGAGGCTGAACGAAATTTCACCTGGAATTTCAGCGTAAATTTTCTCGATGGCGCCTTCTTTTGGCTCGGCCTCAGTTTCATTTCGTATGTGACCATCTTACCGCTTTTTGTCAGCAAAATCTCCCCGAACCCAATCTGGATTGCGCTCTTGGCGGTAATCGGCCAGTCGTCCTGGTATTTGCCGCAACTCATGACGGCCGGATGGACCGAGCAACTGGCGCGGAAAAAACCGGTTGTGGTCAATCTCGGCTTTCTCAGCGAGCGTTTGCCGCTCTATCTACTGCCCTTTGCCGCGTTGTTCAGTGTGGACAAGCCCATGCTGGCGTTGGTGCTCTTCTTTACCGGCTACGCCGCACATGGCTTGGGCGCAGGCATCATCGCACCGGCCTGGACAGACATGATTGCGCGGTGCTTTCCCGTCCGCCGTCGTGGTCGATTCTTCGGCATTACTTCGTTTGTCGGGACCGGATTGGGTGCGATCGGCGCGATCTTCAGCGGGTGGTTGCTGGCTGCCTATCCGTTTCCGCGCAATTTTGCGCTGGCCTTTGGACTGGCTGCCCTCCTGATCACGATCAGTTGGTTTTTTCTGGCGTTGGTCAAAGAACCGGTAATGGCCGTGCCGCGAGAAGTCACGGAACAAAAGGGACGATCAGGGCGCAAGATTCGCAACATCCTGCTCCAGGACAGCAACTTTCGCAACTATTTGGCGGTGCGCCTGCTGTTCAGCTTCGGTGGAATGGCAGCGGGGTTTGTCACCGTGGCCGCAATTCAGCGCTGGTATGTCGCAGATAGCCAGGTCGGCTATTTTACGGCCGCACTATTGGTCGGACAGACACTGGGGAATCTGACAGCCGGATTCGTCGCCGACCGCTACGGGCATCGTCTGTCGCTGATGGTCGGCGCGCTGAGCGGTGTTTCGGCCTATATGCTGGCGTGGCTTGCGCCGTCACCGCTCTGGTACAATGTGGTCTTTCTCCTCATCGGCATGGGCTCGGGTATGGCCATTGTTTCCGGCATTCTCATCAACCTGGAGTTCTCAAAATCGGAGAACCGCCCGACCTATGTAGGCATCGCCAACACGACCATGGGCATCGGCAGTGTGCTGGCACCGCTGGTCGGCGGATTCATCGCGACGGTTAGCTACAACCTGCTCTTTGGCGTATCGGCGTTGTGCAGTTTCGCTGCATTGCTGGCGCTTTGGCTAGTGGTCGCTGAGCCGCGCAGAACGACCGGGTTTGTTGCGATCAGCGCCGATTAGTTGGGACGCTCGCCACCAAGGGCGTCACAACGATAAAACAGGCGCAGCAAAGAACCGCCTACGCGTACAGCACAAGATCCGCGACCTCCATCCACTGTGTTTCCGTCTTGGCCACCAGACGATGGCGGATTTCTCCGGTCGGGCGTACGACCATGGCTTGGCTGTCCATCCAGATAACCAACCCAAGCGGGCCATGCGCCGGCGCCCCTGCATGCAACACGCAGTTGCCGTCCACGAAAAAGTCGGCCGCTGCGGCATCCCAAGAGATCGAATATTGATGCCAATCCCTTATGTCAACAGGTATTAAACACTCAGCCACTCCCAGCGCTTGTTGCGCAACCGGCCAAAAGCGACGGTAGAGCCATGGAAAGTGCATGGTGAAGATGCCGATTGGGGCGAGAGGCGCCAGAAGAACAAAAGATGGTTGTGCTGTATTCATGGCAGCGGCTTTCCAGCCACGCCCGGGAATGTCGAGTGCCAGCGACATGTCTGAGGAAGGACCGGCAAGGAAGAACCACAACACCTGGGGCAACGCCGGTCGGCGTGCGCCGCTCATCATGAAGGGATCGTTCCAGAGGCCAAAGCCTGCCGTGCCTGTCAACCTCTCGACAGCGTGCGAAAAGCGGGCCCGTACGGATAGGGTTAACGGCGGGCGCCAAGGAAACTCTCCATGCTTGCGTCCGGTCGTGTCGTCAAACTGTGCGTTTGTGTACTGATCTTCAGTGCAGGGCAAATTCAGAAAGCGCAGGCCATCCTGGGTTACGACGATGGCTCCGTTGCCCCGAATTCGGCTGCGAAGGGCGATCTGTTGACGAGTTGGCCGACACTTGATCATCGAGATGCTCCGTTGTGGTCGTTAGATACGTTCCCCAATCAGGACCCCTACCTCGGCACCGTCGACCTCGTGGCCAAGCAAGCTCACGGCAAAGCCGGCGGCGGCCAACTGGTCGGTGAGCGCCTCCAGACTTTCCGCCGCCGGTTTTCCATACAGAACGGGCAACAGACGCAGCGGGTGGCAATCACGCCACCGAATCCACAGACCGACCACGATCAGTCTGCCGTTGGGACGCAACACGCGGTGAAGCTCAGTGAGTGTATCCTGCTCCAGGATGTATGGAGCAGGGAAGGTCGCCACAATACAGTCGACCAACGCGTCGTTCAGCGGCAGTGCGCCGGCATTTCCCCGGATGGCCAAGACTTTCTCATTGCGGCGGCGCCATTTTGCGGCGGCGACAGCAACCATCTCGCTTGACAGTTCCAGACCAACAGCATGACGTCGGTCTGGAACTGTCAAATGCGGCAGCAATTCACCTGTCCCGAAGCCGATTTCAAGTAGGAGTGCACCGCAGACGTATTGTTGAGCAACACGACGCCATGTCGACCAACGCCCTAGACTGACGAGTTCTGCAACCCGGTCATAACTCCAAGCGAATTGATGATAGAGACGTTCACAAGCCCAGCTATAGAACAGGTCGATCAGACGCAGAGCCATCACTACCTCATACAGTCACAGAACCAGCCGTCGGTTAGCTTGAGCGCCAGAGCAGAAAGAGGATGTGGAGACCCATTGTCAGTGCTGTGAAGACGCCGAGGGCACCAAATATGGAAATGCCAAAGAGCGTCGGCGGCGCGGACATGGCCCACATCACTGATGAGCCTAACATCAGTGCGGTCGTCAGCAAGCCATAGACGAGACGGTTGACCGGCTTTTCGATGCCATGCTGCTGAACATGCAACTGCAACTCGCCACGCTGTGCGCGTTCCAACAGATTGGCGGTTTCGCGAGGCAGCAGTTTGAACAACCGTTCCCAATCCCGTGCAGTGCGCGAAACTTCACGGCGCAGGCGTTGCGGCGAGAAACGCCTGCGTACGATGTCCGATTTGTAGCCCTGGAGCGCAACAGCCAGATTGTAATTAGGATTCAAAAAACGGGCGGTACCCTCGACCTGGGCCAGAACAAGCAACAGCATATTGACCCTAGGCGGTACGACGAGCCGGTGCCGTCGAATGATTGCAAACATGGACTCAAAAGCGGCCCCAAGATTCAATGCACCGTCAACCGCGTCAGCATACTCGGCGACGAATTCAGCCACATCTGACTGGTATGCGCTGCGATCCAATGCCGGCGGCACATCGCAGAGCTGGATCAGTTCGTCAGTCAGCCGTACCTCATCGCGTGCGACAAAGGCCTGGACAATGTTGATGAAGTCATCTTGGGTCTGCTCATCCACCCGTCCGACTTTGCCGCAGTCCAGCAAGCCAAGCCGTTCGCCGGTCAGCACAAAGATGTTACCAGGATGTGGATCGGCATGGTAGAAGCCAAATTTGAAGACCATATCGAGCATTGCATTGGAAAATCTGGCTGCAAATGCGACCAGGTCCACGTCGTCTTCGGCCATGTGCTGCACGTTGGCGATACTGTAACCGTCCAGCTTTTCCATTGTGAGCAGACGTCGCGTCGAAAATTCAGGATAGGCGCCGGGAATGTGAACGTCCGGATTGTCCTCAAAGAAACGCATAAACTGCATCAAATTGCTGAGTTCGGTCCCAAAATCTAGTTCACGCAACAAACTGCGGCGAAACTCAGCGACTGTGACCGTCGGCCGGTATGCAGCCAGCTCTCTGCTGTTGTTTTCGGCCAGTTGAGCGAACGTCTGTAACAGACTCAGATCGCTACGCACAGTCTCTTCAATGCCGGCATGCTGCACCTTGACAACGACATTCGTCCCGTCATGCAATGTCGCCAGATGAACCTGACCGACCGATGCCGAGGCCAGTGCGTTCAGATCGAACCAGCGAAACGCGTCGTCAAGCTCCATACCGAGTTCGTGTTCCACCATCTCCCGCACGACATCTGGTGGATCGGCCGGCGTATCGGCTTGCAGGGATTCAAGTTCAGCCGCCAGCTCGGGGCCGACCATGTCGGCCCGGGTGCTCATCATCTGCCCAAGTTTGATAAACGTCGTGCCGAGTTCGGTCAGCGCCAACCGAATGCGCACTTCAAAGGGAAGCTCGGAGACGCTGGTTCCGTCAGCGTTGACAAAACGTCGGCGGATGAATCCCGGCGTTCCCTCACCGAGCCAGTCGGCCAGGCCGTATTTCGCCAATACGCGGACGATCTGATCAAATCGTTTCACGTTACTGCGCGCATTGGACACGTAAGGAATCATCAGGTGCGAAGCTCGCGGCTGGTGGAAAAAGTGGGCTTATCCAGAAACGCTAATTGCCGCCCCCCTATTTGTCAAGCTCTCGGGTAGGCGGAGGTATACACAGAATGCGTGCGCAATAGTTCTAGGCAACTCCTGGCTCCCGTGGCAATGGGAGACGGTACAGCCCGGTGCATCTACTGCGGCGCAAATAGGTCCATTCTACTCGGGCGCAAGTCTCGGAATAACCAATAGCCCTATTTGCACCGGGGATCCCCAGTATCGTCAATCGTGGGCTTACGACATTGGTGTGGAAAGACGCGTCATGTGGCGTCGATTGGCCCTGCGGCCAGGATTTCCGGCGCCGTGCCACCCACGAACTGTTCGAAATTCCGGCGGAACATAGCGGCGAGTTTGCGGGCCTGCGCATCATACAGTGCCTGGTCCTGCCAGGTGTTTCTGGGAATCAACACCTCCGCAGGCACATCGGGGCAACTGATCGGGATACGGACACCAAAAATCGGGTCGATCACTGTCTCTACCCCCTCCAATTCACCGTTTAGCGCAGCGTTTACCATGGCACGGGTATGCTTGATCGGCATCCGATTCCCAACACCATATGGGCCGCCTGTCCATCCGGTGTTGACCATCCAAACGCTCGTCTGGTGTTGCGTGATCTTTCGCCCTAGGAGCTGCGCGTACGTACTCGGATGCAAAGGCATGAATGGCGCACCGAAGCAGGCACTGAAGGTGGCTTCCGGCTCGGTAATTCCGCGCTCGGTGCCGGCCACCTTGGCCGTGTAGCCTGAGATGAAGTGATACATGGCCTGTTCGAGCGTCAGTTTTGCAATAGGGGGCAGTACGCCAAAAGCATCCGCAGTCAAGAATATGATGTCGCTTGCGTGTGCACCGCGGCCGGAGCGGGCAGCGTTGGAAATATGGGAAATCGGATAGGCGGCACGTGTATTTTCAGTCAGAGAACCGTCGTGTAGGTCGACGCGTCGCGTCGTGGCGTCGATGCCGACATTCTCCAGAATGGTGCCGAAACGCCGCGTTGTTGCGT
The DNA here is from genome assembly GCA_963715415.1 of uncultured Chloroflexia bacterium. Taxonomy (GTDB): domain Bacteria; phylum Chloroflexota; class Anaerolineae; order Caldilineales; family Caldilineaceae; genus JAWKOK01. The sequence continues at coordinate 128,458 of CAVQSG010000008.1, read as the reverse complement.
AGATCTCCGGTTCCGCCTCTGGCGAAAGACGAATGGTCTTGGCATAGCAGCCGCCCTCGAAGTTAAAGACGCCGTTCGATGACCAGCCGTGTTCGTCGTCACCAATCAGCGTCCGCGACGCATCGGCGGAGAGTGTTGTCTTGCCGGTGCCGCTCAAACCGAAGAAGAGCGCGGTTCGTCCGTCGGGCCCGATATTGGCTGAACAGTGCATCGGCATGACGTCGCGGAGCGGCAGATAGTAGTTCATGGCCGAGAAGATCGACTTTTTCATCTCGCCTGCGTACTCGGTGCCGCCGATGAGCACCAGCCGCTTGGCGAAGTTCAACAGGATGAAGACCGGGGAATTGGTCTTGTCATGTGAGGGAAAGGCCTGAAATCCAGGGCAGTCAATCACGACAAATTCTGGGTCGTGGTTCTTTAATTCGTCCGGTGTCGCCTGGATAAACATGTTGCGTGCGAACAGGCTGTGCCAAGCGTACTGCGCAATGATACGCACCGGCATGCGATAGTCAGCGTCAGCGCCACACCAGCAATCCTGGACAAAGACATCCTTCAGCTGCAAATACGAAAGCATGCGGCGGTGAAGTTCATCAAACCGCTGCGGATCGAAAGGTCGATTCACAGCCCCCCACCAGATATCGTGCTTGCTCCCGGACTCTTCAACAATGAATTTGTCGTTTGGCGAGCGCCCCGTAAACTGTCCTGTACGCACGACCATTGGGCCGAGATGAGCCAGCGTCCCCTCATTGCGTCTCAGCGCCTCTTCATATAGCTCCGGCGTGGAGAGATTCCAGTACACGGTGTGTAGGTTTGTCAGGCCGTGGCTTTCCAGGCCGATCTGACTGTGCTGTCGTTCCGACGGATGTTCTTGCATGGTTGCGTCTCCTTAGCGCGCATTCATGAAATTGAATCAGATGAGAATGACAGACGGCCTGTTGTCGCGATCGTTTGCATGTGCGTGATCGGCAAGCAGGTTGTGAACGGGGTCGGTGCGTATGTCCATAGCCGCTGTTCATGACGCCGCGCGTCAATCGAATTACAACGGCCCATCTTCATCATAGGCTAGGGCGCGAATTAAGGCAAAACCGGGGCCAATTGACGGGGAGCTGTCGACCAGGTAGCTCGAGAGGCGAGCGGGGTTAGGCGCTTACGCAACGACATCGACAAATCTGTGTCGATAGGCGAATGAATGCTCGTCGATACGGCCGAAGGCCCGATTTTCGCCGCCGTCCTGAGCCCCCAGCGAAGGCGCAAATATCTAAAGACTGTTACGGTATCAGCCGTCAAAGCGCAAGCGGATATGGTTGGTGGCCTTGCTGATATCAGCTATCGATTTTCTTCGTCGGGCGCCAGGGGATCGGAAAGAGAGTCCACTTGACCACCGCCCTCCAGCACCGAGGTAGTAGTGCCCGACGACTGGCGTAACACATAGGTGTAGCTGTAGGGTCGAATCGGTTGACCGACATCTGCAGCATATACCTGCGTGAACTTGGCTCCGAAGAGAATAATCCACGCCGAATAGTAGGCCCAAAGCATGAAGACGATGACGGAGCCGGCTGCGCCGTAAAAGGAAGCAAGCCGGCTGACCCCCAGATAAATGCCGATCAGATACCCACCCAGCCAGAAGAGAATTGCAGTCAATGCGGCTCCCGGCAAGACATCGCGCCAGCGGATCTTGGCGTGGGGCAGCGCCTTGAAAATGACGGCAAACAACAGTGTGTATACAACCGGCGACGTCCAGACGCGCAGGAGATCGGCGAGATTTCCCAGGCTTTCGTAGAGCGGCTCGAGATATTGATCCGGAATCGCCGTCCACAACACGGAGACCAGTATCGAGAATAGGAGCAAGAATCCGACCGTCAGTACGGCAATTGCAGCCAGTAGGCGAGTCTTGATCACGAAGAGCAGACTCTCGCGTACGGTATTTGCACGCAAAGTAATTCCCCACATGGCGTCCAAAGAGGTCTGGAGTTGAATGAAGATATTGGATGCTGAGTAAAGCAGAAACAGGACCGTCAACCCTGTCACGAGTCCACTCGACCCACCACCGCGCGTCCCAAGCAGCAGATTCCCCATGGCAGCAGCCATAACTGCACCGAGACTGCGCTCGATCTGCGTCAATATCTGCCATTCGACCAGCCTGCGGCTGAATATTTGAGAAGCGATTCCAATCGAGACCATCAGCAGAGGAACGACAGAAAGGATGAGCCAGTAGGCAATAGCGGCGCCATGTACCATGGCGGAATTGCGCTGCCAACCGACAAATGTATGACGAAACAGTCCAAGATACCTTCCAAACACGTGCCACACCCATCTCGCACAAAGGTGACAAAGAACAGCCACCCAAGAGCAATTATGCCCGTGGGTGGCGTTCATCAACAAGTTTTGCGGCGGGCAATCCCTGCCGGCACGAAGCCCTGAAGCCGGCGCGGAGACGAGAATGTGTTCCTCGCAGCTATTGCTCCCGGCTCAATGCCTGGCGAAGCTCTTCAGCCTCGTCGTCAGAAAGGGAGGTAGCCGCCAGACGCGCCTTGTGCGGCAGCAACTCCGCAAGGATCTGTTCGCGATTCCCGGCGCCACCAGTTGTCATCAGAAAGAGCGCAGAACTATTCCGAGGCATCCCTTCGATGGCTTCTTCGACAAATTTGCTGTCGAATCCATGCTTCTTCATGGCGCCGGCGATACCGCCGATGGCTGCACCGGCAACCGCGCCGCCAATGGGTCCACCAAGGAGGAATCCGGCCAGGAGACCGATTCCGGCGCCCCGACCAGCGTACTTACCCGCATACTTCTTGGTCTGTTCTACGTCGACATGCGCACCGGAGCCACGTTTCGCAATGATGGCATCGACGACTTGAAACAAACCCTGCTCCTGCCATGTATCGATATTTTGCAGGAAGTTCTCAGCACCACTCTGATCTTCGAAGGCAAGGACGTAAAAATTGGAATCATTTTCCATAGCACAGCTCCTTTTTATGTTTTCAGGATGCAATAGAGTTACAATTTGGGACATTACATCGACCGTAGAGTTGAGCGGCCGAAAATAGTGAGCAGCATTGTACAGTAGATACTAGGCCGCTGCAACCGAAGGACACAATTCCCGGGTGCGATTCGGGTTGGCGCCGGCGGAGATCTTCTGGGACCATGGCAAAATGTCTCGGTGAGCGAGTCCGGATGTCATCTCATCGTTTGCTGGGGTTTGACGCGGATCTGATATGTACCCGATCAGCTCCCAATCGGGTACATTCCATTTGGGCGACGACAGGCGCGAAGACCATCGGCTGTACCCACAGGAAGCCCCCAAATGTGGTATGCATCCCTCCCAATCGGGTGCATTCCATTTGGGCGACGACAGGCGCGAAGACCATCGGCTGTGCCCACAGGAAGCCCCCAAATGTGATACCGCTGGCTAATTCCGAATGCTACCAATTTTGTGCGCTGCTCGGCCGTTTCAGGCGGAAAATCCGGAGCAGATTGGCGACGATTAATAATTAGCCAGCAGTATCAAATGTGGTATGCACCCCTCCCAATTCACTGTGCGTGACTTTTTGGAAAGAAATGGTAGAATATCGGTGAAACAGTTAACGATATGATGCTTGCGGAAAACATTGTAATTTTTCTACGGTTTTTCCGTTCGTATTCTGCATGTATATCGTACAGCAGCGTAATGACTTTCGCACAATAATGTGGTGTAGATAAGATGTGAAAGATGTCTACCTTCGTTTAGGCATTGATGTGCGCGACAGAAAAGCCATTATGTCCTAAACTGACGAATTGTTACGTTCGCTCAGTAGGTTGTCACGGGCAAAGAATTTGCTCCGTTTTTCTCATTACCGATTTGCCTTTCAGCCCCAGGCCCTGGGCATATCGCACAGCCACAAAGAAGAACTCCAAGAAAGTCAGACTGAGAACACAAAATTTCCGGTGTATTTTTGTGCATATAGCACAATGAAATTGGCGGACCGATTGCGTACAATGGGTTCATCGTGGAAACATCTGGGGAGCATGATTCCACGACGATGTACATTCTCCTTTCGGTCTTCTCCTGAGAATCCTCCTAAGTTCTTGGGCCCGCCAATTTGAGCGAGTTGGCGGGCCCGCCCTCTATTCCTTAGAAGCAGTAGCCGCCGTCCGACTTACCCTGCATCCGAACTGACGGTCGAAACAGTAGATCCGCCGGAGGTTATTTACCGTATTTGCTGCCGGCAGCGGATCGATTGGGATCCAGCAAGATTGTTGAGCGAGGCCGGCAAGTCGGTTCCTGATGTACGCCGGGTTTGTGCACATGGATCAGGGACAGGGATCATTGTCTTATCGTCATATCGGCATCATTGCCGAAAAATTCATGTCGAGCGTCGCACCGTGGTATCTTTCTCGGTCCGTCGATCTAGTTGACCAAACATCGCTGCAATGGCTAGGGAGGGAAAATGATACAATATCCACAATGGAAACCGCTTGATGAGTTGGATCGCGAGATTGTCAGAACTCTACAGAACGATGGTCGAATCAGCAATGTAGAGTTGGCGCGACGTGTGAATCTGTCGCCGCCGGCGGTGCACGCCCGCATCAAGCGGTTGGAGGAACAAGGGTACATTCGCTGCTACCGAGCAATCGTGGAACGCGAACATCTTGGGTACGACATTCTCTGCTTTGTTCACCTCAGTCTGCAACTGAACTCAACAGAGCAGGTTGAGCAGGCGCGTACAGCGATTGTGAACATGCCGGAGGTATTGGAATGCCATCATGTCACCGGTGAGTTCGACTATCTACTCAAGGTAATCGTGCGCAACCGGAAGGAGTTGGAGCAATTCGTGATCAGCCGGTTGACGCCCGTTGGAGGGTTGGCCCGCATCCATACAAGCATGGTCCTGAACGAGATCAAGAACACGACTGAGATACCGGTCGACCAAGGCTGAACGAAGACGGACGTTGCCGATCCGGGTGTGCGCAAATCGGGGTGGTGTCTTGTCCGACACCACCCCGATTTGCGCACACCCGCTTGACGTTCAGAGATATCAATCTCCTAATTCGGACGAGGCGGCCGTTCCAGAGGCATAGGTAGAAAGTGACGACTGTGTTTGGCGCGCCGAAACCGGACAGCGTCCAAAAAGACCTACGCGTAAGACGACGCAGTCGGCGGTAGCCCAGTAGCAGATATAGCCGGATATCACGTTGGTATTGGAAGACGATGAGCGCAATGGCAGTCAGCACTATCCACTTCACCAGCAACCATTCTGGCGGCAATTTGGCACTCCAGCCCCCAACGATGTTGGCCAACATGATGCCTATGCCGCGACCAAAGACGATGGCCGGCAACAGCCAACGTAACGGCACACTACTCATACCAGCCATATAGATCAGCAGATCAGGGACGGGAAACAAAAAGACAAGCGCCCACAAGGCAGGTGAGCGCATACGTAGTTTGCCCTCCCACTCACGTAAGCTGCATTCGTCAAAGAAGCGCACGAGAATCGGCCGGCCCAAAAAGCGACCGATGCAGATTGCGATGGTGGCGCCAATGGACAGACCGATAATGCTGTACAACGTTCCCCAAAAGATGCCGAACAAGTAGCCGGACACGACGCCCATGAAATTGCCGGGGAAGGGCGCAACGACCACCTGGGCAGTGTTCAGACAAATGTAGGCCAGTGGCGCCAGGGGACCAAAACCGGCAATCCAGACGCGGGCCTGGTCAGCGCGCTCGAGCAGATGCAAGATGCCCGGGCCGTTCAGCCACAGTCAGGACTCCCGCGATAACAGCACCCAAAAGCCACAAAATTGGCTGCCGTAACCGATTTGCCGTTTGCGTCCAGCGTGAACCGGGCACCTTGTCAAGACGGTCTGTCATTGAAAATCTCAGTACGTATCCGAGTTGTTTGCGCATGGTGAGGCGTGGGAATGAACTAGCCATCCTATGATAAACGCGAATCAAAATTTGATCCAGTCGCAAAACATACGTCCCAACGATGCATCATGGACGGATCATTAGCCGCTGCGAGTTCTCCTGTGCACGGACCAAGACAACACTTCTGCACTTCTGTGATGACCGCCTCAGATTTGTGGTCAGAGTTGCGAAACGTGCTCCCCGGCAAGTCCGGTACGTCCTGTAAAGGTCACGACAAATGCGCCGAATAGGAGGCAGGCTCCAAGCAGGGCAAACATGGCACCATATCCCAATTCGGCCACCAACAGACCGCCTAGCAACGGACCAACGACCTTACCGCCGTTTTGCAGCGTCCCCAACAACCCCATTCCAGCACCCGTGTAGGGGCCACCAATTTGAACAGACACCAACGCCGTCGTCGAGGGAAAGATCAGTGCCTGACCCAGACCTAGAAATAGAGCAAGTACCATCAAATGCGTCGCCGACGCGCCTGCCGCAAGCAACGGCAGTGCCAGCCCGATGACGACCATGCCCGAGCCAATCGCCAACCGATAGCCGATGCGATCACCAATTTGTCCAGCCACCGGCTTGGCAAGCGCAACAATGGCTTCCTGAACAGCAAAAAATGAACCCACCAATGCAACGTTTATGCCGATCGACAACGCGTAGATCGGGAGGAATGCCTTCATTGCATAGAGCGCGACATAGGTAAGCGCTTCTAAACCGCCGGCCAGCCATAGCGCACCGGTTGAGACACCGGCACGCAGACCAGCCAGAGCAACAAGCCCCTCTCTACGCCTCCGAGCAATCGGTTCAGTAGTCAGTCGTCGATCATCGAGAAACAATATGGGGACAAAGGTCGCACAGCCCATGAGACCGATCACAGTGTAGACTTGGACCGGTTCCAGTACCAGTAACAGAAAACCGGCCAGCATAGGGCCGACAATATAGCCCCCGCTGCGCGCAAGTCCGAACCATCCCAAACCCTGGGCACGTCGCGCTCCCGCCTGTTCGGTTACATAGGCGAGCGTGACGGGACCGTAGATCGCCGTCGCCATGCCATGGATGATGCGGACATAGAAGAGCTGTTCCGGTGAAGTGATGGTGCGATAGACAAACGGCATGAACGCAAAGAACGCCGTGCCGACGAGCAACCATGAACGCCGCCCCCACCGGTCCGATAATGCCCCTACCAGCGGTTTGAGCACCATGCCCGTTACTGTGGAGACTGAGACAATCAGACCAAGCAGCAGATCGGTCGCGCCAAGCGATGCCGCGAAAATCGGTAGGAGCGGCGCCTTGCCCATTTGATAGGCCGTACGCGCCAGAAAATCTGCTGCGGTCACCGAGAGGAAATTGCGCGAACGTAGCTCCCTAGCGAACACCTTGAGTCCCTGCTACCGTAGAGAGAAAGCAAAATGATTTTCGTTCAATCGGATCTCGCGGGATTTCACGTCTCCCTGAAATCTTGGAGAGCCATGATCTTTTCCGTTCACGCCGTTGCAGGTCACACGCGAACCGCCGGTATTCCTTTTTCCGCCACCAACTGCGAGAATGCCGCAATGTCATCGCCGATCAGCCCGCTCAAGCGCGCCAGCTGTTCATCGGCCTGGCGAGACAGATGTGCAAACACATCGTAAGTCTGTTGTGTCGGTCCGGCATCTGCGGCTGCGACTACACTGACGAGCGTGATTAGCTTGACATTGAGCTTTGCCTTGAGGCGAAGGCGATCGGACGCGGTCATGGCGCCGGTCTGGATCAACTCACCCTCGATGGCATTGAGCTTTTCGACGATGGCCGTCGTTGCATGACCGATCTCCTCGTCCTGAGCGCGGTCGCCCCAGCCCAGCACTTGTGCACGAATGTCACGCAGTCTATTGATGGCTCTGTGGAGTTCGTCGATCTTGTCGCGAAGCTGCGCCCACAACGCGAATTGTGCGTCAAGGTCCTGCTGCGTGACTGTGACACGTGGATCAACGATAAGCTCAAACTCCTGCACTTGCTGTACGTCCCCGGCGGTCAACCGCACCTGGTAGCGACCGGGAGCAGCACGCGGCCCGATGTCAATCTTTTCCGTCGGCAGATCACCCGGGACCTTTTCGGCATTCGGATAGCGCATATCCCAGACGAATCGATTCAGACCCGGATGTACCTGGAGTGTGCGCTCGTCACCCGGCGTATCTTCGGTTCTCTGTCTATAGGAACGGATCTCGCCGCCACCTGCGTCAAGTAGCGTCAGTTCGACAGGCGCGGTCAGTTCTTGCGGTAGCGAGTAGTATATGATAACGCCGTTGGGCGGATTTTCGCCACCGTCCCACACGCGTCGAGTTACCTCGCCATGTTCATCTTTTTCCTCGCTGAAAGTAACCGTAGATCCTAAACCGAGCATATAGTTCTTGCCCGGCCCACGGAAGGCGCCAACGCTCCAGCCTTCCCAATGACGCACTGTCGTGCGTGGCTGGACAAGCGATATCTCACGACCGTCGCCCCCCGCAGCATAGCGTCGCAGTGGTGTGAAATCATCCAAAATCCAGAAAGAACGGCCATGGGTAGCGATGACCAGGTCGCTCTCCTTTATGACCAGATCGTACACCGGCGCCACCGGCAGGTTGCTCTGAAATCGGCTCCAGGTCGCGCCGTCATTTGCAGAGACGTAGAGACCTGTTTCCGTACCGACAAAGAGCAATCCTGGTTGGGCAGGATCTTCACGCACCACACGCGTAATTTCATTCGGCGGGAAATCGCCGCTAATCGATGTCCATGTGCTGCCATAGTCCGCCGTCTTGAAGAGGAACGGACGAAAGTCGTCCAGTTTATAGCGGGTGGCAGCTACGTACGCCGTCCCCTGCGCATGGGGTGAGATTTCGATCATGCTCACCAGCGACCACTCAGGCAATTCTGGCGGGGTGATCTCCTGCCAGGTTGATCCTTCATCGCGCGATATGTGAACCAGACCATCATCGGTGCCGGCCCAAAGCACGCCTGCCTGATGGGGTGACTCAGCAAAGGCGAAAACTGTGCCGTAAACTTCAGCACCGCTGGTGTCTAAAGTGATTGGCCCTCCGGATGCCTTGAGCTTGTCCGGATCTCGGCGCGACAGATCGGGGCTGATGGCCTCCCAACTTTCACCTTCATTTTCGCTCTTGAATACATGATTACCGGTCACATAGAGAATATCGGGATCGTGAGACGAGATGACGATGGGATAGGTCCAGGCAAAACGGTACTTAAGTTCGCTGGGATCATGGCCATGAATCGCTTCCGGCCAGACCGTGATCAGACGCACCTGCTTGGTTCGATGGTCGTAGCGCTGAAGCGCTCCGCCACCCCCGGCGAACTGCCGATTGCACCGACGTAGACGATGTCAGGGTCATCGGGACGCACGGCGATATAGCCGCTCTCTCCGGTGCCGGCAGCGTGGCAATCGTTCCAAGTGATCGCACCCTTCTCAGTGCGACTGGGCACGCTGATACTCGAGTTGTCCTGTTGGGTGCCGTAGACCTGGTAGGGATCAGCGCGTGTCCACGGCAACGTGATAATACTGGGCAGTCAGTTGGTTGTAGATGGTGGACCAGCTCGCACCGCCGTTGAACGATACACAGGCGCCACCGTCGTTGCCTTCGATCATCCGCTGCGGGTTTTCGGGATCGATCCAAAGGTCGTGGTTATCGCCATGAGGTGTCGTAATCTCGGTCCAGTTGCTGCCGCCATCGGTTGACTTCCACATCTTCAAATTGAGAACATAGACGGTGTCGGCGTCTTGGGGATCGGCAAAGACATGACAATAATACCAGGGGCGGTGGATCAGATCGCGGTTATTGGAGATCAAAGCCCAGCTCTGACCATTGTCGTCAGATCGATAGAGACCGGCCTTGTCGCCTTCGGCTTCGATGATGCTCCAAACTCGCTCACCATCTGCCGGCGACACTGCCACGCCGATCTTACCCTTCAGCCCTTGTGGCAAGCCCTTGTTGCCGGTCAACTCGGTCCACGTATCGCCGCCGTCGGTTGACTTCCAGAGGCCGCACCCAGGGCCGCCGCTGGAGAGTGCCCAAAAATTGCGAACCGTCTCGTAAATGGCAGCATAGAGCACGCGTGGATTATTGGGATCGATACTCAAGTCGACGGCACCCGCCTTGTCGCTGACATAGAGAATCTGTTCCCAAGTTGCGCCGCCATTCGTCGAGCGATAGACGCCGCGCTCCTGGTTGGGGCCGAAGGCATGGCCCAACGCGGCAACGTAGACCAGGTCCGGATTCCGCGGATGGACGCGGATCTTGGCAATGTGACGGGTAGCAGACAACCCGACATGGACCCAGGTCTTGCCGCCGTCTGTCGACCGATAGACACCGTCGCCAAAGGAAACATCACCGCGCACCGTGGCCTCTCCGGTTCCCACATAGAGCACATTTGGGTCGGAGGGCGCAATGTCCAGTGCGCCGACAGCAGCACTGTCGAGAAAACCGTCAGAGATATTCTCCCAATAGGCGCCGGCATCGTCGCTCCGCCACACGCCGCCGGCACATGCGCCAAAGTAGTAAGTGGCCTGGTTCTTGGGGTGGCCGGCGACCGCAAGTACGCGTCCGCCACGTGGCGGTCCGATACAGCGAAATTTCATGGCGTCCAGCAGCGACGGATCGAAGTGAGCTATGTTCATGAGCATCCTTGGCCGGGTTAATGGGAATAAGGTGAGAGTGATGGGCCGACACACCTGTTACAACCGAAAGAGCGCTGCAGGCAGAGGAGACCATAGAAAGTCAACCTCCTGCATTGTTTGGGGTGCATACCACATTTGGGGGATTCCTACGGGCACAACAGATGATTTTCTCGACTGCCGCCCCCCGAAATGGGATGCATCCCATTGTTTGGAGCTACCTTACGCAAAATCAGATACGGCGTCAAATCGATCTTTCGTGACGGGTGCATCCCATTTTCCGGGGTGCCAGTCGAGAGCACGAAGCGAACCTCCTTGAGGAAGCCCCAAAATGTGGTATGCACCCTTTCGTGACTGTCCGCAACAACCCGAGAAGTGGTCGGAACCGGCATGTGAGCGCGCTCACTCGCATTTAATCCGTCTGCAAGCGATGTGCTATGATCGCGCGACAGCGTGTTGAACATCGGTTATGGAATGACATTGTGATCTCCACGAAGGTTGTGTCACTGCCAAGGAGCGGGAATATGAAAGCATTGATGAAGGTCGCAACCGGTGACGGGCATGTGGAGGTGCGCGATATCGCGATTCCCACTCCTGCCCGTGATCAGGTACTCATCGAAGTCGCGGCAGCGGGGATCTGCGGCACAGATCTCCACATCTATCATGATGAATTCAAGACGCATCCCCCTGTCGTCATGGGCCACGAAGTATCGGGTACGGTCGTCGAGATGGGATCGAAGGTCAACCATGTCCGGATCGGCGCTAGAGTGACAACCGAGACCTACTTCTGGACCTGCGGCGAATGCCGGTATTGCCGCGACGGCCACACCAATTTGTGTCTCCAGCGCAAATCGATTGGGTCGGGCGTTGACGGCGGCTTTACCAACTACGTGGTCGTCCCGGCGCAAAACGTGCATGTGCTGCCGGACAACGTCGACTTTCGGGCCGGCGCCCTGACCGAGCCCCTAGCCTGTGTCGTTCACGGGGTTCTGAACATGCGCACGGTCATCGCCGGCGATGTCTGCGTCATCGCCGGACCAGGCGCCATCGGGTTGCTGACGTTGCAGGTCGTCAAAGCGGCCGGCGCCACCGCGATCGTACTCGGCACCGACGCCGATGCCCATCGGCTGAAGCTCGCTCGCACACTCGGTGCCGATCATACCGTCAACGTACAACAGGACGACCCGACGGCGCTGGTGCAAGCGTTGACTGACGAAGGATTGGGCGCCGACGTTGTTCTGGAGTGTTCGGGGGCGGGCGCAGCGGCCCAACAACTGCTGCCGCTCGTCCGCCGCCGTGGGCGCTACGTCCAGATCGGTCTATTCGGCAGACCGATCGCATGGGATCTGGACCAGATCTGCTATAAAGAGTTGACGGTAACCGGTAGCAACGCAAGCGTACCGTCTTCCTGGTCGCCGCGCTGCGGCTGATGGAAAGCGGCGTGGTCAAGACGGATCCGCTCATCACCCATGCTTTCGCGATTTCGCAATGGCAGGAGGCATTCGATATATTTGAGGCACGTAGTGGCGTAAAGACGCTGTTGACACCCGTTGCTGTGGCGTAAACAACGCTCTAATGTTGATGTCCGTCGCCCTGGCCGTCTGCCGATCGGGTGCAACAACAACCGGACAAGAAGAAAGGCGAATGATTGTCGTCTCATGACGCGAAATATAGGCGTTCCCAAGGTTCACGGCTCTTGTTTCGGTACAGTCGGCTATCTGTCCATCTGGATCCGATTGGCCGTACTGGCTGCCTTGGTCGCTTGGTATGTGCTGGTTGCCATATTGGCAGTAGCCGGTTGGCTCATCGCCTCACCCGAGCTGCGTCCGACAGGGTGGAGCACCCCTACCTTGATCGGCGTCAACAAGTTATCGATTCTCCGATCGGGAAGCCTATGGTTGTTCCTTGTCATGTATATGGATCGGGATCTGCGCATCGCGCGCGATGAAGGTCGTTTGCTGGCTCGGGCATTGCGCTACATCGTCATTCTTGTCGCCCTTTGGATCCCCGGCTTTCTACTGCCGATATTCTTGTGACGTCAGTAGTGTCACGGCTTTCAACGACGAAAGCTATCCGGCATCCTTTGCAGCCCACTCGACGGGCAGCGTGGGAATCATACACGACATTTGATTGACAGGACACCGAGTCAGTGCTATATTGCGCTGGTTTTTAGGATGCCTAATCCGGGTCTGCGGGAATGTCCGCATAGTACGCGGCGAGGGCGTAAGTAAGATGAGAAAATGGACGCAAAAAGTTCCAGACCCAAGGCGGCTGACAGCCAGCCGGAACCTGACGGCACACCGCCCTTATCCCACTCACGTCGGGTGTGGATAAGGGGTTCTGTTCGGTTGCGTGCTTCTGTTCGGTCCGTCTCAAATCACGGCCGTAGCCGTGCATATGTGACCTGCAACGCAGACAGCGCAGAGTTGAAAACTCGACGATCGCGCTCGATTGCTTGGCCGACTCCGCGGTGGATCGGCATGGCTGCAAAGGCAACACCGTTGTGTAGGTCCGGCATCGCTATGTAGCTCTGCATCGTCGCATCCGGACCCCCGCCGGTTGCCTATGGATTCATGCCTCTTCGCCGCCTGTCAGTGACACTGACAGGCGGTTTTGTTGCCACTCGTCTGACGCCCACCAATCTCGCCACATGGATTGTCCTGAGATCGACCCAACCTGCAACTCCGCGTAATAGGTCTTTGGCAGCCAGATCAGTTACCTGATCGACCGTCACGGTGTCGCGGCGTGCGCACATCTGTGTGGAAGGAGAGACGCATGGTAGACCCAATCAACATCAATGACGCGTTGGCGTATACATCAAGCCTCTTTGAAAACGAGAACATTGACGAAGCCGCAGCCTATCTGCGCAGCCTTCACCCGGCAGACAGCGCAGAAATCGTGGCCAAGTTGGAGCCTGAACAACAGGCAGCGCTGGCGCAACGCCTTACTCCGCGCGAACTTGCCGATATTCTCGAACAGCTCGACGAGGACGAAATGTTGGAAGTCGCCGAGCATCTCGACGTCGAGACCCTGGCCGATGTGCTGGATGCCATGGAACCGGACATGGCAGCGGACCTGCTCGGCGAAATTGATGACGAAGCCGTCGTCAGTGAACTCCTGGAAGAGATGGAGGAAAGCGACGAGGTTCAGCCGTTGCTCGAGTTTGACGAGGACTCGGCCGGCGGAATCATGAACAGCGTACCGCCTTGTCTACGGCGATGGATGACCGTCGAGGAGGCCATTCGCTTTATTAAGGAGAATTACGGCAAAGAGCGCCAGCTCTATTATCTCTACGTCCTAGACCGGCGGCGCGAGCTGATCGGTGTCATCAATTTGCGCGCCTTGATCCTTGCCGACGGTGCACAGACGATCGAAGAGATCATGGACACCGACGTGATCTCGGCGCCGGCCGAGGCCGATCAGGAGGACGTCGCTCAAATCTTGGCCCGGTATGACCTGCTGGCGGTGCCCGTTGTCGATCAGGAGCACCGCCTGATTGGCATTGTCACAGTTGACGATGTGGTCGACGTCATAGAGGAGGAGGCGACCGAGGATATCTATCGCCTTGCCCAGGTCAGCAGGGAAGCGGAACTCTTCAGTCCGATTCCGCGCGCGTTGCGGAATCGGCTGCCATGGCTCTACATGAATTTGGGCACCGCGCTGCGTATCGGCATCGGTCGTAACCCAGTTTGAAGCGACGATCTCGCTGATCCCCGTGCTGGCAGCCTTCATGCCCGTGATTGCTGCACAGGGCGGCAACGCCGGCAATCAGACGATGACGATCGTCGTACGTTCATTGGGGTTGGGTGAGATCGATCTGAGCGATGCCTGGGCCGCACTGCGCCATGAGTTTGTCATCGGCATCTTGAACGGCCTGCTGTTGGGAACTACCCTAGGCCTGATAGCAAGCTATTGGGGCGCCAATCCCATTCTCGGCGCAATCGTCTTCACATCCATGATGCTGAATCTGATCATCGCCGCCTTGGTGGGCGTGACGGTTCCCATGACGCTCAAACGGTTGGGCGTCGATCCGGCATTGGGGTCCAGTATGTTCGTCACGGCGACAACGGACATCCTGGGATTCGCCATCTTTTTGGGTTTGGCCACCTTGCTGTTGGCGCAGCTCCTGTAGGCGCTTACAAAGTGACATCGACAAAAAGAGTGTCGATAGGCGAATAAACGCTCGTCGATACGGACGAAGGCCCTATTTGCGCCGCCGTCCTGAGCCACAAGCGAAGGCGCAAATAGGTAGGAACTGGCGCCAACAACGCAAGCCTGCCGTTTCGTGGAAAGATCTACCACAACGATCGAAGCTACTGGGTCTACCTGAGCGGCGTGAGCGAGGCGCGCCGGCCGTTGCGCACATGCATTGCCAGGTAATAGTAGTCGATCAGTTGATCCATGGTGGCGCGCCACGATTGGCGACGGGCATGTTGAAGCGCGTTTTCCGCCAGCCCATCGCGCAATTGCGGATCCCTGTATAGATGGCTCACCAGCTGGCCCATTTGATCCGGTTGCTCCGGGTCGAAGTACAGGCCATTGTAGCCGTCCACGACTGTATCCAACACTCCACCGCTGCGTGCTGCAATCACCGGTACGCGACAGGCCATCGCCTCCAACGCGACGAGACCGAAGGTCTCCGTGGTCGACGGGAAGATGAACGCGTCTGCTGCGCGGTAGGCATTTACCAGGTCGTCCCCCCGCAGATAGCCGGGAAAAACCGTGGGTGTACCGGCAAAGTGATCCATGAGTTTCTCATGCGCCGGTCCACCGCCGATCAGTGCCAGGCGTACGCCATCCTGCGGAAAAATCGCGTCTCGCAGACCGAACAATCCCTTTTCCGGTGACTGGCGGCCGACGTTGACGATGAGGAAGTCGTCCGGGTGGTCCCCACTCAGGCGCGCCCGCATAGCAGGGTCGGCCGGACCGGGCGTGAAGAGGTCCGTATCGATGCCGCGCTTCCACCAGCGCACACGCCTGAAACCATGCTCACGCAACTCGTCGCGCACAGCGGTCGACGGACAAAGGTTGACATCGGCCTGGTTGTGCAGACCGCGCATATAGGCCCACAGCGCGGGGACAGAATACCCCATATTGAAGTGCTCTGCATAGCGGGCGAGATCGGTGTGAAATGACGCCAAAAGCGGCTTGTCCAGTCTACGTGCCGCCCAGATGCCGAAGGCACCCAGAACAAAGGGATTGACCGCATGGATGATGTCAGGATCGAACTCTTTGACCTTGTGATAGAGACGCGGGCGAGGAATAAGCGCGCGAAGTTCAGGATATTGGGGTACTTTTGGCCCACCGACACCAACGATTTCAGCCCCTTCGAACTCGCTTGGACCACCGGATGGACCAAAGAGGAGGACTTGGTGGCCCTGTTCACGCATGCGCTGCAAGGCGAGACAGAGTACGCTGACGATCCCGTCGATCTTGGGCAAAAATGTCTCGGTAAAGAGTGCGATCTTGAGACTATCGGGTAAGCGGGTCATCAGCGGTTGTCTTTCCTTCGATGCCGGGAACAACACCAGGCTTCAAGAGCAATCTGCACGACAACAATCTGCACGACAATTAGGGCACAATTCCACAGAATGGTTTAGTTTAGCACAGCAGTTTCCGGATTGCTGAACTATGCGCGCTACTGTTCAAGACGATGATACAATGGTGCCACTCTGGACCGAACGTTCGGCACAAAATTTGGCGATGGCCGTCATCATCCAGTATTCTCAATGACGTTCTACAGTAGGGGATATGGAGTGAAACACAGAGATCATTTTGCATCGATCGCTGTGGCCGTCGACCAGGTGCGTTGGACACTCTAATAATCAGACTGTTGGGCGGCAAAGACAAGCGATTAGAGTCGGTGGTAAGCCAACTCTCGCAAGCGAACGATTTCCACCGGCATCGACTATGCATTTGGGAGGAGAATTATGTTTGAAAGCAAGGGGCGCATCATTGTCCTCGGTGGCGACGGTTTCTGCGGCTGGCCCACCAGCCTACATCTGTCCGCAGGCGGGCTATGAAATCACCATCGTCGACAACCTCTCGCGCCGCAAGATCGACGTCGAGTTGGGCACCCGATCGTTGACGCCCATCGAGACCATCGAAAATCGCATCCGCGCCTGGGAGGAGGTCTCAGGGCGTCAGATTCAGTATGTAGATCTGAACATTGCCGAGGACTACCATGAGTTGACAACGCTGATCAGCGACATTCGAGCCGCAATCCATCGTGCACTTCGCCGAACAGAGGGCTGCACCCTACTCCATGAAGTCGCCCAGGCACAAGCGCTACACAGTGGACAACAATGTCAACGGTACCCACAACGTGCTCTGCGCGATTGTCGAATCGGGCGTGGACGTGCATTTGGTCCACCTGGGCACCATGGGCGTCTATGGCTATGGCACCGCCGGCATGAGCATTCCGGAGGGCTATCTGAATGTCAAGGTAGATGTGGACGGCAATGACGTTGACATTGACATTCCTTATCCGCCCAACCCCGGCAGCATCTACCACATGACCAAGACGCTCGACGCGCTGCTTTTCTACTACTACAACAAGAACGATGACCTACGGATCACCGATCTGCATCAGGGCATCGTCTGGGGCACCAACACGGCAGAGACGGTGACGCACCCGGCATCTGATCAATCGTTTCGACTATGAGGGCGACTACGGCACGGTGCTCAATCGCTTTCTCGTCCAGGCCGCAGTGGCCATCCGTTGACAATCTACGGCACCGGCGGTCAGACGCGCGCCTTCATCCACATCCGTGACACGGTGCGCTGCGTCAAACTGGCCGTGGAAAATCCACCGGCTACGGGAGAACGCGTCAAGATCTTCAACCAGACCACCGAAACCCACCGGGTTCGCGATCTGGCCGCACTGGTCGCTCGGATGACCGGGGCAGAAATTCGCTACTATGTCAACCCGCGCAATGAGTCGCTGGAAAACGAGCTGGTGGTGCGCAACGACCAATTTATGGCACTGGGGCTTGATCCGGTCACCTTGAGCGATGGGCTGCTAGAGGAAGTCATCGATGTTGCGGGACGCTACAGGGATCGTGTCAACTACGAGAAGATTCTGACCAGCTCGCGCTGGCGTGAGGATATTCCGTGGGATCGAGAAGGTTCGACTGCGCCGGCAACACTGCAACCTGTCTAGATGAAATCCTTATGAAAACACGGGTTTCGTAGGTCGGGCATCCTTGCACGACACGGTTGGTATGTTTTCCGTAGCAAGCTCCGCATTGATTCGCTGCCGCCGCCCCACAATTGCTCAGAGAATCACTTGCCGAAATAAGCGATGGCGAGTTGCGGAAGATGAATCGAATGATTATGGCCCGGATCGATTCATCTTCCGCAACTTATCACTTTCTGGATTATTCCCGTAGCTCGCGCTTCAATATCTTTCCTGTGGCGGTCATTGGCAGCGAATCACGGATTTCCACCAGCCGAGGATACTTGTAACCTGCCATAGTGTCCTTGCACCAGTCTATGATTTCTTCTGCCGTCATCGCTGCGCCATCCTTCAAAATCACATACGCCTTGATTTCCTCGCCGTGCCTGTCGTGGGGCACACCGACCACCGCTGCCAAGCTGACGGCCGGGTTGGTCATCATCACCTCCTCGATCTCGCGAGGATAGACGTTGAAACCGCCACGGATAATCATATCCTTGACGCGATCGGTGATGTACAGATAACCATCCTCGTCGATTAAACCGATATCGCCGGAGTGGAACCAGCCGTTCTTCATACACTCAGCAGTGGCGTCGGGCCGCTTGTAGTAGCCCTTCATAATATTGTGACCACGTATAACAATCTCACCCATTTCGCCGGTGGCGACGTCTTCGTCATTGAGGTCGACCACGCGCACATCTACGCCCCAAATCGGCAGCCCAACAGAGCCGGCTTTCGTGGGCTTGTCGGGGCGGTTGAACGTCGCCACAGGACTCGTCTCCGATAGACCGTATCCCTCCAGGATGTCGACGTCAAATCTTTGTTTGAATCCCTTGATGACCTCGACCGGCAACGCCGAACCACCCGAAGCGGCCATCTCCAATGTATCGGCGATTTTGGCGAGATCATACTTATCTGCCCCTGGGTGGTTTAGAATTGCCCAGTACATTGTCGGCACACCCGCAAAGCTGGTCACGGCGTCACGTTCCATGATCGCCAACGCAGCATCGGGATCAAAGCGGGCCAGCAGCGACAAGCTTGCCTTCTGATAGAAGCCGGTGTTCATCTGGCACGTCTGTCCGAATGAGTGGAAAAGGGGCAGCGTAATCAGGTGGACGTGGCGATCTCTTCTCACAAACAGATTGTCCGCACTGACACGCGCGTTCATCACCATGTTGGAGTGGCTCAACTCGGCACCCTTGGGCTGGCCTGTGGTGCCGCTGGTGTACAAGATTACGGCAGTGTCGATTTCACTGGTCTGCGCCGTCGGGAAGGCGGGCGACTGATTGTGCATCATCTGCCCCAGCGTCATGGTCCCGTCGATGGGCGAAGCCGCCGCGGGATCTGCGGTGATCAGGAAGAAGTGTTCGCAACTCTCGACCGCGCTGTATCCTTCATGGCCGAATTGGCCTATGGGCAACTCAGGAGTGCCCTGGAAGCAAAAGTATGCCTTGGCATCAGAGTCTGCCAAGTGGTACGCGACTTCACGCCCGCGCAGCAGAACATTCAGCGGCACAACGGTGGCACCTGTCTTGAGTATGCCGTAGTAGACGATGGGGAAATAAGGCAGATTGGGACACGAAAGCGCTACCTTGTCGCCGAGACCGATGCCGCGCGTGGCCAGTCCGTTGGCAACCTGATTGGCAGCAGCGTTGACGGCGGCATAGGAGAGCTTGATGTCATTGTAGATCACGGCGATGCGCTCCGGGACCTCGCGGGCACTGTCTTCCAGCAAGACCGCAAGATTTAACATGGGCTTTCTCCTTCTCAGCCTCGATAGACTGGAACTCGTGGGTATGTCGGGCCGGACAATCACTACGGCGGACTCGAACAGTTTGACCGAATCCTCATGCAGCATGTTAGCGATTACGCCTTCAGATAGCCAGGATTGGCCACGCTACGACCAGCCAATCGCTGATGCCAATTGATACGCGACCCGGAGACAATCATCAAAGATCGCAAAGCGCATGCCCCACAAACCTGATAGAGAGACACTCGAATATTGGACAATGTACCTCAAGTGCGGACGAGGAACATGATCCAATACTTGAATAATGTGTGCATGAGACGATCAACACGCCGGGAGACGAGGGATGTTCGACGGTCAGGACTATGGATTGGCCAAGGTAAACAGAAAGAGATGCCTTCGGAAGCAAAACGACGGAACGAATTTTCACGGTGCCGCGGTTCCGTGAGTTATTATACCAACGAGTTGCGCCACAAATCAACAGCCCCTAAAAAGTCCGGTGCCGGACGCAACAAAAAGAAAAAGCCCCGGTAGCAGAGGGGCTAACCAGGGCTTTAGGGTCGTCGGTGAGGAGGGGACACCGACTTTGAACAACAGCGCACATATAATATGCTCGACCCGAATTAAATCGATATTAAACTGAGATAAATTTCTCGTAAAAATAAAATATTGCCGCCAACCAAACGGGTTGACATGTCGCTGTTTGAATCGGCCGGCGGCACGATTTCCTACCAGTTCCTACCAGAAGCGCACGAGGGCCACCTGATGGAGACGCTACGTCATCTTTTTCTGCTTAACCCGTCCGTTCACTATCTCAACCATGGTTCGTTCGGCGCAACGCCGCGCCCGGTCTTTGAGGCCTACCAGGCCTGGCAGTTGCGGCTCGAAGAACAGCCCGTACAGTTCTTTATGCGCGATCTCTCCGACCAGTTATTGTTCGCGCGGCAGGCGCTGGCAGACTATGTCGGGACCGATACGGATAACCTGGTCTTCGTTCCCAATGCGACCCATGCCGCCAATGTGGTTGCCCGCTCCGTACGGTTCAACCGCGGAGACGAAATACTGACGACCGATCATGAGTACGGTGCCTGTCTAAATGCATGGGAATACACGGCGCGTCAGGCCGGCGTCGCGGTTGTGCGGCACCCGCTGACGATACCGGCACACGAACCGGAGCAGTTGATTGATGAGCTGTGGGCCGGCGTGAGCGATCGTACCCGCGTCATCTTCCTGAGTCACATCACCTCGCCGACGGCGCTGACCCTGCCGGTGCGCGAGATCTGCCGGCGTGCTCGAGCGGCCGGCATCTTGACGGCAATTGACGGCGCGCACGCGCCCGGGCAGATCGATTTGAACCTTCGTGGGCTCGACGCTGACTTCTACTTCGGCAACGCACACAAATGGCTCTGCGCGCCGAAAGGTGCGGCCTTTCTCTATGTCCGCCCGTCGGTGCAGGAGATGGTGGAACCGTTGGTAGTCGGTTGGGGATGGACACCATCGCCGGGCAATGATTTGGGTTCACAATTCCTCAATAGACAGCAAAATCTCGGCACCAACGATCTATCGGCCTACTTGTCGGTACCGGCAGCCATCAATTTTCTGCGCGAGCACGATTGGTCGGCAAGACGTGACGAATGCCACAGACTGCTACGGAACACGTTGCACACCATCTCCGACCATTTCTCGCAGCCGCATGCCTACACCAACGACTCCTGGTATGTTCAAATGGCCGTCGCGCCCTTGCCACCCGTCGATGATCCACGCGCGCTCCACACGAGCCTAATCAGAGACCATCTGGTGGAAGCGCCGATCGTGCAGTGGAACGGCCGCACCTTTGTACGAATCTCCGTACAGGCCTACAACAGTCAAGAGGATCTGGATGCGCTGATCAACGCGCTCACCGGTGAGATACACGGCTCGTGAGCGTCCAAGTATTACACCCCGACCTTCCGGGAATCTATTTCTGGACAAATACCTGAACTGACGGCGCTACGAGATCATGAGTTCGTAGGTCGGCGCATCCCTGCCCGACCGCTCTCTCCAACCTGACTGATCGTCGTACTCCAACCGTGTCAGGCAAGGATGCCCGACCTACAAAAATCATATTCTCATACGGATTTCGGTTTTGACGAGTTCGACGCGTCAACGATGTCAAATTGAAAGCAGCGCCTGCCGCGCCTCGGGCAAAATGCGCGTCTTTCCACCTGATATTGCGTCAAGAACTCTGCGCTGGGCAACAGGCAAAGGGTGCATCCCATTTTCCGGGGCGCCCGTCGACAGCACGAAACGAATCTCCTTGAGGAAGCCCCAAAATGTGGTATGCACCCACAGGCGAATTGACACTAGACCATATGTTCTAATCGTGTTATACTGCTCGATAGGATGAACAGTGCACGACGAATTGCTCGGTGGAAGCTTTGAGAATGGAGGAAAGGATGCATGTTGTAACTGAGTACCCGAATGGGATCTTCTGTTGGATTGATCTGGCAACAAACGACACTGCCGGCGCAAAGACCTTCTATCAGGGGCTCTTCGGCTGGGAGGCGAATGATGTGCCGACCGATATGGGCACCGTCTATTCCAGGATGGAGATTGCAGGCAAGTCCGTAGCCGGACTTGGCCCCATGGATCCCAACATGGAGGCACAGGGCGTTCCGCCCATCTGGACGTCCTATGTCAAGCATGACGATGTGAATGCCGTTGCGTCCAGGGCACAGGAGGCGGGCGGCACGGTCATGTTCCCCCCCATGGATGTGATGAACGAGGGGCGCATGACCATGATCCAGGATCCCATGGGGGCGGTGTTCGGTGTCTGGCAGCCAAAGAATCACATCGGCGCCCAGTTGGTCAATATGCCCAACACGCTGGTTTGGAATGAACTCCAGACCAACGACGTTGAGCGTGCCAAGAGCTTCTATGGCTCCGTCTTCGGCTGGACCAACCAAACGGACGAAAATGGCTATGTCGTGTTCATGGCCGGTGACCGTGCCCAGGCCGGTATGATGGCGATCGATCCGTCATGGGGAAATGTGCCGCCAAACTGGAGCGTCTACATAATGGTCGAAGACTTGGATGCAGCTGCGGCCAAAGCACAAGAACTCGGAGGTTCGTTGCTTGTCCCTCCAACCGAGGCCGGTGAGATCGGGCGATTCAGCGTTGTGCGTGATCCCCAAGGCGGCGCCTTGACGATCATGCAGTTCAGCGGCCCTGTCAGTCCTCCGCCCGGCGCCGAAGGCTAATACCAATTGAGTTGGAGACGATTTGCCACTCCAATGTGACTTACGTGATTGAGTGAATAGAGAAGGTGGAGCGCATGCGCTCCACCTTCTCGATCGGCGGTCAATGGCGCCGGCTCAATCGCCCCACTCCGCGGTATCGACAATTGTAGGTAAGAAGCCCTGAAAAACTGCGGTTGTCCTTTGGTTTCACGGAGCTCGCCATGATATACTTCAAATACTTTTGAGGCGCGGTTTGGGCCGCGTTTTCGTTTGTATGGGCCCTACTCATACGGACGGACATGCTGCAAAATTCAGCGATCCAAGGAGAGAGACTTTGCTGCGGCGGTTGTTTGGGAAAGAAGAAGAACTAACTGACGATGAAGCCAAGCTCGAAGCGAGCCTCAAGAAAACCCGCGCCACGTTTTTCGACCGCATCGGCACAATTTTCCAGGTCAACGAAATCACGGATGAGCTTTGGGACGAGCTAGAAGAAGCACTCATCATCGGCGACGTGGGCTTGCCGACGACGTTGGACTTGGTGGAACAGACACGAACGCGTGTCACGTCCGAAATGATCAAGTCCACCGCCGACGCCTACCTAGCCCTCAAACAGGAAATGGTAAACCTGCTGGTCAGTGATGAGCCGCTGAACGTGGACGAAACACGCATTCTCACCGTCGTGCTTGTGGTCGGCGTCAACGGTTCGGGTAAGACAACGACCATCGGCAAGATGGCCCATTGGTATCGGCAGCGTGGCCGCAAAGTTGTTCTGGGTGCCGCCGACACATTCCGCGTGGCGGCGATCGATCAACTCAAGGTCTGGGGCGAACGGGCCGGCGTAGACGTGATCGCCCAAGCGCCTGCCTCGGACCCAGGTTCAGTGGTCTTCGACGCCATCAGGGCCAGCCAGGAAAGCCGGAAAGCCAATCTGCTCATTGTCGATACCGCAGGACGTCTACAGACCAAATACAATCTCATGCAGGAGTTGGAGAAGATCAAGCGCGTGGCTGCCAAACAGGTCCATCGTGCACCACATGAGGTGCTGCTGGTCCTGGATGCGTCAACCGGCCAGAACGCGATTCTCGCAGGCAAAGGCCTTCAAAGAGGTCGCAGGCGTAACGGGAATCGTACTGACCAAACTGGACGGGACCAGCAAAGGCGGTGCTGTCCTGAGCATCAAGCGAGAACTTGGCGTGCCGGTTCGCTTCGTCGGCACCGGTGAAAAGATCGACGACTTCGCCGAGTTTGATCCGGTGGCATTTGTTGAAGGTTTGCTGGGTGATTAAGGGGGATAGCCATATGTCAGAACTTGAACAGCGGCTGGCTCAGCTCGTCGAACGAGTGGACCTGATCAGGGGGCGGCTTTGACGTCCCTGCCAAAGAGGAAACAATAGCAGAGCTTGAGGCCGAGTCGGTTGCAGCCGGCTTTTGGGACGATCAACAGTTGGCCCAGAAGAAGATGCAGCAGTTAAGCGTTACGCGCGATCGGTCGACACATGGGACGCTCTGCAGCGCCGCGCCAACGATGCCTAGAGCTCTATTCCATGGCCGAGGACGATCCCGCCCTGCTGACCGAATTGGAGCGGAAGCGACAGCCTTGGAAAAGGAGTTCGAACGACGCGAGTTTGCGCTGGCCCTAAATGGTGAACACGATCAGGATGCGCCATATTCAGCATCCATGCGGGCGCCGGCGGCACGGAAGCCCAGGACTGGGCGCAGATGTTGCTGCGCATGTATCTGCGTTGGGCCGAAAAGCGCAACTTCAAGACAACTATCACCGACATGACCGAAGGTGAAGAAGCAGGCATCAAGAGCGTTACAGTCGAGGTCGAGGGTCCGTATGCCTACGGGAATCTCAAAGCGGAAAAGGGCACCCACCGGCTGGTGCGTCTGAGTCCGTTTGACTCCAACAGCCGACGCCACACCAGCTTCGCCAAGGTCGAGGTCATGCCGGTGCTGGACGAAGATATCGACATCGAGATCGACCCCAAGGAGATCGAGGTCGAGGTCTATCTGAGCGGTGGCGCCGGCGGCCAAAATGTACAGAAGAACGCTACAGCCGTACGCATCCGCCACCTGCCCACCGGTATCGTCGTCACCTGCCAGAATGAACGCAGCCAGACGCAGAACAAGGCGTCGGCCATGCGGGTGCTGCGCGGCAAGCTCTACGAAATGGAACAGGAACGGCTTGCCGAAGAGAAGGCACAGCTGAAGGGCGACAATGTCCATGCCGATTTTGGCACCCAGATCCGCAGCTACGTACTGCATCCCTATCAGATGGTCAAGGACCTGCGCACGGACGTCGAAACCGGCAACACAGCCGCGGTGCTGGACGGTGACATCGACATGTTTATCGAGGCGTGGCTCAAACAGCAGGTGGGAGAGAACGAGTAAGGATCCCTTTGGACCGTTCATAAGACAAAAACGGCAATAGCCGACAAAACAAAAGCGGGGAGCCGATCGGCTCCCCGCTTTTGTTTTGAACGCGCCCTCGGCATTTTCCGAGAATAAAAGTTATCTACGAATACGGATCCTGATTCCTCTGCAAGCAAAGTGTAACCCAAAAGTCGACATTTAGTGCCTATGATGGTTTTCACAGAATGAAGTTTGATGGTGAATCAACATAGAAGTTCTTCTTCACATGTTCAAAAGACAGAAAATTGTGAGCCGTACGTTGCGCGGCACAACACTATTGGCAACTGTTGGAATCGCGATGCTCATGCTTTCGCTCGGTGCAGCAGACGCTTCGCCGGTGCTGGCCGATTCGCCAACCATTGTCGGCGGCAATGATGCAGAACCGGGCGTCTGGCCTGCTGCCGTCGCGATCAGCGCCGCCGGTAGCACAGATGCGCGGAGTGACCACATTTGTGGAGGAACACTGATCGACGAAGAGTGGGTCTTGACAGCTGCACACTGTGTGATGGACTACCAAGTCACAGATATTACGATTGTTGCAGGGCGCCACGACCTGCTGGACAGCGACGGTCAAGAGCTCGCTGCCACCCGCATCATCTATCACAGCGATTACGAAACTGCAGCACCCCAGCACGATATTGCCCTGATCAAGTTGACGAAATCCGTCGCTTACACCCCGACATTGCTCGCGAAACCGGAAAACTCTATAGCTTTGGACAACGGTGAAGTGACAGTCGTGGGTTGGGGATCAAGGGGAAATGGTGAATTCTCAACCACCCTTCAGCAAGTCACTGTGCCGGTTGTCGCCAACGATGTCTGCAATCAGCGTAAATCCTACGGCGGCCGTGTTGCCGACAACATGATCTGCGCCGGATCCCAAGACGGCGGCAAAGATGCATGCTATGGCGATAGCGGTGGTCCGCTCTTTCTTGAGACGGATGACGGCTGGGAGCAAGTCGGTATCGTAAGCTGGGGTCAGGGATGTGCGTTGCCGTACAAATATGGCGTCTATACCCGTGTCAGCAGCTATACGGACTGGATCGAACTATGTCGTAGCGATCTCCTCGATCCGTCCTGTGAGGTTATCGCAGACGCAGCAGAATCTGACACCAACATTCGACTGTCTGGAACACAAAACCAGAAAATTTACCTGCCGATGGTGCTCAATCGTTAATCAGGCCATCGAACCGGCTTGCAACAGCGCGAAAAAGAGGGGACAGGGGCAACATCTGACGCCTGTCCCCTTCTTTTTCTCTGTCGTATTGCTTTCTCGTCTTCTTCAGCAGACTGCGCCGATAGGGCATCATTAATCGGCAGCCATCACGATGACTTTGCCGGACAATTCCAATAGATTCGCCACACGGAACCGCATCAATCCTCGCGCCGATTCCCCGTAACGTACGACAAGCGTGACACTACACCACTGCCGCCCGCACGGATCGGGCAATGGCCAGCGTGCGCGCTGGCATCGCCAAGATGACCCGTTGCGTCCAGCATCTCCCGAATCTCGTGTTCGCCCAATAGCGCCGCAACACGGCGATCGGCGACCAACAGATCGGCCAACGGGTTCGATCGTCCCTCCTGCAACGCCGCCCATGCCTTGAGGCTGTTTTCCCGAATCACCTCGTGCATTTCCTGGCGATCTCCACCAGCCTTGACAGCCGCCATCAAAATACGCTCTGTGGCGGCAAATATGCCGTAATCGCGCAAGTTGCGAGCGATGGGCCCTGCCCAGAAGCGCATGCCTTCCACCAATCGCCTCGCGTGCCGGAGCACTTCATCCGTGACCAGAAACGCTTCCGGCAGGATGAAGCGTCGATTGGCTGAATCGTCCAGCGTCCGTTCCAACAAGCTCAGCGCTGCATTGTCCCATGCCACACGCGGCAACGACGCGACCAGACGTGTCAAGCTGTCGATGTTTTCCGCCGCAATCGGATTGCGCTTAAAGGGCATCGCACTGGATCCCACCTGTTTAGTCCCAAATGGTTCACTCCATTCTCCGATTGGCGGACTCTGCAACAACCTGAGATCGAACGCGAATTTGTGCAGGCTACCACTGAGCCCAGCCAAGGCATTGAGGATCAACCAGTCTTGTTTGCGGGGATAGGTCTGGGTCGCTGCCTCAAAGGCATCCAATTCGAGCTTCTGCATGACACGCTGTTCCAGTTGGCGTGCGCTCCAACCGGAGCCATCCAGCAACTGCGTGTAGCTGGCTGATGTACCCACTGCACCCTTGAGCCCCTTGCCACGAACACGGCTGCGAACCCGCTGCAGCTCTTCGAAGTCAATCAGCAGATCCTGTGCATACTGTGCCAATCGATAGCCGACTGTGGTTGGTTCGGCGGGCTGAATATGGGTGAACGCAATTGCAGCCGTACCCGCTTCCGCCTCGACTCGCCCGGCCAGGGATGCCAACAGATGCCGGAGCTGTTCGATCAACAGGTCCAGACCAGACCGAAGCCGCAGGGCATCGACATTGTCCAATACGTCCATGGACGTCGCCCCCAGATGAATAATTGGGCCACCTATGGGGCACTGTTCAGCATAGGTCTTGATCTCCGCCATGAGGTCATGCCGAATCTCGCGCTCGATTTCCTCTGCGCCGCGGGATGTCGATCTGATTCCGATGGGCGGCCAAGTCCGCGACCTGTTCTGGTGTGACCAACCCGGCCTCACATTGTGCTTCCGCCAGAGCAACCCAGAACTTGCGCAACAGACGCCGTTTGTTGGCCTCGCTCCAGAGGCGCCTCATTTCGTCGCTGCCATAACGCCATGTCAGTGGCGAAAGATAGGATTCGTGATCGTACATTCATACCTCCCAAGTCCAATTGGACGACTGAGGCGTCGTGGTCAGTTTCGCGCCGTGCGGTGGAATTACCACAGCCGTAATCCTCCCAACATCCGATACAGACTGTGGGAGGATTTTGGAATTTCTAACTCGCAGTCAGCCCTTAATAATTGTGGCGAAAAACGATTATCTTTAGGATTGTAGCACGCGGCGAATGGACAGAAAATCGAGGCGTACCTCCAAATTTGGGCCCGTTTGTAGCCAGTTTGTAGCCATTATGTATCCGGCCCTTTCATACAATAGTGATATATTTCACAATCCCTCTTTTCATTACCGAACGCTCAAATCATAGAAAGGAGTCTAGAGCGATGGAATGGGAGCCGGTCCACAAGAACCTGGACCTATCTGTCGTTAAACCAAACCTAGCCGACTATGAGTTCGCTCGCGCCAATTTCTCGTGGGAGGCGATTCGGGCAGAGCTTGTCGGGCTTCCCGACGGAAAAGGGCTGAACATCGCCCACGAAGCCGTCGATCGCCACGCCGACGGCCCGAAGCGCGACAAGGTGGCCATGCGCTGGCTCGGCAAGCGCGGCGAAGTGCGCGACTTCACCTATGGCGAGCTGAAGCGAGCAGAGCAACCGTTTCGCCAACGTGCTGCAGAAGCTCGGCATCGGCAAGGGCGACCGCGTCTTTGTGCTGGCCGGCCGCATCCCGGCGCTCTACATCGCCGTGCTGGGCACGCTCAAGAACACCAGCGTGCTCTGCCCGCTCTTCTCGGCCTTCGGCCCCGAGCCGATTGCACAACGCCTGACCATCGGCGACGGCAAGGTGCTGGTCACGACCGAGCCGCTCTACAAGCGCAAGATCGCCAAGCAGATGCCACGAGCTGCCGCGACTTGAGTTCGTCCTGCTGATCGATGTCGGACGAGGACCTCAACGAGGATGTGCTCTCGCTGCCCAAGCTGATGGCCGAGGCCTCGCCCGAATTCACCATCCCGCCCACCGACCCGGAGGACATGGCGCTGCTGCACTTCACCAGCGGCACCACCGGACGACCCAAGGGCGCCATCCACGTCCACAACGCGGTCTACCGTCCACTACATGACCGGCAAATACGCGCTGGATCTGCATCCGGACGACATCTTCTGGTGCACGGCCGATCCCGGCTGGGTGACCGGCACCTCCTACGGCATCAGCGCGCCCCTCTGCCACGGCGTCACCATGATCGTCGACGAGGCCGAGTTCGACGCCGACCGCTGGTACGACATGCTGGAGGAACAGAAGGTCACCGTCTGGTACACGGCGCCCACGGCCATCCGCCGGCTCATGCGCTGGACATGGATCCGCGTGCAGGAGTACGACCTGAGCAACCTGCGCTTCTCGCCAGCGTCGGCGAACCGCTCAACCCGGAGGCCGTCGTCTGGGGCATGAAGATGCTCGACCTGCCGCATCCACGACAACTGGTGGCAGACCGAGACCGGCGGCATCATGATCGCCAACTATGCGGCCATGGACATCCGCCCCGGTTCCATGGGCAAGCCGCTGCCGGGCATCGAGGCCGCGATCGTCGAGAAGCTGGAAGACGGCCATGTGCGCGTCATCGACGAGCCCAATGTCGAAGGGCATCTGGCGCTGCAGCCGGGCTGGCCCTCCATGTTCCGCGGCTATCTCCACGACGAAGAGCGCTACGCACAAGTGCTTCGTGGACGGCTGGTACATCTCCGGCGACCTGGCCGAGATGGACGAGGACGGCTACTTCTGGTTCATCGGCCGCGCCGACGACATCATCAAGACGGCCGGGCACATGGTCGGCCCGTTCGAGGTGGAGAGCGCGCTGATGGAGCATCCGGCGGTGGCCGAGGCCGGCGTCATCGGCGTGCCGGACCCGGTCATCGGCCAGATCGTCAAGGCCTTTGTCTCGCTCAAGCCGCCCTACGAGCCGAGCGAAGAGCTGCGGCTGGAACTGCTCGGCTTTGGACGCAAGAAGCTCGGCTCGGCCGTGGCGCCCAAGCTGATCGAGTTCGAGGACAACCTGCCCAAGACGCGCAGCGGCAAGATCATGCGCCGCCTGCTCAAGGCCCGCGATCTGGGTCTGCCGGAAGGAGACACGTCGACGCTGGAGACAGGGGAAGAAGAAGAGCCGGAGATGCAGAGAATCCCGGCAATGCAGTGATACGGTTCCTGCCGGAGGTAGTGACGCTCGGGTTTCTGTGGAGGAAGTCACGTCCAACTGTACTACTCAATGGGGAGGCAACTCATGTCTACGACCAACCGTCACACGCGATCCGCCGGCTGCTCAGAGGGCAGGCGCGAAGAGACCGGTCATCGATCGTGAGCAGGGCTGCATCTGCTGCACGAAATGCTGCGCATCCGCCGGCTGGAAGAGAAAGCGGCCGAACTCTACAGTGCGACCAAGATCCGCGGCTTCCTGCACCTCTACAACGGCGAAGAAGCCGTGGCCGTCGGCGTGATGCAGGCGCTGACGCCCGAAGACAACATCATCGCCACCTATCGCGAGCATGGCCAAGCGCTGGCCCGCGGCATGTCTGCCGGCAGCATCATGGCCGAACTCTACGGCAAACAGGAGGGCTGCAGCCGCGGGCGCGGCGGCTCCATGCACCTCTTCGACAAGGAGACCCGCTTCTACGGCGGCAACGCCATCGTCGGCGGCCACCTGCCCCTGGCCGTCGGCATGGCGCTGGCCGACAAGCTGCGGGGCGTCGACCGCGTCACCTGCTGCTTCTTCGGCGACGGCGCCGTGGCCGAAGGCGAATTCCACGAGGCCATGAACCTCTGTGCGCTCTGGGAGCTGCCGGTGCTCTGGGTCTGCGAGAACAACCACTACGGCATGGGCACGGCGCTCGAGTACTCGGAGTCGGAGACCAACATCGCCAAGAAGGCAGCCAGCTACAAGATCGAGTCCGCAGACGGTGGACGGCATGGATGTGCTGGCCGTGATGGAGCTGGCCACGAAGTTATGCGGACGCCGTGCGCAGCGGCAAAGGGCCGCGTTTCATCGAGGCCGAACCTATCGCTTCCGGGCCCACTCCATGTTCGACGCCGAACTCTATCGCGAGAAGAGCGAGGTCGAAGAGTGGAGACATCGCGATCCGATTCCGATCTTCTTCGACTACCTCTGGGAGAACAGGACTGGCCAACGACGACGATCTGGACGAGCTCGAGGCAGAGGTCGAGGCCGGAGATCGACGAGGCGGTCGAGTTTGCCGAAGACGGGCACGTGGGAACCGGTGGAAGAACTGACCCGCTTCGTCTACTCCGAAGATGCGGCGGAAGACATCTATCCGTATGATGACGCCGGATACCGGCCGGGAGACGGTCGAGATGACCTACCGCGAGGCGGTGCGCGAGGCGCATGCGCCAGGCGCTGGACACCGACGAACGGGTCTTCCTCATGGGCGAGGACGTGGGCCGCTACGGCGGCTGCTTCGCCGTCAGCAAGGGGCTGTTCGCAGGAGTTCGGCCCGGAGCGCATCCGCGACACGCCGCTGGCCGAGTCGGTCTTCACCGGCGCCGGCATCGGCGCGGCGCTGGCCGGCATGCGGCCCATCGTCGAGGTCATGACCTGCAACTTCAGCATGCTGGCCGCCGACCAGATTCTCAACAACGCGGCCACGCTGCTGCACATGTCGGGCGGCCAGTTCAACGTGCCGGTTGTCATTCGCATGTCGACCGGCGGCGGCAAGCAGCTGGCCGCCCAACACTCGCACAGCCTGGAAGGCTGGTACGCCCACATCCCGGGCATCAAGGTGCTGACGCCGGCCACGGTGGAGGACTGCCCGCGGCATGTTGCTGGCGGCGCTGGAAGACCCGGACCCGGTGCTGATCTTCGAGAACTCGCTGCTCTACAACATGAAGGGCGTGCTGCCGGTCAAGCGCGGCAAGGTCGAAATCGACAAGGCCAAAGTGATGCGTGACGGGAACGGATCTGACCATTCTGACCTACAGTGCCAGCCTCTTCCGTGCGCTGGAAGCCGCCGAGACACTGGCGCGAAGACGGCATCGACTGTCGAGGTCATCGACCTGCGCACGCTGCGCCCGCTGGACGACGACGACGATCATGGCCTCGGTGGCCAAGACCCATCGCGTGCTGATCGTCGACGAAGGCTGGCGCAGCGGCGGCATCTCCGCCGAAATCAGCGCCCGCATCATGGAGCAGGCCTTCTACGAACTGGATCAGCCGGTCGAGCGGCTCTGCGGCGCGGAAGTGCCCATGCCCTATCCGAAACATCTGGAAGAGGCGGCCATGCCCATGGCGCCGGACATCGTCGCCGCAGTAAGGAGGATGGTCAATGGCTGAGTTCATTATGCCCAGCCTGGGCGCCGACATGGAATCGGGCACGCTGCTCGAATGGTTGGTCAAGCCGGGCGACACGGTCGACACGCGGCGCAGGTCATGGCCGTGGTCGGCACGGAAAAGGGCGACATCGAAGTGGAGGTCTTTGAAGATGGCGTCGTCGGCCGAACTGCTGGTCGCCGAAGGCGCGGAGGTGCCGGTCGGGCCAGCTCTGGCCATCATCCTCAGGCGATGACGAGCGGCCACTGCACCGGCGCAGCGATCGCCGAGCCGGTGGCCGAAGCTGTCGCAGACCGTGCCGCGGCAGCAGCGCCTGCGAAACCGTCGCGCGCCGCGACGGTCGCGCCGGCGACCAACGGCCATCGCATCCGCGTCTCGCCGCTGGCGAGCAAGCTGGCCGAGGAGTTGGGCGTCGACCTGGCGACGATCGAGGGATCGGGCCCACACGGTGCGATCAGTCGGGACGATGTGGAAGCGGCGGCCGAGGCCGTACGACGACCCCGCGCATCCGCACGGCCGGAGCCCACGTAAAGACGCCGCCGCGCCGGCCGAGGTTGCCTAGGCGCCAAGATGCGGACAAAGCAGCCGGCAACAAGCGGCCAAGAAGCAGGCGGCCGACGCCTTCCAGACTCAGCATGCGCAAGGCCATTGCCGCGGCCATGGCGCGCTCCAACCGCGACATTCCGCACTACTATCTGGAAACGCGCATCGACATGAGCACGGCGCTGGCGTGGCTGGAGGCCGAGAACGCGAAGCGTTCGATCAAGGATCGGGTGCTGCCGGCGGTGCTGCTGATCAAGGCCGTGGCGCTGGGGCTGGCCAAGGTGCCGGCGCTCAACGGCTTCTGGATCGACGATCGCTTCCAGGCCGCCGAGGGCATCCACATCGGCTTTGCCATCGCGCTGCGCCAGGGCGGCCTGATCACGCCGGCCATCCACCACGCCGATCTCAAGGACATGGACGAACTGATGGCGGCCATGCGCGATCTGATCATGCGCACCCGCGCCGGTCGGCTGCGCAGCTCGGAGCTGACCGACGCCACCATCACCCTCACCAGTCTGGGCGACATGGGCGTCGAGAAGGTCTTCGGCGTCATCTATCCGCCGCAGGTGGCGCTGGTCGGCTTCGGCAAGATCAGCGACGAAGTCTGGGTCGAGAACGGCATGATCGGCGTCCGACCCGTCGTCCACGCCACCCTGGCCGGCGATCACCGCGCCACCGACGGCCGCACCGGCGGCGAGTTTCTGGATATCCTGAACAAGCTGTTGCAGGAGCCGGCGTCACTGTGGAAATAGATATGTAGGGGCATATCCTTGCAGTTACCAACTGCGGGCGACCGCAAGGGTACGCCCCTACTAGTGAATCCCGGCAGGAATAATCAGACAGATAAATAGTCATCGTACTCGACTGAAACGGCTGATTTTTCTGTCGTGGTATTCACGCCCAACTGAACTAGGAATATCGGCAACTGTGAAAGGAAACAATGATGCCTGCTGTCAAGACATATGCCGCCGACGAACTGAAGGTGCTGATCTTCGAGACTCTGGGTCAGATTGCGCCCGAGGCAGACTTCGACGATCTGGAGCCTGATGAGGACATTCGTGAGGCGCTGGACATCGACTCATTCGACTTCCTCAACTTTCTGATCGGGTTGAATGAAAGTGTGGGTGTCGAGATCCCGGAGGCGGATTACGGCCAGGTCAACACCCTGGACGGCCTCATCAAATACCTGACGGCGCGCGTCGGTTAATGTACTGCCAAGTTTGCGTTGAAACGGACAAACCAGGTTTCTGCTAGAAATCTGGTTTGTGGTGGCTGGAGAGGTATCCGTGTGTTCTTGATGTTCCCCCGGACTACAGCGTTACACTTTTCACTACAAAGGGAGAAACAATCATGAACGTCAAGACACTCTTGATCATCGTTCCGCTGGCCTGTGCCGTGCTTGTTAGCGGTGGCATGGGCCGGCACCGTCGCGGCGCAGGACCCCACATTGACGCCCACAGAACAGCTGGGCAAGTCGATCTTTTTCGATGAGAATCTCTCGATCAACCAGAACCAGTCGTGTGCCGTCTTGCCATGGCCCGGAGGCCGGCTGGACCGGACCGGATTCTGCGATCAACGCCGGCGGCTCGGTCTACGAGGGTTCGATTCCCGGCCGATTTGGCGACCGCAAGCCGCCGAGCTCGGCCTACGCCACGCAGAGCCCGATCTTCTCTCAGGACAAGAAGGGCCTGACTTCGTGGGCGGCAATTTCTGGGACGGACGCGCTACCGGTGAGAAGCTGGGCAACCCAGCCGCCGACCAGGCCCAGGGTCCGTTCCTGAATCCGGGTCGAACAGGCCCTGCCGGACAGCGCCTGCGTCGTCTATCGAGTCTGTAACCCCGTGGTTCCGGGGACTATCCGGTCACTTTTGAGGAAGTATGGGGCGACGGAGCCTGTGATATTGCGTGGCCCGCGGATGTGGATGCTGTATGTGCCACAGAAGGCGCAACGGTTGCTCTGTCTGACGAAATCGGTAGAGTCAGACATGGCCTACGACAACATCGCCCTCTCCATCGCCGCCTATGAGGAGTCGCCCGAGGTCAACGCCTTCACCTCGAAATACGACTACACCTTTGCCGGCATGGCCAAGCTGAGCAAAGAGGAGCAGAAGGGCTATGCGCTCTTCCGCGGCAAGGGCATGTGCCATCGCTGCCATATCAGCAACGGCCAGGAGGCGCTCTTCACAGACTACACCTTTGACAATCTGGGCGTACCGCAGAATCCGGAGAATCCGGCCGGTGTCGCGCCCGACTTCGTCGACCCGGGTCTGGGCGGCTTCCTGCAGAATGCTGACTATCCGGAGGATGTCTACATGGCAGAGTGGGGCAAGCACAAGGTGCCGACGCTGCGCAATGTCGATCTGCGTCCGTATGAAGGCTTCGTCAAGGCGTACGGCCACAACGGCTACTTCAAGACGCTCGAGGGCATCGTGCACTTCTACAACACGCGCGATGTGAAGCCGACGTGTCCTGGCTGCATACACCGAAGCAGAGGCTCTGGCGGCGAGTTGCTGGCCGGCGCCCGAGGTGGCCGAAAATGTCAACGTCGACGAACTGGGGAATCTGGGCCTGACGCCTGAGGAGGAGGCAGCCATTGTCGCCTTCTTGAAGGCGTTGAGTGATGGATATATCCCTTAGGCCAATCCTTGATGGCTCTCCTGGAACTCAGGGGGTAAGCCAACGTCCCCGGCAGTGGTTGCCGACAGATCTGCTTGCCAAGACTGCTCCTTACCAGTGCCGGAGACATGATACCAAACGAGATCCGGTTGAGTCTGGTCGCGACGGGCGACCGCAAGGGTGCGCCCCTACCAAATCGGACCTCTGTTTTCTCGGTACGGCCTTGACAAACAGGGTCATGCTGAGCGAAGACGGCTACACCGGGGCGGAGCCAGAACCTTTGCCCCGGTGTGGCCACACATCGGAGAGCTGCCGTGCAAGTGCAGGAAGTTGTCACAACACTCGAGTCTCTGTCCAATCCCGAGAATGTCGCGGGCATGGCCCGGTTCGGCATTCAGGGCAAACGTGTGCTTGGCATCTCGATTCCAACGTTGCGCAAGCTGGCCAAAGAGATCGGAAAGAATCACACGCTGGCGCAGGAACTCTGGGACACGGGCATCCACGAGGCGCGCATCCTGGCCGGCTATGTCGACGACCCGGAAGAGGTCACGCCGGCGCAAATGGACCGCTGGGCTGCCGATTTCGACTCGTGGGATCTCTGCGATCAGCTCTGTGCCAACCTCTTTGACCGCACACCCTATGCCTTTGCCAAGGCCAAGGCCTGGAGCCGGTGCGAACCCGAGTTTGTCAGACGCGCCGGCTTCGCGCTGATGGCGGCGCTGGCCTGGCACGATGGGCACACTGCCGATCAGCCGTTTGAGGAGTTCTTCCCGATGATTGTCGAGGGATCGACCGATGGGCGCAACTATGTCAAGAAGGCGGTTAGCTGGGCGCTGCGCCAGATCGGCAAACGCAACCCGGTTCTGAACCGGCGTGCCGTCGCGGTTGCCGAGCAGATATTGCGAGATCAACTCCAGAACGGCACGCTGGATAGCAAAAGACGCCTTGCGCGAATTAACGAGCCCCAAGGTTCAGCAACGGCTGCATCCGCTCGAGGAGAAATAGAGGGCATCCCAGACCAATAACCAAGCAATCCCGCACGAACGGGCGCGGAGTGCCTCGACGATGCGGTTCAAGACCATCAAATTACCTGTCCACAAGGATCGGACTGCCGGCAGCGATAACACCGATCCACACTGTGGCTCGCCAAGAATGGAGACAATAATGCTGGCGGCAACTGTTGCACCGGCAAAACCGGAGAGATCGGCTCGTGAAGCAAGCGTCATCGACGGCGACGACTTCCATAAGTTATTGGATGCGTTACAGCGACGAGGATTCACCGTCATCGGGCCCACACGGCGCGACGGCGCCATTCTCTACGCCGAGATAGAGGGCGTCGCGGATCTCCCAACAGGATGGACCGCGCGCCAGGAGGCAGGCGAATATCGACTGGAAAAACGTTGCGATCAGGCCTACTTCGGCTACACAGTGGGGCCGACAAGCTGGAAACAGTATCTCTGCCCGCCCCTTCAGCGACTCTGGGCCGCGCGGAAGACCGATGACGGCTTCGAAATTTCGGGAGAAGGAACGGAGACGCCAAAATATGCCTTCCTCGGTGTACGCGCCTGTGATCTGCACGCGATCCGGATTCAAGACAAAATCTACCTGCAGGGTCCGTTTGTCGACCAAGAATATACTGCGCGGCGGAGCAATGCCCTGATCATCGCCGTCAACTGTACTGCCCCGTCCGCAACCTGTTTTTGCGCATCCATGGGAACAGGTCCACAGGTGCATGAAGGCTATGACCTTGTGCTGACCGAATTAGCAGGAGAGGAACATCGTTTCGTTGCCGGTGTCGGCAGCATGCGCGGCGCCGAGATCCTCGCTGATGTTCCCCACCGCCCTGCCGGGCCGGAAGACCTCGATCTGGCACAGCAGGCAGTAGACGACGCCGGCACGATGATATCGCGTCACATCACGACTGACGGACTGCGTGACCGGCTCTATCAGAATCTTGATCATCCCCATTGGGACGATGTAGCCGAACGCTGCTTGACCTGCGGCAATTGTACTCTAGTTTGCCCCACCTGCTTCTGCATGACCGTCGAGGATACGACTGATTTGACGGGACAGACGGCCGAGCGCTGGCGTCACGCTGACTCATGTTTTACCGCAGCGTTCTCCTACGTCTCCGGCGGCAGTGTGCGCGCGTCGACTAAGTCTCGCTATCGACAGTGGCTCACCCATAAGCTGGCGACGTGGGTCGATCAATTTGGTGAATATGGCTGCGTTGGTTGCGGGCGCTGTATCACTTGGTGTCCGGTCGGCATCGATTTGACCCATGAAGTTGCAATGTTGACCGACGAAAAGGAGAATCATGGTGCACACGAGTGAACCGATTTTTGCACATCACCCCTTCTTCGCTGGGCTGGATGGGCAACACTGGAGTGCCTTGTCCGCCTGTGCAAGACCCGCACGTTTTGCAGAAAGTGAGTTCCTAATCCATGAAGGCGAAGTGGCTGACCTGTTTTACCTCATCTTGAGCGGCGACATCGCGTTGACAAGCGACATTCCCGGTCGTGGGCAAGTGATCGTACAGACGCTCGACGGGGGCGACATCCTTGGCTGGTCCTGGCTCTTTGCACCCTACCGCTGGCATCTATCGGCCAAGGCGTTAACAGAGACAAGCGCGGTTACATTCTACGCCGGCTGTCTGCGCAATTACATGGAAAAGAATCCAGAGGTCGGCTACCGTTTTATGCGGCAGTTCGCACAGATCGCCGTGGATCGACTACAGGCGTCGCGTCTGCAACTGCTCGATATCTACCAGATGCCTGCGTAACGGAAGGTGATAGATGGCTGAACATAACGACTCGATGCGTCCATTTCTCTATCGTGTGGTCAAACGGCAACAGGAGACCGACGATACGTTTACGCTGAATATGGCGCCAACCGAGGCAAGTGTCAACGGCAACGGCTTTCACGCCGGCCAATTCAACATGCTCTATGTCTACGGGAGAGGTGAAATTCCCATTTCGATCAGCGGCGAAGCGTCTGCTGAGGGCGTATTAACCCACACGACGCGTGCGGTCGGTACAGTCACACGGGCCATGAGCACACTTGGCCCGGGCGACATGCTGGGTGTGCGCGGTCCGTTCGGTGCCCATTGGCCGCTGGATGAGGCCGACGGGCATGATGTCGTCTTGGTGGCGGGAGGAATCGGACTGGCGCCGCTGCGTCCGGTCCTCTACCATATGATGGCCAACCGGGCCAACTTCGGCAAAGTGGTCCTTCTTTACGGCGCCCGCACCCAGGAGGACATGCTCTTCCGGGCAGAATTGGAACAATGGCGAGCACGCTTCGATCTGGACATTCATGTCACGGTCGACCGCGCCACCGGCGCGTGGTTCGGTAACGTAGGTGTCGTCACTGCGATGATCCCGCGTGCACCGTTCGACCCGCGCAGCACCATCGCCATGGTCTGCGGTCCGGAAGTGATGATGCGCTTCACCGTGGAGGCGCTGCGCAAGCGCGGCGTGGCCGACGATGCGATCTATCTCTCACTAGAGCGGAACATGAAGTGTGGGACCGGTTTCTGTGGGCATTGCCAGTTTGGCCCTTTCTTCATCTGCAAGGATGGTCCTGTCTTCCGCTTCGACCAAGTTGCGCCGTTCTTCGGCAGATGGGAGGTATAGGATGATTCTCCAACGCAAACCACGCCTGGCGGTGTGGAAGTTTGCATCGTGCGATGGCTGCCAGCTCAGTTTACTCGACTGCGAAGATGAGTTGATGGCGGTGGTGGGCGCGATCGAACTTGCGTACTTCATCGAAGCCACGCGCGGTGATGGAAGGTCCATACGACCTATCCCTGGTCGAGGGGTCAATCACCACACCGCAGGACATCGAACGTATCCGTCAGATCCGCGCCGCTTCCGGCAGTCTCATCGCCATTGGCGCATGCGCCACGGCGGGCGGCATCCAGGCGTTGCGCAACTTCAACAAGGTCGACGATTACGTGCGGACGGTCTATGCCCATCCCTCCTACATCGACACGCTCGAGAAATCGACACCGATCACCGACCATGTCTTTGTCGATTTCCAACTGCGCGGCTGTCCCATCAATAAATATCAGCTTGTGGAGGTGATCAGCGCCTTTCTCAACGATCGTAAGCCAAACATTCCGACCCAAAGCGTCTGCATGGAATGCAAACGACGCCATGCGGTCTGCGTGATGGTGGCACGCGGGATTCCCTGCCTGGGCCCGGCGACACAGGCCGGCTGCGGCGCGATCTGTCCGGCCTACGGACGTGGCTGTTACGGCTGTTTCGGTCCGATGGAGACACCCAATCCGGCGGCGTTAAGTACGCACTTTCAAACAAGTCTGGATTGTAGCAATTCCGATCTGGTTCGCGCATGGCGAACATACAATGCCTACGCGGAACCGTTCCGAAAGGAGAGCGAGCGCCATGACCACGCTCACGACCAAGACCATTAAGGTTGACAATCTGGCGCGGGTGGAAGGCGAAGGGGCGTTGACCATTAGCGTACACGAGGGGGTTGTCGAAGAAGTGCAGCTGCGTATCTTCGAGCCACCGCGTTTCTTCGAAGCTTTCCTGGTCGGCCGGCACTATGCTGAGGCGCCCGATATTACTGCCCGCATCTGCGGCATCTGTCCTGTCGCCTACCAGATGAGCGCAGTTCACGCGTTGGAAAATGCGTTCGGCGTCAACGTAGGTGCACCGCTGCGGGCGCTGCGACGGCTGCTCTATTGCGGCGAGTGGATCGAGAGCCATGTGCTGCATGTATTTCTCCTCCACGCGCCCGACTTCCTGGGCTACGACGATGCCATTCAAATGGCGGGCGATCACCCGGAGATCGTCGAGCGTGGTCTGAAACTGAAGAAGGTTGGCAACGACATCGTCACGCTGCTCGGCGGTCGTGAAATCCACCCGATCAATGTGCGGGTCGGCGGTTTCTACACGATCCCGCCGCGCCATGCCTGGAATCCGCTGGTCGAACGGTTGAAGGAGGCACGCGAGATTGCGCTGGACGCGATCCGCTGGACCGCGCAGTTGCCCTTCCCGGACTTCGAGCAGGACTACGAATTTGTGGCACTGCGCCACCCGAGCGAGTATCCTTTCAACGAAGGACGGCTGATCTCCAACCAGGGACTCGACATTCCGGTTGCTGCCTATGAGGAACACTTCACCGAAGAGCATGTGCAGTACACCACCGCACTGCGTTCACATCTGGCCAGACGGGCCAACTACCTGGTTGGCCCGCTGGCGCGCTACAGCCTCAACTTCGACCGGCTGACGCCGCTGGCGCAAGAGACCGCTCGCGACGCCGGCTTAGACGCCGTCTGCCGTAATCCGTTCAAGAGCATTGTGGTGCGCTGTGTGGAGACGCTCTACGCCGTAGAGGAGGCGTTGCGCATTCTGGAGGACTATGAGGAACCGGAGGAGGCGGCAAACGACGT
Source organism: uncultured Chloroflexia bacterium (assembly GCA_963715415.1). Lineage (GTDB taxonomy): Bacteria > Chloroflexota > Anaerolineae > Caldilineales > Caldilineaceae > JAWKOK01. The sequence goes on along the minus strand of CAVQSG010000008.1, from coordinate 87,682 downwards.
ACGACCTGCGCGGCAGGTGTCGGCTGTAGCTGCACCGAGGCGCCACGTGGCATCCTGTACCACCGTTATGTAATCGATGAAGAGGGTACGATCCGGTTTGCCAAGATTGTGCCGCCTACGGCCCAGAATCAGGCAACCATCGAAGAAGACCTACGCAATTATGTGCCGCAGCGCGTCAATCTGCCGCTCAACGAGTTGACCTGGCAGTGTGAACAAGCCATTCGCAACTACGACCCATGCATCTCATGTTCGACCCATTTCCTGAAAGTCCAACTTGTCGCCCAGCCAACATAGGTTCAGGCGCCGATTCGGGACACCATGCGGGATCGGCGCCCGACCCACATGCATGCCACTGGTGGGTCGTAGGGATCGGCAATTACTTTCGCGGCGACGATGCCGTTGGATTGCATATCGCACGCCGGGTAGCACAGTGGGCCGATCCCAACGTGAAGGTTACAACCTATCACGACACGGTCCTGCCTTTGCTCGACCTCTTTGCAGCGGATAGACACATTCTGGTCGTCGACGCTGTGCGCTCGGCCACGAAACCGGGTACGGTATATCGACTCGATCTGCTTACTCACTTGGAGAATCGGAACTTCGCCTTCCCCTCAAACCATCTGCTCGACCTACCGGCCATAGTCGGCTTGGCGCGCGAGTTGGATCGTCTGCCGGCGGCGCTCTTGCTGGTCGGCGTTGAGGCGGAATCTGTCGCGCGCGGTGCACCCCTTTCTGCCTCGGTGAAAGATGCGATTCCGTCGGCGCTCGCTGCGATTCGAGCCTGTATCGATGGTTCCCAGACATGATTCCGCAAGCCAAATTCACTTGAACGCTTGGCCACAACGGGTGAAGATAGCCAGGTTGTCGCAGCCCAGATCTAAGCGCTGCACTTCTATCGCAAGCACCGGAATTGCTCCGCAGAGGCAGAAATTCCAGTCGATTTGACAGAGCGCACCGCCAAGAATATACTTGGAACAGATTTGCGGGTGTAGCTCAATGGTAGAGTAGAACCTTCCCAAGGTTAAGGTTGTGGGTTCGAGTCCCATCACCCGCTCACAAAGAAACGGCCTCACCGATTTGGTGAGGCCGTTTCTTTGTGAGCGGGTGACGTTGGCCTGGACAGTGCCGGTCGAAGAGAGCTGGGCGCCCCATTTGTAGATCGACATCAGGACGCGCTGCCGAGAAAGAATGGGGGGCCAGGTAGCAGGCATCATCGTTCTCCGGCATGCCGTCGGATGGTCCGGAGGAGCCAAGTCGACTGAAATTGAACTGAGGCGGCGATACTGCTATGCTTCACTTGGACAGCGTTCAGACCGCACGATGTGATTCCGTAAACAATACGATGTTGACTGACGACGCGATCTACCGCTTCAATCGATCATCCGAACTACGCTACTACCGTGCAGCCTACACCAGCGCCGGCGTTGCGTTTCTCTATCCGATCAGTGTCGGTGGTTCGCGTATCGCCGATCAGCACCCGGATGGTCGGCGCTACGTCATTCTCTATTTTATGACCAAATGGGGGAAATTCGCGGCGGCAGGCTACTGGCTGAGAGCCGCGACGCGCGTTTGAAAAGTCCTACGTTACCGACGCCACGCCGGAGGATTTGACGCTTGTGACAGAAGATTTGGCCGACCTACCTGAACTCAACGCCGGATTGGACAATATTTTCAACCGCAACGAGATCGAGTTGGATATGGAAGTCTGGGGGAGCCTGCTGGATGAGTGACCCGTCGCGCCCACTTCGCATGGGCATATCTGGGTGCAGCATTCATCGCTCCCCATGCGCTGGTCAAACCGGCGAAGTCTAATCCGGACGTTGAGGTTCTCGCGGTAGCGGCTCGCGATCCGGATCGTGCGGCCACCTTTGCTGCAAAACATGGAGTTCCGCGCATCCACAAATCATATCGCGATCTTCTCGCCGACCCTGATATCGATGCAGTCTATGTCCCGCTGCCCAATAGCCTCCATGCACAGTGGTCGATCCGCGCCCTGAAGGCCGGCAAACATGTGCTGTGCGAAAAACCCATGGCGTCCAATATCGTCGAGGCAGAAGAGATGAACGCTGTTGCCGCAGCGTCCGGGCGCATACTGGTCGAGGCATTCCACTACCGCTATCACCCCCTGGCAATCCGATCCAAAGAGATCATCGAGTCCGGCGAGTTGGGCGAGATCAGACGAATGGACATCGCATTCTGCACCCCATCGATCCGTCCCAACCATATCCGCTTTCGCTATGACCTGGCCGGAGGCGCGACCATGGACCTCGGCTGCTATGCCATCGATATGATGCGTTTCTTGACTGGTGCAGAACCATCGGTCGAGCGCGCGCAGGCCAAGTTGGCCTCACCGCAAGTCGACCGCTATATGAAAGCCCACCTCAGAATTGGGGACAAAACCACGGTACGTATGGTTTGCTCGATGTTTTCAATCTGTGTACTGCGGATGCGGGTCCACGTGGAGGGTGAGCACGGCCACATGACCGTGACCAATATGATGCTGCCGCAACTGCTCTATCACCGGTTGCGGGTTAAGACCCCGGACGGCGTACGATCAGAGAAGTTCACCAAGACGCCGACCTATGACTTTCAGTTACGGGCATTTGTGCGCACGGTGCAAGGAGAGGAGGCCATGTCGTCGACAGCCGCGTCAGCGGTACAGAACATGCGGATCATCGACGATATCTATCGCGCCGCCGGTCTGACACCGCGGGGGATGGCGCCATGACCGTTGGATTGAGAGCCATTTAGAATGTATGCACCGAATAGAGTCGCTGCCAAGATGAAACCGATGATGGCGAGTGGTGTGACGTCAAAAAAACGCGGAAAATCCAGTCAACCATCTATTGTTCCAGAGGAGCAATACACGCGGCGCCTTCGTTACGCGGATTGTTGACAAAGGTCGACACCGGGTATGAAACCATTTCCGCGGCGTCGTAAGGACGTAGCAGATGCTGGAGCAGCGACCGGTCCTTACGGTCGTCGTCACCGGTGCCGAGCCAATCTTCATACTCATCCGGCTCGACGATGACCGGCATGCGGTTGTGGAGTGGCTCCATCAACTCATTGGGTGTTGTGGTCAAAATGGTGCAACTTTCGAGCGCCGAACCGTCACTGCCCTCCCAGTATTCCCATAGACCGGCCAACCCAAAAAGGCCACCGTCTTTCATGCCGATCAGATACGGTTGTTTGCGGCCGTCTAACTTCTGCCATTCGTAGAAACCATCGGTCGGAATTAGACAGCGCCGGCGGCGGAAAGCAGCACGAAACGATGGCTTCTCAGCCACCGTTTCCGACCGCACGTTGATCATGCGGGAGCCGATCGACGAATCTTTGGACCAGGACGGGATCAAACCCCAGAGCGCAAACGCCCATTCACGTTGACGGGTCTGCGGATTGATCCTCACGATCCCCACCGGTTGTGTCGGCGCGATATCGTCAGCGCGGGACGACCTCCGGTACTGAAGGGAGGTCAAATAGAGTTGCCAGCGCATCGCCTGAGCCACGCAAGATGAATCGTCCACACATGGCCGCCATTGTAGCATAGGCAACGGGAGTGGACAACGGGTAGCAACGGGAAGGGTGCATCCCATTTTCCGGAGCGCCAGTCGAGAGCACGAAGCGAACCTCCCTGAGGAAGCCCCAAAATGTGGTATGCACCCCAACGTGAACTGCGGTGCCGAACGGGTCTATTGATCATCGCCTACAGGATCACGGTTGACAAGGTTCGGAACCGCCTGTCGCCGCGCCAGCAATTCTGTCCACGGCATCACGCCGCATCGTTCGGCCCAGGCATCGTAAAGCGCGCCCAATTCAGTCACAACATCGAGGTTGGCCGACGCTACGTCATAAAGTTCAGTACGGTCCGCCTCGATGTCATAGAGTTCCCATGTACCGGGATACTTGCAGACCAGCTTCCACTTTCCCTGGCGTACGGCCTTGTTCCCCTCATGCTCCCAGAAGAGAGCCTTGCGCGTTGCCGGCTCGTCGGTGAAGATCGGCCGTCATGCTGAAGCCTTCCAGCGGCTGGATCTCGGTGCCGGCGTAGGTGGTCGGGTAGTCGGCGTCGGCCACGTCGAGGAAGGTGGCCATGATGTCCGGCAACTGGGCCGGCTGATGGCGCAGCGCTCCCTGCCCGGCGATGCCTCGGGCCAATGGACGATCAGCGGCGTGGCGATGCCGCCTTCGTGGACCCAATGTTTGTACTCGCGGAAGGGCGTGTTGGAGACGTTGGCCCAGGGAATGCCATAGCTCTGGTAGGTGATTCTTCGCCGCCGGCATCACAGCCGGATCGTTGCCGTATTGGACGGCACGTCCATCGTGGGTGAAAGCAGGTGCCGACCGGCTCCTGGTCGACAGCCCACTGCTGCCATGCTGGGCCGAAATCTCCTCGGCGCAGCCGCCATTGTCGGCCAGAAATAGGATGAGCGTGTTCTCCCACTGGCCGGTCTCGCGCAGCGCGTCGAAGATGCGACCGATGCCCTGGTCCATGCGGTCGATCTGCGCGGCGTAGACCTCCATGCGCCGCACCTGCCACTCCTTGTCGGTCACATCCTCCCAGGCCGGCTGCGCGGATCACGTCCGGAGAGTGGCCAGGCGTGATCGATCAGGCCCATCTCGACCATGCGTGGCGCCGTTGCTTCACGCAATTCATCCCAGCCGGCGTCAAAGCGGCCCTTGTACGTGGCGATGTCCTCCGGCATGTGCGTGCAGCGGCCAATGGGGGGCGGTGTAGGCGACATACTGAAAGAACGGTGTGTCGGCGCCGCAGAATGCGTGTGTCACGAATCTGCGGCACCGCTTCGTCGGTGATGGCGTCGGTGAGAAAGTAATCATCCCCTTGCCGGTCGATGCGCTCGTTCTTGCGATGTCAGCGTCGACGGTTGGAAGTAGCTGGCTCGCGCCGATGAGAATGCCGTAGAAGTGGTCGAAGCCGCGCTGACAGGGCCAGTTGTGCTTCGGGTCCGGTCCAGTGGCGCGTCACATGCCACTTGCCCGACATAAAGGTCGCATAGCCGGCCTGGCCCTGAGCGCTTCGGCAATGGTCACGTGTCTCGGCTTGAGATCGCCCAGATATCCGTCGATGCCGTCATCGCCCATCATATGGCCGACATCGGCCTGGTGCGGGATAGAGACCGGTGAGCAGCGACGCCCGGGAAGGGCAGCAGCGGGCCGTGTTGTAGAACTGGGTGTAGCGCAATCCACCGGCTGCCAGCGCGTCGAGGTTGGGCGTCTGCACCTCGCCGCCGTAACAGCCGAGGTCTGAGTAGCCCATGTCGTCGTTGAGAATGAGCAGGATATTGGGCTGAGAGAGCATGGGTCGGTCCTATCCGTGAATGAGATGATGGACAACTTCTTGACATGACGATTATACATGATGACGATACTCACACCTGTTTGGTCAATCTTCGGCTTTCTGGCATACTGCGCCGGTGATGATTGACACCAAATTACCTGACTCACCGGCAACCCATATTCCGCGTGGCGTGGCAGATTATTTTTGGCGCGAGGCAGTCCAACGACGGCAGGCGGAAACGACACTGTTGGACACATTCCGCCGCTGGGGCTACGGCGACGTGTTGCTACCCACATTCGAGTATGCAGATGTATTGGTCGCGCGCGCCAACGACCAGCTTCAGGCCGAAATGGTGCGTTTTCTGGACCGGGACGGCAGCACGTTGGTCTTGCGACCGGACATGACCATTGCCGTGGCTCGACTGGTCGGCACCCGTCTGCACGATCTGGCCTATGCCCCAACGTTTCTGCTACGCCGGCAGCGTCTTTCGCTATATCGAACCCCAGGCCGGGCGCCAGCGCGAGTTTAGCCAGGCCGGCATCGAGCTGATCGGCGCCGCCAAACCGGCCGCAGACGCCGAGGTGCTGGCACTGACAGCCGACGCACTCTCTGGCGTCGGTTTGGCCTCGTTCCGGCTGGTAATCGGCCAGATGCAATACTTTTCGGGACTGTTGGAAGACCTGAAGTTGGCACCGGACTCATTGCATCTTCTACAACGTGCAGTGAACAGCAACAGTGAAGCAGCGTTGGCCGATTTCCTTCGTGAGACACCGTTGCGCACACAACAGCGCCGCACTGTCGAAGAACTGCCGGCGCTCAACGGTCCCCATGCCGATGCCATTATTGCCCTGGCCGACCGCCATTGCCTCAACTACCCGATGCATGCGGCCGTGGCCAATCTACGCGCCATCTTCGATCATCTGGATCGCTACGGCGTGGCTGACACTGTCTATGTGGACCTAACCGAAATCAACAACCTGGGCTATTACACCGGCATCACCTTCGAAGCGCTGGCACCGGGCCTCGGATTCACTGTCGCCAGCGGTGGTCGTTATGACAACTTGGTCGGCACCTTTGGAGCACCTCAACCCGCGGTGGGCGTCGCCATCGGCATCGACCGGCTTCTATTTGCTGCGCACGAGCCGACCGACCTCGCGCCCGCCATCGGACCCGAGCCGCCGGATGCCATGGTGGTGGTTGGGAAGAGCGGCGCAGCGATGGCATGTGTACTGGCGTGGCGCCAACGGGGTTTGCATATCGTCGTGGATCTCTGTGAAGCGAGTGTGGACGAACTGTGTCAGTTCGCACGGCAGACCGACATCCCTCGCCTGTTGATCTGGTCCGGCGACGGTTTCGATGTCTACAGCCCACAGGAGGAAGCCGTTGCCAAGGCTCACTGGGATCTGAACCATGCACAGAATGCACTGGGAGGTCGTCATGTGCAGCGTTGACGGGCACACTGCGGGCGCGGCGGTGCGAGCCGGCATGAACCCGGTTGCGTCTACGCCGTTATTGGTGGCGTTGCCTAGGGACGTTTGGCCGACCAAGCGCTACAGTTGCTCGGGCAGGCTGGATTGCCGTTGCCACGCAACGAGGCCGGTCGCAAGCTGGTCATCCCCAGCGTTGACGATTCGTTCCGCTACATTCTGTCTAAGGCGATCGATGTACCGACCTATGTCGAATACGGCGCCGCCGACATTGGCATTTGCGGTCTGGATACGCTGCGCGAGAGTGGTCGTCAGGTCTACGAACCGTTGCTGCTACCCTTCGGCCATTGCCGGCTCAGTCTCTGTGCGCTGGAGGACCGACCAGATACACCTCTTCGCTACGCAAGCCAACCGCGGGTGGCGACCAAGTACCCGCGCCTGACTATGGAATTTTTTCGTCGGCGAGGCGTCAACGCCGAGGTTATTTCGCTCAACGGCTCGGTCGAACTGGGCCCCCTGGTCGGTCTGGCCGATCTGATTGTAGATTTGGTTGAGACTGGCAGCACGTTGCACGCCAATGGGCTGGTAGAAATCCGGCAACTCATGCAGAGCCAGGCGGTCCTCATTGTCAACCGCGCCGCCTACCGTTTGAAGTCCGAACAGGTGCAATACGCCATTCGTTCGCTCCGTAGCACCATCGAACAGACAGGTAATCAATGACGGACATCGTCGTCTCAGGCCAAATAGCCGGGGTCAAGTTCAGCATGCTGCGCGTCTTCGGCGACGAACGAGGGCGCTTTTTGGAGACCTTCCGAAAAGAGTGGTTTCCGGAACGAAGCTGGGACATCGTGCAGACCAACCGTAGCGACAGCTCTGCGGGCGTGCTGCGCGGGCTGCACTACCACTTCAAGCAAGTCGATTATTGGTATGTCGTCGATGGGGTAGCACGAGTAGGACTGGCGGATCTGCGCAGCGGTTCACCGACGTTCAGATCGACTCAGATCGTGGAGATCGGTGGTGACCACCAGATGGGGATCCTGATCCCGACCGGCGTCGCGCATGGATTTTACGCAGTAACGGATGTCACGCTCACTTATCTAGTGGACAATATCTATGACGGGGCCGACGAATTCGGCGTGGCCTGGGACGATCCGGTGTTGCAAATCGACTGGAAGGTAACAGATCCGCTACTGTCCCAACGCGACAGCGCCAATCCCCGCTTCGCCGACATTCCGGCCGATCGGCTACCGGTCTATTGACCGGTTTCGTAGAGCCATTTCTACGTCCTACCCTATCCACCACGCCAGGCTTATGCATGGCCCACGGACAAACGGTCCTTCACCATCCGGGAGCAAACGATGAATGAGAAAATCCGCTGTGGCGTCATCGGTGGAAGCGGCGTCTATCAGATGGAGGCGTTGCGCGACACTGAGGAAGTGACGCTGGAAACTCCTTTCGGAAGCCCGTCTGACAGCTATATCGTCGGCACGTTGCACGGTCAGAGAGTTGCCTTTCTGGCACGCCACGGCCGCGGTCACCGGATCAGCCCGACGCGCGTCAATTACCGCGCCAACATTTACGGCTTCAAGATGCTGGGCGTCGAGTACCTGATCAGTGTCAGCGCCTGTGGCAGCCTGCAGGAGGAGTTCGCGCCGGGTCACATCATGATTCCCGATCAGCTCTTTGACCGCACCAGTGGACGTGCCCTCAGCTTCTTCGACGATCCAAGCGTCGGCACCGATGGCCTTGTGGTCCACGTGAGCGTAGCCGACCCATTTTGTCCGCTGTTAAGCGACATCTGTTATCGTGCCGTGGAGACGACCGGTGCGACTGTCCACTCAGGCGGCAGTTTCGTCACGATAGAGGGTCCGCGCTTTAGCACCAAGGCAGAAAGCCGCGTTTTTCGCGGCTGGGGAATGGACATTATCGGCATGACTACGACACCCGAGGCACAACTCGCGGCCGAGGCAGAGATGAGCTACGCCGTCATGGCCCACATCACCGACTACGATGTCTGGCACGAAAATGAGGAAGTGGTGACCGTGGACAGGGTGATCGAGACCTTGATGCACAACGCCGAAGTGGCCAAACAGAGCGTCGCCAATGCAATTCAGATGTTGGCCAATGTAGACGCATCGCCGCGGAGTCGCTGGATCGCCGACGCGATCATTTCCAACCGCACGCAGGTGCCGCCGGCGGCTATCGAAGCGACCAGCCTGATCGTGGCGAAGTACTTCGATTAAACTGCGAGTACACAGTCGGCTAGCGGGTCCCGGCGCAAAAAGGGCCAAAGCCACTGTGTCGCCTTCCGGGTAGACTTGCCCAATTTACCGTCGTGGCATCTACACCATCGTGGTACCGACGATGCGCAACTGCCTGGAAGTACGGGCTTGATTACCACTGCTGCAACCCACGGGAATTTTGCAGCAGCAGAACGGATGCGCTATACTGCCACAAGTTTGAGAATCGACTACTGGATTGAAAGGGCGTGCAATCATGGCGAAAAAGGGACCGCGAGTTCTAGTCAAAATGCGCAGCACCGAGAGCTCTCATATGTATTTGACGGCAAAGAACCGTCGCAACGATCCGAATCGTCTTGAATTGCGCAAGTACGATCCGACTTTGCGACGCCACGTCATTTACCGCGAGGCAAAGTAGCTGCGAACGAGTGATGGGCCTGAGCGCAGAATCGTTCTTCCGGCCACTTGAAACTGCCACTTGAATATGGATGTGAAGGAGCGCAGAGGATGTATCTGCGCTCCTTCTGTTGCCTAAACCCAAACGTGGCTACAGGCAGCGAGACATCCGTTGTACTACCGTGGACGTAGGGCACCAAAATCGCTGAACTGGAACTTTCTAAATCGGAACCAAGATAGTGTAAGATCAGTTGAAACCCTGTATTGCGTTGCGCCTGCTTTGCGTCGTTTGTATGCAGCCGAAACGTGTCGACGCAGCCGAATTCGCAGCGCACCGTTTCGGCTCGAATGAGGCTATTGTACGCTTAAATAGGTAATAGTTCGATTCATGAACGGTAAACGTCTTGTATCCAAAGGCCTTGCATCGGCCTTCACGCTGTCTTTCTTGGTAACGGTTCTTGCACCGGTCAACGCAGGAAGTTTCACAGCTCCGGCATCATCCACCGCAGATGTCCCCCTCGCCCAGGTGTCGCCGACACAGCGAAGCAATCAAAGTAGAGCCAATCGGACAGCGGAGACGGCCACCGCTTCCCCCCCAATCGCTCAGAGTGTTACCCGAACCACAGGTCTGACCGAAACCGCAGTCACGACAAATACCGCGGTCGTTACGGTTGTCGAAACACTCACGGGCACGACCATCTTAACCGACACAGCCACGGGGGCCGAAGCCGCCGTATCGTCTGACGAACAGCCCGCGGTCCCGGCGCAGATCGATGACAGCGCTTACGCCAATGCCCTGGAAGGCACGATTTTAGCCAACCGCACCGAATCGTCTGTGCGCTTTTTCGTCGAGGGTCAGACCTTTCTCCTCGATCCACTGCGGTCGATCGGCTTGGATTTACCGCGCGTCGACCGGTGTCCTCAACCTCTTTAACTGTGACGCCCTGATACCGGAGACCGAAGAAGGCTGCTATTGGGATCCCTATCTACTCGATCGCGATAGTTTCTATGAAATCGTTGCCGGTATCGACGCAGGAAAGGCTGTCAACCTTACATTGCGCAGGGCCGGCTCACCCACCGCCAGCGAAATCTGGATTCAGAACCGCACCGGCAAGGCCGAAACAGTTGTCTACAGAAACACCGTCTACCAACTGCCCGCGGCTGCGGTACAGGAATTCGCATTGGATGCAGACGAGATCCCCACCTTCTTTCTGCGTTCGTGTGTAAGTATAGGCGATTCGGGCGCCTGCGAGTGGCTGCCGGTAGTTGCTGAAGCCGGCGTCTACTATGCACTGGTCGAAATCGAAACTGCGGGTGGCCTGACCAACAGTACAATCAGCGCACTGGACCTACATCCGATCCTGGCTGACGATGAAGCAGTCATCGAACTTCCCAAGCAAGTCCGCTGCCGGCTTCAGGTACCCACGCTCAACGTACGGAGTGGACCGGGTCTCGACTTCCAAATCCTCGCCAAGGTTCGTGGTACCGATGCTGAGCCGGCCACAGTACTGGTCGTCGGACGCAACGTCACGGCCGATTGGTTGGCCGTCGACGAACGCGTCGCTGCGGGAGGTTGGATTGCCGGTGATCCCAGCTATGTCGCATGTGAGGGCGAACTGTTTGATCTGCCCGAAACTGAGATCACCGATGGCCGTCTGGCGCCAACACCCGAACCGGCGCTCGTTCAGAGTGCCGATGACCAACTCGGGGCTTCAGAGACAACAGACGCCGGCGCATCTGAAGCTGTGGCGCAGGACGTCGAGGGTACCGAAACAATAGAGCCGACTCCGGGACCCATCGAAATACCCAAAGGTCTGGCGCTTGTTGTGGTCAACAATGCCTTCGACCATGAAGTTCGCTTCACCATGGACCAGAAGTACCGCGTCGAATTGGGGCCGAGCGAAATCGACTTACAGCCGGGTGAATCCGCCAATGTTCTGGTGTACCCGGGATTCATGGCCTTTTCTGCAAGCAGCCCGTGGAGTGGTTTGTCGGGAAACCAGGACTTCTTTTTGGACACCGATCAGTCATTGACACTTTGGCTCCTGTTCATGCCCGACCCTGATGGCTCAGGAGAGTGGATACTGCGGTATTAGTTTGACCGTAACAGAATCTCTCGTTACCATAGATGACGCTCGGATCCGTTGTGGGATCCGGGCGTCATTTTCTTTGCAGGTATCACCAAGTGCTGTACCGATCTGCTAGCGAGTCTCCGCAGGAATCCTTGGTCAGTTCCTGCCGGAAGCAGCATAGCCGGATTTCTGTCGTGGTACTCACGCCGAATCGAGTTAGATCGCTCGTTTCGCCTGCACCACAAACGCATGAAAGGAAAGCCCGTCATGTCCACACACTTTCCACCGGTCTTCGACGGTCACAACGACACGGTGCTGGAGTTAATGTCTACAGATCCGAGCCATCGGCGATCGTTTTTCGAGCGGAACAAGCGAGGTCATATCGATCTACCGCGCATTCGGGACGGTGGTTTTGGCGGAGGCATCTTCGCCATGTTTGTGCCCTCGCCCAAAACGACGGGCGCGGCGCCGAAGAGCGCTACCTACGCCGCCGCGCTGCCCGATCCGCTGCCTTTGGAGTTGTCTCAACAACATGCCATGCGCGCCTTTGCCACACTATTGGACGTTGAACGCCAGGCGGAAGGCGCCGTATGCATTGTGCGTACGGCGAATGAACTGAAATTAGCGTTGGATGAAGGTGTCGTCGCCATCGTGCTGCATTTCGAAGGGGCCGAGCCTATCGACACAGATTTGGCGGCGTTACCGGTCTTTTATGCCGCCGGACTACGTTCATTGGGTTTGGTCTGGTCGCGTCCAAACGCATTCGCCAACGGCGTCCCTTTTGCCTTTCCGGCGTCACCGGACCAAGGCCCGGGTCTCACAGATGCCGGGCATCGCCTGGTGCGCGCGTGCAACGATTTGGGGATCGCGGTCGATCTTTCCCATCTCAACGAGCAAGGTTTTTGGGAGGTCGCGGCGTTGAGCCAAGCACCGTTGATCGCCTCCCATTCGGGGGCCCATGCATTGTGCGCATCCACAAGAAACCTTACCGACAGACAACTGGACGCGATCCGAGATTCACAGGGCTTGGTGGGCGTCAATTTCCACGTCGGCTTTTTACGTGCGGACGGACAGGTAACGGAGAAGACTTCGCTGGCCGAAATCGTTCGCCATGTCGACTACATGGTCGAACGCATGGGCATCGACCATGTAGGTCTTGGCTCCGATTTTGATGGCGCCACCATGCCAGGCGATCTCAAAGACGTGGCAGGCCTACCCAAACTGATGACCGCGCTCAGCGCAAGGGGTTATACCGAGAAAGAATTGGCCAAGATCGCGAACGGAAACTGGCAGCGCGTGCTGGCAGCGACATGGAAAGAGTGATGGCCGCTGATCCAGCACCTACCTTGCGTCATTCATCTTTCATCCTGCGTCGTCACATGCGAAAGACGCCGAAGCATGTCTCTGGCACGGGTGCGTTCAGACAGGCCGAGAGTGCGAGACCAAGAACCGTGCGCGTCTCGGCCGGATCGAGGATGCCGTCATCCCACAGGCGTGCAGTGGCATAATAGGGGCTTCCCTCGCGTTCATATTTTTCCAACGTGGGTTGCATGAATGCACTCTGCTCTTCAAGCGTCATCGGCGGAACGCCGTTGCGCGCTAGTTGATCCTGCTTGACGGTGAGGAGCACGTTGGCGGCCTGCTCGCCTCCCATGACGCTGATACGACTATTGGGCCACATCCACAGGAAACGAGGTCCATAGGCACGGCCGCACATCCCGTAGTTGCCGGCACCAAATGAGCCGCCGATGACAACGGTCAATTTTGGCACACTTGCATTCGCAACGGCGTGCACCATTTTAGCGCCGTCCTTGGCAATACCACCCGCTTCGTACTCTTTGCCGACCATAAAACCCGTAATGTTCTGCAAAAAAAGCAGGGGAATTCGGCGTGCGGCGCATAACTCGACAAAGTGTGCGCCTTTGAGCGCAGATTCACCGAAGAGGATGCCGTTGTTGGCAACGATGCCGAGCGGGTAGCCGAACAATCTCGAGAAGCCACACACCAACGTTTCAGCATAACGCGCCTTGAATTCATGGAAACGGCTGCCGTCGACAAGCCGTGCGATTACCTCGCGGACATCGTAGACAACTTTGAATTCAGTAGGAACAACTCCGTAAAGTTCGACCGCATCGTACGCCGGTTCCTCGGCAGGTTGCGCGTCAAGGGCCGGCTGTTTGCGCGTATTTAGTGTAGATAGGATGCTACGCACGATTTCCAAGGCGTGGTCATCATCCTCAGCAAGATGATCGGCGACACCTGAAATGCGCGTGTGGACATCCGCACCGCCCAATTCCTCGGCGGTCACCTCTTCACCGGTTGCGGCCTTTACCAGAGGCGGGCCACCGAGAAAGATCGTGCCGGTCCCCTTGACAATCACAGCTTCGTCGCTCATGGCCGGAACGTAGGCGCCGCCGGCAGTACAGGAACCCATGACCGCGGCAATCTGTGGGATTCCGGCAGCGCTCATGGTGGCCTGGTTGTAGAAGATTCGGCCGAAGTCGTCCACGTCGGGAAAGACCTCATCCTGCAGAGGCAAGAAGGCGCCACCGGAGTCGACCAGGTAGATGCAGGGGAGTCGATTCTCCAGCGCAATCTGTTGAGCCCGCAAATGCTTCTTGACGGTCAACGGGAAATAGGCGCCTCCCTTGACAGTCGCATCGTTGGCAACGATCAGACACTCGCGCGCCGACACGCGCCCGATGCCGGTTACAATGCCTGCACCGGGTGCGTCTCCACCGTACATGTCCCATGCCGCCAGAGGCGACAGTTCAAGGAATGGCGATCCCGGGTCGAGCAACTTATCGATACGGTCTCTTACCAGCAATTTACCTCGGCTGGTGTGGCGCCTTTGTGCGTCGCCTCCGCCGCCGGCACGGTTGCGGGCGAGTTTATCGCGCATTTCGGCCACAAGCGCCCTGTTGTGCGCCATGTTCTTTTGGAATTCTTGACTGCGCGGATCGATATGGGATTCGAGAATGTCCATGACCTTATTCGCTCATGATGTGGCGGCCGATAATGACCCGCAAGATCTCGCTGGTCCCTTCGCCAATGGACATGAGACGGGTGTCGCGATAGATTCGTTCAACCTCGTACTCCTGACTGTAGCCATAACCGCCATGAATCTGGATGGCGTTACGGCAGACCCGTTCACTCATTTCGGTGGCCAAGAGTTTCGCCATACTTGCCTCTTTGGCGTACGGCTTGTCGTTGTCCTTGAGCCATGCCGCCCAGTAGATCATCAGACGGGCGGCATGGATTTCAGTTGCGGCATCGGCCAGCATGAACTGAACGGCTTGGTGTTGTCCGATCGGTTTGCCGAAGGTCTCGCGCTGCCCGGGCATAGGCCAGTGCGCGTTCGTAAGCACCCTGGGCCAATCCCAACGCCAATGCGCCGATACTCACCCGGCCCTTGGTCAGTGTAGCCAGGGTCTGCTGCAATCCATGCCCTTCTTCTCCAAGTAGATTTTCTCAACGGACACGCGGACATGATCGAAGGTCACCGCGTGGGTCGGCGAGCCTTTGAGTCCCATCTTTTTCTCCGGCGTGCCAATGACCAACCTGGGTGCGTCGGTCGGCACCAGGATCTGGCTCAGACTGCGACTGCCGCCGGCGGCATCGGTGCGACAGAGCACCACCAGCACGTCGGCAACGGACGCATTAGTGGCCCACATCTTGGCGCCGTTGATCACCCAGTCGTCGCCGTCACGGACTGCAGATGTGCGCACGCCCGCCCTGCAAATCCGAGCCCGCGCCCGGGCTCGGTGAGACACAGACAACCCAGCCCGCCGGTCCCTGTTGCCAGCGGGGGCAGCCAGCGTTGCCTCTGTGCCGGTGTACCAAAGGCCAATATCGGCCCGATACCCAAGTTGTTGTGTGCAGAGATTGCCAGTGCGGTAGACCCGCACGCCCAACCCAATTCTTCGATGGCGATCGATGCACTGACGGTATCGAGATCGGCGCCGCCATACTCTTCGGGCGTCTGGAGGCCCAACATACCCAGCGGCCCCATCTTCTTGACGGCCTGCCAGTTGAACTCGCCGGTCTCGTCGATGTGGCGGGCAAGAGGCGCCACTTCTCTGCGTACAAAATCGCGGACGGTGTTGCGGAACATCTGCTGCTCGTGAGTCAGTTCGAAATTCATCGATCGATGCCTTCTTTGTGTGGACTAGTGAATCCCGGCAGAAATCCTTGTACAGTTTGTACCAAAGGTAGCATAGCCGGATGTCTGTCGTGGTATTCACGCCCAACTGAACTAGACGAAGTCGCCGCCCGGGTAACCTGCAGCTTCCACAAGGCCGGCACGGCTGTTGTGTGGGGAGACATCGGTGACTCTACTAGCGTAACCAGATTTCTGAGCCAGGCGATATCCAACGCTCCAAAGTTGAGAAACCCGGAATATGACGCTGAGGCACCGTTTCGCAGGGGAAAAGCCGGATGTAGACCGAGCAACCTGCTACTTCTGGCGATATCGCACGTAAAGCTCGCGCGTTTCCTCGTCGACTGTGAGAGTAAAGAGAGCTGCAGGCCCCATGGGCAAGCCGGAGGCATCGACCAACTGAACGATCCATTCACCGCTTTGGGGTTCTACGAAGATCGCGCTCATGTTTGTGAAGCGGGTATACTGGCCGGCATCTTCACGGGTTTGCTCAGGCAACCCAGCCGCGGAGACCGCATCCACCGGCATTGGCACTCCGTCGTGGAGAATCTGCAACGTGTATCCTTCCAAGCCTAGCAATGAAGGCGTATAGACGTAGAGATAAACTCGCACGACGTCTTGCGCTAGAGACTCCGTCGGAAATTTCTCAGCCGTTTCCAGCTCGAACAGGAAGGCTGGCGTCGGTGACGGAGTCGAGGTCGCCGTAGCTGTGGGCAGGGGAGTCACCGTCGGTTCGGGCGTTATGGTTGGCGTACTAGTCGGGGAAGGCGTTGGCGTATTGCTGGGAATCGGCGTCACGGTAGCGGTCGGCGCCGGAGGCAACGTCGGTACGGCTTGCTGTACGGCCTGTGGCTGCTCAGACGCCACCTGTGCCGACACCGCACCGATCGGTGTCGGCGTCCATGTCGGCACGGGAGTCCGGGTTGGTTCACTACGATCGCCGCACCCAACGAGCAGAAACAGGCCAATTACGGCCGCCATGATTACCCCCACCCGATGGGTTGACCGGGGGAGCAAAGGATTCAACAGCAGATCGGTTCCCACAGTTCTTCGCGCCTCTTCTTATCCACTGCACTTGCGAGGGCGTCTCAATGGATGTAATTGGTTAGCGGACTTGACGAGTCAACGGGCTTTAGGGGGTCTTGTTGACAGGTTTTCCTGTCACCACATCGTAGCGGATTCTGTAGCGTACAGCAAAGTCAACCAATCAACGAACGCGGCAAACGAGACCGGTTCCGCCCGCGGATAGGAATTTGCCGATCACGCGTCGGGAAACGGTCTCATTCACCGCGCCGGGTAGGTTCTCAGTTTTTCCGTTTCGGGCGCTTACTCCACAGTCACAGATTTGGCCAAATTGCGTGGCTGGTCCACATCAGCTCCGCGCCAGACAGCCATCTCGTAGGCAAATATCTGTAGCGGTAGCACAGCCAGAATCGGCGTCAAGAGTTCATCACTCTCCGGGATCGGCAATATGTGGTCTGCCTTATCAGCGATGTAGGCGTCGTTCGCATGCGCAACCGCCATGACCAAGCCGTTGCGTGCTTTGACTTGCTCGATCTGGCTGATCATCTTTTCATAGACGCGATCGCGGGGCGCAATCACCATCGTCGGCATCTGTTCGTCGATCAATGCAATCGGGCCATGTTTCATCTCACCGGCGGGATAGCCTTCGGCGTGAATATAGCTGATCTCCTTGAGCTTGAGCGCGCCTTCTCTGGCGATGGGATAGTGGAGGCCGCGTCCAAGATAGAGAAAGTTATGGTACTGGTGTAATCGTTCGGCCAGCAAACGATAGTGATCATCGTGCCGGGCGTCCGCGAGGAGTTCACCGGCAAGTCCGGGTAGACGGGAAAGTTCGTCAATGTAGTGCGCACATTGGCCGGCATCCAACACACCGCGTTCCTGGCCCAGATAGAGTGCCAATAGAAAGAGATCGGTCACTGAGGCGGTAAATGCTTTGGTGCTGGCCACGCCGATCTCCAGCCCCGCCTGCATGTAGATGTGGCCGTCGCAGATGCGCGCGGCCTGGCTACCGTAGGCATTGACAATTGCTGCAGTAAACGCTCGACCGGCTCGTGCCTCCTCCAGGGCAGCCAATGTGTCGACTGTTTCACCGCTCTGTGTGATTGCCAGCACCAGTTGGCCGGGATCGACCAAGGGGGCACGGTAGCGATACTCGCTGGCATAGTCGACCTCGGTCGGAATGCGCGCCAACCGCTCAAGATAGTATTTGCCGAGGAGACCAGCGTAGTAGCTGGTGCCGCAGGCAACGATCGTCACCTTCGATAGTCTACTGATCTGATCTTGTGTGAGTGCAAGTGAGGGGAGATCAATCCGATGGCCCTCAAAGTCAAGGCGGCTGCGTAGGGTATCAGTCAGGCTCCGTCCCTGTTCGTAGATTTCCTTCTGCATGAAGTGACGATACTCGCCCTTCTCGGCCGCCATCGGGTTCCAGTCGATAGTTGACAGCTTCTTGACCAGCGGCGCGCCTGTGAGATCCATAAACTTGGCCCCTTGCGACGTAACGACAACCATCTGTCGACCGTCCAGGAAGGTCACAGTCCGCGTATGGGGCAGGATAGCGGGGATATCGCTGGCGATGAACATCTCCTGGTCACCGTGACCAAGCGCTACTCCCCCCGCATTGCCGAGGCGCGCTGCGATCAGACAGTCCGGCCGGCTCTTACTCATGACGACGACGGCGCTCGGTCCTTTCAGATCGAGCAAGGCATGGCGCACAGCCTGTTCCAGATCGCCGTAGCAGCCATTGTGCAGATAACGATGTACCAAATGTACGATCACTTCCGTGTCGGTGTCGCTGGCAAAGATGTAGCCCTCCGCCTGCAGTTCTCGACGCAGGGCCAGGAAGTTTTCCACGATGCCGTTCTGCACCACCACCAGTTCGCCGTCACTACTGCTGTGGGGATGCGCGTTGCGCTGGTTTGGCGGCCCATGTGTCGCCCAGCGCGTATGTCCGATGCCCATGTGCCCACTGACCGGTCTTTCTTGCAGTAATCGGTCCAGATTGGTCAGTTTTCCAGCCTCACGCCGAATCTCGATGGCGCCGTTGTCCCCAATGATAGCCACTCCGGCCGAATCGTATCCACGGTATTCGAGTTGACGCAGCCCATCTAAAATAATCGGCGTAGCCGATTGTGCACCGATGTATCCAACAATGCCACACACGACATAGTCCTTTCTGTTCGATTGTACGAGTAGGTTTTCGGGTTGCTAACTGCGAAATGCACACAACGAGACCGCGAGCGACATCTCGTTCGCACAATGGGTTTCCACTGCTTGACGCCTTTGGTCTCACGGTTGCCCGTTGAGTTTGTGCGTCTGCTTATCCAGGTTTCGTTGACATTTCGCAGATCTCGATAAGAGTCCGCAATAGGCGCTTTCACAGCGACATCGACAGTAAAGTGTCGATAGGCGAATAAACGCTCGTCGATAGTGCCGAAGGCCCTATTTGCGCCGCTGTCCTGCATAGCAGTTGCAGGCATAAATATGTAGAAATCCAATCCGTGACTGGAGGGCACTCTGTGAATGTCAACTGAGCCTAACGTTGTTTGGGGAAAGATTTACCTGAAGCCGGGCGGCTTCAGATCAGGCCGGTGGAAACGGCCAGGGGGCATCCGCTGATGGTTCGATTTTCCTGCGTCCAATTTGGTGCAGTTAGCCCGACATCCCTGCCGGGAACCCCTTCCTCGTCACCCGTAGATATACGGGCCATGCGCTCTCTCTCCCTGAGAATCGGCTATTTCATCGGCAATTCCTCCTCAACCAAACAGGATTCCATCGACGACACGCAGTGAACCCATTACGGCTTTCATCGGGCGAGACGGGACGATTCCTTCGCACTTATCGGTTAGGGCTGCACCGTGACTCCGTCACGTCATTGACGAATCACCCACCGATTCTCTATAATTGCGCCAAATGGTTCACGAGGACACCCCAATCAGGGCAAGAAATTCTATGAAGTTGCTCAGCATCATACGCCATGGTAGATCGGAGCCATTGGACAGTACAGGCGATGACTTCCATCGCTGCCTGCTTCCCAAAGGTCGGAAAGATCTGCACCGATTGAAGAAACCACTGGCCAAAATTGAGACAGCTGTGGATCTCATTACCGCGTCACCTGCTGCCCGTGCACAGCAGTCGGCAGAGTATTTGGCAGAACAGATCGGCTATAGCGGGCGAATTCTGATCGACGAAGAGATCTATGAGGCAGCGCCGTCAACGCTGTTGCAGCGACTGTCCAATCTTCCCGAAGACGCGGCGCATGTGCTCCTGATCGGACATAACCCCGGTGTGGAAGGTCTGATTTCCGGTCTCTGCGCGGGGTCAAGCAGGCGCATGAATGTCAGCATGCCTGCGGCAGGGATGGCACACCTCCATCTCGAAATCTACTGGTGGCAGCAAATTCGCTGGGGGTGCGGTATCTTGCAGGCGCTGTTGCGGCCAAAGTACTTGGCAAAGAAATAATCAGCGCAGAAATCCCAGACAGCAACGGAGCCGCGTCGCTGCCCGCGACGCGGCTCCGTTGCTGATGCTCTATACGACTACGCGTAGACCGATCGCACTCTACTCGCGCCGGTGCCGGCGCGCAGCGCCTCCTCAAATCCATCCAAAGCCGTTTCAATATCATGTGCGGATACGTGATGATTGGTGACCGCACGGAGGCGTCTGCCACCGATGCCGCCGATCAATATGCCCCGCTCCTGGAGCGCACCGACGAATTGCAGCGGTTCAATGTTCGGCTGAGTCAATTGGAAGAAGACCAAATTCGTCTCGATTTCGGCTGGGTCGATCAAAACACCGTCCAGACGCGAAAGCCCTTGGGCCAGCAGCTGCGCATTGGCATGGTCTTCGGCCAATCTATCCACCATTTCAGTCAGCGCCACCATCGCGGCAGCGGCCAGCACGCCGGCCTGTCTCATGCCGCCACCAACCTGTTTGCGCATACGGCGCGCGCGTGTGACAAACGGTGCGCTGTCCGGCCACGATTGACCCCACAGGCGCGCCCAGCCCTTTGCTCAAACATGCGCTGACCGAATCCGCCTCTTGCACTAGCCGTGCCGGCGACGTACCAAGTGCCACCGCAGCGTTCCAAATACGGGCGCCGTCGACGTGAAGCGCCAAATCGTGGCTGTGCGCCAGGTCAGCAACTTCGTCCATGTAGGAAACAGGCAACACCCGACCACCACAATAATTATGGGTATTCTCAACCGACACCAACTTCGTTACGGGATAATGTTCATTGTCGGGACGAATCGCGTGTTCAACATCGTCGAGGTCGAGGCGACCGTCGGGCAAGTTTCGCACCGTACGCGGATGCACACCGCCCACAGCGGCCGACCCGGCTTGTTCAGACATGAAGATATGGTTGTGGTCGCCTAAAATCATCTCGTCACCGCGACCGCAATGGCTTAACACCGAAATGAGATTGCCCATGGTCCCACTGGGTACAAAGACGGCGGCCTCTTTGCCGAGTAGTTCGGCGCCCAGTGCTTCCAACTGATTCACGGTCGGGTCTTCACCGTAGACGTCGTCGCCCACCTCAGCCTGCGCCATGGCCTCGCGCATCTCGATGGTCGGTTTTGTCACAGTATCGCTACGCAGATCGATGACTTGCATAAATGGTTCCTCTCTCGTCTGTTCTAGGGCAGTTAGGCGTTGTTCGCATTGTTTCGTGATTGGCGGCGCCCAGCGCGCCGGGCGGAACCAATGAGCCTCCTGTGATAACGGTCTTGTTCAATTCGGCGTGAATACCACGACAGGAATCCGGCCATGCAACCTCTCGTAGAAACTGGTTGAGGATGTCTGCCGGGATTCACGAGTAGATTGCGACGTAGATACCAGGGCGATAGATAGGGCCGATATACTCGAGTAGCAGCGGCAAGAATACCGTGGACCTATTGACGCCGGGATCTGCTACTTGTGCCGTTCATGCAGATACACATCGATGGCCGAGAAGAGGCGGGTCATATCGTCATCGCAGACCTCACCCATGTGCGCGATTCGGAATGCCTTGTCCTTGAACACGCCGTAACCGTTGGAAATTTGCATCATCTGCCGTGCCAGAAATTCATTGAGGGCGTTGACATCGACGTTGCAAGAGTTGCCCACTGTTGTGACGGTCGGCGAGCGATAGCCTTCTTCAGCCAACAGTGTAAACCCGTTGTCAATCACCCATTGGTGCGTGCGTTGTGCCAGACGATGATGCCGCGCATAGCGATTCTCAAGACCTTCCGCAAAGATAACGTCCAGCTGCACGCTCAATGCACGCATGAGCGAGATGGCCGGGGTCGCCGGGGTCGTGCTGCGCGCCAGGTACTTCTCCAGATTCAGGAAATCAAAATACCAGCCCCGCCCCGGTACAGCCTTGGCGCGCTCCAATACGCGGTCGTTCACAGCACAGAATGCCAAGCCGGGCGGCAAAGCCAGTGCCTTCTGCGATGAGGTCAGACAGAGGTCAAGCTTCCAATCGTCAACCGGAATGTGGGTGCCGCTTAAGGACGAAACGGCATCGACAAAAACCAACGTGTCCGGACTGATATCCCGCACAACCGCGGCGATCTCGCCCACAGGGCTGGTTACTCCGGTGCTGGTCTCGTTATGGACAACGGTAATCGCATCGACGGGACCGTCGGCCAACGCGCGCGACAATGACTCTGCCACGGTCTCCGGCTTGACGGCCGTATTCCACGCCACTTCAATGGGAACCGCCCGCTTGTCACAGCCCAACGACACCTGGTGCCACCTCTGGCTGAAGGCGCCGTTGACGAAGTTGAGCACGCGATCCTTGACGCCATTGCGAATCGCTGCCTCCTGCAGCCCTGAGCCCGACGCAGCGACGACATAGACCCGATTGGTGGTATCAAAGAGTTGCCTGAGTTGCTCCTGGCACTTGCCGAAGAGGACTTCGAACTCGTCGCTGCGGTGCCCGATCATCGGTGCAGTCTGGGCGTCAAGCACGTGGGGCAAGACATCCGTCGGCCCGGGGATAAAGAGTCTCTGGTTCGGTTTACTGTGCGTTGTCATCGCGGAAGTGTCACTCCTCCAGGATAGAGCCGAGCACTCGAGCCGGCATCATGGTGCAAGGCCGCTTGCAGCGGTTCTACATTGTGCCACCGGTCGAGGGCTGCGCAAAAAGACGAAACACCGAACGCGCGCAGAGGGATTGCGGAGTGTCTGCCACCATTTGTGTCAGCGCACCTACCCTTCCAGGCGCAGGTTCAATCCATTGATACGCGTCGGGACACAAGCTTGGCTTAGGACTTGCCAAAGTGTCGAAACGTGCTTACCATGTTGTCATTTGACGGAACTAGCGAATCCCGGCAGAAATCCTTGACCAATTCCTACCAGAGTTAACATAACCGGATTTCTGTCGTGTCATTCACGTCGAACTGAAGTAGTTCAACCAACATCCATAACCGTCCGTTGGAAAAGATGAATAATCGAGCGTTCTCACGCAGGCGTCTGCTGGTGCACGGTTCGCAAGTTGCAGCAGCAGGGCTACTGACCGGCTGCGCCTCACCCACGCTGTCGCTGATGTTGACGCCGCAGAGCCAAATGACCGTCCGCCCGTTTACACAGACCATGGTGCCTCCCTTGCCGCCGACTGCCGCCAGCCCTATTGCCGTCCCCGAGCCAAGTTTGGACGTCAAGATTGGCCAGATGTTGATGGTCGGCTTCCGCGGCCAGGGTGCGCCGGAAGGCAGTGCCATCGCAGCCGACCTGAGTCAGCACCATGTTGGTGCGGTCGTTCTGTTCGAGCGCAACATCGCGGCCGGTCCTTCAGCATCCATACAGCTAAAAGAGCTGACTTCATCGCTGCAACAGGCGGCGACACTTCCACTGCTCATTGCCATCGATCAGGAGGGTGGCCGCGTCAATCGACTACGCGAAAGCTACGGTTTTCCGCCCACGGTCTCGGCCGGTTTTCTCGGCCGGACGGACGATCTCGGCGTCACCGGGGAATATGCATCCAGGATGGCGACCAGTCTCGCCGAACACGGAATCAACCTGAACTTGGCACCGGTTGTCGATCTGAACCTAAACGAACGCAACCCGGTGATCGGTGCGTACGACCGCAGCTTTTCGGCAGATCCGGACAAGGTGGTCGCACATGCAGAAACCTTTATCGAGAAGCACCGGGCGCAAAGGGTTCTCTGCACACTCAAGCACTTTCCGGGCCACGGTAGTTCCCGTGCCGATACCCATCAAGGTTTTGTCAACGTAACCGAAACCTGGGATGAGTATGAACTGGAACCCTATCGCCAATTGATCGACCGCGGCTTCACCGACGCGATCATGACCGCACACATCTTCAATGAACGGTGGGACAGTGAGGCGCCGGCGACCTTGTCCCACGCAGTGATCACCGGTCTACTGCGCGAAGATTTGGGCTACAACGGCGTGGTCATCTCCGATGACATCCAGATGCGCGCCATCAGCAAGTATCACCATTTTGAAGAGGCAGTCCAGTCGGCAGTGTTGGCAGGCG
The DNA here is from genome assembly GCA_963715415.1 of uncultured Chloroflexia bacterium. GTDB lineage: Bacteria > Chloroflexota > Anaerolineae > Caldilineales > Caldilineaceae > JAWKOK01. The sequence goes on along the minus strand of CAVQSG010000008.1, from coordinate 63,583 downwards.
TCGACATCATTGCCATTGCCAATACGCTCGTCTACGACTGTGAAGCCGCCGCACGGGCCCATGGGGCAATACGCCAGCTGCTGGATCAGAGACGCATCGATGTAGCGCGCATCGACGCGTCGTATCGACGCATTTCGTCGCTCAAAGCGCGTGCCCCGGCCTAATGTCGTTCTGCCCAGCGTGCCCCGAGTGATTAATCCCATGTTTCAGGTTGAAAGCACCATCTATATCCACGCGACGCCACCGGCAGTCTGGCTTCAGTTTGCGCGCCTGGAAGAATGGCCACGCTGGAATTCGGAAATCCTGGCGGCAGAATGGCTCCAGGGTGAAAAGTGGCACGAAGGCTCGGTCTTCGTGTTGCACCATCACAGTCTCTTGGGGTCAACGAAGAGGACGACAGCGACCTTAAAAATGGTCGTGGTTGCACAATCGGTCGTGTGGGAAAGCCAAAGCATGGGGATCACAGTTGTCAACAGCGCTCGGTTCGCTGATTCTACCGGAGGCTGCCGGTTGACGGCCCGTCACAGCTATCATGGAGCGCTGTCACTTCCGCTGCGGCTCTTCAGGCAACGCCAGCAGCATGCCCTGGAAGGCGCCATGCGCGAGCTCAAAGAAGCAGTTGAAGAACCGTTGGCCTGATGCAGGAAGCAGTTGCCGGCAGCAGGCAGCCCCGCTCCAGTTGTCCTCGCCCTCTCACACCGGCAGTTGCCAATTGCTATTTCCCGATCTTCACCCGCCACAGGTATCCGCGTAGGACCGCCCAGCGCTCTTCCACACGGTGGATTACCTCTGAACGATCACCGGTTGGTCCATACCGGAACTGTGTGACGTCCCGGCTCATGGACTCGATTTCGCCGGCCACGTAACGTATGGTACCCGGCTCCCCCCGCTGATGGCTGACCAGAAAGAGGGCAAGACCGTGTCCATATTCGCTGGTGGTCTCGCCGTCAGCCATGGGACGTCCAATGCGTTGTCCCCAACGAAGTATGCTGTGCCAAGGGTCACGACGACGAGCCAGAATTGCGTTTGCCCATGCCCAGCCCCCCCAGATGGCCAATCCCAGCGGTAGTAGCCAAAAGAGCATTTGCCAATTCCATCCGAAACCATCCGATGTGATTGGCTCAACCGTCGGCAGTCCAGGCGAGAAATCCACGCTCGACGGCGGAACCGGCAGTCCGATCCGGTCCAGCTCTGCCCTCCCCACGGTCGGCTCGAACGCAATCCAGCCATATTCCGGGAAATAGACTTCGGGCCACGAATGGGCCTCAGCCTCGGAGATGGTCCAGGTCAGATCATAGCCGTCCCAACGGCCCACAGCAAAGCCTGTGGCAAAACGGGTCGGCAATCCGTTGAGACGAGCCAGCACGACGAAAGCGGTCGCGTAATAATCACAGTAACCGCGTTCCAGGTCGAACAGGAAGTAATCAGCCACATCCACAACATCCGCCGGCAGCGAGGGAACGGTAAGGTCGTACTCATAGGTGCGCAGATAGCGTTCGATCTCGCGCGCCATGGCATAGGGTGTTTCAAGGCCGTCGACCAACTCGGATGCAAGTTCGCGGGTTCGTTGGGTGACACTCTCCGGCAGGAGCAGATGGGCGGCATACTCTTCAGGAAGTGTCGCAAGGTCTACCGGCGCGGCCTGCTCCAACTGTTCCGTCGAAAGAGCGGGCACGAGCGATGCAATTGTATAGCTCTGGGATCTGGCGAAGATGGCCACAAGGTCACCGGCACTGCGCAGTTCCGTCCGGTAGTCGACCGCCGGCTCGACCGGTTCCGGCGCTGCATAGAGGACATTGGAGAGGAAGGTCAGGTTAACGCTCTGCACCAACGGCCGTCGCCCTATCCATGGGGGTTCGATCCACCGCTGATTCGCCGCTTCTTCGGCACGGACAGTCTTGTCGTTGCCCCAACCGCGACCGTTATAGTCCGCGAAGGTCGCGCCGCGCATGTAGTGACCAGGAGGGGGTGGCGCCGACTCATACGGGTAATCCATCACTACGTCGCTGGTACGCACTTGCATCACGACGGCATCGCTCAGATCCGGGCCTGCGCTGAGTAAGAACTCGTTGGGCAGGCCACCGGAGACCCCAAGCCCAACAAAGCGGCGCGAACCCTTCAGATCCGGGAAAAGACGATCGGAGACATCGTCCAAGCGCGCGTCAACCGGAGAGACCAGGCGAAAATACCAGTCGGCAATGGGACGGACAGCGACGCTCGGCGTTACGACGGCAACAGTTAGAATGAAGGCAGTCGCGCCGGCCACCGCTACCAGTCGATCTATCATGAGATCATCACTGAAATCCCAGCCACGGCTGCGCCAGCGCCCGCGCAGGCGATCCTGGTCCAGCACGAGATGCAACAGGAGCGCCAGTACCAAGCCAAGAACCAGGTAGAACTTGCCCTCTCTCGAGAAAATTAGCGGCAGCGTCGTGAGCCACAGAAGGGGAAACGATGCAAACAGACCGCGTCGATAGCGTCGCGCAATATAGACCGACAGCAGCACACATGTCCAGATGAGAAGTCCAACCAGGCCGGCAAAGACCAGATCGTCCTGTGCTGCACCGCCGCCCTGGACACCTTGCCACCACAGAGAATATCTGGTGCCTGACGCCAGGAGCTTGGCAAGCGCATCGGACCAAAGTGCAAAATATGTGCCACGTGCGAGGCTACGCACAGTCTCAACAATACCGGGAATCCACCGGATGAAAAGCTGAGACAGCACTGCAAGGCCGATTAACTCTGAAACCAGAAACAGCAGGAGCAAACGCCACCAAGATCGGTTTGACGGACGCCAATGCCTCCAGCCCAACAGAAGCCAGCCGGTCAGAGCAGCGAGGGGACCTGCGACCACCAGCATGTTCTGAAGACGCTGAACGCGGATCCAATCGTGAATGTCGATGGCCTGGCCCGGCAAGATTGCCAATAGACAGAGTGTAACCAACACAGCCCAACCCAGATCGGGGCGAAAGCGGCGGATCAGGCGCAAATAGAGTCGAACCAGCCAGTGGGTTTCAGGATCGGTGAATACGGTATCTGCATTCTGCATCTACCCCACCTCCTCCTCAATCTCGTGGACGACGACACCGCCCGTCGGTGTCGTACGGAGAACCTTGCGCGTCCGCCGATAGGTCACAACAGGCGGCAACTTGGCGGAGACCGAGAGGATCTCACAGGGGACGTCGAGACGCGCCAGCAGTGTGCGCGTTGCCACGGCTGCGGCAAGGTCCTGATCCTGTACAATCAGGAGCACGCCACAAGTTAATCCGGCTGTTTGCAGGCGCAGGATCGTGGGCAGCCAATCGACCGCATCGGGATGGCCGGCGTCTCCGCTCATGTGTGGCGTGACAACGATTACCGACCGGCGGCGCCCCAGTGTACTGCTATTGGTGTTGAGTAGCTGATCCAGGCCGACCTCTGTGGTCCGCACCGGCGCCAAGGCAGCCATGATGCGCCACAGCTGCGCGCCGCCGGCCTGAGGGCTGACGCGAATGGCATCGGGTCCGCCGTCGTCTGACGTAGAGACAGTCAACAGTCCGACTGACCGCTGCTCGGCTTCGCCCAAGAGTTCAGCTGCGGCGCTGGCAGCCACTGTGATCGAATACTCGAGTGTGCTGTTCTCGCCGACGCCGCGATGCATATGCTCATTCAAGTCGAGTACAACCCAAACATCTCCGGCGGGTTCCTGTTCCAACTCTTTGACAATTAATTCGCCGCGGTGCGCACTCGACGGCCAGTGGATGTAGCGCAAGCTATCGCCTCGTTGATAGTCGCGCACACTAGCCGCGGGAATGACGCCCAACAGATTCTGGCGCCGGCGGTCCGAGCCGCTGGCATGGCCACGCAGCGTCACCATGTGGGGCAGCTTGACAACCCTTGGATAGATGAGCAGGTTTTCAGTTTGAGACGCTTCCACGCTCAGTTGAAAGAGGCCAAAGGGATCGCTCAAACGCACGGTCGCCGGCCCAACACGGTAGACGCCGCGACTTTCGCATTCGACCTCGACGCGCCAGCGCGCATGGCTGACCGAGCTGACCGAGACGACACGACTGCCATCATACCGCGGCAGGCTGGAGCGATCTTCTACCTCAGCCCAAATGATCGGAAGCCGGCTGCGATTGTGCAGCGTGAATTCCTCGGCAAAGGTGTCGCCGGCGACGAGAATGGCCCCCTGTTGCGTGCGCACCAGTTCGACGGCTCCGCACAGCTCGCGGAGCCACCAATAGCCCAATGAATAGAGACCGACCAGCGTGATAATGAGCACGGTCCAGACTGGATGCGGCGTCAGAAGCTGATTGACGACAAATATCGGTAACAATAGCAGCGGCCAACCAAGCTGCAGCGAGATAACTGTACCGTCAGTCAATCCCCGGCTAAGTAAACTACGAATTCGGTTGGCGTCCGTTAATGTACGCATATCCACGAATAGCACGATAGTCTCGAATTCACGTATCCCCCATTCGCTTCCGGGAAACGCATGCCGGCAAATCCTGGAGTCGCAACTTCTTCTGAACAAGATGCCGGCGATCGTAGGTTTGGGAGTCAGGCCTCATGGTATACAATTTGCTCGAATGCTGGAAACGGAACAACGGCTATTTGAGTTTTAGGCGTACGGGCAGGCAATATGTAGGCTGGCCGTGCCCCAGATCATGACTTGTTCCGGAGGTCACCCGCAGTAATATCGACCACGAAGGCGATGGCCTCGACCACGATGGATGCTGAACCTGTCGAATCACAACTGAACCATGGCACGCTTGACGCCGTCGTCACCTCGCCCGTTCGAGCGGTGGGTGCAGCTGGTCTGCTGGAGCTACAGATGGCTGGAAGACGACCCGATCTCGTTGCCGGCCGTTATTTTTTGGCTCGCTGCGGCGCACAGACGATTGGGGAGCGACTCGACAACTGGCAATTTCCGCTACGAAAGCCGCTTTTTGCCGTCCACTGTCGCGCCAGAGGAGACGACGAAAGCCTATGGCAGCTGATGCTTCCGCCGGCGATCGCTCCTGCGTATAGGTGGATACGCGCGCTGGCCGCCGGGGAGATCATCAATCTAATCGGCCCCTTGGGCAGAAGCGTTGAGCTAGAACCACAGACCCGGAACCTGTTGCTCGTTGGCGATATGGGGCGTATCTTGAAGGTTGCGGGGCTCGCAGACTCAATTCTGGATCGTGGTGGCCGGGTTTCAATGGTTGTGCTGGAGCAACCGCACAGCCGAGACCGTGCAGCGCTGCTTGAGCGGCTGCCGATTGCGGCCGAGGTACAGTTCTGGCAGGCCGGGGAACCCTGGCCGGCGGAGGCAGCGAAACTCGTCGGATGGGCCGATCAGATTGGAGCGGCATTGGCGACGGCGGAATTGACAGCGTTGGCGGCTTTGATCCGCAGCAGCCGGCTGAAAGATGAAGAAAGGTTTGCGCTGGCTTTTCCCGACGCTGATCTCGTCTGTGGCGTGGGCGCCTGCCTGGCCTGTGTCATTCAGACCGGAACGGGCGGTGTGACACGCGCATGTATTCATGGCCCGATAGTCGACCTAAACTTGCTCGCTGCAAAAACCTGAACCCCTGCAAGGCTGAGCACTTGTTCGGGTGTGACAAACACGTGTTGACATTGCCGCCACACTCAAATAGTCTTGCAACTTGACGAATTTTTTCGCTTGTCATACGGTGTGTTAAGTCACAATAATCACAAGGAGATGACGATGGCAAAGCACCGACTTCGTTCAGCGCGGGCCGTAATAGAACAGAACGGCGCCGGCAGCAATCGGAAGGTCCGTCTTCGATTGGAATGCGGGCATATTACTGACTGGAAAAGCGTCCGTAGTGGCGAACCTCTTCTGAAGCGTTATCGCTGCCGCCAATGTAAAGACGAACCAAAATCGAGCCGCATCAAAGACAAATAGCCACGCGGTGTTGCACCTTTGTGATGTACAGCTGCAAGCCGCCGACTGGCAGACGGCTGTTGCGTACGGCCACGATTTACCTGGTGATCGTCAACGCCTGCCGCACCGACTCGCCCAAACCTACAAATCGGATGGGTCACCAGGATCTGGTGGATCGTCCAGATCATAGCGGCCATCAAGTTCGTCGTCGGGCTCGTATTCAGGCGCTGGTTGGTTGAGGCGAAACAGTGCCATGGCAGCGGCCGACTGGTCCGCCTCTTGCTTGCTTCGTCCCTGTCCAAGCCCCAGGGCAAGGCGATCCACCGACACTTGCTGCACAAAAATCTTGTTGTGATCGGGTCCGGAGCTATCGACCGTCTTGTAGCGAGGCGTGCGGCCGAATTCGTTCTGCGCGTACTCCTGCAACCGGCTCTTGGCGTCTTTCGACACCGCCATCTCCTCGACTCGTGCCAGTTCCGGATTGAGCCAGTCAAGCGCAAATTTGCGTGCGGAATCCGTGCCCTGATCGAGGTAGATCGCGCCCAATACGGCCTCAAACGTCGCGCAGAGGATTGCGCTTCGCGTGCGGCCACCGCTCTCCTCTTCACCTCGTCCCAGCTTCAGAAACTCGCCTAAGTGCAGTCCGCGAGCGACACGTGCCAAAGTCGTCCTGCGCACCAATGCCGAGCGCAAGCGGGTCAGTTCCCCCTCCTGTTCATCCGGGTAACGATGAAACAGCTGAACACTCATGAGAAAACCGAGCACCGCGTCGCCCAAGAATTCCATGCGCTCGTTATCAGGTACGACATTTCCGTCATCCAGTTCGTTCACATAGGAGCGATGGACGAAAGCCCTGAACAACAAGTCCGGGTTCGAAAACTCAAGACCTGTGATCTCCACAAAGCGCTGATAGTCTGACTGGTCCATTCCTTCGATCCGATCGGCGTGGTGACGCCATAGGTAGATTCATTGTCGCGTGAAGCCGGGGCGTCAATCCTATGACACGATCGGCTGGAGGCAGTCCGGCAAACGCAGGCAATTTGTGCCCGTTGTGTGTTGCTGCCGGAGACAGCATGGCCGGGTTTCTGCGGTGGTAGTACGCCGAACTCTGCTATTCACCGGGGTCAGGCGGGTTCTTGAGTCCATGGCCGGTCAATACGGCAACCACAGTCTCGTCTGCGTTGATGTGCGCTTTCAGGTACTCAAGGACAACCGCCACCGTGGCGCTGGTCGGTTCTACAAAGAGACCGCGGTGCGCAAGCTCTCCATGGGCTACCATCACCTCCTCGTCGGCCACGGCAAAGACCATCCCTTGGGAACGGTAAAGGGCGGCCAGCAGGGTCGCGTCGCGCACCGGGTGCGTGATTGCAATACCGTCAGCAGTAATTTTGGCCTGGATCGACCGCGGTGCAACACGATCCAGCTTCTGGCGGAAGGCATCATAGACCGCCGTATATGGCTTGGCCTGTACGCCCACGAGTCGCGGCAACTTGTCGACCAGCCCAGAGCGCTGCAGGTGTTGAAAACCGCGCCAGATGCCGAGCAGAGTCCCTCCGTGGCCGATCGGTGCTATCACCCAGTCAGGCGCACGTCGACCGAGCTGCTCCCAGATTTCCCAGGCGCACGTCATCTGTCCCAACAACATGGCTGGGTGCCAGGCATGCGATGCATAAGCCGTGTCACGGTTGTGCAATGTCACTGCCTTGGCAAGTTTCGCAGCATTCTGACGCGGTCCCGGAACCTCAATCAGATCGCCGCCGTAGACTGCCACCTGGGCCCGTTTTGGCATGGGTGCGCTTTCGGGCACATAGATCCATGCTTCCATCCCCGCGCGAGCAGCATAGCAGGCCAAGCTGGCGCCGGCATTGCCACTGGAGTCGTCGACAACCACCTCCACATCATAGCCCGCCAGCCAGTTGACCATCACACTGACGCCGCGGTCCTTATAGCTACCGGTCGGCATAAATGCGTCGATCTTCCAGTGGACAGTCAAACCGTTCCAAACATCGGGCAGGAGTGGCGTCCACCCTTCGCCCAGCGTGATCAAATCACGTCCTGGCGCGACGACCGGCAGCATTGCCTGATAGCGCCAGTGACCGGGAGCGGTCGGATCGACCAGAGTAGCGTCAAAAGGCGGAATCTCGCCATATTCCAACGGCTCGGAGGTAATGGGACATCGCAATGGTCTTCTTCCTGCTGTGGTTCGGAAATCACTCGTTGGGCAGAAGACAATCATATGCCTCTCCAGAGACAGCAGCAACCAGGCAAGCGCCACGACAAGGCGAAGACCGGTCGCTTCCCCGGCAATCCCTCCGACTTACACATATTCGATTAGTGTCGCTCAACTCGATTGGCTTGTCAAAGACCATGGAGACAGAGGGTACACACCACATTTTGGGGCTTTTTCCTAGTTCTGGCCTTTTCTGTGGTTTTGTATTTCTGCTGTCACTACAACGAATTCAGACGGCAACGAATTGTATTATGGGCGACCAGGTTCGGCGGCAACTGGACAATGATCGCCGTAAACGAGAGCAATCATTCGTTCCTGTCTGAATTCGTTGTAGTGATCTGTAACAACCACAGAAAACACCGGAATAAGGCTTTTTCAAGGAGGTTCGTTTCGTGCTCTCGACTGGCGCCCCGGAAAATGGGATGCCCCTGGAGACACAAGCTGTCGAGTCGTTTTACCCACCCGGATTCGGTTGTCGAATTTGGTGGCCGCCGGCGTCGGACGTATACTATCTCTTATGAGCAGAACGTACACAACGCAACATTTTCGCTGGTTTGGTCTGATGATCATCTGCTTGGCGGTCTGTCTGACGCCGCGACAAGCGTCAGCGTCCGAGCCCTGTAATCCACCCAATGTTATTCCGCGCGACGTATGCGACTTCGACTCATTTCGAGGCAGTCCCCCACGCGAAATCCCCAACGGATGGAATGAATTCGTGCTCTCCGGCAATCCCGAATTTCGCCAACACGCCGACACATTTTGGGGGCCGCCCAGCCTGATGGTGCGAGATATCGGCGACACCTTCAAAGTAGGCATCTACACCCAGGCAAAGGTGACGCCAGGCGCAGGCTACCGTGCCAGCATTGCCTGGGGCGCACCCAATGCCCCCGACACCTTCGGTCGCCAACTAGGGTTGGACCCGACCGGCGGCGTCGATCCAAACGCGCCGACCGTGATCTGGGGTCCTATGCACTGGGGCCCTGGTCGCATCCTCAACTATCCACCGCCTGACGTCAACATCGATGTGAAGGCAAGGGCCACCGGCGAAACCATGACGGTCTTCTTCTTAGTGGACCATCCGCAATCTACGGGCGACAATCTCATATTCATCGACGCGCTGGCACTCTACCCGGACGAGAGCGCGCCTGCCGCAGCTGCACCGCCGCCCACGGATACCCCAACACCCGCGCCTGTTGTAATTGCGGCCGCGGATCCGCCGACTGCGACACCGACGCAGACTCCATTGCCCACAGCGACAGTCACGCCGACACCCACTGCCACAGCTACCCCGACGCACACGCCGTCACCAACACCATCTCCGACATTTACACCGACCTGGACGCCCTGGCCGACCGTGACGCCTGTCGACAACGGCATCGATGTCGCCGAGGTCCGAACTCAAGTGATCGCCGGAATGCAATCAAGCGATCCAATGCGCTTCGCACTTGTTGGTGTAGTTGGATTCGGCAGCGCTGGGTCTCTTTGGCGGTTCGCTAATCTGGGTGCGCAGTCGTCGCCGGCGTCGTTAACCCATGAGCGGTCTGGTCAGCAGACGCCACCGACCGTCGCGGTCAAAACTCCAGGTACGGTTCTGACTGGATTGGGATGTAATCAGAGGGCGGGTATTTGGCCAGAACGGCGTCGTCGAGATCCGTTCCCCAGCCGGGTCCCTCGGGCGGCGCACCGTAACCGTCAGCCAGCACCAGAGGATTGGTCAAGACCTCCTGATACAGGCCCAACGAATTGAGGAATAGCTCCTGCATATGACAGTTCGGGATGCCCATGTCCAGATGAAGGCTGGCAACCGTGGAGATGGGTCCGTTCGAGTTGTGTGGGGCCAGTGTCACGTAGTAAGCCTCTGCCATCGCCGCAATTTTGCGTAGCTCCGAAAGACCGCCGGCATGACAAATGTCAGGCTGAATGATGTCGACGGCATTTTTCTCGAGCAGCGGGCGAAACTCCCAACGCGTATACAACTGTTCGCCTGTGGCCACGGGAACGGGGACAGAGCGGGCAAATTCAGCCATGGCATCCACGTTGTCAAAGAGAATGGGCTCTTCCAGCCAAGCAATGCCCAGCGGCTGCAACAGTTGTGCCACGCGTCGAGCGCTCCAAATGTTCAAGCGACCGCGAACGTCCACAGCTATCTCGATGGCGGGTCCCACAGCGTCGCGCACCGCCTGCACCAATCCAATCCCGCGAGCAATGCGCTCCGGCGTGATCACTTGGGCGCCGCTAAAGGGGTAGAGCTTCAGACAACGATATCCCTGAGCGACAACCGCCCTGGCGCGTTCCGCGTACCAAGCGCTTTCGCCGTAGTCTCCGCCCTGTGGACCATGAGCCGACGGGCGATCTCCGGAAAACCAGCCATTGGCATAGAGCGGCACTCGGTCCCGCACCTTGCCGCCGATGAGTTCGTAGACCGGTACACCGAGGGCCTTGCCCTTGATATCCCAAAGAGCGAGATCGATGGCGCTGACCGCGCTGATCGTAACAGCGCCGCCCGTCCAAGTCGTGCGGCGCACAAGCGAAGTCCAGATATGTTCGATCTGAAAAGGATCTTTGCCGACCAGGTAGTCGCGGAAGCTTTCGAGTTCTGCGGTGAGTGCCGCATCCTTGTACTGTAAACTACCTTCACCCACTCCGGAGATGTTGCTGTCGGTATGAATGCGCACAAAAAGCCAATTGTTGTGCGGCTCTGCGTGCGCTTTCATACGCAAAATCTCCAAGTCCGTGATCTTCATGCGTGCACTTCTCCCATGGCTGATCAAAGTAGAGCTTCTTGGTGAGTTGGTGCCGAGGCCTACGAATGGCGTTCAGTTTGGTCAAGGTCCCTTCCATCTGGCTCGTCATTTGGAATCAGTACGATATCTCCGAACGTGCTCTCCTGAAGAGCCCGTATTTCCTGCTGTTTGATCAGTTCCAATACAGCCAGAAAGGTTACGATCACCTCCATCCTCGACCGCTTGCGACTGAGCAATGCGGTAAAGGAGACCGGTGTGCGCGCTCTTCCACCAGCATGGTCTGTTCCTGTCCGCTGCGCTTCGAGAATCAACGAACGTACGTTGTCGATCTGTTCGGCAACGGTGATGGCATAGGTCATTACACGCGGCAACGGTGGGTCGGTGGGAATGCGGGCGAGTGCTCGACGTAGGGCAAGATGCAGCTTGTCCATGTCGACGTCGCTGAGATCGAGTCGCTTCTCAAGATCCGGACGCGGCGCAGTGCGCACAAAAGCGCGCAATCCGTCATCCTCACGCTGCTTCAGTTGCGAAGCGACAGCTTTGAACCGGCGATATTCGATCAGCTGTCGCACAAGCGCATCCGCCGAATCTTCCTCTTCCTCATCGGGCGGTGCCGGTTTCGGCAACAAGGTGCGCGACTTGATGTAGAGCAGTCGTGAGGCAATGACCAGGAAATCAGCCAATGCGCCGGGCTCGATCTCATCCAGAAGTTCGATCGTCTGCAGGTATTGATCGGTAACGGCAACCAGACTGATTTCACTTATGTCAAGTTCGTCGCGCTCGATCAGTTGCAACAGCAGGTCCAGCGGTCCTTGAAAGGCCGGCTGCGAGACCGGATAGGCGGAACCGAGGCCGCTGTGCTGACCGAACATTTGGCTGCTGCGTGCAGGCATTAGAAGTCGACCTCAAACGTGCGAAAGCGGCGCCCCAACCGTGCGAGTTCGGTCAGCATGCGGCCGGATTCGTCTTCGTTGCGTCCGGCAATGCGCTCGATCTTGCAGCCGCTGTTGCGCAAGGTCTCCTCGACGTCTACGCTAATGCCCGCTTCATTGCCGACAATCGTCACATATTCGGCGTTGCGTGCGTCTTCAACGCTAAAGCCCAGGGTCGGGCGAAAACGAGCGACATAGCCAATGGCATTGATGAAGTCCTGACGTGCCAGCGGACCGGGAAAGCTGCGCTGCCAGAAGAGCATATAGTGACGAATGGCCTTGATACCGACACCGCGGTTCATCTCCTCGATACGATGGAAAAGTTGCTCGCGCCAGCGCAGACCGCCGGTCCACTCGCTGCCCGGACAGACGGTTATATTGTCCGGATAATCGCGATGCCCCCACACACGTGCCAACGGAATGTTCAGTTCCTGCATGAGCCATGCGATCAGATGCGCGCCGGACCGCAGTTGTGCGGACGTCGGCATCTTGCCGTTCATAAAGCTGCCCGCGAATGCAATTCCCACGGTATAAGTGTCGTGTTGAAAGACATGGTAGCTGACGGTCTCCAGCGTATTTGTCTGTTCAATGGCGCCGTCTGCATGAAGAAAGTAATGATACCCAATCCCAGGCCACGCATCCTTACCCCGGCCCGGATCGGCATTTACATGTAGTTCGGCAATCCGCATGGGACCGATACTCGGCAGAGTCGCCGTATGATGTACGGCGATGTGCGTGATCTGAGGCAACGGACGACGTTCATAACGCAGCGTTGGGTGGCGCGGCAGTTGCTCGGCCATCATCCGCAGCGGCGGCTTGGGCACGGGATAGGGTGTCGAAGTTGGCTTGGCCGCAACTTGCTTGCGCAGGAGTTCGTTGTCAGCCGCAAGACGTTGGCGCTGTTGTTGAAGCGATTCGGCATTGCGCTCCATGAGCTGTATCCGCTGCTCATGCTCCGCCAAGCGTGCACGCAGCTCCGTCTCCACCTCCGAGGGATCGACCAATCCGGCGGCGCGCCGAATCGCTGCCAAAAGTTGCAGCTTCCACATCGTTCCCGCCAACCACTGCGAGCCGGGTGACTCGTGTTCAATCAATTCGCACAGGCCTTTGACCTCCTCGATGGAAACATGAGGAAAGCGGTTGATGAGCCAGGCGACCAAGCGGCCTCCGGCATGGAGTTGGGCTTCAGATGGAGGCAGATCGTCGAATCGACCGGCAAAGGCGATGTTGATCGCGTCGGCAAGGTGGGGCTGTTCGGTAGCCACCACTTCATGCAGCGGCTGCGTTTGAAAGATTGTACCGCTGTCGTCGATGACGAAATCATAGAGCAGCCCCGGCCAGTCGCGGATATGCGCGTCAGCTAGCCGCTCCAATGGCGTGGACGGCGAAACACCAGTCTGGTTGACAACCACGTGGTGCACCTGTTCAGGCGAGCGCAAAACGTAGCGAGATGCGTCTCTCGGCAGGCGGGCAATCACGTCCTCAATAGTTGGACGACCCTCCTCCACGCCGGTCCGAAGACGCAATTGCTGTTGTACATCAGCCAGCTCGACCTTCAGCTGCTCGACGAACTCTGTTTGTACGCGTTGTTCTCTGCGCAGTCGGGACAATTCTTCTGAAAGAGCAGATCGTTCCTCCGTAAGCGCTTCCAGCTCGGCAACCTGCTCGGCGCCCCGTACATGTTCGGCCCCGCCGGCAAGCACGGCCAGGTGCAATTGCACCTGGCGCCGGAGAGACTCGCGCCACTGCGCGTCGCGGTAAAACGAACGCCCCGGGCTATCGCTACGGACGAGTTCTCCCAGGCCAACAATTGCGTTCGGCTCCAGATCTGAGATTACGCGCCAGCCAAGCACATAGACGGCCCGCAGCATCCAGTTGCGATAGTGGGGGCGGCGTCTTGCGAAAGTCGCCAGTCAGACAGATATTGACACCGGCCGCCGACCACTCTTGTGATGGTTCAGCCACATCCTCCAACTCGGTTACTTTGTAGACCTGACCGCCGGCATCGATCAAGTAGTCGTACACGATGCCGGGAAAGCCGCGATTGACATGAGCTTGCGCCACATGATCCAGGCTGATACGCGCATTCGCCCCCGTATGGCTGATGACCAAATAGCGAATCCTATCAAGACTGCGACGCGCATAACCCGCACCGCCGCGCGGCAATGTTGCCACCACATCCTTGAAAAGGGGCACAGGAAGTCCGCCATTGGATCTGCCCGATTGCTCCGGGCTTGCCGGCGCGGGTTCCACCGTTAACCAGCGTGTCAATACCGGCGATCCTTCGTCCGCAAACCATGCGACACCTTCATGAACCAGATCGAAGCGGATGGTGTAGTTGCCCGGCTCGTCCGGCAACGCGACCTGGGCCTGAATGGTCACTGTTTCTCCGGGCGCAACGTCGCTGGGAACATCAGTGCGCAGTTCCCTATCTGACAACGCATCCAGACGCCGCCGATTTCTGAGGTAGTGATACCCGAGTCGAAACGGGTTCCCACCACCCCAACTCCAAACACAACTGCCTGTATTCTTTACGACCAGCACGAATTCGACAGATGTGCCGGCGTAAAGACGTTTGGGTACGCTATCGCTGATCCATTCGACACCGTAGACAGGAAGCAGCGGCGCGGGCCGGCTAGGCGCAGCAGAAAACGCGTCCGCCAGGGCTTCGTTGCTCCAGCGATAATCGTGCCGCAGCGCGCTGCGGAAATCGTCGATCACGCCCTGCTTGCCGTCGATATACCATTTGTCCGATCGATGCCAGCGGTAGAGGACAAGCGCGCGAATCCGTTGATTGTCCGGCTGTTTGTTCCAGCTGTCGATCTCGGCATAGGCCTGTTGAACCCATCCTGTATTGCGATTTGTCCAGGGAAGGGTTTGATCTGCTTCGGTGATAAAAACCGGCAGATGGCGCATGACTTTGGGTACCGCGTTCATGAAATCCATGTAGGTTCGAAACGACCCACGACGGTTCTGAAAGGGCGCGGCCATTCGACTTTCGTCGGTCACAGATGCCGGATCTGCACTGCGCGTAAATGTGTGCAACGTGAAACCGTCACAATTGTCCGGTCCCAATGCGATTAGAATATCTTGAAAATATTGAATCCAGTCACCGTTTGGATTGGCTCCGTAGATCGTCTGGGTGTTCCAAGGAGCGACCGCGCCGACCAAGACCAGATCGTCCTCATGACCCGGCAGACGACGGATGGCGTCGCGGCAGAGCCGAAAGCAGCGCACGTAGAGATCCGGTGTGATTACTTCGCCGGGGCTAACGATGGCGCCCCGCGTCGTACGAATTTCAGTCGAGTTGTCGGGCAGAGCGTTGAAGCGAACGGAGACACCGCGCCGGTTGGGATCGGCCTCTTCCGGCGGGCCATTGCGCTGAGTCTGGTGACGCGACCAATCGATGACGATGCCCGAGCGCTCGGCAACGTAATTCATTTCGTTGCCGATTATCCAGATTCGGCAACCACGGCTGGTCTCGACAAAATTGGCAACGCGCCGCGAAAATTGCTCGTACTGGCTGGAATGAGGCAACGTCCCATCCGGCTCATGGCCGTTGTCCAACCGGCAGATGATGCCAAGGCCCTGGTCACTGTACGACGTAAAATCGACACCCGTATGGTCATCCGGATCATGGCCTACAACTTCGTTGAAGGCGATCCAGCCCGGCCGGCCCGCCTCAAGCATGATCTGCTCGCCGCCCGGTTCGTAGAGGCCAAATATATATTCAGATTCTGGCATAACCCCTCGTCTACGGACGCGTGACTCCCGGCTGATCGGGCGCCATACCCATGCCCGTGGCTCCACCGGCTGCGGGTGTGGCCAAGGGAACAAAGGCAGCGGATATCGGCGGCAGGACGTATGACGGTAGTTGATAGGTACCCGGGTCTAGATAGGGTAGTGGATCGGTAAAGCCGCCCCAACCATCGGTCCGGTCGAACGGGTTGATTCGAATCGAAAAGTGAAGATGGGGTCCTCCACTGAAACCGGTGTCATCAGAACGCCCCAGGAGTTGACCGCGCCGGACGGACTGCCCGGGTGTTACAACGATATCCTGCATGTGCGCATAGATCGATTCACCCCAGCGATGCTGTAGCTTGACGTAATGGCCGAATCCACTCGGATCGTTGTACACAGCGTCGGCGACCACGCCGGCGTCTACCGCAAGCAGATCGGTCCCGGTTACGGTTAGAAAGTCAATGCCGTTATGACCTTTCAAGGGGGCTCCGTCATAGCTAAAGCGGCGGTAGACTTGCGGATTCTCGCCCCAGAGCTCCGCGATGCCGATGCGTCCTCGATAGGGCGACCCAGATAGCTACCGGAGGCGCGGTCCGGGAAGTTGGTCCCGGGCAACTTTGGTACGCGACGAATCAGCGTAACCCCATCGGGCGCGGTTTCGGCAACCCAGCCCACGAGTTCCGCAGACGCCAGCGAGATGCCGCCGACATTCCACCAGATCAACCCGTCGGCAGCACGCGGACCACCGATAATGTTCATGGTCGTGCCGCGTTCGAAGCCACCGAGAACATCGGCCTGGCCCTTGTCGACATAGCCGGGCGACTGCCGCACGCGTACCTCGGTTGCAGCCTGCACAAGCTCACCGACGCCAAAGTTCCCCATGCCGGATGTAGCGGCCAGACTCAAGAGCTGTTGGCCCGCCGGCGATGATTGAGCCATCCAACCTTCGACATTGAGCGTCGGCACGTGGATGCGCCACCACGCCAAATCATCCTTGCTGCGCGGACCATCCTTCACCACACCCATCGCGCCGGCCGGCACGTCGGTGATGACGTCATCCTGCGCCTTGCTCCTGTAGCCGGGTGTCTTGCGCACGCGGACGATGTCGAGCGTCTGCACATGGTCACCCGACTTGATGCTACCTTTCGCCGGCGCGGGCTCTCCACCACCGCTGCGGTCGAGCAACACAACGCCGCTGGGCGCAACCTCGGCTGCCCAGCCCCGGACAGGAGCGCCGGCGGCGTTGACGGTGTCGAGCTGCCACCATGTCAACGCATCGGCCCCTTGTGGGCCGCCAATGACAGTGCCGCGTGTGGCGGCCGGCAAATCCGCAACGATATCGCCGGCAGGTTTGCCCTGGTAGCCGGGTGATTGACGTAAACGTACAATATCAAGAGTCTCGACGGAATCGCCCTTGGCAAATTTTGCCACGCCCCCCTGCCCGGCAGGCGCCAGATCGCCGACGCTCTCGAGCAGCCGCACGCCGTTGGGTGCGGTCTCGGCCATCCAACCGGTGAGCACAGTCCCGTTGCTGTCGACTGTGTTCACCTGCCACCAGGTCAAACCGTCGACCAATCGCGAACCGTCGATGACACCGCCTTGGACGCCCAGCGCAATATCGGCGACAACATCGGTAGCTGGTTTGTTCGTATAGCCTGGGCTTCTGCGCATTCGCACGACATCTAGGGTTTCGACGCGTGATCCGATGCCGATGATATTGGGATCGACCGGTGGTGGGCTGCCGTCCTCGGTTCTGCGCACCAACGGAACCCCAGCCGGTGAGAACTGAGCCAGCCAGCCCCGGTTCTCGACGCCGGCCGCAATATGGGAGACATTCCACCAAATCAATCCATCCACCGATTGCGGCGTACTGCTCAAAATCGTCACCAAGGCGCCAGTAGGCAATTCAGCGACCACGTCGCCGGCAGGCTTGCCCACATAGCCCGGTGTTGCCCGCATATTGACGATGTCGGTCGTCGCGAGGACATCATCCAGTTTGAACGAAGCAGAAGGCGGTACGGGCGGCAACGCGGCGGCAGACCAGCGATAGTCAAAAGTAAGCGCCTGCTTGAAGTCATCGATTACACCTTGCTTGCCCTCAATATGCCACTTATCGATGCGTGGCCAGCGATACAGGGCCAACGCGCGAATCTGCTGATTTCCGGTCTGTTGATTCCACCAGTTGATCTCACCGTACGCTTGCTGCACCCACCCGGAATTCTGGTTGAGCCAAGCTACGTCCTGGTCGGTCTCTGTAATGTAGACCGGTAGATGCCGCATGTTGTTCGGGATCCCGTGCATAAAATCCTGGTAGGCTCGGAATTCGAAATGGCGATCCTCAAAGGGAGCAGCCATCTTGGCGTCGCTGTGAATAAGATCGGGATCGGCCTGATGGGTGTAGGTATGCAGCGTAATGCCGTCACATCCGTCGCCGCCAAGCTTCAGCAGGATGTCACGCATATACTGCACCCGATCTCCAATCGTGTTCCCTGGATAGCGGGTCTGGTTGTTCCAGGGAGCCACAGCGCCGACAAGTACCTGATCGCCTGCGTGACCGGGGACCGCGTGGATGGCTGCGCGACAAAGCCGATAACATTCAGCATAGAGATCCGGTGTGATCACCTGTTCGACGGCTGCAGCAGCAGCGGCAACCGCGGGAAGCTCAGAAGGTCTTGGGTCGAAGGCGGGCGGTGGAGAGGGATCATCTGTCTCGCCCGCACACGCCGCACTGATGCCGTCATCCCGATAGACGGTAAGTGCACTAAACCGCGATGGATCGCTGTGATGATAGGGGTCATTGCTATCCGGATCGGCGACTGGAGCGGCGGCAGGCGTGGCGGGCGCCGGAACCGGCAATGCACCGGGAGGCGCGCTGATTGGTGGCGCGGAAGGCGGGAGCGGCCGTCCCAATTCCGCGGACCCCATGCCGCCACTGACCGCTCGCAGGATCCGGTTCCACCATCGCGACCAACGGCCCGCGGGCTCCGCCTTCTCATCCGCGCCATCCGGCCCAGCTTCAGCAGGACCGGGCGGCATCACCACTGCGGCCGCAACCGCGCCGTCTTGTGGTCGCTCAATGGCGAAGTTCATCTCGTTGCCGATGATCCAGATCTTGCAGCCGCGACTTGCCGCAACGAAATTGGCGCAACGTTGTGCAAAATCAGCATAGCGGTGGCTGTAGGGAATCGTGCCTGCCGGATGATAGCCGTTGTTGAGCCGCGTAATGATCCCCAGACCTTGATTGCTGTAGGGGGTATAATCGCGACCGCTCCGGTCATTGGGTTCGCTGCCAATGCCTTCCGTGAAAACGATCCAGCCGGGTTTCCCGGCAGCAATCATTTCGCCTTCGCCGCCCGGTTCATGAATACTGAAGATATATTCTGAGTCAAACAGGGGTCTAGCCATATTCCTCTCCTGTTGAGATTTGGTCGAGGTGCGCGCCATCACGGGGCTGTTCATTGGTCAAATCATAACATGATGCGTATGCACTGTCTAAGCGTCCGCAGGCGCGGGATGTGGGCACAAATTACATCGGGGCAATGTTGCGCCGGCTGCCGGGAATAACGGCGGATTCCACCCAGACGCACGTCGGTTTGGGGCTTCACGGACCCGTCCATGGCTGTCACGCCCGGCGCCGGCCTACAACCTGAGACCCGGAGGAAATTCGCGATGACCGCACCAAAAACAGAGAGACGGACCGATTTGGGTCCGTCTCTCTGTAGGGCCGCCACGGCCGTGATAGGGTCGCAAGAACGAGATCAATTCATGAAGATTGTTGTCTCTGTCATTAGGCCTACCAAAAGCCGTCATCCTCGTTATAACCGAACTCCTCGCAAACCCGGGCGATAACAGCAATCACCTGTTCGTGCAGCTGGTTATTCGTGGCGACAACGCCGTTGTGTGCACGGACATCACGCTTATTGAAGCCGATCGGATTGCCCCAACAATCGCACATTGTCCCGCCGGCTGCTTCGAGCAGGGCACAAGGCGCGCAAAGATCCCATTCTTTACAGCCCGGACTGGGGTGGATATAGAGATCGGCCAACTGTCGTACAATCAGTCCAACCTTCAGCCCCACACTGCCACTGACCCGCTCACTGGTAATCTTCAGGCGACGACGGATCGTGTCGACGATCTGTTGGCGATGGCTGCGGCTGGAAACAAGGATCATCTTGTTGATGAACGCAGTGTCGCTGACCGCCAACTCTACCGGTTCGTCATCGGTTTCGTAGAGGTACGCACCGAGCCCGACACCGCCGACATACAGGAGACCCGGGTCGGGTTGCATAACAACGCCCAGAACGGCCTTGCCGCCGACGGCCAGACCAATCATGATCGAAAATTCGCCGTTGCGGGCGATAAATTCCTTTGTACCATCCAACGGATCGACGATCCAGACCCGCTCCTTTTCCAGACGAATCAGATCATCTTTCGACTCTTCGGACAGGATGCCGTCGTCAGGATATGCCTCCCGGATTCGCTCGACAATATGTTGGTTGGCCGAGCGGTCGGCTTCGGTCACCGGTTCATTCGCCGACTTGTACTCGACCTCAGACGAGCCGACATAAAAGGTGGTAACGATCGTCGCCGCTTCGCGCGCCACTTTGCAGGCGAACTCCATTTCGGCAGTCAAATCAAGGTTGGTTCTTACTCGTTCACTCATCTGTTCCTCATCCCACATTCCAGCAACCCGCTTCGTCCAAATATGCAAGCAAATATGCAAGTCGACATCATCCCGCGCCGCTGACCGATTGATGGGGTCCATACCACATTTTGGTGGCTTCTCTGGGTAGTCCGGCGTCGTCCTTCTGTTTGCCGCCCCCAAAATGGGATGTACCCGATTGATTGTGATTACGGATATTATCGCAGTCGACAGTCAAATCCCTCGTGCCATGCGCCGCACTTCCTCACCGACAAGCAGTGGGTATGGCCGCCGGGCCGAAGCGAACCCTTTCTCCCGACCAACTCTATCGGGATCTACCGGCGCCGTTCGGCCGTGTGTGGCCAGCCGCGGCCAAACGGTCCAAATTGTAACACAGTCCTACCGATGTACAAGAACAAATCGGAGCCAATTTCAAGGCAGCCAAGAGCGTGACGATCCGGCGCACCGAAATCCCAACCACGGAGCGAACGTAGACGCGGAAACCGTTCTACGCAGGTGACTCTGCAGAGCCGATCCACTGTCCGCAAAGGAGCCGCCCTTGACGTAAAATTGCTGGGCGTCACCGGCCGGAAATGACATGGTCCACTCCGCAACATTGCCGGCCATGTCCGTCAGTCCGAATCGACTGTCGCCGGCAGGGTGGTAGTGTCCGACCTGTAGCGTATCGCCCACGAGCACTTCTACGCTGTTGGCCATCCCTGGCTGGAAACGATCACCCCATGGAAAGTGTAATGCCCGTGCCAAGATCGGGCTGTAGGATGCCGCCACCTGCCATTCGCTCTCGGTGGGCAGCCGGCCGTTGATCCAGTCACAATAGGCAGCAGCGTCGGCATGTGCGACGTTCACAACCGGATAGGCGTCAAAGGCCGGGTCGGTGAAGTACGCGTGACGGCTGGAACTCTCCAGCGCCCGCGGTTCCGGGCAGCGACCGCGTTTTGTGCACTGTCTGTAGTCACCGTTGGTCACTTCGTGACGAGAAATCTGGAACTCACTCAGCGTAACCAGACGTGTGCTGCCATCCGGGTTGAGCAGCGCATACGGCCCGGCAGGAATCGCAATCAGCGCCTCCGACGCGCCTCGGAAGGCAATCCAACCGATGACTCCGGCGACCACAACCGCCAATACCAGTAACAGTACCACGTTCAACAATCGGGGCAACCAGCTACGTCGCAATTCGCTGGGATCGAAAAGCGCCCATGAACTCGCCATCGTACCGACATCTTCCGATCGCGCCAACGTCGCGATGGCCAGAGACTTGCGGGTGACGTCCGGTGACAGCGAGGCGGTGACGAGTTCCGTCTCCAGTACCGGGATCCAAAGGGGACCGGCCGCATCTTCGCGGGCCGATCGGATCAGTTCATCCGGCGGGAGCGGGCTATCTCCGTCCAGCATCGCTTCACGCATGATGAGCGCAGTGCGTTCCGGGTCATTCTGGTACTTGAGTGCGGTGAGCATCCCACGACGATGATAGAGTGCCGTGCGCAGGAGCAGCGATCGATGGCTCTCCTCGACCGGCAGACCGGCTTCAAGCATCAGGAGACCGTCGCGCAGGACTGGCAGTTGCGGCAGGCGACCGTCGCTCCACCAGAGCACCAATGCCTCCTCCAGACTACGCTGTGTCCCATATTGGCGCGGCCTCGACGCGCCGCGATACGGACGAACCAACGCATTGTCGTCGCGTAGCCCGTTGGTGCGGGGCGGATCGTCATCATCGTAGAGCGGTTCACCGTAGTCATAGGAATCAGCCGCCGCGGATGACTCATCATCCCAGTATTGGGTGTGGCGAGTCTCCGGCGTGCTGTTTCCGGCGTAGCTATCTCCGGATAGAAGAGAGTCGCGCGCATTCAAATGTGTGGGCCAAAAAGCGGGCCCGTTGTTCTCTCGATCCGATCGCCGCCGATACGGAGCATGGTCGTCGAGAGGGGTTTCGCCTTGGTCGAAATTGGACATGGTCGTCACGACTCGTTCGTTGCGAAACAGAGAAGTTCGCCAACATAAATACGTTGACAGGTGTGGCTATTATACATACACTCGTCTCAGATTCAAGACAGATTACAGACTCAGGCGCATACCACATTTTCTCTCTGGATTCAGAAGGAGAGTACCAGTCATGCCGGCAGGACCAAGAATTTACCTTGGAAGTCAATGGCTTCGGCGATGTCGTTTCGGCGAGACCGCGTTAGGACGGTCTGGCCTACGGCCTGACGGTCGGCGATGGAGGCGGGTTGTCTCGGTTTGGGGGACCGGAAACACAGCCCGATAATCACGACAACGGTCACCGTGCACGTAAAGAAGTGCACGTGAAGAAGATCGTGCCGAAAGACCGCAAACCGATTGCATAGGAGAAAACCACATGGAATATCGTCGCATGGGGCGCACCGGCCTCAAAGTTTCCGAAATCTGTCTTGGAACCATGACCTTCGGACATAGCACCGACGAGGAAGAAGCGGTCAAAATTGTCGATCTCGCCTTTGACGCCGGCGTCAACTTTTTCGATACTGCCAACGCCTACAGCGGGCACCCGTTCGGAGACCATCCTGGGCAAAGCGCTCAACGGGCAGACGCCGCGACGCGATCGTGGCCACCAAGTTCTTCAACCCCATGGGCACCGGCCCCAACGATTCCGGCATGTCGCGCGTCCATATCATGCACGCCGTCGAAGAGAGTCTGGCGCCGCTTGCAGATGGACTACGTCGACATCTACTATATCCATCACGTCGACACCGAAACGCCGCTGGAAGAGATGTTGCGCGCCCTCGATGACCTGGTGACGCAGGGCAAGGTGCGCTATATCGCCTGCAGCAACTACGAAGCCTGGCGCCTCTGGAAGCGCTCTGGATCAGCGACAGCAAGGGTCTCGCGCGCTTCGAGTGCTACCAGCCACAATACAGCCTGGTGGTGCGCGACATCGAAGAAGAGATTGTGCCTGTCTGTGAATTGAAGGGATTGGGTGTCGTGGTCTGGAGCCCACTGGGCGGCGGTTTCCTGACCGGCAAATACAGACCGGGCGAACGCACCGTGGCGGGAACGCGCTCGGAAGAAGGCTGGGCTTACCCACAGCGATATTTCGCGACCAATGCCGATGAAACTCTGGCGGAACTGCTCGCTGTTGCCGCTGATCTGGGCAGGAGTCCGGCGCAGGTCGCAACCCGCTGGACGCTGGAGCAGCCCGCCATCACCAGTGCGATCATCGGGGCCCGCACGGTCGATCAGGCCAAGGACAACCTTCTGGCCGGCGGCTGGCAACTAGAACCGGAAGCGC
The DNA here is from genome assembly GCA_963715415.1 of uncultured Chloroflexia bacterium. Taxonomy (GTDB): domain Bacteria; phylum Chloroflexota; class Anaerolineae; order Caldilineales; family Caldilineaceae; genus JAWKOK01. Next base: position 40,136 of record CAVQSG010000008.1, on the reverse strand, counting down.
TGCAACGACTCGATGCGGTGTCAAAGCTTCCATTCCGCTATCCGCGCGCCATGGAGGAAAATATGCACCTGCGGCGCAACGATGCCGTCTCCATGCCGTCACTGGCGTGAGGAGCATGGGTAGCACGGGGGATTCATCCCGTGCGGGTCGACCGCGAGCGTACACCTGCCGTCGACCGTTTTGGGTGAAGTTGAGACGCCGATCGAGGGGGTCGGACGGCTCCGTTCGGGCCAAGTCCAGAGCAAGGCAACGCACACAGGTTTTCTCCCCAGGATCCTGGAACGCTCCCAGTGCACGTGAAAATGTTGACGTCTGCGGGCGGTTGCCGTTATCATGTCGGACATGATGACTCTAGACCTGCATCGTGACAATCGGCAACACACTTCTTACTCGTATTGATGGGGTGCAGGGCACCCCTTATCCACTTTGCACGCCGTGTGAGTCCTTGAGCCTCTTCAGGCTATCCCCACTTCCTGTATTCGTATTGTCAACGCGTGGTGCATACCACGCGTTTTATTTTTGTCAGCAAAGACAGTCAGGATGAACCATGAACAACTTTCCTCCCGTCAATGAGCAGATGAGCATGTTGATGCGCGGTGTCGACTTCGGCGACGAACAGACGCGTGTCAACATGGAAAAGGAGTTCAGCAGCGCGGGTCGAAGAGAGCAGCAGGAGCGGGAAACCTCTGCGCGTCTACTGCGGGTTCGATCCCTCAGCGCCCGACCTGCACCTGGGCCACACCATTCCCATGCGCAAGTTGCGCCAGTTTCAGGACCTGGGTCATGAGGTCATCTTTTTGATCGGCACCTTTACCGGGATCATCGGCGACCCCAGCGACCGCGACAGCGTGCGCAAACAACAGACGGTGGCCGACGCGCTGGAAAAGGGCAAGAGCTACGCCGAACAGGCCTTTCGCGTGCTGGACAGAGGCAAGACCCGCGTGCGATACAACCACGCTTGGCTTGGTGAACTGAGCTTTGCCGATGTCATCAGCCTCGCCTCCAACTTCACGGTGCAGCAATTTCTGGCCCGCGATAACTTCAGCAAGCGCTACAAGCGCGAAGATCCGATCTGGCTGCACGAGTTCTTCTACGCGCTCATGCAGGGCTACGACGCCGTGGCCATGGAGACTGACGTGCAGATCGGCGGCACGGATCAGCTCTTCAACCTGATGGCCGGGCGCAAGCTCATGGAGGCCCACGGTATGCGGCCCCAGACTGTGCTCACCTTCCCCATTCTGGTCGGCACCGACGGCGAACTGCGGATGAGCAAGTCCACCGGAAACTACATCGGCATCGACGAACCGCCGGGTGTCATCTTCACCAAGGTGCTCAACGTGCCGGACACGGCCATGCGCAACTACGCCGAGCTGGTCACCCGCTGGACGCAGCCCGAGATCGACGCTTACTTTCGCGCGGATCGATGCCGGTCGAACTGGACATGCGCGATTTCAAACACGAACTGGCCTGGGAGATCGTCAGCATCTTTCACGGTGACGATGCCGCAGATCAGGCCGCCCGAGATGCCCAGCGGATGTACGAGGGCAAGGCGCCCAGCGACGCAGAGGCGTTTGCATTGACCGAGGAAATGTCCATACTCGATCTGCTGGCATTATGCTGGGCTGGTCAAGAGCAAGGGCGAGGCGCGGCGGTTGGTACAGCAGGGTGGTGTACGCATCGACGGCGAACAGCTCACTGATCGTGAGCCGCACGGTTGTCGCCACAGCCGGGAACGGTCCGCGAGCTCACGCGCAGGCAAGACCGAAGTTCAGGCTACTGCGGTCAGATTGAGTCGGCAGATTGCGTCGGCAGATTGTGTTGCAGGAGAATTGTGTCGCAAAAGAAAACTGCCAAATATTACGTTTCCCCCGATAGTGGCTGAGCCACAACGCAATACTTGGCAGTTCTGATCAAGAGAGTATTATCATGCTTCGTCCGGTTTGTAAAGTATGAGAAACGAAGAAAATTTATTACGATTCGCTGACACGGCGCTGGCAATGATCGCAATGCGCCGGATCTAATTCTCGACTCGTGAATGATCTGAGGAGAAATCATGGGACTGTTTGACGGCAAGAAAGGGCCTGATTTTTGGCGTGGCCAACAAGAACTCAATCGCGTGGGGCATCGCGCAGGCCCTCCATGCACAAGGCGCTGACCCTGGGCTTTAGCTATGCCGGCGAAGTCCTGCAGAAACGCGTGACACCGCTGGCCGAGAGCCTCGGCAGCACCTTTGTTGAAGAATGTGACGTCACCGACGACGCTGCGATCGATGCGGTATTCGCCAAGGCGGCTGAAAAATTCGGTTCCATCGACTTCATGGTCCACTCCATTGCCTTCGCACCCAAAGAGGAACTGGGCGGGCGCTTCATCAACACCAGCCGCGACGGATTCCGGATGGCGCTGGACATCAGTTGCTACAGCATGATCGCGCTGGCCAAACGTGCGCGCGATCTGATGCCTGACGGCGGCAGCATGATGACCATGACCTACTTCGGCGCCGAAAAGGTGACGCCCAACTACAACGTGATGGGGGTGGCCAAGGCTGCACTGGAGGCCAGCGTCCGCTACCTGGCCTGGGATCTGGGCAAGGACAACATCCGCGTCAACGCGATCAGCGCTGGCCCGATCAAGACGCTGGCGGCGTCCGGCGTCAGCGGCTTCCGCAAAAGTCTCAGCTATGTCGGTCAAGTGGCGCCCATGGGCAACGTGACCCAGGACAACGTCGGCGATGCAGCAACCTTCCTGCTCAGTGACTGGGCAAGAGGCATTACCGGCGAGGTGCTGTACGTGGACGGCGGCTACAATATCATGGGCGCACCGGACCTGGACGCGGTGGATATCAGCACGGTGTAGGCAGAGCAGCAGAGAGGGCCGGCTCATTGACCTCCTGAAATGGGTTGCGCCTGGGCCGCCGGTGGAACCTATCTTCGCTCACTCCGTGCCCTGATCGACACCGAACTGTTTGAATATCGGTTCGTCATCAGGCGTGGGTGAATTCTGGAAGGTACCTCTGGCAATCACTGCAACGCGTCCGCCATATTCGTCCACTTTGGCCTGCTGATCCGCTTTGGCCTGTCTGTCGATGGCGTCCGGGTCAAGTAGTTGGCGCAATTCCCGTTCCATTTTCTCCACAATGCACTGATGTTCAGGAGAGCGCGCCAGGTCATACTCCTCACGCGGATCCTTCAGCAGATCAAAGAGCTGCGGCTGTAGATTGACGTAGTGGACATATTTGTAGCGCCGGTTGCGCAACATGTAGATTGCATGCTGCGCGCCGATCGCATGGTATTCGGAAAACACGGTCCGTTCACGATCCGGTTCACAGGCAATTCCCCATAGAGACGCACCCGGCAGCGTGGCTTCGTCGGTAGTTGCGGACAGACCCACCCCCTCTACAACCGTCTGATAGCAGTCAACGAACGAAACCGGTGTCTGCACGACCTTGCCCACCGGCACGTCCGGGCCGGACAGGATCATGGGAATGGCGGCCGACTCATCGTACAGGGTGAATTTACCCGACATCCCGCGTGCCCCGAGCGACTCACCGTGATCGGACGTGTAGATGATGCGTGTGCTCTCGCCGAGTTCGTGGCGATGGAGGGCATCCAGCACCCGGCCGATCTGCGCATCCAAATGGGTGCAGGCGCCATAATAGCCGGCAACCGCACGGCGCCAAACATCCTCGGGCAGAGGCTCATCCAAGTGAAAGAAGCGGCGAAAATAGTCAAGCGCGGGATGCTGAGGCCGATCCTCAGGCAGATGCTGCGGCATTTGTGGCAGCTCGCTGTCGGCATAGTGCGCATAGGTTTCAGGTGGGGCAATGTAAGGAGGGTGTGGACAGACAAACGATAGGAAGAGCACCCACGGCGTCTCATCATTGGCGTGTTGCTGCAACCAGGCGATGGCGTTGTCGGCATTGCGTACATCGTAGCGGAGATAGGTGGAGTCTCCCGAACCTGCTTCCACGAGACCGGGACGTTTGTCGCGCAGCGGCGGATCGGCGCGCACACAACTTAGTAGGTCGCCGATGCCGTCAACCACATGTAGCGGCTCAACCTCGGCAGTAAATCCGTTGTCGTCGTCAGAACCGCGGAAGTGCAGTTTACCGATCGAATCGACGCGGATTCCCTCAGCCTTGAGCCGGTGCCCCCAACTCGCCGGCTCACCAGCGTACGGAAACGCGTTGTCCCAGTGGCCGGTCTGGTGCACATAGCGCCCCGTGGCCAGAGAGGCACGGGCAGGCACACAGATCGGGCAGGTGGTGTAGGCAGCAGTGAAGCGTGTCCCATTTTCTGCCAGCCGATCGAGGTGAGGCGTCTGCACAACAGGGTTGCCGTAACAACCCAATACATCGCGGTTATGCTGGTCAGACAGGATAAACAGTAGGTTGGTCGGTTTCATTTTGGAGAGCTCTCAGATAGCGGATTTGTGCGCAACGTCCGTCCGAACATCGCCATTGGCAATGAGCCACTGGACGGCTTCCTCGACGGCCTGTAACGAAGAATAGCGAGGCTGGTAGTCGATCAGACGTCGCCCTTTGGCAATGCTGCAATTGGGGCTGTGGGCGATGTGGTCCCAGGTCGTGGCCGCATTACTGTCACTCTGCGCTTCTTTCCACTCGTCCCAGGGCAGAAAGCGCAGGTTGGCCTCGCGTCCGAACCAACCCGCCACGGCTTCCGCATAGCCGCGCAGAGTCAGTGCCGCCGGCGAAACAACATGAAAACTCTCGCCGACGGCCGTGCTTCGATTCACGACGGCCTGCATGAATGACTGGGCAACGTCGTCAGCATGGACATGGTGAACGGTCTCCAACCCGAAATTGGGCAAGCAGAGCTCCTGCCCTTGGGCAAGGCTGCTAAAAACAGCCGTGTCAAAATTGCCTGCCGGGTTGACAGGTGCCCACCCAGGCCCGACGATATGGCCCGGGTGTAGGGCGGTGGCCGGAAAAGCATGACGACGGGCCTGATCCATCAAGTAGCGCTCGATCTGCGACTTGCGGATCCCATACTCGCCGAAAGGCCGGCGCGCTTGGCTTTCAAACGTCGGAACCTCCGCACTTGGGCCGTGAATCCAGATCGTGCCACAGTGGAGAAAATGCTGTACCTGACCGCGCAGAGCATCCACCAGCTGACGAGCGCTCTCCAATGTAAAGCAGATCATATCGATGACAATCTCCGGTTGCAGGTCGGCGATCTGCGCACCGAACTCACCGGCCTCCTCGGCGGCAGTCCGATCCACGATCACGCCTTTCACCTGTGACCACGCTCCATGGGGCTGATACGGCTCTCTGGCGCCGCGGCTGACATTGATCACCTCGAAGCCGGCGGAGACCAGCCGTGGGACGAGATAGGTGCCGACATGTCCGCTTCCGCCGATGACTACAACGCGTGTCATCTCATTCTCCTCTCAGATCAAATGGGATCGAATCTAAACGCCGTCCGGTACGGCGTCCAATAGCCACACGAATCGGTATACCACAAAGTACAACTTCAGTGTAGACGAATTGGGTCTCCGTGGAAAGATACCGGAAACCATCCCGGACCATACCCAGCGGCAACGCGCCAAACGCAAAACTCGCCACTAAACTGAAATCCGAATGAAGACACAATTATTGTAGGTCGGGCATCCTTGCCCGACACGGTTGGAGTACCACGATCAGTCAGGTTCGAGAGAGCGGTCGGGCAGGGATGCGCCGACCTACGAACTCATGATCTCGTAGCGCCGTCAGTTTAGACAGCCACTGCCAGCCGGTGGCTGCCGCAAACTGGAGTTGCATGGGTTTGCCGGTCAAGCAACAGGTTGAGACTTGGTCGATCATAGTTAATGGCTTCTCAACCTCTGGCCGTGGCTTCTCTTCTTGAACGAATCACGTTCGTCACCGTTGACAGGGTGTTGGAAGTGACATAGACTAGCTTATACGTATAAATCATCCCCTCAAGCTAAACCATTCTCATCTGCTGTGCACGCAATAGGTGACGATCCCATTCAATCAAAACGACCGACGCAGCGAGACGTTGCGCGCCTTGCCGGCGTATCACAAGCCACGGTGTCGTATGTTCTGAATGAGCGCTCGACTGTCTCCGTGCCCGTTGAAACACGCCATCGTGTGCTGGACGCAGTGCGTGAACTTGGATACATTCGTAACTTGGCTGCACGCAGCCTGCGTACCAACAAGACGTATACCATTGCCAGCGTCTTTCCTGACATCACCAACCCCTTTTATCCCGCCCTGGAGCGCGGTATTCAAGATGTCGCTCGCCGCATCGGCTATGACCTGATGATCTACAATACTGACGGCATCGCAGAGTGGGAGCGCAGTTGTGCGGGATTCGTCCAGGCATTGGAAGTCGCAATCAGTTGGCGGATCAGAATCTCGTCCAGATGCCCGGATTTACTGAAAAGGACGGCTACGATGGTATGCAAATTCTACTGGATCGATCGTCACGGCCGGACGCAGTCTGCGTCCAATGACTTGCTGGCTTTGGGGGCTCTGTTGGCGATCCGCGAAAACGTCCTGAGCGTACCCAACGACAATGCTCTCCTCGACTTCGACGACATACCGATTGCGAAGTTGATCAACCCGTCGCTAACAACCGTATCTCAATTTCAAAGACAGTTGGGGCAGCGCGCCGCGGAGATGCTCTTTGAGAGACTCGACGGTCAATTGCCGGCAACGGGCCGCTGTGAGGAGCTGCCATTTGAGCTCATCATGCGGGATTCCGCATAGCATTCCAGATCAATACTGAAAGGGGGTTATGGCAAAGAATCCGTCAATATTGACAGTCGGCAAATCCGATCACAGTTTCGACCGGCGCACAAAGGATGTGGCTGCGCCGAACTCGCAATGATGAACCATAATATCCGATCGAGGAGGTCAAGCATGAAAATCAAACGAACTATGCCGATCGCCCTACTCTTGCTGGTAGCCCTGGCAATAGCCGGCTGTGCTGCCCCAGCAGACGACGCAGCAGGTGAGCCAGCGGCAGAAGAAGAGATCACCGTCACATGGTGGACCGAAGCAGCCGGCATTGCCGGCAAATGTCGAGGAGGCGTTCATCCAGCCGTTCGAGGAAGCCAATCCCGGCATCAAGCTTGAGATCCTCGGCCAGGAGTCGATCAACGACACGCTGCGCACCGCCATTCAAGCGGGCGAAGCGCCTGACATCCTACAGACACCGGGGGCATCGTTCATCGCCGAATATGTCGACGCCGGTTCGGTAGTGGTGCTGGACGACTACGCCGCCGACTTGGGATGGGAGGACAAACTGCTCGATTGGGCCTATCAGTCAGGGCAATTGGGCGGCAACCTCTATAGCATCCCGCTAACCTACGAGAGCATGGTCCTCTTCTACAACAAGTCACTCTTTGACGAGAACGGCTGGGAAGTGCCCACAACGCTCGAAGAGCTGAATGCGGTAGCGGCTGCCGCCGAAGAGACTCGAGATCAATCCCTTTGCCTACGGCAATGCCACCTGGCAACCTGCCAACGAGCATCTGATGGGGATCTATCTGAACAACGTGGCCGGGCCGGAAAATGTCTACAAAGCGCTTGACGGGAGAGAAGGACTGGACCGATCCGGAGTTTGTCAACGCAACCGAACTGCTGCGACAGCACATTGTGGACAACGGTTGGTTCAGCGGCAGCCTTGAGAACTACTTTGCCAACGGCGGCGACGACCCTGCAGTTGAGCTTGCCAGCGGAGATGCCGCCATGATGATGAGCGGCACATGGCACTTCCGAGGACTGCCCGCTTTCTTTGAGGAGACAGGTGCTGAATGGGGCTGGGCGCCGCTGCCGCCGATGAGCGAAGATGCCGGCGAGTACAACTATGAGTTAGCCACCGGCAGTACGCGTCTCCTTGAATGCAGAATCCGAGCACATCGATGAGGCCGTCAAGGTGCATCGACTTCTTGATCAGCGATCCGGACCGCGTCTTGGCGCTGGCGTCCGCTAGCGGCTATGGCGAATGGATGGTCCCGGTCCCTATCACGGCTGAAGATTTTCCGGCGGGCACCGACGAGCGTGTCGTCGATTTACTTCGCTGACTTCGCCAAGGTCACCGGTCGAGGGACGTATTGGCTACACGACCTGGACATTCTGGCCTGCGGCCCCCAATGTGCAACTGTGGGAAGCGATTGAGAACGTCTGGGTCGGTGAGCGAACTGTTGACGACTACCTTGCCGAACAGCAGGCGCTGTGGGATGCCGCCAGGGAAGAGGGCAATGTCCTGCCGGTTCCGGCCCCTGCCGGGCAGTAGCGACCAGCTTGATCAGCGATGACAGATGGGGCATGCATGTACCCCATCTGTCTCTAGAATCCGTGAAAGAACGGCAAGTAACTGGAGCAAGCAAATGGCACGTACCACTTCCGCGGCTTCGTCCAATATGATGGATGACGCACAATCGACCATCTCACAGGTTAGGGCCCCGTTCTCGATGGCGCGGACTGGGACGTTGGATGTTTATTGCACCGCTGCTATTGCTGAACTTGACTGTGATCGTTGGCCCCTCAGTGGCCGGTCTGGCCGTTGCCTTTACGGACTGGTCCGGCATCGGGGCCATGGAATTCATCGGCGTGGCGAACTTCCAGCGGCTTTGGCAGGATGACGTCTTCTACAAGGCGTTGACGAACAACATTGATCTGGACGCTGATCTTCCTGATCGTGCCGGTTTCGTTGGGGCTGTTGGGTGCCTACATGCTCACCGGTGTCAAACGAGGGCAGATGCTGCTACGTGTCACCTACTTCATCCCGTATGTGATGGCAGCCGTGGTGAATGTCCAGTTCTGGCGTTTCCTGATGCACCCCGAGGGTCGGATTTGGTCCCTGGCTGGCTCAATACGGCATCACCTTCCTCGACTATCCCTGGCTCGGGTCGCAGAGCGACTGCGCTGTACGCGGTGGCCTTTATGGACAACTGGCATTTCTGGGGATTTCTGTTGGTGATCTATCTGGCTGCCATGTCCGCAGTCGATATTGAGCTGTATGAAGTCGCTCGACTCGACGGCGCCAGCCGTTTCCAGCAGTTTCGCTACGTCACGCTGCCAAGCATTCGCCCCACATTGGTCTTCACTCTGCTGATGATCACCATCTGGTCGGGCCTCGTATTTGACTATGTCTACATCACAACCGGCGGCGGCCCAGCCAACGCATCCGAAGTGATGGGCACGTTCCTCTATTCCAATGCATTTGAACGCTTTGAAGCCGGTTACGCTGCCTCAATCGGGGTGATCATGACCTTGTGGGTCGCCATGGCGGTGGGTGGCTTTGTATTCTTACGACGAAGGGGATGGGATATATGAACCGTCTACGACAACGATGGATCTCTTCTGCGACACCAAACTACATCGTTCTGATTGTGCTTTTCCTTTTCACCGTGATTCCTCTGTTGATCTTGCTGATGAATTCGTTCAAGTCGACGGGCGCAGATCGGCCTCGATCCGTTTGGCCTGCCTGAGGAGTTTCTGTGGTCGAACTATGTCGACGCCTGGCAGCAAGGGAACTTCGCCACCACGATGCGCAACAGCGCATTCCTCACCGCAATGACGATCTTCTTCGTGTTGCTGTTGGGAGGAATGGCTGCGTTTGCGTTAGCACGTCTGAAGCTGCGCGGTGCCGATTATATCTCGTTCTATCTCCTGGTCGGCACCGGTGTACCAGCACAGCTCTTCATCATTCCACTCTTTTTCATGTGGCGGCAACTGGGCCTGGTCAACTCACATGTTGGACTGATCATCATCTATGTGGCCCTCTTCTCACCCTTCGCAACCTACCTAATTCGATCGTACATGATCTCCATTCCTGAAGAATTCGTGGATGCCGCCAGAATTGACGGCGCGTCAAATTGGCAGATTTTCCGCAATGTCATCATCCCGCTGACGTGGCCAGGCTTTTTGACGGCTGGCTTGGTCGTGGGACTGGGTGTCTGGAACGAGTTCCTCTTCGCGGTGACGTTCCTGCACCGACCCGAGTTGAAGCCGATCTCAACCAGCCTCTATGCCTTCCAACAGCGTTTCGGGCGCGACTGGGGCCTAACCAACGCAGGAGCAATCATCATGTTGTTGCCGGTGCTGATCTTGTTCCTGTTTCTCCAACGCCGCTTTATCGAGGGTTTGACACAGGGCGGTCTCAAGGCGTAGGCAGCAACGATTCGACCACACTGAACCAAATCCAGCGCTAAACAACCTGGAGAAGATTATGTCAATTCCACAGCGACTACACTGAACGCGTCTATGCCGGCGTACTCGGCAAGATCATCGGCGTCTATCTCGGCCGGCCTTTCGAAGGCTGGTCCTACGAAACGATCATGGAACAGCTGGGCGAGATCAACTACTATGTTCACGAACGTCGCAATGTGCCGCTGATCGTCACCGACGACGATATTTCCGGTACGTTCACATTTCTGCGCGCCCTGGAGGACTACGGCTACAGCACCGAGTTGACACCGGCGCAGATCGGCCAGACCTGGCTCAACTACCTGATCGAGAAGCGTACCGTGCTCTGGTGGGGCGGCATGGGCAACTCGACCGAACACACGGCCTACCTGCGGCTGAAGCATGGCATCGAGGCGCCGCGCAGCGGCTCCATCGACTTGAACGGCAAGGTCGTGGCCGAGCAGATCGGCGCCCAGATCTTCATCGACGGCTGGGCCATGGTCGCGCCCGGCGATCCGGAGCTGGCCGCAGATCTGGCCCGCCGCGCCGGCAGCGTCAGCCACGACGGCGAGGCGATCTACGGCGCGCAGGTGCTGGCTGCCATGGAAGCGCAGGCCTTTGTCGAGCCGGACATCAACGAGCTGATCGACACGGCCGTGACCTTTATCCCCCAAGATTCGGTCATCCGTCGCCTGATCGACGATATCCGCAACTGGCACGCCGCCGAACCGGACTGGCGCAAGACCCGCGAGCAGATCGCCGCCACCTATGGCTACGACAAATACGGCGGCAACTGCCACATGGTCCCCAACCACGCGCTGATCATCCACGCGCTGCTCCACGGCGAGGACGATTTCCAGAAGTCGCTCATGATCGTCAACACCTGCGGCTGGGATACCGACTGCAACTCCGGCAACGTGGGCTGTCTGCTGGGCATCAAGAACGGCCTGGCCGGCATCGACAACGGCGGACCGGACTGGCGTACACCGGTGGCCGACCGCATGTACCTGCCGACAGCGGACGGTGGCCGCGCGATCTCCGACGCCGTCGACTGAAACACTTCATGTGGTCAATACGGGCCGCGCCCTGGCCGGTCGAACCGGCGATCGCGCCCAAAAACGGTGCCCGCTATCACTTTGAGTTGCCCGGTTCGGTGCAGGGCTTTATGCCGGAGCAGAGCATCGAGGTGCAGGGCGTGGTGCACGCAGAAAACGTGCTCGGCCACAGTGCCGCCGGCGAGCGGCAGCCTGGCGATCCACTATCACGGCGATTGCGCCGGGCCGCACCGCACGCGTCGCTACACCGACCTTTATCCCGTCCAAAGAGGTCAGCGACTACTTTGGCAAGCGCGGCTATGCTCTGCTTGCGTCGCCCAAACTCTACCCCGGCCAGACCGTGACCGCGTCAATTTCCGCCGACAAGACGAATAGCATGCCGGTCACCTGCTGTCTATACATTCGCATTTACGGTGAAAACGATGAATTGGTCGTCGTACGCAGTGCCCAGGTCTCGCTTGCTCCTGGTTCGGAAGAGACCTTCATCTGGACAATCGACGATCTGGACGGGTCTCCAATTGCCGAAGTTGGGGTGGAACTCAGCAGTACCAAACAGGCCGAGGGCACTGCCTACCTCGACTATCTGACCTGGAGCGGGACGCCCGACGTGGTCTTCAAAAAACCGTCGTTTGTGGGGCCGGCGCAACGCCGTCTTGCCGGCGGTCTATCGAGCGAAATGTGGCGCAACGCCTGGGTCAACGGCGTGGATCACTTCGACTGGTGGTGGACCGAACCCTACCGCATCATCCAGGATGAGGGCAGAGGATTGTTGATCCAGGGCACACGTGACTGGACGGACTACATTGCCGACGCCGACGTGACGCCCCACATGGCCACGTCCGCCGGCCTGGCTGTTCGTGTGCAGGGCATGCGCCGCTATTACGCGCTGCTGCTGTGCGACGATCAGAAGCTGCGTCTGATCAAGGCCCTCGACGGCGACACGGTACTGGCCGAAGTCGACTATACATGGCGCTTCGGCACCAGCCACAACCTCCGTTTGGCGGCCAATGGCAACCGGCTGACAGCATCGGTCAATGGGCAGCAGATCTTTGACGTCACGGACGGTTCGCGCCCGTTGAGCGGCGGCGGTGTGGCATTGGTCTGTGAAGAGGGCCGTACCGCCACCAACGTAGTGTCGGTTCGTCCCATCGACTGAACCAAAGATACATCGAACAGGTGATCAACTCGCTCATCTCACCTGGAGCGAGTTTATCGACCGGAGATCAGCGCATTCCTAACCATATCTGGACGGTGTCCATAACCTGCAGCGAGAATCGGCGCGCAGGCGGCGCCCCACCGCACCCGAACAACAAGTGGAGCCTTTGGATGAAACTCCCGCCGTCTGAAAACAGAGACCTGTCGCAGCGAATTCAATCTTCGATCGAGAACGTTGAGGCGGAGTTCGGCATCGCGATTTTCCATCTTGAATCGGGAGAGAACCTGACCTTCAACGCCGATCGATCCTTTCCCATGTGCAGCGTCCTCAAGATTCCGGTGCTGTGCGAGGCATTTCGCCAATTGGAGGCCGGTGCGTTTGCCTTGGACGACCGCTGGACTCTGACCCACGCCGAAAAGAACATCGGCAGTGGCATCCTCACCTACTGCAGGACGGCCTGACGCCGACCGTACGTGACCTACTGACCCTGATGATGATCGTCAGCGACAACACCGCCACCGATATGGTCGTACATCACATTGGCGTCGACAACGTGGATCGCTTCCTGCGCGATCTCGGGTTGACGGGCATCCACTTCGTCACAGACATCCGCGGTATCTTCGACGCCATGTATGGCGAGAATTGGTCCGATCCGGTGTGGCAGCTCACAGACCTCGAGAGCCCGAAAACCGCCCCACCGCTGGATCGCACAGGGCGGGCCTTTAGCATCGACGCGGACAACAACGTCAGCACGCCGCATGACATGGCGCGGCTACTGGGTATGATCTACCGCGGCGAAGTGGTCAGTCGTTCCGCCTGTGACAGCATGTTGCAGATCATGCTGCAACAGCAACTCAATCAGCGGCTTCCGCGCTTTCTACCCTTCGGGATCCCATTCGCCCACAAAACAGGCACGCTTCCCGGGGTGCGCAACGATGCCGGCGTTCTGTATGCCGCTGCAGACTCACATGTTGCGCTCGCGGTCTTTTCCAGTTGGGATGCGCTGGCGGTAGAAGGCAACAAAGAGGCCGAATGGGTCCAGACCGATGCCATCGACCGTGCGTTTGGGCAAATCGGACTCGCAGTCTACGAGCACTATTCAGCATGAAACATCATGGTCTGGTTTGTTGTGACAAACCAGACCATGTGCCATCGCCTTTCAGTGAGCGCTAGACGGCAACAGTGTCGCTTGCTATCACGCTCTGCTCAATTCTCATTGACCCGGTCGGTGCTCGGTGGAGCAACCGGGCTGAATGTGCCGAGGTAGTTGACGAGGGCCTCGAGGTCGTTGCCACCGTCGAGCCGCGGCGCCGGTGATCGTGGCGAACGTGCTGAAGTTGTCCCCGCCGTCGGCGAGGAAGTTGTTCACCGTCACGTTGTAGGTCGCAGTCGGGTTGAGGTCCACGCCGTTCAACTTCACGTTGCTCACCGTCACCGATGTGCAGTCACCCGCCACGATGGTCTTGGCGAGGTCGTAGGTGAAGCCGTCCGACACGCCGAGATGCAGGAACGGGCGGCTCGACCCGATCGGCTGGCACTGCTCCTCGAGCACCGAGACGATCTGGGCCCCGGTCATCGGGAACGTCAGGAGGGTGTTGCCGAACGGCTGGAACGTGAACGCCTCGCCGATAGGTGACGACGCCATCGCCCTCACCGGCCGACTGCGGGTATGTCAGATCGGAGCGCACGCCGCCGGGGTTCATGAACGCGATCTCGGCGAAGTTGGACGACGTTGCCCACAGCTGGGCATCGGCGACCAGGTTGCCGGCCGCCGACTCGACGCCACGATCCGATCCGGGCGGGGTACCGCCACGGAAGATCGTCTCGGTGATCGTGCCGACGGGTGTGCTGCCGGCCGCATCGACCAGCGGCTGCCACTTGGCGATGATCGCCGTGAGCACCGGGTCAGGAGTCAGGGCGGCCTGATCGACGATGTGGTTGGTGGCCGTGCTCAGGTCGCGGCGAACGTCCTTGGTCCGCTTGTCGAGGACGAGGTTCAGCTCCGAGACCACCCGGCCGTAGGAGTAGGCGCTCGTGACGATGCGCGGTTGGCCGGCGGCATCGGGGAGCACGCAGTTGTACGGCAGATGTGTGTGGCCGGTGATCATGGCGTCGATCTCGGGGTCGAGCGCGTCGTTGATCGCGACGATCGGACCGGAGATGCCGACGCAGGCGTCGACGTCACCGGGGGGTGGCGTCTGCGAACCACCCTCGTGCAGCAGCACGATGATGGCCTCGACGCCCTGCGCCTTGAGGATCGGGACGAGCGCGTTGGCGGTCTCGGCCTCGTCGAGGAAGTCCCAGCCCTGAATGCCGGCGGCGGCGACCAGGGTGTCGGTCGCCTCGAGCGTCATGCCGATGAAGCCGACCTTGACGTTCTTGAACCGCTCGATCCAGTAGGGCGGCAGGGGCGTCTCGCCGGCGTCGTTGACGACGTTGGCGGCGAGCCACTGGAAGTCGGCGCCGGCGTACGGCGCGTCGGGGAAGTAGCAGCCGTCGACGGGGTGACAACCGCCGTTCTGCATGCGGAGCAGTTCGGTGACGCCCTCATCGAACTCGTGGTTGCCGACGCTGGAGACGTCGAGCTGCATCGCGTTCAGCGACTCGACGGACGGTTCATCGTGGAAGAGCCCGGAAAAGGCCGGCGAGCCACCGATGAGGTCGCCGGCGGCGACGGTCAGGCTGTACTTCTGGCCCTGGCGCAGCTCGTTGAGCTTCGCGGAGAGGTACTCAGCGCCACCGGCGGCGGTGCCGTCGATCGTGCCGGGCGTGTTCGCCTCGAGATGGCCGTGGTAGTCGTTGATCCCGAGGATCTGAAGCTCGATGAGTTGACCCTTCGGGTCGGGGTTGCCCGGGCCTCGCTGATGCCGCAGATACGGCCGGCGTGAGCAGAAGCAGCAGGACTAAAATCGAGATAATCGTCACTGATACGCGTTTCATACTGTTATCTTCCTTTGGTCAAAATTCCAATTCAAGACCAAACTGGTCCGTTACAGTGTAGACACAGCCTGACGTATACTCATAGGTAGCACAATGAGGATGTAAACACTTTACATTTTGATGGCTGTTATGTCAACATGGTGATAAATTTCACAGTATGTTTCTTCATGAGCATATGCCTGAGGCACTGCTGCGCATCCATCCGAGAAAGAGCCCTGGGCATGCTTCAATCTCCTCATCGTGCCCCTAAACGATGAAGAGCATTGGTACCAAAGATTGACATCATGCCTAGCAATGGACCAATGGAAGCGCTTTCCATGAACAATGCGGACCAGCCGTTACTTGGGATCACGACGACGGATTCCTTACTAGTCGACCGCATGAGCGAAGCCGGACCTGGCCATACAACACCGAAATGTTACGTACCGTTTTCATTTCCATTGTGACACCGCTTGTTGTCGGCCTGGCGCGTGTAGCAGCTGTCCTGTTGGGCGGTTGAGGTGCAGCCCATGCCAAATCGCCGACGCGTGGTTGAAATCAAGGGGTCGAAGCGTGACGGCACATTGACAGGCTAAAGACTCGCCAAAGGTCGGCGACTTGTTTGGATGGCTCTGTGTTCTTGGCTTAGGCATATTGGCTGTGATCGGAAGCTTCAAGGCCGGTCACGGCGGATGGGTCCGACGCGCGATCGAATATTGGAGGGAATAGTACCATGACACAATTGGCAAAGTACCTCTCTCTGTTGGTTGTCGTCGCGCTAGGTACTCTACTGGCAGGCTGTGGCGCCACCGCAATCGAAGTCGTGGAGCCATCTCTGGCCGGGACCTGGCATGGAGAATGCGAGATCAGCCTGCCCGTCGTCTTCAATCCGGCGCAACTGCCAGATGACGTAGAGCCCACGCAGAGGGCAATAGCCCTGGATATCACCTTCTACGAGGACGCCGCTGTCGAGGGAACAGTTGGGGAGGCAACACTCGAGGAGTCCGTGCTCCAGCGCAACCGAGGCGAGTTGGGACGAAGGCTGAACATGGCCAGTGACTACATTATCATCGACGGCTATCTTTCCGGGCCCATCGTTTCGGGAGAGGATGAGAACGGCGTGAAGTCATTCACGATTCCCTTCGATCTGGTCGACGACCACATTCGGGGCGGGCTCATGTGGCGGCAGGCGTGGAAGTATCCCTTCCCCCTCTGTAGCATTGACCTGGAACGCCGTCCGTAGCAAAGAGCCGAGACGATCTCCAGAATCTTGCCTATGCAAAGACCGATGCCCTCCGATCTTTCAAGCCCTGTTCCCGGGAGCGCCGACATACAGGGTCGGGCGTCAGCAAGCAGGCGCCTTTATCGCGAACAGACCATCTCAATTGACGAAGGAGGCGAATGAATCATGGTAGATGTGAGGATCATCCTTTCAGGGTTGTGGGTATCGTTAATGTTGACCTATCTACTAGGGGATGTGCTGAGGATATTTTCCGGCGACTTCAAGGCAGGAGAAATCCAAGGGGTACAAGCGACTCAGGCAATATGGATCGGGGCCGCGCTATTGATGCTGATACCGATTGTCATGGTAGTCCTGTCCCTGACGTTGAAGTATCCCGCAGTCCGTTGGGTAAGCATCGCTGCCGCCATTGTCCTCTTTGTATTCAACCTCGTCGGATTACCCACGTACCCTTCAGCTTACGACAAATTTCTGATCGGTGTGGGGCTCGTGTTGAATGCACTGACTGTCTGGTATGCTTGGAAGTGGGTCTAGACAGATACGCTGGCTCTGATATCGGAACACGCGAGCAAGACGAGACTGAAGACTTCTATCATGAAAGCAATTGTTCAAAACGGGTACGGCATAATCGAAGGAGTCTTATGATGAATGATTTCCAGAAGATGGGTGGTATCGCCGCGCTGTACGAGGCGGCAGCATACGTGGTGGGCATGGTGGGTTTTCTCCTAGTAGTGGACGTTTCCGGTGTTGCCGACCCTGTCCAACAGGTGGCGTTAATGGCGGACAACCAGGCCTTCCTGTCCATACTGCACCTAATCGTCTATGTAATTTGGGGCGTCTTCATGGTTGTCCTGGCGCTTGCGCTCCACGAGCGGTTGAAGGCCGGCTCGCCTGCAATGGCGCAGACGGCGAGCCGCCTTTGGGTTGATCTGGGCTGGCCTGGTCATTGCCAGCGGCACGCTCTTCAACGTCGGCATGGGTACAGTCGTCGATCTCTACAGCAAAGATCCGGCTCAAGCTGCGACCGTCTGGTTGGCAATTGACTCCGTGTTCAGACGGACTGAGCGGGCTTGAGATTGTAGGCGGCACTTGGATTCTGCTGGTCAGTTGGGCAGCCCTGCGAGCAGCAGGGCTACCTAAGACACTGAACTACCTTGGCGTGGTGATCGGTGTGGCGGGCCTCCTCACGGTTGTCCCGGCTCTCTTCGACGTAGTCGTGATGGTCTATGCGCTGGGTCAGATCGTGTGGTTCGTATGGCTTGGGATCGTCATGTTACGCAGTAGTCCAAGTGTGCCGGCATAACTGAGCGTTACGTGCCGTCAATTCGCCTGTATCTCTTCCAACGCCAATTCATAGTTGCGCGCCGGGACCGCGCCTAACCCGTCCGGCCAGCGCCCGGTAATCGCCTGGGTGATCTTGCCGGCATGCTCGTGGCAGTTTTCGATAAACAGACGATAACGCTGCTGCACCCCAGCGGCCACTGTCCCGGCCAAGTAGAGACCAGGCACATTGCTCTCCATAGAATCCGGGTTATAAACCGGCACCCGGTTCTCGCCGACCAACTCAACGCCGGCCATGGTCAGCAGACTCTGGTCACCCCGAAATCCCGTGTTGAGCAAGACGAAATCCGTTTCATGGAGGATGGAAGGCGCATTGAGGAGCGGCATCGCATCTCTGGAAGGTTTTAGTACGACATGTTGCGGCCTGATCTCGACCGGCACGGTCTCAGGCAGAAAGGCGATGGTTCCGGCCTCGAACTGGGCCTCCAGATCCGGCAAGAGCCAGTGCTTGACCCGCTCCTGATCCATCCGTGCACGCCGATAGCTGACGGTGACCTGCGCGCCGGCACGCCAGCAGCGCAGAGCGGCCTCGGCCGCGGAGTTCTTGCCGCCGACGATGAGCAGCCGTTTGCGGAAGTACGCGTGTGGATCGCGGAAGTAGTGTGAGACATGGGGTAGCTCTTCGCCGGGAATCCCCATTAAGTTCGGCCAATGCATGTCGCCTACGGCCAGTACGACCCGCTCGGCCCGATAGAGCCGTCGACCGAACTGTGTGGCACTCTCGAGGCGAAAGCCATGCTCTGCCGGCAGGAGCGAAGTCACCTTTTCATAGGTGTTGACCGCAAGATCAAACTGCTCCACGATGCCGCGCAGATAGGCCAGATAGTCCTCACCCGTGATCCGCCCCTGGTGGTTGTTCTGGATCGGCACGCCGGCGATGGCAAGGCGCTCGGTGGTGCTGAAAAAGCTGGTATTGCGCGGCCACCAAGATAGGGTATGGCCGATCTGGTTGGCGTCGATATGGAGATAGTCGACACCGCCGCGCTTGAGACAGACGGCCAATTCCAGACCGATGGGCCCGGCGCCGATGATGGCAACGTCGGTGCTGCACTCCTGCAAACCATGCTGATTGCTGTCGCTTGACATACGCTCAATTGTCCTCAACGGTGCTTGTGGTGAAAATCCGATGTCGAGGCAGTATAGGCGCAGCCGATTCCACCCGGCAAAAACCGCGCGGCAAGGCGTCTTGACGGTCGCCATCATCATGCAACCAGACGACGGCGACCGTCAAGACTGACGACTATGTCGTAGAAGAATGGTAAGTCGTGGCCTACGAAGAAGCCGATTCAGGGTGGACCGGGCTGCTCACCGGATTACCGAGCGGGGTGTTGCCGCCAAGAGGGTGACTTCGATCTGGTCGCGAAAGATCATCTCCGCCACCCGTGGCGAAAAGTCGTTCTGCCAGGTGTCGTTCTGATAGGTCGCTGCATAGAGCGCTTGTTTCTGTTCTTCGCTATCGAAGCGGCGTATCCAGACATATAGGTCCGGATCTTCCACGGCGGTGAATGAACCGACGATCACCATTCCCCGGGTGATCTGATAGGGAATCACTTCCTCGTCCATGAATTTGACCCATTCACCGCGCTTGCCGGGTCGACAGCGATACCTACGCAGTTCGAACAACATAGATCTTCCTCCGTTTGTGAAGATGATAGCTGAGTATGGCCGATGATAAACTTGATGGGCCATCTACTTCCATAATCTGTTGCGACAATGGTGAACGGCGAGTGCAAACGCGGCTACGCCCAGCCGGGAAAACTGCCCTGTGCGCCCAATGCCTCTATCCGTCCTGCAAAGCGAGCCATGAATTCACCACGATCGTCGCGCCAATGCAGCGGATGGCCGACGAACACATCGATGATAAAGGGGACAATCAAGGCCGAACCTTTGGGCCACGCCTTGCCGAGCCCATGCATGAACACCGGAACGACGTGTGCTGTCGGACAGCGTTCAACCAGTCGCGCCAACCCAGGCTTGAAGACGCCGAGCTGTTCCGGCTCCTGGCGTGAACCTTCAGGAAAGAAGATCAAGATGTCGCCCCGCGCGAGGGCCGCGTAACAGGGCAACAGCGGATCGCCGGAAACCAGACGCGTGCGATCAATCGGAATGATGTTGTAAGTATAGAGCACTTCAAAATCGATCGCAGACACGGCTTGATCCCAGTCGAGCAACTGTACGCCAGATTTATTGGCGATGTCTGTTGTAAACAACAGTCCTGCACCGTGCAGGACGCTTGCGGAGATTCTTAGGGTCTGCGTCGGCCCAATTCGCCCGTCGTTCTCTGCAACGTAACACATCGGATGATCACCCGTGAAAGATAAATGCACGTACCGATGCAGCCCGCGGCATCGATCAGCGTCATGACTCCACTGATTGCCACCGGGGCGACACGCGATAATGCCACGCCGCTCCATCTGGTCTAGAGACAGTAGTCCGCCATTCGCGCGGATCGACGCGACATTCGCCGCGTCCGTGAAGTGGTACAGATGACGGATGTTGTAACGCGCAATTAGTTCTTGCGGCGTCATCAGAGTCCGGTTCTATCGCTAACGAGTGCAATGACGGGCTGAGAAAACGGCGCAACGCGCGGGTTACTCAGTCGCTGTCGATAGCTTTGTTGGCTGCGTCCCTTTCGAACTCGTTTACGTCCAGAATCGCACGTCGAATGGCGCGGTAATCGTCTGGAGGAACCTCTGCGAAACCACCCCCGTCAAGATTCAATAGTCCCTGCGGAGACCTTGCGGTGGACAGAAGATCAACGTAGCAGCCATAGTCTACCTTGTAGACGTCGTACCGGACTCCAGGCTGGTCGTGCGCGGAAATGTTGCGTTTCAACAGATGGAGAACTCTGGCGTCGAATAGGTTGTCAATGAGGTCATGAGACACTCCTCGCCGAAGCAGGAATGCGCGTGCTTTGCGGTGGGCAATGACACGATCTATGATCCAGTGAAGCAAATCTAGGGCTCGGGCATTTGCGGATACTGCTGTCTCCTTATCCCGCTGATACCATGTCTTGCTGCATTTCCGGATCGTGTCCATCGAGATCGGAGCGCCGAAGTCTTTCTGCGCTGCAAGTGACAGAATGTAGAAAGCATCGCGGGGAATGCCTTCCGCTGCTCGCACAAACTCCCGGAACACATTTTCTTGGGTGAACGCCTTCCTAACTAACTCCGCTGGGTCATCTGGTATCTCCACATTCTGTTGGCCGGCGAGTGTTTTGACGTGCCGATATATTAGAGACTTGAAGAACGCGAGCGCTTTGTCTTCGTCATTGTCAAACACCATGAAATCGTCCATGTTGAGGTCTGCGGACGCATCACCACCAAGTTCAATCCCAATATACTCGGTGCCGGCAACATGAAGTTGGAACTGACTACGACGTTCTATGGCGCCGATCTTCACAGTAACAGCATTCGCCGGGAAGACCGCTCTACGGAGGAGATCCGCAAGATATGGCTGTAGGTCAAGCGGGACGACGCTCCACTCGTCAAGAAGCAGCCATATCCTCTTGCCATGGAGGGTGTCCGTCAGTTTCTGAAGTGCTGCGCCGACGCGGCCAAAGTGCACGCGGTGTTCGACGTCTCCTTCGAAACTGACCTTATGGGCCGCCTTGACCGATGTCCCAGAACTTGACTTCGCACCTATTGTCCCGTTGATCCCTTTGCCGCTCGCTGCAAATTTCAAGTCCATACCACTCGACTCCTTGTCTTCGGACTCTGAGGCGTGTTCTTCCCGAATCGGCCCGCGGACCTTGACTTCTGTAGCCGCTTCTGCCAGTTCATCTAGCGCGGGTCCGGCCTCTGCTAGATTGAGATCAAAGTAGTCGTCAAGAACGGCATCTAGCAGTTCTCCATGTGCTGCCGACAGAGTGTCCATGAGCAGTCTTGTCGCGCGTTCTGCGAGTGGGACTGTAGCGTCCGAATAGAGCCCTCCGGTCGACCCGATCCTTCGCAAGTCCACATAGATCGGGATATCTCCTTTGTCCCGCACGATGCCTGATAGGTACGCTAATGCATGAGTCTTCCCCGTACCACGTCTGCCGTATAACACTTGATTGTCAATGGTGGACAATACGGCGGTAAGCGGACCAACATCAACAAAGCTGGCGATCAAAGCCTGACGGTCTGTCTTCTCAGCGCGTTTCGATAAGTTTATGAACAGCTTGGTGAGTGTTTCATTCATAATGCGTCCTAATGTCCGAAATAACGCGTCCCGCGCGGCAAGGCGCTAGAATTACGGCACAAAGCCGGCCGCGGTTTTCGGATCGCCGTTAATTCACTTGTTATGGCCATTCGTCTTCTTCCTCTTCGTTTTCTTCGTCTTCTTCAACGCAGACGTGCGGGTTGTCGATTGGTCGCGACAGGCCCGTCCTCCAGACATCCTATTCTGCTTCAGGTTGTTAAACAGATGTTGTGACGGAACCGATAGTGTGTTAGGTGGCCGTATTGCCGTATAAACCACTAATGGCGCGTGTTGGCCGCCGCCTAACGCGGCAAGCAACAACCCTAACGTATGCGGGAATCCCATGCAGATCAACGGGATGGACCGACGTTCCGGAGGGTCGTCGCGTTGTTCTATGCGGCAGGCGTCGATGGCCGCGCCGTGTTGGGGTGGGAAGCGGAGCGTCGAGGGGATATGCCGCGGCAGTCCGCTGTGCGTCCGAAGCCGCCGCGCGCCGTTCGGGTCAGCGACGGCCGGAACACGCGCGTTGCGGTCACTCACGCCCATGGGAGTCCGCAGGCCGGTGGTACGAAAAGCGGACTCTCGATCTACATCAGCAAGAGGGCGCTATGTCCCTAGTGGTCCAGAGTGAAAATCCTGAGGCTGTTTCTTAGATCAATGCGGCATCATGCCAAGCACGTTGACTTTGGTTGATTCTCCGCTGTTCGCGATGGCCCGCTGCGCTGCTGCTCCCGTCCCTGTCTCCACGAAGCACCCGCACCGTCTTGAGTCCATCGTGCAACAGCGTCACGCACCGCAAAGTCTGGTGCTGCGTGCGCGGATCATCCTGATGGGGGGCGATGGTGTCGGGGTGCCCGAGACGGCCAGGACATTGGATGTGGGACGCGCGACCGTACAGCGCTGGCGCAAACGCTGGCGCACCAGCGCGGGGGAGCCGTTCACCGAGCTGTTGTGTCATGCCCCGCGCCCGGGCACTCCGCCGACCTTCCAGCCCGAGCAGATCTGCCAGATCATTGCCCTGGCCTGTGAGCCGCCGAGCGCGAGCGGCCGGCCCTTCACCCATTGGACCCCCGGGACGCTGGCCGCAGCGGCGAGCGAGGAGGGCATCGTGGAGCGCATCTCGGCCCACTCGGTGGGGCGTTTCCTGCGCGAGGTGCAGCTCAAGCCCCATCGCATCCGCGGCTGGATCAACACCCCCCGCGAGGTCGACTTCGCCACCAAGTGCCAGGTATAGGTGTCGGGGCGACGTCGTCGATTCGCAGAGCATGGGGATCGCGCCGACCGGGCCGGGCGTTGTCGCGATCGCCCGGCCGGTGTTTCGAGAGGCCTCGCTCGGCAATCCGTTGCCGACGCGGGCCGCGCTCAGAAGCGCCCGGTCGTCGAGGCCGTGCCGGTGGCCGGGGTGCAGACCTGGTTGTTCGGACCGGGCTGCCAGCGGCGAACGATCGGCGGGCTGCCCTGCTCGTCGCGGATGATGCACTTCCATTCGACGCAGCTGCTCGCCGGCAGCTCGATCGTCCCGGTCCAGGTCGGGTAGGCGGTCGGGGCCAGGCGCGGGGCCTGGGCGGTGCTCCAGCCGCTGCCGAGGGCGTCGGCATCGCCGACCGCGTAGACGCTCTGGCCGACGACGGTCACGCCGTTCTCGCAGCGGAAGGCGACCGGGATCCGCGCGGGCGGCGGGATCGGCCCCCCGACCGCGTTCTCGTAGGTCAGCAGGGTCCCGTCGGCCTGGCGGTAGCTCTCGATGTCACCGAGGAACAGCACCCGGGTGCCGCGGCCCGGTATCGTCCCGACCGGGTAGAGCTGCCGGCTCGCGCCGGTGATCGGGGCGAAGGTCCCGCCACCCATCAGACCGTGGACCCCGGTGCCGTCGGGGATCTCGAGACCGGTGGCCTGGGCCGAGAGGTCGAGGTGCAGGGCCTGGGCGCCCGGTGCGAAGTTGTGGATCACCAGGACCTTCTCGCCGAAGTACTCGCGGATCAGCGCGAGCCGGTCGGACTCGCAGGCCGCGCAGTCCCAGCCGGTGGTCCGGCTCGGAACGAAGTAGCTGATCCCCCCGCGCAGGGCGTCGTAGCGGTCGCGGATCCGCAGCAGCCGTGTGTAGTGGTTGAGCAGGGAGCCCGGGTCCTGGCGCTGGGCGTCGGCGGCGGCGAAGTCCATCGGCCCGCGGATCGCCGCGTCGCTGCCGCTGCCGGTCATGCCGATCTCCTCGCCGTAGTAGATCGCCGGGTTGCCGGACAGCAGCAGGTACAGGGCGGCCGCGGCGCGGATCTTCGCCGGATCCTCACCGAGCTGGCTCGCGACCCGATCGCCGGCGAACTGGTCGTGATTGGACAGGAAAATCGTGTCCTGGGTTCGGGGCGGCAGATTGGCCTGGATCGCGTAGAGGTCGCCGAGCAGGTGGGCCGGCCGACGCCCGCTGTCGATCGTGTGCAGCAGCACCCAGGGCAGCTTGAAGTGGAAGGCGCTGTGGAATTCGTCGCCTTCGCCGTAGTAGGCGAGCATCTGGTCGTACTCCTCGGTCGGGGCCTCGGCGAGCAGGATCGCCTCCGGGTCGATCTCGGCGAGGCGGGCGCGCAGGGTCTTCCACAGGGCATGGGTCTCGGGCTGGTCCTTGCGCTGGTCGGAATGGGGGCCGTTCTCGACGATGTAGCGGACCGCGTCGCAGCGGAAGCCATGCACCCCTGCCTCCTCGATCCAGAAGGCCATGACGTCGGCGAGCTGCTCGATCAGCTCGTCCCGGACGGTCGGGTCGTTGTAGTTGAAGTCCGGCATCGTCGGGGAGAAGACGGCGTAGAAGAAGTCGTCGTCGTTGGTCGCGCCGTCGCCGTCGCGGTCCAGCGGGGCCTGCGGATCGCCGAACCAGGTGACGTGGGGCCCGCCATCACCGCCCCAGGGCTTGTTCCAGCCCTTGTCGGTGTCGGACCAGACGAACCAGCGGTCCCGGCGCTCGCTCGGGTCGTCGGACGAGAACCAGGGGTGGTCGGCGCCGACGTGGTTGATGACCAGGTCCAGGATCACCCGCATCCCGCGCTGCTCGGCCGCGGCGACCAGGTCCCGGAGGTCCTCGATCGTCCCGTAGTCCTCGCGGATGGCGTAGTAGTCGGTGGTGTCGTAGCCGTGATCGCTCATCGACCTGAAGATCGGCATCAGCCAGATCGTCTTCGCCCCGAGCCGCTCGAGGTGGTCGAGGTGCTGCGTAAGACCCTTCAGCGTGCCGCCGAACTGCTCGACATAGACCTGGTAGATGTTGGTCTGGGTCCACCAGGGTGCCTGGTGCTCGCCCTGCGGCCGCCAGTGGATCCTGACCGGGCTCGCGACGCTGTCGCCCTCCTCAACGGTCAGCTCGTAGGTGCCGGCATCCAGGGTCGCGGTGGCGTTCGCACCGCCGCGCGGCAGGCTGGTCTGCAGACCGCCGGCGCCGCCGCCCCAGTTGACGGTCCAGCCGCCGTCCAGGGTCAGCTTGTACGGGGTGTTGATCAGCGGCCGGTCGATCGCGATGGTCGCTTGCCAGAGGAAGTCGCCGACCAGGGAGAGGGCGTAGGTGTCGTTGGCCGGGTCCCAGCTGGAGAAGGCCTCGCCGGTGAGGCGCAGCTCCGGGGCGGTGCCGAAGCGGGTCTGGTGCTTCGGTCCGGGTCCAGGCCCGGGTCCCGTACCGTTCGACTGGACCTGGAAGTGCCAGTCCTGGCCGCCATTGGTGTCCCAGCTGTTCCGCGTCAGGTTGTGGAAGACGAAGTCCAGCTGCCCGGCGCCATCCGGGATCTCGATCTCAAGCCGGTGACCGGGGATCGATGGGTCCGCGGTCATCGGCACCTCGGCGATCGGCGTGCCGCTGCCGGACCAGTTGTCGATCCCCCAGTGCAGGGCGACCCGGTCGCCGAGCGCGCGCCGGTAGCCGATGGTCGCGGTCCCGCCGGCCTTCAGCGGGTCCGGCTCGACCGACACAGGCCCCAGGGCGCAGGTCTCGGCCGCGCGCATGATCCCGGCCAGCCGCTCGGCGAAGCCCGGGTGGTTGACCTCATCGTCGAGCAGCAGAACGCGGACATCATGGGGGCCGACCGAGGTCTCGATCACCGGGTCCCCGGCCGCGACCTGGATCTGCTCGCCGTTGGCGGCGTCGCGCCAGGTCCCGCTGCTGACGAATTCGGCGATGCGGAAGTCGGCCGGCTGGTCGCCCTTGTTCAGCAGGACCAGCGCGGTCTGGCTCTCGCCGTCCTTCTGGTAGACCCGGTAGAAGGCGGCGCGGTCACCCTGAAGCTGCAGGTTGACCTGAACGCCTCGCTGCAGCGCCACCGAGCCCAAACGGATGCCGGCGATCCGGGCGAGGCGGCGGTAGATCTCGCCGTTGCGGGCCTGGGCGATATTGGCCGGGCCGAAGTAGTTGCGGTTGCCGCCGTGCTCGGCCTTCCCACGCATGAAGCCGGCCTCGGAGCCGTAGTAGACCACCGGGATGCCGCGGGCGGTGAACAGCCAGTTGTGGGCGTCGATGAAGCCGTTGTCGCTCGCGTTCATCCGCGCCATGTCATGGTTGTCGTAGAAGGTCGCGAGCTCGTAGGGGTTGGTGTAGGTGCAGTCGCTCAGGTGCAGGTAGCCGGAGAGCTTCCCGTAGTCGCTGCCGGGCTGCTCGAAGACGCTGCGCATCGCGTCCTTGCCCGGGAAGTCGAGGACACTGATCCCACCATTCTCCGGACGCTGGTGTTGCGCGATCGTTCCGGCGTCGGAGTTGAAGTTCTCGCCGAACATGAAGAAGCCGGGGTGGCGCGCGCGGATGCGATCGGCGAGGGCCTTCCAGAATCGGTGCGGCATCCAGGCGATGGTGTCGACGCGGAAGGCATCGGCGCCGGCATCGATCCATTGCAGATAGGCGTCGGCCAGGTAGTCGAGCACCGCCGGGTCGTCCTCGGCCAGGTCGGAGAGCTGGGCCAGGTTGCCGCCCTTGTTGAAGAAGGCGTGCAGGGGCTGGTGGGCCGGGTCGAGCTGGCCCGGCTGCAAGTTCTGGTGGTCGGCGACCAGGGTGCCGTCGCGGTAGATCTCGCCGAACTTGGGCTGGTCGACCGGCTGCATGCCCCAGGACGGCGAGCCGTGGTTGCCGACGATGTCGAGGACGATCTTCAGGTTGTGATCGTCCCGCATCTTCGACGTGAATTCCTGGAAGCTGAAGCCCGGGGACTCCAGGTGCTCGTCGACCCGGAAGAAGTCCACCCCCCAGTAGCCGTGGTAGCCGGTCTTGCCCCCATCGGTGCCGACGCCGGCACCGAAGCTGACCGGGCTGCCGCCGGTGAAGGCCTCGTCCGGGTTGTCGACGATCGGACTGATCCAGACCGCGGTGAAGCCCAGGTCCCCGATGTAGTTGGCGTTGTCATAGACCCCTTTGAAATCACCGCCCATGTAGCCGACGAAGGCCTCCTGGCCGCCGGGGCCGGGCAGGCGCCGCTGCCAGGTGCCGTTGGGGCCGCCCTGGAGCGCGTGGTTGTTCGCCCCGTCGGCATCGACGAAGCGATCGGTCAGGACGAAATAGATGGCCTCCGAGGCGAACGGCTCGGTGGTCCCATAGACATCCGCGGCGTGTGCATCGGCGCCGGCAAGGGCCCAGAAGAGCAGCAGGGCCGACATAAGCGGGAAGTGAAACACGCGAGCCATCGCATCCTCCTGAACAGGTTCGTCGAGCGGGACAACGACCAGGGATCCGGGCACCGCCAACGCCTGCGGTGCCCGCGCGGGACAGTCGTGAACGGGAGCGCGTCGCCTGCCGAGGCGCTCGGGCCTTGCCGCGGCCAGCGCGGAGCAGCCGGCGACTCGCGGGGAGTGTAGACCCGATGGGTTGCCGTTTGGGGTCAGCGGGACCGCCGCGGGGCCCGGGTTCAACGCCGATGGTCCTGTAGGAAAATTCGAAGCCCACTGAGGTCTCGGCAAGATCGAATGTGTGCGAGCTGGTGTTTCGTCCCGATGCCCGAGGCCGGGCCAAAGCTCCCTGTTCCAAGGGAAACGCTGATATCAGCGTTTCCCGTCCGGGCAATGGCTGGCCCGGCATTTTCGATGGCGATAAACCATTGAATGGAGTCGGGTAGAAATACGGCGCGCGCAACCTTAGGCTCGGGCTTGGCTGTGTCGGCGTTTCCGCTGTACGTGCCCGTTTAGCCCCAACCATAGCCCACGTTTCCGCAAGCCCCCCTCTCATCCCGGACGGTCGGTTTTCCCGAGTCCGGTTGGCGGCCAGTGAGCAGCCGTTTATTCATCGCCAAGCCTTCCCGCACGGACCGGGGCTTAAGTACGCGCTCACATACACCCCGCCTCCGCACGGTTTACTCAACGACTAGCCCAAGGCTCCGTGTCCACCGTTGATTGGGCACCGCGTCCCATGGTGGTGTCGACCGTTGGGCACTCACTGTACCGAGAGCCCCTTTGCCCGAGGGTCGGTGTGACCGCCACTCGGCACGGGACTGCAACCCGTGTCGCCGGGCATTACCCCGGTTTTCTCGCTACTACGGGCTCATGCGCCGGACCTCGATCCTCTCACGGCCTCGGTTCTACCCTTGTACCCTGAGTCCTTGCAGGTTGCTGCGCGCCCCTGCTGGAAGGAGGCCCTTCCCGGCGTTATCTCCGCGAATCTTTCTCCAGGGAGCTATTGTCAAATCTGGTGTATGACCTTAGGGGCCAGAGTGTGATCAAGCGGCCTCCCGTTGCTCCTCGTGGGTATCCGGCGGGTCGTCAGGCACCGGAATCCCGTCTTTATAGCGTGCCCCACCGAGCAGCTCGGCCACTTTCGCGGGGGCACGGATGCGTCGCCAGGTCTTGGCGGCTTCCTCGGCCATCTTGAAGGCCAAGCCGAGGAAGGTCGAACGCGTGACGCAGTTCTTGGTCCGGCTGGTGCGATGGCGCACGGTGGCGAAGGTGGACTCGATCGGGTTGGTGGTGCGCAGGTGCACCCAGTGATCGGCCGGGAAGTCGAAGAAGGCCAGCAGTGCGTCGCGATCCTTATCGAGCTTCTCGGTGGCCTTGGGGTACTTGGCCTCATAGCGTTTGATAAAGCGCTTGAAGGCTTCGTTGGCTTCCTTGCGCGTCGCTGCCATCCAGATCGCCTGCAGATCGGCCTTCGCCTTGCTCTGCTGTGATTTGGGTAAGGCATTGAGCACGTTGCCTATCTTGTGGAACCAGCAGCGCTGATGCCGGGTCTCGGAGTAGACCTGATCCAGCGCGCTCCAGAACCCGAGTGCCCCGTCGCCGACGGCCAGGCGCGGACCCACCTTCAGGCCACGATCCTTGAGGTCGCGCAGCACGTCGAGCCAGGATTCGGTGGACTCGCGCAGCCCGTCGCTGATGGCGATCCACTCCTTGGTGCCATCGGCCGTGACCCCGATGATCACCAACAGGCAGAGCTTGGGATCATCGCTCTGGCGCAGCGTCGTGTAGATCCCGTCGGCCCACCAGTAAGCGTACTCTTTGCCCACCAGGCGACGCCGCGTCCAGCCCTGGTACTCGTCGCTCCACTGCGCCTTCAGACGTCCCAGCGCAGCCGGGGAGAGCCCCTTGGCCCCGTCTCCCACCAGCACCTCCAGCGCTTCCCCGAGGTCCCCGCTGGAGATCCCCTTGAGGTAGAGCCACGGCAGCGCCGCGGCGACCCGGGCGCTGCGGCGCACATATGGCGGGGCCAGCGCCGAGTTGAACTTCACGCCAGAGCCGGAGCGGTCGCGTACCTTCGGCACCTGCACCTCGACCGGACCTACCGTGGTGAGGATCGCGCGGGCCGGCAGGTAGCCGTTGCGCACCACCGCCAGGCGCCCGTCGATCAGCGACACCGAGCCAAACTCCTCAAGCAGTTGCTCGACTTCCGCCTCGATGGCCCGCTGAAGGATGTCTCGCGCCCCTCGGCGCACCAACTCCTCCAGCGGCAGGCCCAGCTCGGCCAGCTGCTCCCCCCGATCCTGAGCCCCTCTTGCACCCCACGTCCTCTTACTCGTATCGTCGCTCATGGCGCACCTCTCTCGTTGCTGCTTTGGGTCTCGACAACCACATTGTCAGCAACGGTGCGTCGCCTTCTCAACCTCTATCAGCCCCCACTGATACACCAGATCCGAGCATAGCTCCCGTGCCTGGACCCTTACCCCGGTAGCCCCTGCGGTGCACGTGCTCGTTACTTCCCGCAGGGCGTCGGCCTTCCCCCTTTCCTAACAAGGTCGGCACTTGACTAAGCCCGCACAACGACTTCGGTGCGGGGGTTGGTTACGAGGCTGCAGTCATTCACTGATGTTCAGGCCCCCGGGTTTGCTCGCCACCCAGGTCGTTCCCACCGCCGGAGCGGGTCTCTCTCGACCCCATCCGGGGTTCGAGCTAAACATGCGCACCGTTTGCCGTCCGGGTGGTTTCGGACCTACTGAGGTGCGCCGAAAATGGCCGAGGAGGTGCAACCATGCTGGTTAATCAATGGCGCATTGCCGCCTTTCTCCCACTGACCCTTGTGCTGATTGCCGCGGGCATGGCGACTGCTAAGGACGAGGCAGCCCCTGTCGATCAGCCACAAGCAGCCGCAGAAGCTCCCGCCAATGTGGCGCAGACCGATCAGGCGACTCAACCCGAAGCGGTCGATGAGCCCGAAGCACAACCGGAGGTCACAGCGCTTATCGACGACGAGGCAACATCGGTGAGGCCGCCGTTGCTGATGCCCCCAGCGCCACCGCCGAGTCTGCAGACCCTGGTCGATCAACGTCGTGATCAGCTGCGCGAGCGGCGCGAGGCCCTGTTCGATGCCTTCCGTCCCTACTCCACGTACATGTCTCCATGGACGGCGCGCTACGATCGGACCATGGACCTCTATCGGGACGCCGCGCGCCAGCTTCATCGTGATCAGCGCGACTACTCGCGGCACTACTTCGATAGCTGGATGAATGCCATGTGTCCGTGGTCCAAGCCGCAACGAGATTGGACGCGGATGCGCAGCTACTTGAGGCAGCAGGAGCAGTTGGATCGCCAAGAGGTGCGTGACGCCTGGCTGGCGCCTCGCCGGTACACGTACGCCGGGCTAATGCCCTGGTAGTCGATGTTCTCGGCTGCATCTGCAGCCGGGGACTGCCATTCGCGGGGGACTTGTCGATTCACGCACCGCGACGCACTGTGCCAAATTTGGGGGAGGCCCTCCCCGGCAAGTGTCGATCCTGCAGGCAGCCCACCACTGTCCCCGGCAAGCGCTCCGTCAGTTCCTCGTAAACCTCCTGTGTCCTTGCCGGATCGCGGAAGTTGACGATGACGTATTGCGCCTGGGTGCGCACCAACAGGTACGGCGGGACGCCGAGCCGGATGAAGAGCTGCCCGTCGCCGAGCTGCGCGAGCCGGAAGTGGCCGCGCAGTGTCCTCCCTCCGGCGTAACCGTTGGTTCGCGCAAGGATCCTCGGGATACGCTGACAGAGTGCTGACAGAGTGAGACCCCCGTGATCTCGGCCATGGGGAACTGATCGCCGTAGAGGACACCCCTGACCTTGAAGGACACGTCGGTCACGGTGACCTTTGGCGGTTGCTCCTCGAAGTAGGCCAGCAGGCCGATACCTGCGAGCACCAGGAAGAGGATGCCGAGCAGCACCGTCCGCCACTTCTTCGTCCAGGATTGAACCCGGGCCTCTTCCTGCGGAGAAAGAGGCTCCGGCGCACCGATGACCCCCTCGATGGCGCGGACTACCGCGTCCGGTTCGTCCGTCCCGATGCGCAGGCGCCTGCCGCCCTTCAACAGGATCTCGACTGCCTGGAGGCCCGAGACGTTGTACAGCACCCCGCCCGGGTACAGGTGGATGCCCCAGCCGTAATACCAGGGATTGCGGACCGCCCTGTAGTGGCGGATGTCGGCAAGGGCGATGCGTTTGCCGATCAGCCCGAGGGTGAAGCGGAACCCGAGGTGCGTGTCGTCCACGACGACCGTCAGCGTCGCGAACAGCGCCATCAGCGACAGGAGGACTGCGAGGAAGGCAGCTGGCATCGGGCCTGCGCTGATTGCCTGGATGGCCGGTACTGCGACTGCGGCAGCGGCGATCACCGCGATGATGATGGCCCAGCCAATCTGTGTGTGACGATAACGATGACGCATCACTGACGCTGCGCGCCATGGAGAGCGAAGCGAAGGCGCGTAGTCCCCGGTAGGCGTCGGCGCGGGCGTGTTGCCGGAGTGGCGAAGGGGCGAGAGACCCGAAGCCGGCGGAGGCAACATGCAGAGCGCATCCGACACGCCGGTGCGACACGAGGTCGCACCTGTATTTATCAGGGAAATCAGAGATCCGGTGTTCTGCCACCGGTACCCTACCGGGCCGTGCGCTGGGGGTAACCCTAGGGTGCGAAGCGCTCGGGACACTGTAGCCTCCGCCTGATAAGCGGGCAACCGACCCGTGAGGAAAGGTTGCGACTGCCAGCCTCATGGTGGTCGGGAGCTAGGGTTTAGGGGTATGGCCAACGTAGGTGAACCGCTGTTGATGCGTCGTGACGGATACCATGCCAAAGAGGCTGACAGGCATGAACCAAAAGGTGGGTAGTCAGGTCGGGGAGCTCGGTGTTCTCCCCGCGCAGATGAAGCACTGCCGGCGCGAAGGCGGGGCCTAAGCCCCTTCAGGAATGGTACAGGTGCGCAACGTGGTAAGCCCGATCGGCCCCGCACGGACGGCGGAAGCCAGCCCGCAAGGGTTGCGTGATGGTCGAGCGGGTATGGGAGGCCGGAGCAAGCGAACGCCGCGCTGTAATGGCGTGGATAGGGGTTTGCACATTGCCCTACCTCGAAAGGGGGCTGACTTCCGGCTGGTCTTGAATCACGACAACGGCGCGCAAGGGCGAAACCTGCGCGGTATCTTGGACGATGAGCACTTTTGGTGTCATTGAAGGCCCGCAGGGCGTGGCAGACGTGTGGTCCGGTCTCGACTGGAACGCCGTCCAGCGTCACGTCCGCCGACTGCAAGCCCGCATCGTGAAGGCGCTCAAAGCAGGCAACTGGCACCGCGTACGGTGTCTGCAGCGCCTGCTCGCACGCTCGTGGGCAGCCAAGCTCTTGGCCGTCAAACGGGTCTGCAGCAATCGAGGTAAACGCACCGCCGGAGTGGATGGGGTCATCCTGGATACACCGGCGCAACAGTGGCGACAAGCCCAAGCGTTGAACGCGAAAGGATACCGGCCACAACCGCTCAGACGGATCTACATCCCCAAGAAAAACGGAAAGCGCCGCGCGCTCGGCATTCCAACGCAAGCTGACCGGGCCGAGCAGGCCCTGGAGCAGTTGGCGCTGGATCCGGTGTCAGAAACGCGGGCGGACCCGTGCTCGTACGGCTTCCGCCAAGGACGCTCGACACAGGACGCCATTGAGGCCTGCTTCAATGCGCTGAGCCGACGCAACGACAGTGCCGAATGGATTCTCGAAGGGGACATCCGGGCGTGCTTCGACACGCTGTCGCATCGATGGCTTATCGAGCATATTCCCACCCACCCAGGGAAATTGCGGGCATGGCTGAATGCCGGGTACATGGAAAAGGGGGCCTTCCAACTCACGACGGAAGGGACACCGCAAGGGGGCATTCTCTCCCCCACCGCGGCCAATATGGCGTTGGACGGCCTGGAACGCGCCCTCAAAGCGCGCTTCCGGCGTCATCACAAAGTCCATCTGGTTCGCTACGCGGATGACTTCATCATCACCGGCGTCTCCGCGGCGCTACTGGCCGATGAGGTCCGACCCCTGGTCGAGCAGTTCCTCATGGAGCGAGGACTCACCCTGTCGCGGGAGAAGACCCAAATCGTCCATATCGAAACGGGCTTCGACTTCCTGGGGTTCAATGTACGCAAGTATCACGGAAAACTGCTCATCAAACCGGCGGCATCCAGTATCGCCGCGGTCAAGGACAAGGTGCGCCAGATTCTGAAGACGGGCACTAGCCAGTCGCAAGGTCTGGTCATCCAACGGCTCAATCCGGTGATCCGCGGTTGGGCCAACTATTACCGCCATGTCGTAAGCAAGAAGGTCTTTGACGACATCGACAGTGCGATCTGGCGCCTGACATGGAATTGGGCCACAAGACGACATCCCCGGAAGAGCCGAGCTTGGGTCAAGGACCGCTATTACGTGTGCAGGGACAGTCTCGCCTGGGTGTTCACAGACGGATCGGCGACGTTATTTCGGATGGGCACGCTCCCGATCCAGCGTCATGTCAAAATCCGCCGCGATGCTAACCCCTACGACCCACAGGACGCCGATTATTTCGTCGAGCGTCGCCGGCGACAACGGGGAAAGACACCAACGGCGGCACCGACATGGCTCATCGTGTGAACCGTACCAGCCACGACCTCGTTGAGTGCCGGGTGCTCCGCCGCGCCTTATCAAGGCTTGAGCCGTGTGCGGTGAAAGTCGCAAGCACGGTTCTTAGGGGGCGGGGTGGCGGTAACGCCACCCCGCTACCCGACTCAAGCCATTCGCGAAGGGAGTGGCGAAGCCCGAGCAGCTGCGTCGCAGCGAGCTCGTGGCGAAGCCGCTCCCGGAGCGGGGCTACCGGGGCGACAAAGGCTGTCGCCAAGGAGCGAGTCCGTCCGGCGGCAGGCTTCGCCACGAGCTCGCTGCGACGCAGCTGCTCGGGCTTCGCCACTCCCTTCGCCGAATGGCTTGACGACGTGTCGGATGCGCTCTGCCTGTTGCCCCGCCGGCTTCGGGCTCTCGCCCCTCGCCCTCCGGAACAGCCCGCGCCACGCCTACCGGGGCTACACGCCTTCGCCTCGCTCTCCATGACGCGCATCGCAGGATGAACAGGCTTCTCCTGATCGCCGCCCTGCTCGCCGCAGGTTGGTACGTTGGTCGCCACACAACTTTACGACTACCAGGAGGATCCCCTCGAGACCCGCAACCAGGCCGCACGGATAGCTCCGGTTACGTCCCCGCAACGCCTCCATCAGCCCGCCATCGCGGCGTCGGCGTTCCTGGCCAGGGTCCCGCGCGCGAGCATGGCGCCGATGTCGTCTCCGCTTGCGATCCGTTGCAGCCGCTCATGCACCTCTGGTGCGCCATAGAAGGCATCGGTGCAGCGCGCCGCCATGGCCGTATCCGCGGGGTCCGGGTCATAGCTGTCGCGCCCGGCGGCGAGCGGTATGCCGGGGAAAGGGTAGAACGGCAGGAAGCGGGCGGCATCCGGGGCGGCGGCGCGGGCCAGCTCCACCGCCTCGGCGCGCTGGCGCGGCGTCTCCCCGGGCAGGCCGATGATGAACGAGGCCACCGAGAACATGCCAAGCTCGCGCATGCGCGCGAACAGGGTCCGGTAGGCGTCCAGGCCGATGGCCTTGCCGCTGCGCTGGCCGAGCTCGTCGGACAGGGTCTCGACCCCCACCGAGACCCGCAGCATGCGGGCGCGGGCCATGGCCGGGAGCAGCTCGGGGTCGGCCAGCAGATCGTCGGCGCGGGCCGAGACGAGGATGCAGGCGGGCAGGTCCACGTCCTCCAGCAGCGCGCAGATCTGTCGCACCCGCCGGCGGCTGGCGGCGAAGTTGTCGTCGGTGATCTCGATCAGCCAGGCGGCCTGATCCGTGACCAGGCCGCGGATATCGGCGGCCACCCGCACCGGCGTGCGCCAGCGCCAGCGGCGGCCGTAGAAGCGCGTGGTCTCGCAGAAGCCGCAGTCGTGCGGGCAGCCGCGGCTGGTCTCCAGCAGGTGCACGCCGCCCGCCGGCGCCGGCAGCAGGTCGAGGGCCGGTGCCGAGAGCCGGTCCAGCGGCACCACCAGCGGCGGCATCTCGCCCTGCACCAGCTCGCCGCCACGCAGTCGCACGGCACCCGCCGGCACCAGGGCGTCGGCGCTGTGATCGGCGAGCCCGTCGGCGAGTACCGCGCGCAGGGCCAGCTCGCCCTCGCCGCGGATCACGGCATCGGCGCCGGCCTCCAGCACCGGCCGCGGCAACATCGATGCGCCGTGTCCGCCCACCAGGATGCGCGCCCGCGGCAGCCGCTGGCGCAGTGCGCGGATCAGTTGCGCGGCGGGGGCGAGGGAGGCCAGGGCCATGGTGGTGATGCCGATCCAGTCCGGGCGCGCATCGCTGATCTCGCGCAGGGCCTGCGCCGGGGTCAGCTCGCTGGCATCGAGGATCGCCACCCGCGCCAAGTCCCGCACCGCCGCCGCCAGCACCGCCAGGCTGAAGGCACCGAAGCTGAAGCGTGAGCGCTCCGGCGGCTTCACCAGCAACAGCGTTGGGGTCGGTGCCATGGTGGATCGGCGTGGCGCTAGGTGCGCTCAGACGTCGGCCAGCTCGCCGAGCAGCCCCAGCAGCCGCTCGGGGTCCTGTGCACGGGTGCGCTGCACCAGTGCCGTGGCGGCCGCGGCATCGGCACGCATGTAGTCGCAATGGCTGGCGAATGGGCGCCCGTCTCCAGGACCGAGCAGCTCCGCCTCGGCGAAGCAGGGGCCGCCGCAGAGCGGCGCGGCCCAACAGCCGGCGCAGTCAGTGCGCTGCTCGTAGGGCCGGCCTGGACCGGCCTGGAAGCGTTCCAGCGCCTGCGCTTGCGGGCCCGTGTCCACATCGCCGAGGCGATAGGCGTCGACGCCGACAAAGCGAAAGCAGGGATACAGGCTGCCATCGGGTCCGACGCCATAGAAATTGCGCCCGGCGCCGCAGGCGACTCGCTGCAGGTCGTAGCCCATGCCGCGGCGCGCGGCATTGATCACGCGGACCAGCTCCGGCAGGCCCGGCTCGGCGTCGGCGAAGCGCGTGGCGTAGTCGTCGACGATTTGGCCATAGCGGGTCAGGTCGGCGGCATCGGGGATGATGGCCGGGTCCTCATGGGCCACCGGCACCAGCTCGATTCGGCGCACGCCGAGCTCGGCAATGGCGGCGAAGACCTCGGCGGGATCGTTGCCCCGGCAGAGCACGGCGGAGACGGCGAAGCGTCGCGGGATGCGCCGGGCGAGCTCGCGCGCGGCCTCGGCGACTTGGGCATGGGTGCCGCGGCCGCGGGCGGTGACGCGCCAGCGGTCGTGCACTGAGGCCGGTCCGTCGAGGCTGATCTTGACGTTCCAGCCGGTGGCGACGAGCCAGTCCAGCGTGTCGGCATGCAGCAGCGTGCCGTTGGTGGTGATGAACACCTCCGGCACCGGCAGCCCGGCGTCGCGCCGCGCCTTGAGCTGGTCGTCGAGCCGGCGCAGCAGCGGCGCCGCCAGCAGCGGTTCGCCGCTGCCGAGGCGGATGCTCGGCGCCAGGTCCAGCGGCAGCGTCGGTTGCAGCAGCGATAGGGCCTGTTCCAGCACGGCCTCGGACATGCCGGGCCGGTGCCGGGGCTGGGTGGCCGATTCGGCGCAATAGCGGCAGGCCAGGTTGCAGCGACCGGCCACATCCAGTGCCAGCGCGACGATGGGGCGGGGGCGTTCGCGCAGCGGCGGCGGCTCGATGTCGGCGGGATCAAAGCCCGCTGGGGCGAGGCTAGTCATCAGCGGTGTCGGCTGCGCAGAGGATGCCGGCCAGCGGCAGCAGCTTCTCCGGCCGCTCGGCGAAATGGGCATGGATGCGTCGGGCGATCTCGCAATTCTTGCGAATCAAGCTGCACTCATCGGCGCCGCAGACCGACACGATGGCCGGGCAGCCGCCGCCGCACAGCGGCAGCGCGTCGCAATCGGCGCACTCGGCCCGGGGCCCGCGGTCGGCGCGCCAGCGCGCGCCATTGCTCACCCAATGCGCGGGCGGATCATCCACATGACCAAGCCGCTGCTCGCCGTCCGCCGGCAGCAGGACGCAGGGGGTGATGGTGCCGTCCGGCAGCACGCCAAAGGTGGTCTCGCCGGCCCCGCAGAAGCGCGACCGCTCGCCGCCGCACAGCAGTTGCAGGACGCGGTTGGCGAAGCGGTCGTCCGGCGGCTGTCGGCCGGCCTCAAGCTCGGTGATGACCTGATCGCCGATGCGCTCCAGGTCGGCGACATAGCCGACCCGCTCGGAGGGGGTCAGTGTGAAGGGATTGCTGTCCGGGGCGCGCACCGCCTGGGCCTTGATGGCGTCCACCGGGAGCTGGCGCAGATAGTCGGTGGCCGCGGCCAGGCCCCAGCCCCGGCGCACCACCGCGGAGCCGCGTACATGACAGCAGGTACGGCTGCGCAG
The DNA here is from genome assembly GCA_963715415.1 of uncultured Chloroflexia bacterium. Taxonomy (GTDB): domain Bacteria; phylum Chloroflexota; class Anaerolineae; order Caldilineales; family Caldilineaceae; genus JAWKOK01. The sequence continues at coordinate 2,016 of CAVQSG010000008.1, read as the reverse complement.
GGCATCCAGGAAGGCCATGACCCGGGCATGGGTGGCCGCTCCGCCGCGGCTGGGCCGGCAGGCGTCGTGCACATCGGCGGGGCCGTCGATGCTGAGGACGACCTGAAATCGGCCGCGGTCGAGCAGGGCCAGGATCTCGTCAGAGAGCAGCGCGCCATTGGTGGTCATGGCGAAGCGGAAACGACCGCGGGGGTAGTCGTCGGCGGCGTCGAGCATGGCCCGCAGCGCCGGCAGGTTCAGCAGCGGTTCACCGCCGTAGAGGTGAATGCAGATGCTGTCCACGCCGGGGAGGCCGAGGTGCAGCGCGGTCACCAGACGGCGAGCCTGGTCGGCGGACATGCGGCTTTCGGCGTCGGCGCTTCGGGTGCGTTCGCCGACGAAACAATAGCGGCAGCGCAGGTTGCAGTCCCAGGTGGTGGCGACCAGCACCTCGGCATCCGGCAGGTCGGCGCCCGCGGCCCGCGGCCCCGGCGCTGCCGGGGCCGCGCTGGCGGCGCGCTCAGACGGCGGCAATGCCGCAGCCCCCGCCGCCGTTTGCGCACAGGAGCTCATCGGCCAGGGAGCGGATCTGTTTGTCGATGCCTTTCACCGTCGCCAGCACCAGGCGAACCTCCTTCATCTCCACATCGGTGAGTTCCTTGCGGCCGAGGGCCTTGGCCGGATCCGCGCTGAGCTGCTTTCGGAACTTGGCGTCGGTCAGGGCCTGCACCACGAGCTTGCGGTTGACCCGCTTCGGGCTTGCTTTCTTTTTGGCCATGGATGTCCTCGCATTGGTCCGAATGATGCCAAGGCTGGGGGCCTTGGCGGATGCGTGAGCCGCTGGTTGTGATGATGGTGCTGCGGCGCGGGCGCTCTGTCCCTGGCTGTGCGGAGCGGACGTTATGACCATTAGTCGAGGTGCCGGAGCCTGACAACCGGCGCGGGGCCGTATCAGCTTTTCGGCTGACGGCGGTCAATGAAGCCGCGACGATTGTTGGGCCTCACGCCCTTTACCCGCCGACTGGCGGGACAACTCTCCGACGGCATGAAACAGAAGCTGGGGCTCGCCTGCACCCTGGTGCGCCCTCCCCGTCTCTTGCTCCTGGACGAGCCCACCGTCGGAGTGGACCCGGTCTCCAGGCGCGAGCTGTGGTCGATCGTCTACGGGCTCGTGCGCGAGGGTGGGATGAGTGTGCTGTTGAGCACTGCCTACTCGACGAGGCCGAGCGCTGCGACCGGGTGATCCTGATACACGAGGGCAGGCTGTTGGGCGAGGGCACCCCCGAGTCGTTCCGCCGGCCCCTCGAGGGACACGCCTTCCAGGTGGACGTGCCTGGGGTCCCCAAGCGCCAACTCCAGACCCGGCTGGCAGGGCTTGCGGGCGTGGTGGACGCGGTGATCGCAGGCGAGCGGGTGCGGGTGGTGATGCGTGAGGCCGCGCCCCCGGACCTCTCCGGGATCACGGGCGAGGCCGAGGCGCAGATCAGCCCGGCAGCGCCCACCTTCGAGGACGCCTTCGTCACGCGCCTGCGTCAGGAGCCCACCGCCGGCGCGACGGGCGCGCCGGCGATGCCGTCCGTATCGGCCGGGCTCGGCGGCGGCCCGGTGATCCGGGTCGAGGGGGTCGAGCGCTTCTTCGGGGACTTCGCCGCGGTCAAGGGCGTCAGCTTCTCGCCGCCGCGCCGGAGTATGGCAAGCAGGAATTCGACCAGCGCATGACGCGTGAGATTGACCGAGCCAAGCAGCGCTATCCCGAGGCGCGCTACCTGGGAATCGCCGACGGTGCCTCCAGCAACTGGAGCTTCCTCGAGCAGCATACCGAGCGCCAGCTGCTCGACTTCTTCCACGTCAGCGAGTATGTCAGCGCGCTGGCGCAGGCGCGCTATCCTCAACGCCATGCCGAGGACAAACGCTCGCGCTGGCACCATCAGCAGTGCAGCGAGCTCAAGCAAGATCCCACCGCCGCCGACCGGCTCATCGCGCAAGCGGCCACCCTCTCGCGGCGCACCTCCCTGTCGCAGGCGCTTCGCGATGGCG
>CAVQSG010000007.1:0-10407 GCA_963715415.1 uncultured Chloroflexia bacterium | reverse complement strand
TGGCTCCTTGGCAAAGAGCAGAACGCCGCTAATTGTGGGTTCAAGCTTCTCGGACAACGCGCCGATCTGCTGCAGCAATTTGTCCTTACTCACAATGGAAGAGCGCGGGTTGCGCTTTTGACGTTTCTCCAAATATTCATTGATGACATCTTCGTCCAGATCTTCGCGCTTGACGCCTGCCACAACCTGCATCTCAAAATCGCCGGCCGGACGATTGGCAAGCAGCTGCTCGATCATGGTGCTGTCGCTGGGCACATTGTGAGCACCGCGGCGCACCAGAATGCGCCCATCCTGCAGCCCATGCAGCTGACCGCTCCGCTCAACGCGCAAAATTACGACAACGCCACCAGGCACTTCTTCAGCATACCAATCTGTATGCACCGGCGGATTGCATAATCGCAGTGCAGATTGCAGCGCATCGGACGCATCGTCCTCCACAAAAACAGTACCCAAATGACCCTCTGCCGATACGCCTAATACCAGTGCACCACCTTCGCTGTTGGCGAAGGCGGTCAGCGTTTCGGCAATCAATTCAGGGTCGGGGTCAGGCAAGAATTCAAGCAGCTGTCCCGGCTTCTGACGCAGGATCGATTTACTAAAGTTCATAGTATTCACTTATGTTACGCAAGCCTGGAGGAAAGTTGGCTCCCTAACGTTCCTGTTTCTCTCTGGCAGACTGGCTGTCGCTGCGTAACGTGTGTTATTCAGCTGAGATCGAAAGATATCGCGCTTGATAGGGTATCTATTCTCTTGGGTGGGCTCTATTCATCCTGCGCAATGAATTCGGCATCCAGCGCATCTTCAGACTCACCACCTTCGTCGTCGAACTCGTCCTCATACGGCTCGTGTTGGGCCTTTGGCGTCCCACGGTATGGCGTATCAAGAGAATCATCAGTAGACTCAACCGCATCTTCGGCGCCTTCAACTTTGCGCTCCAGATCGTCGCGGCCCAAAACGGCCAAGGCAGCCACGCTATCGCCGTTTTGCAGATTAACAATACGCACGCCACGCGTGCTGCGTCCCATCCTGCTAACGCCAACCACCGCTGTACGCATTACAATGCCGTTGCTTGTAATCACCGTAATCTGATCATCATAATGCACCACGCGTGCCGAGACAATTGGTCCCAGCTCTTCCAATCGCCGGTAGTCTGTGGTCCAGATGCCCTGCGTGTAGCGCCCCTTTGGCGCATATTCATGCAGCGCCACGCGCTTGCCATAGCCGCCGCTGTGCAATACGAGCAGATCAGAGTCTGGTTTCACCACATCCATACCGATCACCTCATCGTCATCCAGCAGCCGGATAGCCATGACGCCGGCCGCGGTGCGCCCCATGGGGCGCACCGCATCCTCGTGAAAACGCAGCGATTTCCCGCCTTGCGTCACAATAATAAAATCTTCGCCGCCGTTGGTCAACCACGCCCAATCCAGCGAATCGGATGGGTCCAGGTTCATCGCAATTAAGCCGCTGGTGCGAATGTAGCTAAACGCACTCAGCTCCATACGCTTTATGCGCCCTTTGCGCGTCAGCAGCGTCACATAGTCCGCCTGCTCAAAATCAGGAATAATCAGCATGGTGCTGACCATCTCATCAGGCAATAGGCTCAATATGTTGGCAATGTGCGCACCGCGCGCGGTGCGGCTTCCGACAGGTAATTCATAGACCCGGCTGCTGTAAACGCGCCCTTTGTTGGTAAAGAACAGAATATTGTCCAGCGTGCGCGCAAAGAGGAGGTCAATGACCTCGTCTTCCTGACGGGTAGACATGCCTTTGATGCCGCGGCCACCACGGCCTTGCGCTCGGAAGTCAGCGGCCGGCATACGTTTAATGTAAGATCCAGCGCTGTAGCTAATGAGCACGTTCTCCTGGGCAATCAGATCCTCTTCGTTGAACTCACCACCGGCACCGGCCGCAATGGCCGTGCGCCGGCCGTCGCCAAAGCGCTCCTTCAGATCCAGAATATCGTCGCGCACCAGCTCGCGAATCTTTACCGGATGTGCCAACAAATCTTCCAAATAGGTGATGCGCGCCATCACCTCCTGATACTCATCCTCAATCCGCTGCCGCTCCAGCGCAGCCAGACGGCGCAGCTGCATGTCCAAAATCGCCTGAGCTTGCACCTGCGAAAGCCCAAATCGGGCCATGAGCTGTTCACGCGCGTGTTCGGCGCTGTCGCTGCTGCGGATGGTCCGTATCACCTCATCCAGAAATTCCAGCGCAATGCGCAAGCCTTCCAGAATATGGGCCCGTTCACGCGCTTTACTCAGCTGGAATTGCGTACGCCGGGTCAACACCTCTACCCGGTGCTCAATATAGACGACCAGCGCCTTGCGCAGACCCAGCGTCTGCGGTTCGCCGTCTACCAGCGCTAGCATATTGACGCCAAAGGAGGTTTGAAGCTGGGTGAATTTAAAGAGCTGATTGGCCACCTTTTTGGGGGCTGCCCCCCGCTTCAGTTCGATCACAATACGCATGCCGGTGCGGTCGCTCTCATCGCGCAGATCGCTAATCTGGTCCAGCCGGCCCATGCGCACAAGTTCAGCCGTGCGCTCGATGAGCGTAGACTTATTGACCTGATAAGGAATCTCGGTGACGATAATGCGGAATCGATTATTAGCAGTCTCTTCAATTTCGGTCTGGGCGCGCACCACTACCTTGCCGCGTCCGGTGGCAAACGCCTGCGAAATGCCCTCCATACCCAAAATAATCCCACCTGTTGGGAAATCTGGGCCTTTGACAAAGGCCATTAGCTCTTCCAGGCCAATATCATTACGCCGTTCCCAGTTCTCCAACACAAAAACGACTGCATCAGCAATTTCGGATAGATTATGCGGTGGAATGTTGGTGGCCATACCCACGGCAATCCCGCTGGTGCCATTAACGAGCAGATTAGGCAGCATGCCAGGTAGCACGTCGGGCTCTTCCAAGCTGTCATCAAAATTCAGCCCCCAGTTCACCGTATCCATCTCAATATCTTGCAACATAGATACGGCAATACGCGACAAACGCGCCTCTGTATAGCGCATGGCGGCTGGGCTGTCGCCATCGACGGAGCCAAAGTTGCCCTGGCCATCGACTAGCGGATAGCGCAGACTGAAATCTTGCGCCATGCGCGCCATGGCGTCATAGACGGCGCTATCCCCATGTGGATGATATTTACCGAGCACTTCACCCACAATACGGGCGCTTTTTTTATAGGACGTATTGGGCTGCAGACCCATATCATGCATGGCATAGAGAATGCGGCGATGAACCGGCTTCAGACCATCCCGGGCATCTGGCAGCGCGCGCGCCACAATGACGCTCATGGCGTATTCCAGATAGCTAGCGCGCATCTCATCTTCAATGGAAATCACGCGCACATCACCAGCGTTGGCGCCATGTCCATTGACGCTGGCCAGGCCGTTGAGGTGATTGGTTGCGTCTGTCATGGCAGCCCCGTCCCCGTTTTGACCATCACCACCGGTAGGCCCTTCAGACCCCGTGCCATCATCTTGTGGCAGCTCATTATCGATTCCGTTCTGATCTTGCATCCAACAGACTCCTGCAAATGAATTAGGGGATCTTTTCCCCCCATTCTCGGTACGCTCGGCAATGTCATAAACGCAAATAACATCCCTGTATTATAGCGCAATTTGGCAATTTCCCCTAACCACTAGCAGGTCGTGGCAGCGGCAAGCCGAGGTCCGAGAGGCCGAGGGAAGGAGTGAGGAGTTGGTTTGCAGCAACATTTCCTCCCGCTAATCCTAAAATCCCGATCCCAGCCCCCCGCTGGCCCCTACACTTGTGAATTATTTCGCAGATGCCCGCCAAATTGCCCGCGCGGATTCGCTGTGGTAAACTTTTATAGACCGTGTAGGGGGTAGTCCGATATGGCTCTTCGATGCTGGCTGCAAATCCTATGACTATGTCGCGGGCGGTGCCGACATCGCGTCGGGCGGGGCCCGGATCACCCGGATCGAACCCGACTACGGCGATCCGGTGTATCTGGAGAAGCACAGCCGATTCATCAAGGCCCTGGCGGAGCGGTACGACGGGAATCCGCAGATCGAGTTCATCGACATCGGTTCCTACGGCATCTGGGGCGAGTGGCACACCAAGCACCCGCAGCCCTGGCCGGTCCGCAAGCAGATCATCGACATGTACCTGGACGGCTTCCGCAAGACGCAGCTGGCTTCGATGTCGGACGATGCCGAAGGCTTGGCCTACGCCTTGACGCACGGCACGGGCTTTCGCCGCGACGGGGTCGGCTCGCCCTGGCATGAAGCCAACTGGATCGGCTCCAAGAAGTACGCCCTGGTCGAGGGCTTTGCCGATCAGTGGAAGCGGGCGCCGGTGGTTTTCGAGTGGTATGGTCCTTACGACTACCTGATCGCAGCGTGGCTGGTCGTTCGACCGAGCGTTGGATTTTATGGCTGCGAACCACGTCACGTTCATCAATGACAATGTCGGCAAGGTGCCAACCGATCAGATGCCCAAGCTGGAGCAGATGGTACGTCGGGCCGGTTACCGCTTCGTGCTGCGCGAGATCTCGCATCCGGAAAGCTGGCACGCGGCGAAACGCTGACTGTGAACATGAAATGGTCGAACGTGGGCGTGGGCAAGCTGTATCGCCGCTATCCGCTGGTCCTCTACCTGCTGGACTCGAAGGGCGCCATCGTCTGCCAACAGCATCAGGCCGACATCGATGTGACAAGTTGGCTGCCCGGTGATCGGTCGGTTGCCGCGACGCTGCCGTTGCCGACAAGCCTTCAGGCCGGGCTGTACACGCTGGGACTGGCCCTGGTGGACCGGACCAGCGAAAAGCCCGCCATCCGCCTGGCGATCGACGCGCCGCAGACCGACCAACTTTACCGATTGAGTTCGATTCGCGTTGATTTGGCCGCTGGTCGAATGGCAACCACGACGGAGCGGTCGCTCTCCCAGTACGGCATCACCTGGACGTTCGCCCAACCGGCCTCCGTCGGGCGTTTTGCCACTGGCGACTGGTGGGTCGTGGGGCCGGTGACAGTCCAAAGCGTAAGCCCGGCGCCGACCGCGGACCGTCATGGCTCGGTGGTGAATCCTCCCGCCGGAGACAAACAGGGTTACGACGCTCGCTTGGCACACTTCGACATGTCCCTGCGGGTGCAGTTTCCGCTGAGCCTCAAGCCCGGCGAATCGCTGGTCAGTACCGCGAGCGTCGACGCCATCGGTGATCGCACAGCGGATACCGTTCCAGGTCAGTACTGCCGCGGGCCCCTCCGGACGGCTGCTGTCCTGACGTGTGTCGCTGCCCCGCCGTCAGGCGACGCCTTTCGTCCGGCGTATGTGGGCACGTGGAAGACGATGTTCACCGTCTCGCAACTGAGACGCGACCGGCTGCCGAGGCTGCAGGCACCTGGGACGGTACCGGACGTGAAGCCCTACGAGCGGTATCTGGAACGTATCTGGCTGGACCATCAGCGCGAGTGGGTCAACCGCATGATGCACCCGCTGGAGAACATGCCGGACTACGGGCGCGAGATCACCAATATCGTCTCGGACGTAGGGCTCCTGGTGCTGCTGGACGACCCGGACCGAACGCGGGAAACCTTGCTGCTGCGGTTCGTCCAGAAGGGGATCGACTACTACGGCGTGGTGCAGTCGGACGACAACCTCTGGATCGGCAACGGCGGTCACAACTCCGGTCGCAAATGGCCGATTCTGTTCGCCGGCCTGATGCTGGGACACGAGGGTATGTCGCACGTCAAAGCGACTTTCCAGGAGGACCAACAGACATATTACGGACCCGGCTATCGCGGCCAGAAAGCCTTGTGGACGATCAGCCCGGGCAACCCCAACGCTCGGCACGAAGAGGTGGCTGCTGACCGGTGGGAGACCTTCGGTGATCAGCGGGGCAACGACGGCACGAAGGCGGAGGGATACCGCAAGTTGAATGGGCCGACGTGGGTGGGCGAGGCTTTGGCGGCACGTCTCACGGGGATGGTCGACGGTTGGAACCACCCGGCGTTTTTCGACTACGTAGATCGCTGGTGGGAGGAGGAGCAGCAGCAGCAGGCCAACGATTTCGTCAAGGCGATGTGGCAACGATATCGCCAGCAGGCCGACCAAATTGGAGCCACGGTACAGAAGAATCCGTGATCGGCTCGGATGGTTTCGCTGCGGTCGAGTGTTGTGCATTAGTTGTGACGAAGTGGCAGGAGGGACATCATGGAGAACTTCGTTGGTCGCGTCCACCTGAGTTGGCTGTTATCCTGCATTTCCGTCGGCTGGATTCCAGCAGCAGCCTGTGCCGAGACCGACAACCATGACCTGAAACGCGAACTGCAACCATGAAACCGGGAGGAACACACGATGAAAAACACTCGCGGTGGATTGTCGCGTGCTGCGGCCCTCCTGTTGGCCGCCGCTTTGTCAGGGTGGCCGGTCACCGGGTACGGTCAGGCACAGATTGTGTCCCCGCCGGACACGGCCAAGCCGGCGGGCAAAGGGGGGCCCGGGACGCGGCCGACCGTAATGCTCGAAAACGAACTGCTCCGCATCACCGTCGATGCCGACCAAGGCGCCATCCTGGGCATCACCAACCGGAAAACCAATACGCAGTACCTGACTCAAGCCCGCGACGCCAAACCACCGTTCATCCTCGACACCTATTCGGCCAATCAGGCGATCTACATCCACGATCCCTTTGAGCGTCAGTCCGGCGGGTTCTCCTTGTACAACCCGGCGGCGCCCGGCGGCCCGCCGGGCGACCTCGCGCACGTCCGCGACGCCGTGCCCGGCGGGGTCAGCGTCACGAAGGAGGAAGGCGGCGACACCTCGCGCGTCACCGCGGTCCATTCCTTGGCGCATGGGATTGTCGTGACGTATTCCATCACGGTCCGCAAGAACTCGCCGCTGACCGAATGGAAGATTCAAGTGGACAACCGCGGCGGGGAAATGCCTGCCCACGACCGACGCGTGTACCGCGTAGCCTTCCCCGTGCTGGAGGGCCTGCGCATCGGCGACCGGCACGAAACCAACTACCTGGCTCGGCCCTACGCCCAGGGCGAACTGATTCCCGATCCGGCCTCCTACGCATTCACACGCCCCAAGTCCTCGACGCCCATCAACGTGCTGACGTATATCGGCTGGGCGTCGATGCCCTGGCAGGACCTCTATGCGCCAGACAGCGGTGGGCTGTATCTGGCAAGCTACGACCCAACCTTCCAACAGGTGGACCTGGAAACTTGGCCGGACCGCGGCGCGGGTAGCATTACGATGGACATGCGAACGCTGGCTTTCCTGGAACCGGGCCAATCCTGGACGTCCCAACCCTTCGAGGTGGCGGTTCATGAAGGCGACTGGCATTGGGCCGCCGACCGTTACCGACGGTGGGCCACGGCCAATCACCGCCCCTACGACGGTCCCGACTGGGTGCGGAAGGAATGCGACGGTTGGCTGGGCACGGGCGGGCCCACGCCCAGCTACGGCGACTACCTTCGCCTGCTGGACGACGCACGCTGGCTGGGATTGGACTATCTGCAGATCTGGTCGGAGATGATCGAAAACGTCGGCCCCAACAAGTCGCGAAAGCCGTACTACTGCTTCCTCTGGCCGGACCCCGACCGAGGCGGCGAGGCGGAATTGACCCGCGTGGTTCGCGCCGTGCGCGCGGCCGGTGGACATATCGGCTTTTACCACAACATCTGGACCTGGGACTCGGAAATGGCAAAAAGCCTGGAGCAGTGGCGCGACAAACTGCCCGCCGATGTCCACGTGCCGGCTTGGTGGGGCGAGTCGCGCCGCTGGGCTTCCGTCTTTCCCGACGGTTCGCGTATGGCCGGAAACTTCACCGATGGCTATTCCGGCATGTGTCCCGCGGCGGAAGGATACCAGGACTACGTTTTCTTCTGGGTCATCGACCGCTACCTGAAGCGCTACGGTGTGGATGCTTGGTATTTCGACAGCATGCCCGTCACGATGTTCGGTGCCTCGCGGATCTGCTTTAGCGACGAACACGGGCAGCACCGGCCGCATGGCGTGGGCCGGGCCATGCTTCAGCTGCTCGAACGCCTGCGCACGGCGGCCGCTCCCCACGGCGGTCTGGCCATCACTTCCGAGACCGTCAGCGATGCGCTGATGCAGTACAATAGCCACGCACTGGGGATCGAATTGATCGACGGACTGACCTGCTATCCCCGGCCGGAGATCTACACCTACACGTTCCCGCAACACGCCATCTTCAGCGGCACGTGTAACGGGGCCGGCAGCGGCTTGAAATACTATTACCCCGACATGGAAAACCCACGGCGCGAAGATACGCTGAACCGGGTGTTCCTCATGGGCTATCGGTTCGACCTCCTGGTACACGTCTCGGACCGCAACGCCCCCTTCTCGCAATACTTGCGGCGGCTGGTCGCGCTGCGGCAAGAAGTGAAGGCCGATCTCTACGCCAGCGACTTCCGCGACGAGATCGGCCTGGGCCCGCTGCCGGAGAAGGTGTATGCCAAGCTCTTCCGCCGACAGGACGGCGAGAGTCTCACGCTGAACCTGGTCGATCGCCGCTCGGGCCAGAAGGCTCCCTTCGAGCTGACGGTCGATCTGGGCAAACACGAGTTTTCCCAGCCCGGTCCCGCCACCCTGCACGAGTTCGACTCGCGCCGCACCCCGCTCGCTGCGCACCATGACCAAGGGAAACTCGTTCTGCAGATTCCGGCGCTGACGGGAGAACTCGCGGCGATTGTGATCCGACGGGCGCCGGACAGCGGGCGATAGGATTGGCCGGGCGCATTGACAAGCGGATCTCCAATTCAACCAAGCGGATCGAATGCTACTTGGTCGCTGGCGAAGATCTGCGACTCACGGCTCCGGCAGATACCCGGCGCTGGAACCGCCTGCTACGATGGGTGCAACAATCGGAGGCTCGATCATGCGAACTGCTGCCACTCTCGTTCTCTGGATGCTGGTCTCGTTGCCTGCTTTCGGGGCTGACCCTGGGACCAAGACCGCCGCCGTCTCCCCTCTTCGACGGCAAGTCCTTTGCCGGGTGGGAGGGCAACTTGCAGGCGTTCCGGGTCCAGGACGGAGCGATCGTGGGCGGGCAGCTTGACAAGCCGGTGCCGCGGAACGAATACCTCTGCACCACCAAGGCCTACCGCGATTTCGAGCTGCGACTGAAGTTCCGGCTGCTCGGCGAGAACGTCAACGCCGGCGTGCAGTTCCGCAGCGAGCGGGTGCCGGGAACCAGCGAGATGATCGGCTATCAGGCCGACATGGGCCAGCACTACTGGGGCTGCCTGTACGACGAGCGGCGGCACAAACTCCTGGCCGGCCCGACCAAGGAGGAGCAAGAGAAACTGATCCGCCGCGACGACTGGAACGACTACGTGATCCGCGCCGAAGGACGGCACGTCCAACTGTGGCTCAACGGGCAACGGACGGTCGATTACACGGAACCCGACGCGACGATTCCCCAGGAGGGCGTCTTCGGGCTGCAAATCCACCAGGGCGCCGCGAGCGAGGCGTGGTACAAGGACATCACGATTCGCGTGCTCCCCGACAAGCCGCCCGCGGGTGATCCGGCAGCCCCTTTGCTCTTCACCTCGTTTCGCGGAAATGGCGAGGACGGCCTGCACCTGGCTTGGAGCAAGGATGGCTACACCTGGACTCCGCTCAGGAATGACAAGCCGCTGCTGCGTCCGGAAGTGGGCGGCGGCCTGATGCGAGATCCGCAGATTCTCCAAGGGCCGGATGGCACCTTCCACATGGTCTGGACGACGGCCTGGAACAAGCACGGCGTCGGCTACGCCAACTCGAAGGACCTGATCCACTGGTCGAAGCAGAAGCTGCTGGACGTGATGAAGAACGAGCCGCAGGCCCGCAACGTCTGGGCGCCGGAACTCTTCTACGACGCCGCCCAGAAGCAGTTCATGATCTTCTGGGCCTCGACGATCCCCGGCCGGTTTCCGGCCACGGACAAGACGGGCGACGGCGGCTACAACCACCGCATGTACTTCACCCTCACGACCGACTTCGAGCGGCTGGAGCCGGCAAGACTGCTTTACGAACCGGGTTTCAACGTGATCGACGCCACGATCGTCCAGGACGGCAAGCGGTTCGTGATGTTCCTGAAAGACGAAACCCGGCATCCGCCGGCCAAGAACCTGCGCGTGGCCACGGCCGAGGCGCCCACCGGCCCCTACGGCCCGCCGTCCGCGCCGATCACGGGCAAGTACTGGGCCGAAGGCCCCAGCGCGATCAAGCTGGGCGACAAGTGGTTCGTGTACTTCGACCGCTACACCGAGCATCGCTACGGGCTGGTGACCTCCCAGGATCTCGTCCATTGGGACGACGAATCGGACAAGGTGCGATTTCCAGCCGACCACCGGCACGGCAGCGTGCTCCGCGTCAGCCGTGAGGTTTGGAGGGGGTTGATGGAGCCTT
>CAVQSG010000006.1:0-198289 GCA_963715415.1 uncultured Chloroflexia bacterium | reverse complement strand
TTCAGCCGTGGTGGTCAGACGACCAGACGTTGTGGTCGGCGTCGGTTTCGGCGTCCTTTCAGTGCTCTCCGATCGAGCCGTGGTGGTCAGACCCAACGTCCTGCGCATGTACGAAGGTACTAGACTTCTTTCAGTGCTCTCCGATCGAGCCGTGGTGGTCAGACGCAGCATCTTCATTTGTCGCCTACGGTATCAGGTTCTTTCAGTGCTCTCCGGATTGAGCCGTGGTGGTCAGACATGCCAGAGGTAGTATCGGCAGTAGCGGCGTTTGACTTTCAGTGCTCTCCGATCGAGCCGTGGTGGTCAGACATGCTAGAAGAACAGGGTATCGGCGTAGCTGCGTTTGACTTTCAGTGCTCTCCGATCGAGCCGTGGTGGTCAGACCCGACTGCAACGAAGCGACCGGCGACGAGGTTCTTTCAGTGCTCTCCGATCGAGCCGTGGTGGTCAGACAGCGTGGCCTCTCCGAGATCGAAAGTCTTTCCAGCTTTCAGTGCTCTCCGATCGAGCCGTGGTGGTCAGACCGGCCCAGCACGGACCAGCCGATGTATTACCTCTCTTTCAGTGCTCTCCGATCGAGCCGTGGTGGTCAGACGCACTGGCAGACGAGAAGACACCCGTAGAAAATGATCTTTCAGTGCTCTCCGATCGAGCCGTGGTGGTCAGACCCGCCCTCACGGACCTGCTCATGGATTGGCGACCTTTCAGTGCTCTCCGAATCGAGCCGTGGTGGTCAGACCACTTAGATCGGGGATGCACGACACTGCGGAGTAGGCTTTCAGTGCTCTCCGATCGAGCCGTGGTGGTCAGACGTGATCGCCGCTATGGTCCAGTTTGAACCAACTTTCAGTGCTCTCCGATCGAGCCGTGGTCAGACAAAATATCGACTGGCGCTATCAATCCCTTGTCCACTTTCAGTGCTCTCCGATCGAGCCGTGGTGGTCAGACCTGGATGCGTATGAGAAGAGCCGGGTATCACCATTTGCTTTCAGTGCTCTCCGATCGAGCCGTGGTGGTCAGACCGTCACGGAAAAATGGCGGAGGAGAGTTGCTTTCGTGCTCCCCATCCAGCCGTGGTGGTCAGACATAGCAATCGGTGCCGCTCGCAGCATAATCCGGGACTTTCAGTGCTCTCCGATCGAGCCGTGGTGGTCAGACTTGGGATGCGTCTAGCCACGAAGATCGCCGGGTACATTCGCTTTCAGTGCTCTCCGATCGAGCCGTGGTGGTCAGACGCGACGACTCGTCCCCCGTCCGAAGCTATGCGGTCTTTCAGTGCTCTCCGATCGAGCCGTGGTGGTCAGACACAACGTGAGCGACATCGACAGAACGGTCATCGAACTTTCAGTGCTCTCCGATCGAGCCGTGGTGGTCAGACTAGCCTGACCAGCCCACGCCGCCGTGCCTGACGCTTCTTTCAGTGCTTCTGGATCGAGCCGTGGTGGTCAGACCTTGTGACCCAACTTGGCCCACACGTAGCCCTCGACTTTCAGTGCTCTCCGATCGAGCCGTGGTGGTCAGACTACGTCTTTGTATACAGGCGGACCGCTCCTAACTCATGCCTTTCAGTGCTCTCCGATCGAGCCGTGGTGGTCAGACTAATGGTATCGCCCATGTCCATTCGGCCACGACTGGAAACTTTCAGTGCTCTCCTATTCCAGCCGTGGTGGTCAGACCCGCGCCGAGTGGCTCCGGCCACGCACAGCCAGGCTGGCCTTTCAGTGCTCTCCGATCGAGCCGTGGTGGTCAGACGCATCGTGGACATTATTGAGCGGGTCTGCGCCTGCCTTCAGTGCTCTCCGATCGAGCCGTGGTGGTCAGACCGCCCGCTGTTGGGCTTAAGATCATGCCTTCTGACGTATTTCAAGCCTGGATCTCGTCTCAGCGGACTTCCTGTAAGGTCAAACTCGATAGATTTTGCACAGATCACATCCATATTTCACACTCCATTCGCAAATGACGATTTGCACGAAAATCTGCCGTATTTGCGTGTCGTTGTTCACGAGAAACAGATGTGCCGTCGCTATTGACGCAGGTTCCTATCGTCACAAACCAACGCATTTGCGAAAGCAAGGCTTGAAAGCCTGTTTCGATGCGGGTGTTACGCCCATCCCAGATCTTGTAGCTGCCTGGCGTCGAAAGAATTCTCTGTCTGACCAAAAGTATACCTCAAAAAAGGTCGTTGCAGAACCGACGAAATTCGCAATTGACGCAGCGCGCAAGTTTCTCGCGTTGCCGGCGGTACACGCTCATCGGCAAGCATGTTGCGAATCTCAGCCGTGGTCGACAACACTTTGCGGCGCAATTGCCGGCTCAATGTAACTCGTTCCGCACGTCGCGTCATCAAACTGTAGAAAAATCCTGCATCGGCGGTCACCCCCCAGAGCTTCTTCGAGCAGCAGTCCGTAGGCAGCCAACTGAAGTTTGAAATGGGTGGCGATCGCGTACGCCGGCTCAACTTGTACTCGACCGGCCACGCCTGATCGCCCTGGCGCAGCACCAGATCGATCGAGGCAGGATGAGTCCCAGCGTCTCCGACTGGATGCGCACATTTTCGATCCGCTCGGCCGTCGGTCAAGCCATACAGTTGGCCGGTACGCCGGCGTTCCGCGCCTTTTCATCTTCATGGGCCTCGAGCCCCGCCTCCATCTTGAAGGTCATCGGACGCAGACCGCGGCATGCAATAGCTGATAGAAGACGACACGGGGACAATAGGTCCACTGTTTGAGATCGGTGACGGTCAGATACCAAGACATCGCTCGCCTACTTCCGCTCAGTTTCGGGCCTTGCAGCTAGTTCATCTTGTTCGACCGATTCTCTTCATCGGCGGCGGGACGGCTCCTCGATGTGGACGAGCCGCGCCTGCCAATCGGTGGCGCAGATGGGAATCAACTGCACGTTGCCGGCCTTTTTGCCCATACGCTTCTGGATGCGCAGCAGCAACTCCTCCTGCAATCCACGGTTCAACTGGCCCAAGAAAGGCCGAGTATTGGATTCGATCCAGACCATAGTCCAGACAGACATCGGCCACCTTGGTGCGGGCATTGTCATCGGGAATGTCATAGATCAATAGACAGCGCATGGTCTACCACTCCGCCGCATAGGCCGTGAACTCCGGTCGTTCACCACGCAGGAAGACGGCCAACTCGCGCGCCCTGGCTTTGCAGGATCGCCCGCAATGAAAGTCGCTTGCCCTGATAACGAGCGGGCGCATCCAGCCGTTGATGCACCTTCTCGGCCAGCGTGCGCCGTGTCTCCAGTTCCAAGTCGACCCTGGTCGTCCAGTTTGATGGCCGTGCCCTTGCCGAGCATGGCCAGCACGGTTCGATCGACCGTCGGCGCTCGAAATGGTTCGATCATGTCCAAGCACCAGACTGGGCTTTCCGGGGCGGTCGGTGTGCAGAAAACCGCCGTAAGGATCCAGTCCCGCCAGGACCAGCGACCGTTCGACTTCGCCATAGAGCACGCCATAGCCGTAGTTCAACGCCATGTTCAGCGGATCGGTGCGCGCCACGTCCCAGGCGACCCGGCCAGGCCAGTTCAGGCGGAGCAATCAACTTCACGCCGGCCCAGTACGCTTTGGCCGCCCGACCTTCTGCCGACAGCATCCGCTCTCGCACATCGTCAATCGAGTCGCCGTGTCAGGCGCAGCAACTCCTGTTCGTGCTCCAGCACCGCCGTTGCCGCCTCGCGCAGATCGTCGTAGAGTCGCCGGCTCCCGCTCCTTGCGATACTTGGCGATGTATTTGAGCAACGTGGACTGGTTGCGAATCTTGCCCAACGCCAGCGCCCGTGCCGTCTCCAGACCGCGTTCCCTCGCTGTAGGCCAGCAACTGAGCCCGCCGTGTCTGCACAGTGCCGATCAGCGCAGACGGCATACATGGAAGCGAGCGGCGCTCCCCGGCGATCGATGACATGAATGGGAATGCCCTGCTCGGCGCAGGCAGCCATCGCGTCGGCGCTGAGACTGACGCCGTGGCCGGAGATCAGCACCGTCTCCAGATGCATCAGCGGCGCCTCGACCCGCTTTTCCTGCTTGACCGTCACGCGCAGACGCCCCTGCTTCTTGCTGACAAAACTACCGTATTCGTCGACCACGAGATGTGGAATGATAGGCATGGTTGATCCTTTCTGGTGAATGGATTCAGCTTGGGGACTGGAGATCTAGGGATTGGTGATCGGCAGGCGCGCATACGCCACGCCAGTTACCTTCGCAATCCCCAACCGTCCTAATCCACCAGACCCGATACCAGCCGCCGCCTTTGACGACATTTTTGCCGAGTTGCGATGCTTTCGCCCAGGAGTAGGTAGGGCAGGAGTTGCGCCCATGAACGGGAGGCCAGGGTCACGCTCCCCACCAGCCCGCCGAGATATTGGGGCTTGTTGAGCCGGCTTGAGTAGCCCTTGACATCCCACCACTGGGTACGGTCTTCGACAATCTGCACTGCCTCGATCAGCGGCAGCAATCGTCTCAACCTCGCTGCGCAATGCAGCGCGGTCGAAGCGACTCGGATCTTGGCTGAAGTGTTCGCCCAGGCCGTATAGTGCGTTCGATCAGGCGCTGGAAGAAGGCGACTGCCGAAAATTCCCGCATCAGCCGATTCTGGTGAATCAGCCGCAGCGGCGTATCAGCCGGATCTGTACGCGGTTGTCGCCTGCCGATGCAATCGCCGCCACACTTGCTGCCCGTCGCGCAATGCTCTCTCCGGTGACGGCCAGCGTCGGCTGGGTGACCATCGTCTCCGGTTCCTGGTAGAGTATCTCCGCCAACGCGACCTGGTGCGGATCGTGGGCCGACACCTGGAGCAGTCGATAGCGGCCACGCTCTTCGCCGCCGGCATCCAAGTCGCCGCCCGATGCCGTAGGTCTCGCCCACCTCGCGCACGGCCAACATCACATAGGGGAAGAGAGCATGGGCATTGCCGAAGAGCGTGAAGCCGAAGCCGAAGCGCTCGCCTGGCTCATAGCGCGGCTGGCGCGACAGCGGCGGCTGCAGTGCAAAGGGACGCCGGCTTTCCGAGCCGGTGTCGCGGCTGGTCAGATAGCAGACGGGACAGATGGCCTCGTGCATGGGGTCGGTGCGCACATTGGGCGGCGCACCGCAGTAGGCGTGGCGCATGTAGCCGGTCCAGGCCCCGCGCAGGGCCGAGCCTTTGAACTCGCCCATCTCGATGGGCGTGGTGGCTTCGACGGTGAAACGGATGTGGTGGATGGTGAAGTCAAACATGATGGTATCCTCGATTCGGATCGTGTGGTGTTGTTGAAGTACGGACCATTCAGTAGAATGTAGCAATCCGGGACAATTGTCGTCTCGGGCATACAAGGAGTGACACCATGGAGTGGCACGAACGCATCACAATCGACCCTGAAGTGCTTGCCGGTAAACCGATCGTCAAGGGGACACGGCTCTCCGTCGAGTTTCTCATCGACCTGCTGGCTGCGGACTGGAGTGAGGAGGAGATCCTCCGCAACTATCCGAACCTGACCCATGAAGATCTGCTCGCTTGCCTGCGTTACGCCAGCGAGACACTGAAAGCTGAAAAAATCTTTCCGCTGCCTGCATAGCTCGTGCGTATTCTTGCTGACGAAAACTGTCCCGGCGACTTGGTCGCTGCCCTCCGCGAACGTGGTCACGACGTGGCATGGGTTTTGACGGACTCACCGGGTGTTTCCGATCGTCAAATATTGAG
This sequence comes from uncultured Chloroflexia bacterium, assembly GCA_963715415.1. Classification (GTDB taxonomy): domain Bacteria; phylum Chloroflexota; class Anaerolineae; order Caldilineales; family Caldilineaceae; genus JAWKOK01. The sequence continues at coordinate 192,599 of CAVQSG010000006.1, read as the reverse complement.
TCGCGCTCAGGCCGAGCGGCGCACCATCGTCACATTTGACAAGGATTTCGGCGAACTGGTCTTCCGTCATCGGCTGTCCAGTTCTGCCGGCATCCTCTTCTTCCGACTGAGCGGTCTCTCTCTGGCACGCGTGATTCGCATTGGCGTGCATGCCGTGGAGAGCCAGCCGTCCTGGAACGGCCTGTTCGGCGTAGTCACAGAGAGCCGGCTACGGATCATCCAGATTCCCGATCAATCGATGCGCTCGTAAAGGCTGTAGCCGCGCGATGAGCGGGTGAGGCGATAGGGCAGGATGACGTGGTGCAGGATGCGGTCTTTGCCCAGTTTCATGTTCTTGGACGAGTAGATATCCACTTGGTCGAACGTGACCTTGGGACCGCAGTCATCCATGATCTGCAGCGTGCCGTCCAGCGAGAACTGCGTACCCATCGGTTGAATCTGCGTGAACGATTCGGATAGGTCGAAGTCAGCGATCGATGAATCGATGGCCTGGACGAAGCCGCCTCGTTTGCCAAAATACGTAATCATCGTCAACCATTGTCTGCCATGTTCTCCATAGTGCCGCTGGCCTGCCAAACGCCAATCGCCAAGCTGCCTTGCCATTGAACATATTCCCTGAAACCCGATCGTATTGGCCATCGGTCTGATCTAACCCGTATCGGATCCGGCTCCGGTTTAGTTCTTGGCGGCTTCAGAATCTTGGTAAACGTTTTGTTGACGGCATCCGCATTGGGCCGTTCAGCGCAATTTGAGCATCACGTATCGACGGCCATAGTCTCTTGCCCTCCGCAGTTCCGGCATTTCGCAATACAACGTCGAGCAAGGCCATCTTGAATGCGAATGGCGTCGGTAGCAGTACTGATTTACCCCCTGTTGACGTGGCTGTCGCCAACTTCAACGAGATCAGCGTCACTGGTTGATAGGTGATGATGTGCCACATAGCTGGTTCCCTCTATCCTGGAAAGGCGTAAGGCCGGGTCTACCGCAATCAGGTCTGACATGGTTCGGCTAGCTCCGCCAGCGAACCAAAGGGCTGCACCTGGATACGGTCCTGATGAATTGCGTTCAGGGCGCCGCAACCTGCCTCCATCTCGTCAACGAAGTTGCCGTTTAGAGGGGCTGATCAAAGGGGCCGGCGCCGGGCCAGTACTGTAGGAAATCGCGCCTTTGACATCGACGATATGGGGATTCTGTGTATTGCGCATGGCCCCGCCGGCTGGACGAAGGTATAGAGCAGGCTTTCGAGCAGTGCCTTTGAAGCGCTTGTCTCGGTCGACGCCGTCTGCATATTTCTGGCTGATGTCGTTGTAGCCGATGCGTGCGCCTCGACGTTGCAGATAATGGCGTACTGGCCGCTGTTGGCCGGACGATGGAAGATGGCCTGTCCCAGGTTGCCGGAACGGTCGGCCTTCTCGGTAGGGATCTCGCGCCGATCCGGGTCATACTTGACGTGGAAATACTGATCCGTCGTCACCGACTCCGGAATGCCGACCGCCCAGCCGAACTCGACCACGCTCTTGCGCGGCACCGACTGGTTGCCCTGGGTCACCAGGTTGCCTTCGATGTCATCCAGCGTACAGGAGAGCAGCCTGTTGACCACCTGCACCGGCGTGGGCTTCTCCTTCAACCAGTCCTGGAAAGTCGGGATCTGCCGACATACGATTGGCATCGAAGATGGCGCACGCCTGGCACAGCGGCAGTTCGCTGATCCGGGCGATGCGGTAGAGGTGTTCCGCCTGAATGTGCTTGAGCATGTCGCCGCTGATGGCGTTGACGCTATGCAGCCGGCCGTCCGCGTCCACGATGGTGACGATACGCGTCTGGATCTGGTTGCCTTCGCCGCCCTCATTGTTGAGCGAATGCAGATTGATGTGGCCTGGGCTGCAATCGAGAAATGTGAAAACCGGGGTGCTCATAATTGGTTGGCTCCTTGAGTTGAGAGACTCACGTTGGTGTTTCACGACAAACTTACAACAGGTTGATCGGCCTCTGCCTTGTCTATCCCTACATTGTTGGCTACCGCAGCCTCTTCGACCTTCTTCTTTGGATCACGTGCGTAGCCAAACGCAACCAGCAGATTGCAGATGGTCTCAGATCCGTATTCGTCCACCAATCCCACTATCATCTCGATGTCACTGGTCGTGATGGCCTTGCGCCGGGCTTGACCATCGGTGCGTTCGTAGACTCGGACGTTCTCCTCGTTATACCTCTGCATGAAATCGGCCAACGCCTGCACGAACTCGTCTGAATACTGCGCTTTTCGCTTCAGCTCCTGGCCCAAGCCGTAACGGATATCGAAACGGCTGGTCTTGCGCCCGATGTACTGTGGAATCACGGTGCTGCGCCGGATGGCCTCAGCGACATTGCGAAACCCTTCATTTGTCAAGATGGGGCTCAGCTTGGGTTGGTTCATTTCGATTAACCTCCTTAGATTGGTTTCCGTAAATGGTCTGACGTAGAAATGGCTGCGTTCGAGTTCGCTCATAAGGTAGTTGCTGTAGTCGATGCAGAATGCGAAGAAGGCTGCCAGATCGTTGCCCGATACAAAGTTTCGGTACTGCAATAGCAAGGTATAGCCTTCACTTCGGCTTTCGTCGATGGACCGGATACGCTCTCGATGTTCCTGAAGGATAGCCTGAAATTCCTGCGCGTCAGCAAATAGAACTGACCTCGGCATCCAATCAGGCAGGCCGAGAAACGAGAGGTTCATCATGGTATACGAGTTGCGGCTGAGCAGTTGATAGGTACCCACATCCATGCCCGATACCAGATTGGAGATCGGACCATCGTCGAAGAGGTCCGAGATTCTCACTCTCGACGCTGTATTTCAGCAAGGTCTCTGTGTAGAGCAGCGACGCCGTAATATCCATCTTTATCGGTTTTTCCGGTGTTTCATTCCAAAGGCTGTCGCGAAAGCGATCGTAGATGCGCCGATGATCGCGCAAAGCAATACGCTGCGGGGCCAGCACATAGCACTTGCGCAGATCAGCACCTTGGGCACTGCGTGGCGTGCTGGCCAGCCAAAGACCCACGGCTTTCAGATACTCGACCAGCCAGAACGACTTCTCATTGCCCATGGCCAGCTTGTTGGCCTTGGCCCTGTTCTGGCCCTTGCCCATGTGCGGATTGAACAACTGTGAAGCCGTCACCATCTCTTTGAAGTCCCTGCTGGCTGTCGCCTGCTTCCATTCCTTGATGATGGCCTCCTGATCGACGACCAGCGAAGAGAATAGTGCTAGGATGGTGCGCAGACTGAACGACAGGAACTCCTGACTACTTGCGTACCACTGTACCGCCAGCGTGTTGTAGCCGCCCTGTGCCTGCATGCGAAAATCACCTAAATACGTAGCCACGGTCCAATCCGGTTGCGGCTTCAAATCCGCCAGGGCATTCTGAAGATCATCACCCACGACCTTACGATCTGACAGTTGTTTCCGCATCTCGTTGTATTGGCGAAAGCGATCCCACTCTTCATCGACGCTGCGGCTCGCGATACCCGCATGCTCTACCGGCACCGGGGTCTTCACATTGGTCAGGAAGCGAAGCTGTTCCCACGGCGGCATGGACTCTACCCAGACTTCTTGAAGCGGTACACCTGCATCGATAAGGTAGCAACTACCGGTATCTTGTATGACGACTTTCTCACGTCCGGTATTCTGTTCGACGATATCGGCGATGGTGGCGGCAACACCGAATGCGAGCAAAGAATCGGCAAGTGTACCAGTGCTTTTGGGGACGAAATATCGCTGTTGATACATCCTCGTTACTCCTGTGACATTCCATCAGTCAAGCGCAAACAACGTACGATCAGCAGGTATATAATAAGCTGGTCAAATGCCTTTCCCTCGACCAAGTAGTCCTCCAGTTTCGCCGACGGTGCGCGCATCAGCAATGACAATTCGGTTGCCTCCAAGCCGGCATGTGTCAGTGCATGCCGGACCGCCGCCTTCGCAGCCTCATGTAACTCATATGGGCTACAGTCACGCGTCGTCGGGCTGTGGTGGCGAGCGATAGCGGTCAGCACGGATCGCACCAGAATAGAATTTCGCTCCATCAACTGAGCGATTATCCGAGCTGACGCGACAGCGCCCTCTCCAGCATGTCGGGGACGTTTTTCCTGCCGATCGGCTTGCTCCTTCGCCGCTCGATGGTTGGAGAGCGTTGGCAGCCAATTTGTATGCACGGCCATCAACTTCGGATCATCAATTGGCTCGCCAATCTGCTGCTGATAAAGACGAACCCAGCGTTGCCAGCGCCTATCCAGCTTGCCAAGGTCGTGCAGTGCGATGGCTGTTCGGATGGCCGAATCCAGACTGCCGGTTGGCAAGTTCCACTGTTGTGATAGTCTCAAGTCGACGTAGGCGATGCGGTCACGAAAGCAACGGCTGTAGATTCGCAACATATTGGCGACGTGATCGGCATAGCCCTCCAACTTATAGCTGAATCCGCCCTGACTGTTTGGCATCTGCATCTCACCTGGCTTGGACGACCAGCCACCTGCATCGGGAGCCGTGATGCGAAAGCCGATCTCGGCGTCGTAGGCGCAGAACGCGTCGTTGATCGCAACAACGGTCGCGCCATCGAGTTGGCTTGAGTCGACCACCGCCTGCCATCGGATCTGAATAGATTGCGTCGGATCGTCCGGATCGGGCTCGGACAGTATTGGATAGGCCATCAGCCACTGCTCCTCAAACTCATCCGGAAGCCAATCGTCAGACAATTCTTCAAGACGCTGTAGAAAGCCCCTGACCGTGCCTCGCCACAGCCCAAACCCCTCGGCTCGAAACGGATTGCCAATCAGTCCGGGCTTCGACGCAGCTAATACGGTGACGTTGTCAATGCGGCGGATCAACGCTGGCCGGTATTCCCGGCTGCTGTCCTCCATAGCGGCAAAGATATCCTTCCAAAGCATATTTTTCTGCGAATCCATGGCCTCAAGAAGCTGTTGGTCACTCTCCTGATGCACTTCATCGATGATCCGCTGTTCCTCTTGAAAGTCGATAATTGCGTCGTTCCGCTGCTCAAAGCTCTGCCACGCCATTTCACATAGTTCTCTGGGGTACGGCAGGTAGTCCGGCTTGAGTTTGCCAATTCGATCCTCGCGCATCGGTGCAGCATAGACATGCACCTGACCATATTCACCTGGAAATCGAGCACAGCGCCCCGCGCGCTGCAATACAGCATTGGCCGGCGCAATCTCAGTGTGCAGGTGTTCACAACTGATGTCGAGTCCGACCTCGACCACTTGCGTGGCGACCAGTATTTGGCTATGTCGGTGGTCTGCATCTTTGCCGAATTCCACTCGGATTCGATCTTCCTTGTATTTGCGATCGTCAGGTGTGAAGCGACTGTGCAAAAGCATCACCTCAGTTGGAGTCCCTTTCGCTAACTCGCGCAACGCCTCGTAAAGTGACTGCGCTCTGGCCACCTGATTGCAGACAGCAATGGAGCGTGCTTTATGTGCATTCCAGATTTCATCAGCGTTTATTGCTGTAGGATGGACATGGAAACGACGGCGACGCTGCTCCTTACCTCCACTGCCTGCGATCATGCGATATTCGTCGAGAGGCACCGTGACGACTTCTGCACCCAACCGTCCGGCCAACTCGTCTAGCATGGTGCTCGAGAAAGTCGCCGTCATGAGAACGAAAGGGACTATCCCTTGGAGCTTGGTGAGCAATTGCAGCGTCGTAGTCAGTGCTCCTTCGGCACGATTCTCTGCAACCGGAAAGAGGTGAAATTCATCGAAGACCAGGTACGACGAGAATACGGCTCCAGAATTCAAATTGGCTCTGCCAGGGGACAGCGAGTATGGAACCGCCAGTGCGCTACTCAGGCTTTGATCGATGGTTGCGAAGATTAGGTCACCCCGCAACTGTGGATCGGTTGGTTGTTCGCCAGTCTGGATGGTCGCCTTCATCTCGCGCTGGACTGTCGATAATACCGCTTAGTCAGCTGAGAGTACTCGACAAAGAACTGGTTAGCCAACACACGCATCGGGACACTGTAGATGCACTGCCGCGGAAGACGTGGTCTGGCATATCAAAGAACGCCTCAATGTAGGGCGACAAGGCGGCCCGAGTCTTCCCCGAACCTGTAGGTGCCTGCAAAATCACCGACCTGCCTCCAAAGAGGGCCGACTTCACGCGTTCTTGGAATGGATAGACGGAGAGAGTCATTATCATCAACTCCCGAAGAAATCATCAAGAGTAGAACTAAGAGCGCCAGCCTCTGAAGATACGAACCATCCATACTGTTCCGCCATGGACCTAGCCTCACCCATCATCGTCTCGCGGATGACGACCGGCTCCAATACCTCGACATCCGCTCCCCCAGCCGCGAATCCAGGGTAGCATTTCCTGTGGCTCGGCCACCCAGGCTCGCCAGAGCAAACTACCGTCAGGCTCCTGCACGGTCTGTTGCGACCGGTGCCAGCGGGTCTCTTGCACCCGCTTTGCAGCCCGAGGATCAAATTTCAGTACGACCTCTATGGGATCGCCGTCCGTCTGCCAGATGCCCCAGGCGTCTGCCAACATGGCACGCGGATCAAAGTCTTCATCAATCTCGTAACACTCCCGCAGAATGGTCGCAGATCGCAACCGTTCAATCTTGAAGGTACGGATGGCATCAGGAGGTTCGCGCGACTCGATGACGTGCGCCGTCTGACCCACGGCATACGGTTCAATGAAATAGGGCGAGAACGTGTACTCATACACACGTCCATCTTCCATCTGATGGCTGACCTGCAATTTTCGTCCGGCAGACCAGGCTTCGGTTAACTTCTGCAATACGTCGAGGTAGACTGGATCGTGGTAGGCTGCGTCTTCATCCATCATTTCGGCGGAGACCAGCAGGTGCCGACTTACGTTCTGGTCCAAACGTTGCAGGGCAATGCCCAGCTTGCGCAAGGCCGATGCAGCGTGTGGATTCTGTTTATCCGTCCGCGTGGCCAACATCCTGGTGGCGAGATGGAGGGCCATGATTTCGTGAAGGCTGAACGCAGCCTTGGTCAAATCAGCGGCTCGATCTAGCTTCAGCTTGTCGTCGTCATATTCATCCACATAGATTCCGGGCGGCAAATCACTTTGATCTACGTACCGATGGATGGTGGAGCGATTGACGCCCAGTCGTCTGGCGACCTCTGCCTGGGACAACCCTTCGGGGTAGGCCCAGAGTAGTTTTTCCATCTGCGACATCCGTTGCGATTTGGCATTTGCTCGCTTCATTGTGGGGACTCCTTTGATTACTGTTGTTTCGTCTATAGACAGAATAGCACGGGGTGCCACGAAATTCCGCAACACCCCGCAAAATTCGTTCACCCTTCGCGTCTGAAGGGCCACAATTTGCCTTCGTCGTCCTCAGTCAGCAAGTAACCGGCTTCCTCCATACTCGCTAGCGAGCGGAGAACGGTGGAAGGGCGCGACGTCCAGGCGTCGAGCAAGTTCCCGTGTCGATAGTCCCTCGCCGTCTTCGACAAGCTGGTACATGTGCTCGAACTTCGTTTCTTTCTTTCGCCAATGGGCCATTTTGTAGCTCCAAGCTGTGAATGTTGGATGTTGACATTCACAGCTTGGAGGTGCTGTGTTGCAGGTACTGCAACAGATTCTGGCAGGTTTTGAAAAGTCCTTTTTCGATCGACGTAGAGCCGTATAAACAGGCACAAATCTGAGTCCAAACACACGCGGCGCCGATATTTGGTGTCGTTATGAACCGAAGACCGTCAGAAGGCGGATCAAGCGTCATGTCTTTCCGTCAGCAACTGCTTGAGGAGTAAATTGGTCAACTGTCGAATCCAAACCCTTATGCCTGCCGCCCCGAAACATAGGCGATTGCATCCTCAATCTGATAGTCAATCCAAGTGATGTCGCCGCGCGGTTCCGTCCACTTGTCCCGCACCAAGCGGGTCTGATAGAGCAAGCCCTTGACCCTCTCGGCGTCGAAATCGGTCATCAGCGCCAGCTGGTTGGCCAACAAGATCACGGCCAACGAATGATCGTCACGGCAGACCGAGATGTTGCCGTCATACAGGTGCATGTAGAATGTGCCGTTCTCCGAATGGAAGAGCTGTTCCCAGATCTCGGCGTCGCTCAACGGCACTGGCGAAGGGGCAGGAAACGGCCGACTGACCTTCTCGGGAAAGAAGCGCTCCATCAATTCCTGCACTTCGTCAGTCCGCTCGGGGATACGCAGCGGTGCTCGAGGATTGCTGCGGCCGGTCACCGACATCCAGCGGCCATACGAATAGACCTCGAGCTCTCTTCGTTCGCCGGCTGACCGGCTCATCGTTGCGCACCCAGACGTGCAGCCCTGTACCGGATGGCGACAGCTCCACCCAGCCCGACAGCAGATCCAGAATCTCGCGGGTGCGTACATCGATCTGCCCATGTTTACCCACACACCCGTCCAGATCGACGCAGGTGTAGGGATCGTCTTCGGTCAGCACGAAGCCGAGACCGAGCTGCTGCTGAATGCGCCACCTCTCGGGCATGACCAAAGCCCGCCCACGTACCCGGCCAGTTGACGCCGGCGTTGCGCAGCGTGTGTCGGATTGACCGGCACCTTGCGGCCTTCGTCGTTGCGCCAGTTGACCCACTGCGGAAGCGCTTGGAGCTCCTCGGGTACTCGTGCGTAGGGTGTTGGTGACTGCTCGGGGGATGCCATCGTTTCGTGATAAGGGGTAAAAGCCACCGGGTTTTCTGTAGGAGCCTGTTAAAAGAACAGAACATACCGGTGGCAGCACCTGATGTTGATGGCTGCACGCAATTCGTTTCGTTGGTTCGGGTATCGAGTTGGCTCCTATCTTGCTCACCAGTCGTGGCAATCGACAAAGTATCCGCCCTCAATCTCGTGCTGAGACTGCGGCGAGCACTGCATCAGCCACGCTTGGCAAGCGCAACTTCTCTCCTCGTTCCGTCAGATCAGACCCCAGATAGAGCAGCCAGGATGGGTAGCCGTGTGGACAGCGCCCATCCGGCTCGACCCAACAGGAATCGGTCGCCTCGCAGCCGCCGTCTTCCCACATCCACTGCTCGAGGGTTTCGAGGTCGGGTGGATCTGAGGTTGGCTCAGGCCAGGTTGATATCGCCATCCGGATCAGGATGGCATCCAGCCTGTTGGCCGCTTGGGTGAGAATACCCGTGGCCTGGAGCAATTGCAGGTCTGGGGTCTTGGCGTCGTCCAGTGCCCGGATCATGGTTTCCAGTTGCTGCCACTGGACGTGAAAGCGCTTGGGAACGTCGATTTTCTTCTGCATCGTGTTGGCTCCGTCAGTACTCATGCGGGCGCAGCAAAGTGGTCACGGACCGATCGGCTTCGGTGATCACATAGATCTTGGTGCCGTCGGTGGTGTGGTAGGCGCTGAAGAGCCGGAAGCCGTGCTCCAGTGCCCACTCATTCTCTCGCTTGTCTTCCTCCACGATGTCGCCCCAGTCCATAGCCGCATGCCGGTTCAGGAATTCCTGGGGCGTCTGCTCGGACTGTTCCAGCGCAGCCAGTGCGCCGGGTGTGGCCACCACTTGGCCTAGAGAAAAACGGGCTTTCCTGCGTTCGTTGGTGCCGGTCGTCATGATGTGGTCCTCCTTGGACAACAAAAAACCGACCGGAGACTCCTTCCCAGGTCGGTGCGGTTAGGTCTTCAATTGTGCGTGTCAGCCGAACTATCAACGTGCCGGGTGCAGGTCCGAATATAGTCTACGCAGATCGGCCTGTCAATGGTGATACAATCGGATGTATATGCACTCCCCCGAACGTCTCTACCAGATGGCCTTCGACTTCAAAACCAGCCCGGAATCCCATTCACCTATCTACCGCATCGAACCAAACTCATTGGCTGAGTTCGGCGCCCGCGAGGCTGAGCTTGACCGCTTCGTTCAGGTGATCCATGAGCGTCCGACGGTGCGAACGCCGTCTGACGCTGCTCGCTTTCTGCAAGAGCGAGTCTTCACGCCTTTCGACGCTTTCGAGCAGGAGGAGCTACACGCCATCATGCTGAACACCAAGAGCCGCATCACGCATGAGGCGATGATCTATCGCGGGACGATCGACTGCATGTACGTACGCGCGGCCGAGATCTTCCGCCCTGCCGTCCGGCTCAACGCACGGTCGATCATCCTGGCCCACAACCATCCGTCAGGCCAGGCCGACGCCAGTCCCGAAGATGTCAGGGTGAGTACGCTTTGTGCTGAGGCCGGTGCCATGCTAGGTGTGGAGTGTCTCGATCACCTCATTTTGGGAAGAGAATCCTGGATCTCGCTCAAGGAAAAAGGCCTTGCGTTCAGAGTGTGATGTTAATTCCAACGCAACTCTGGAATAGTTTGATGTCCCGCATGACTGCTCAATGAGCGAAGTCCTGTTGCATTCTCATTTGTCAACATGCCTGACTGCGCCGATCACTAATCAATATGTGATTTGTACCAGTTATGTGGCCATTTTGTCGCCTGCGATCTGCTAGAGTCATCAGAGCGGTTGGTAGTACTTGCAGAATCCTGAGTGAGTCGTCGGAGTCTACTGACACGCGGTAAGAGGAGAATAGCTCATGAAACATGCAGCGAATCTTCGCAGTGGCTCAGCGAGGACTTGACGGAGGTTTGGAGTCGTGGAGACATGTCTGTTGTCGACGGAATCCTCGCCCACGACTATGTGTTCCACGATGCGTCAAGTCCTGAGGTAAAGGGAACTTGATGGTTTGAAGCAGTTGGTCACCATGTATCGTACTGCGTTCGCGAATCTACACTTCGCCAGCATCGATCACGTCGTCGCTGAAGATAAGGTGGTGACACGCTGGATCGCGACTAGCACGCACGTAGCAGAGTTTGTAGGGATTGCGCCGACGGGCAAGGAGGTATCGGTCACCGGATTCACGCTTGATCGAATCGAAGACGGCAAGATCGCAGAAAGCTGGACAAACTGGGACACCCTAGGTTTGTTGCAGCAGGTTGGAGCAATACCGGAGAAGTCTCCTGCCGTAGTCGCAATTGAGACATCACTGCGAGGTGCGCACATGATCACACGACAGATCCTGAAACATTGACTACTTGACTATGTAATGTTGTCTGCCAGCATCCAACCAAGGGCAAGAAGCTCGTTGAAGGATGGAGAGGAGAGAATATCATGAAATTCGCAATTGGATGATTTCTGATGTTTGCAGCGGCTTTTGTTATCAGCGCCTTCCAGCCGGCCGTACACAGCCTGAGATGCCGCCTGGCGGACGAAGTGACGGAGGCATTCGTGGCAGCCTGGAGTCAAGGCGACCTGGATGCGCTTGACGCCGTCGTAGCACCGGACTTCCTGGTCCACGACCCGCCTGGTCCTGATATTGTGGGGGCTCGATGCCTACAAGGCCACAGTAGTCGACTCACGCAGCGGCGTGCCTGATTCTGATCTCACATTTGAAGAATCGGTGATCGTAGGTGACAAGATCTATACGCGCTGGAAGTATGGCGGCACCCATACCGGGGATAGCGAGGCCTTGGGCCCACCCACTGGCCAGTCCTTTGCCATGATGGGCGCCACTGTAGCTCGATTTGAGGATGGCAAGCTGGTGGAGATGTGGCACAGCGGCGACGATCTGGGCATGATGATGCAGTTGGGCATGCAGGTTGCGCCGCCTATGATGCCGTCATCATGGCAAATGGAACCTCATGGGCTACGCCCGGACGCACCGAACTACGCTATACGCGGGCCGCACCCAGTTGGTGTGCGCAACTTCGAGATTGAAGCGACAAATGAGAATGAACGGCCGCTGACTGTGACCGTCTGGTATCCAGCCCAGAATTCGGATGGACTGCAGGAAGAGATTGTTTATGAGATGAGCTTTGAACCGGGCGAGATTCCAAACATCCCAGTCTACGGCCATGCCATCGAATATGCCGAACCGGCCACTGCTGACGGGCCCTATCCGCTGGTGGTGCATTCCCACGCTTGGTCTTCCTTTCAGCACGAGCTTCCGTACCTCGTCGAGCACCTGGCTTCACATGGTTTTGTCGTAATGGCGCCGGGACACGAAGATAACTGGAGCAAGCTTTTCTTCCCCGTACCTTGGCAGAGCAAGTTTCGAAGACCCGACGAAGTGCGGCGTACAATCGACCTTGCAGAGGGCCTAACTGTAGCCGATGGGGATCTTGCAGGCATGATTGACGTAGAGCATGTCGGAATTACGGGGTGGTCACATGGTGGAGAGACGACGCTGGAGGCAGTCGGCGCGCGTGTATGGATCTAGAAAATTACCGCTGCCTGGTGCGAAGCCAATAGCATTAACGGTACCCCACCAAACGAAGACTGTCCGGAAATTCTCGACCATGAAGAAGAATTGGCGACGTTTTTTGGCCTCGAAGCAGTGCCTGAGGGACTATGGCCTGAATTGAGCGATGAGCGTATAGACGCTGCCGTTCCCCTGGCTCCGGGAAGAGATCCATTGGGCCAAAAGGCATTGAATCTGTCGATGTGCCGACGATGTTTATCATCGGATCTGGCGACAGCGATGTCGGACCCTTCTACCAAGAATATGATCCATATTCGCAGGTGAACTCAGAGCGGAAAGTTGAGGTCCTCCTCAATGGCGCAGAACACTTGGTATTCTTCAGTGAGTGCAGTGAAGTGCCAGACGTAGTGGAGATAGGATTCCACGTCTTCTGCTCCGACCCAATCTGGGACATGGACCGTGCGCACGACCTGACGAACCATTTCGTGACAGCATTCCTGAGTGCTGAACTAAAAGGAGATGCTGATGCAGCTGCTGCTCTTGCTCCTGAAGCAGTCACCTTCCCTGGGATCGAGTATGAGGCGCAGGGATACGAAGCCAGAGCAGCTGCGTTTGCTCCTGCCGTTGCAGCCGAGATCGATGCCTATGTCGAGGAGATGATGGCCGCCACCGGCCTGCCCGGCTTTGCGCTGGGCGTCGTCAAGGATGGTGAGCTTGTCTATGCCAAGGGCTTTGGCGTGGCCAATGTAGAAACCGGCGAGCCGGTCACGCCCCAGACCGTCTTCCAGCTGGCTGAGGTGACCATGGCGCCCACCACGCTGGCCATGCTCCAGTTGGCCGAGGCCGGCCTGATCGATCTGGATGCGCCGATCACCGACTATCTGCCCTACTTCGAGATGGCCGGCGATGGGTCCGATGAGATCACCGTGCGCCAGCTGCTGCTCAACACGTCGGGCGTACCCGACAGCGGTGACGCGGCCGCAGACTGGACCACAACAACGCCGGAAGTCGACGACGAAGCGGTGGAGCGCCTGGTACGCGGCCTGGCCGAGACGGAACTGCTCTTTGCGCCCGGCGCAGGCTTCGAATGGAGCGATATCGGCTATCACATTCTTGGTGACGTCGTGGCCAAGGTGACCGGCCAGCCCTACGAAGTCTACATGCAGGAAAATCTCCTCACGCCCCTGGGCATGGCCCACAGCACCTTCCTGCTCGACGAGGTCGATCCGGCGCTGCTCGCCAGCCCGCACATCGAAGATGACGACGGCGCGGTGATGGTGGCAGACGTCATTCCCTACAGCCGCCAGTATGCCGCGGCCAACAACCTCTACTCCAACGTGGAAGATATGGCCCGCTTTGCACAGGCCAATCTCAACCGCGGCGATCTGGACGGCGCGACGATTCTGGCCGAACCCTATTTCGATGAGATGTGGACGGCATACAACGAGACACCCTTCGGCGACTTTCTGCTCGGCAGCATCTATCCTACGGCGATGTTTGCCGAAGACGGCATGGGGTGGTTTGTCAACGAAATCGCCGGCCATCACGTCGTCCATGCCTACGGCGGCGAGCGCGGCTACCAGTCCGACATCATGCTCTGCCCCGATCAAGATCTGGCGGTCGTCGCCATGGGCAACGGAATGGGTGGAGGCGCCATCTACACGGTTGATACTGCAACCGATGTCATGGGGATGCTGCTACAAGTAGAGGAGTAACGTTCGAGAATCGTCGTCAATCACTTCCTGCTGACGCCCCTCAGACAGAATGCTGAGGGGCGTCTCATATGCCTCTTCCGATTACAAGAGAAGCCTGTTGGTGACGTTGCCTTTCGCTCTCGACACGATCATCATAACGAGAAAGCTGCACCGACTACGTCATCGAGTTCGTCGCGCAGAAATTGACAGATCTGGTCGACTATGCGAGATATGGATAACATCGTTAGGAGTAACGATCGAGCCCGAGAGGCAACCACCCATTCAATGTCTCAAGTTCAAGTGCAGCCCAGGAGTAAGACGATGGCTAGACTCTCAGTAGGAGATTCTGTACGCTTTAAGCCCGGAGTTCGAGACTACGATTTCGACGCAGACATCGGCGGCTGGCAGGGTCGTGTGATTGGGCTAGAAACGGAATACGGTACCGTAATGGTCGCCTTCGACAGCGTCACCCTGCGCGGCATGCCCGGCGAGTATATCGAGACCTGCGAGGAAGACGGGCTGGATTGGTCGGAGTATGGAGCAGACCCGAACGAGCTGGAAATTGTGCCGCCCCGAGATACGCTGGCGGATGTGGAAGCCGCCAGCGCCGAATTGAGCGCTCGCCATGCCTACAGCCATCTGGGCGAGGAAGGACGGGACATGAACGCCATTTTGAGCGGCGTCGATCCGGACGATGAGATGGCTGTGATGGAACGCTGGGGCGATTATCTTGGACAATCCCTCACATTCCCATTTGAAGCGGAGGTGGTGGAGACGCTTTTCGAACGCGGTCCGATCCGAACCGGGGACCGGCTTCGAGTGCTGGGCATCAACATGATCGATGATTCATACGGGGTGCTGGCGGATGTCAAGCGGGGACGAGAATCCTACGTCTATCCCCTCTGCGATCTCGAGGCCGTTGACGATAAGTCGCCCAACCACGATCCATTACGGCTTTACAGGGTATGGTTTGCCAACCGATAGCGATCACAAGAAGAGCTTCGGTGCAATCTGCCGGAGACCGGTCATACCAAGAGTGGTTTGGACAGCTTCGGCCAAGATATCATAAGCGTTAGCCCGCCACGACACCCGTGATATAATTGCTCGATAACCGTAGGGGCAGCAGGTATCAAGATACAAGGCGGTTTCATGCCCGCAATGTCCGACAGCGAGTCCATCGCTACACAGGTGTGGAAGATCCTAGACAAGCTACCAGTCCAGGCACAACGTCTCGTCTTAGCCTACGCACGTTCTCTGGATTTCCAGTTCAAGGCGTTACCTGCAAATAATGGCTACCCACTGCGAAGTACGGCGACCTTTGACTTGAGTCCTTCGGCGTCGGCGCTGGATGCTAAAGAATGGAATGCCGTTCGTGGGGTACTGGTCGGTGATCCTGATTGACACAATCGACTTGAAAGACCCCAACGATACGCCGCACGGCTTCTGACTGCACCCCTCGGAGCAAGGAGAACGATCGATGTCGATTACACTTGAACCCAAATTGCAGCATAAACTGGATCAGATTGCCCAACGACTTGGCAAGTCAGCGGAGGAAATTGCGGACGAAGCAATCCGCACTCACCTCGAAGAACTGGATGCCGATGCATTGGAAGATGAAGAACGCGGCATACCGGAAGCTCTATCCCGAGCTACACGATCGATATTTGGGCCAGGTGGTTGCCATCTACGCCGGCCGGCTGGTCGATGTGGATCCCGATTTCGAAACTCTCTACTTGCGCGTGCAGAAGCAGTATGGTAACCAGACAGTTCTCATTCGCCGAGTCGGAGACACACCGGTGGAGGAATACCACTTCCGCAGCCCCCGACTAGAGCAGGCGCCGTGAGTACGTACACGTACAGCGTTGCCTATACCCCTCCTATGCCAGTCTGTACGCTCCATCTGGGTGCAGGCGGAGAAGAAGCGGTGATGGGACCGCTGGAGGCCATCATCGACACCGGTGCAGATATCACCATTGTCCCGCAGCGATATCTGCAACAACTCGGCGTGCGTCCCATTAGCCAGGGGACAGCCCGTAGCGTCTGGGGCGATCGACGTGTGGTCTTTGTCTATGCTGTCTCTCTACGCCTCGAACGTCTCCACATCCGAGCGTTGCAGGTGCTGGCAGATCCTGAGAGCGATGAAATCGTGCTGGGACGTAACGTGCTCAACCGTTTACATTTGGTGTTGGATGGCCCGGCCAACGTTATCGAAATCGTTGAGAACAGGACCATATAGCCCAACATTTTTTCTCCATTTAGCTACGCGTGAGCTCCCGCTTCAACATCCGCAGCCATCTGCGAACATCCTCCTGTTTCGATATGCTATACTCCCACAAGGGTGGAGGGTGGCGCGTCACAGCCACCACCCTCCTGCGTACGATGTACGCATTGCCACACTGCGTGCAGCGCCTGCTAGAACCCGTACCAGCCGGTCAAAAGAGCAGCCAGCGTGCCCAGGTAGCCGACGGTCAGCAAGACCGGCAGCTGCCAGGCTCTTGCCTTGCGGCGATTGACGGCCGCAAGCTGTTCGAGCCACTGGTTGCCTTTCAGGTTACGCAGATTGAGCCTGACGGTCAGTCCGGCTTTCTCCAGCGCCTGTACCTGTGCCAGCAGTTCCGCCATGTCACATTGTGCGGGGTCCAGGTCATCGCAGGACAGATTGACAATAGCCATGATTCTCACCTCCTCTCCGGATTCTTGAAATAACAGATCGGAGCAGAGAGCAGTTGCTCGTCTGCCCGACTCGACGGTGCCTGCCGCCAACTCGGAAAGACGAAAGGCCTGTCTGCCTGCACGCAGTTGGCCACGAAGTTAGGGGTGGGGACGCAAGCAGATACTCACGTCCCCTCTATGAAAACGCCGGGTCAGCTAACGGCCTAGCTCAGCCCGCAACGCAGAAAGTCGCTGAGGCCTGAAGGACCGGTCTCGCTCAATCGGCAGACCGAGAAGATCGCGATTCCCCGTCAGTTCGCTCAGCCGGAAGTAGCCAAGCTCAGGAAAATCGCCGTCCACAAAGCCGAAGAAGAGATCCTCACCGTCGTACTCAATGCCGTACCAGGACCAGTGATGTGCTGGATAGAAGAACTTGCAGATCACCATGGGGTCTTCCTGGTCTTCGGTCGAGTAGAGCGGCGGTAGCTGCTTGCGCAACGCTTGGGTCAATAATCTCAGAAAATATCACCTCCAGTCCCGGGCAAGATTGCTAGCGGCTGCCCGGAGAGAAGATCGAATTCGCTCAATCTCCCGTCCGGACCACCTTCATGCCCGTGGTGATATTCCTGTATTCCTGACCGACCCTTCCGCCGCCCGGCGTTGTCACCACATGCTACAATGTTAACGAACAGCCCTCATATGAGAGAAGGTGGGGACCGGAAACGATCTTCCGGCCCCCGGCAGAGCTAATGGTCGAGAAGACCGTTGCCGAGGAAGCCGTACTCTCGCAATCCGTTTCAGGCTCTTCAGACTCACTGTCACCGGTTTGCCGCTCACATCCCGGGTCAGTCGCGCCACTTCATGGTTAGCCGGGATACGACCGCTGATGTCGGTCACCTGTTGCTCGACCAACGCCGCGAGCTCTTCATCCTCATGCTGATAGAGCGGTTGCTGCTGGATCCAGGCGATGCTGCTGCGGTGGGTGCAGACCGTCTCAATCTCATCGGCCGGATACTCGATGATGGCGCAGCCGGCCGATGAGAAGATGTTGAGGTCTTCCAGCTCGTAGTCCTCCAGGCGTGCCTGGTATGCCTTGCCTTCCGGACCCAGATGCATCAGCTGCCCTGAAAATTAGCCACAGATATACACAGATAAACACAGATGGCTCTCTTGTTTTCATCCCCCGTGGCGCTGCATCGCCGCATGTGAACTTCCAGGATTCATTGACCGCGTCATTGGTCTGTGGACGACTGGTGAAGATCTGTTCTTTGGCGTTGCCTTCGTCGTAGAGATAGATGCGGCCGAAGGGGCGGTTGGCGAAGGGCACGAGGAACGGACCCAGCCGTAGCGCGGGCAGTTGCTCGACATAGCGCTGTTGCAGTTCCAGGAAGAAGGCCCAGGTGTTGGCCTTGAGCGCCTGGAAATCGTTGGCGCGGTGCAACATGGGACCCGGCAACAGGATGTGGGCTTCGGATGTGATGTTGGAGAGTCCCAGATCCATGTTGAGAAAGAAGCGCTGGATCGCCTCCAGAAGCAACGAGAGACTCGATCCGGTTCCGCCGCAGCTGCTGAAGAAGAAGGAGCGTACCAGGTTGAGTGCACGGCGTGGGCGGCGGTTGCGCTGCACACAGTCGGCGCTCTGGAAGCTGTGCAGCTCGCGAATGCCGCCCAGCAGGAAGTTGCGTAGGTTCGTGTGTTGGCGCCAGATGACCGCCAGAAACATGAGCAGGCCCAAGATCCGCTTGGTGCGTAGACCTTTGCTCAGCGATCCGGCCGGACCGAGCGCTTTCCAGAGCACCTTCAGGTCTCCCAGGTATTCGCTGCCCGGAAACTTCTCCGGCGCCTGTGCGATTGAGTCCAGCAGGTCGGCCGCACGCACCGGGTCTGGTAGGAGCGTCTCGTCTTCCGGCAGCTCTTCCAGGTGGTCGGGGTCGCTGTCCACGAAGCGGATGCAGACGTGCTCTTGGGAGGCCTGGATCTCTTCGTCTTCTCGCTGGCGCAGACCAGTCTCCTCCAGGCCGCCGCCGATGAACAGGTTGAAGAAGCGGGTGCCTGGGTCACGTTTGGCGCCGTTGCCATTCGTGACCCGATGGCCGTTGGATTTCTCAGTCATCGTCGTTTTCTCCTTCGTCATGCCACAGATCCTCAAGCGTATCCAGGTAGCGTAGCCGGTACTGGCCGGCCAACGGGATCTCATCACCGCTGTGCAGAGTCACTGTTTCTTCTACCGTGCCGTCTTCGGCGTTGAGCAGGTCGATGCGTGTCTCCACACGGCCGCCCTGTGTTCGTACTGCGTAGATGCGTGCGACGTTTTCCGGGATGTCGGTGCCGCTGAGCGCAATGTCGCCTACCTGACCCACGTCACGATGCGTCTATCGCTGTCGGTCAGATCCAGACGAGTCACGAAGCGACCGGCTCGGTAGAGTTCGACCTCGCCGCTGGGTCGAATTGCAGCCCGCTGAATTTGCCGGAGGGCCAAGCCACTCACAACCAGCATGCCCAGACCTGCCAGCGGCCAGACAGGAAGATCTGTCGGAAATGGCGACTTGGCTGCCGGCGTTGTGATGGACACCGGCACCACAATCGTGGGGGATGGCGTCCTGCAGTTGCCGAGGGCGTCGGGGTGAATGTCGCCGTCCATGTCGGCGTGTGTGTCGCAGTAGGCGTGAAGGTCGGTATGTTTGTGGCCGTCGGCGTCGGTGTCGATGTGGCGCTTGGTGTCGATGTTGGTGTCGACGTCCCCGTAGCAGTTGGCGTATTCGTCGGCGTCAATGTCGGCGTCGCTGTTGTTGTCGACAAGAATGTGGCAGTTGGTGTCGCCGTTGGCGGAATGACCTCCGCCGCAGCCGGACAACTGATGACAACCAGGTAGTATGGTTCCGTGCTGAAGACTGGCGGCATTAGGTCCTGAATCGAGATTTCAACTGTGTTGAGGCCAGGCTCGAACAGATCGCTCACGTCTTGCGGCGGAATGGCTTCGATCTGGGTGCGGGACTCGTTGCGGAAATCGTGCTGCCAGGACCGCCCGTTCTCTGTACTCAGTTCAACCAGGTCATCGCTGGAGAGCCAGCCGCTGCCGTCCGCTGCGGAGCTCAAGAGCACGCAACATCCGGTGTCGAGTGTGAGGTCTACTTCGCCGCGATGGAACTCGTATGGCACTTCGCCGCTGCTCCCCTGCTCCGCGATCTGATCCGCCAGTTGGATCGTCTGCACGATCTCGGCTTCATCATTGAGAGCCGGACGTAGGCATCCTGCGGCCATAGCCGGAGCCGGCCACGATACGAGCAGCACAGTCGCGAAAACCCACACGACCTGAATGCCTACACGCACGGGACTTCTTGTCTTTACTTCCATCGAAAAAGCTCCTTGATCTAAAGCAGGGCCTGTGATCTCGTTTGAGTCACAGACCCTCAATGTTGGCCGGTCCGCATATTGAGATTACACAATGCTCAGTCGACCCAACGGTTCTCTACAGGTCACCGTCACTGTCGAACACTGTCAACACACGGCACATCTACTTCGTGATCATCGTAATGCAGCGAATATTCAGTGTGCGCACAGTGTGCATACACATGCACAGTTCCGATGACTACGACTGATCGGATGACTCCCAGCTGGCTATGTGGTACGCTATAGCTGGCGAGGTCGCTGAAGCTCGAATAGGCCTTTCATTGGCATCAGATCGGAGGACAGACCATGGCGCAGGCAAATCCTTCCCTCAGCGTTTACCAACTCAAGATCACGTTGCAGCACATTCGGCCGCCGATCTGGCGACGCGTACTCGTGCCCAACACGATGTCGCTGGACGAGCTGCACGACACCATCCAGCACGCAATGGGCTGGTACGACAGCCATCTGCACGAATTTGAGATCGACGGACAGCGATATGGGGATCCGCAATGGGACGATTTCGGCGACACAGTCAACGAGACCAAAGTGAAGCTGGGAGAATTTGTGCCGGCTGCAGGCTATCGCTTTCGTTATACCTACGACTTCGGCGATGACTGGCAGCACTTGATTGAGGTAGAAGCCATACTGCCATATGACTCAGGCACCAGGTACCCAACCTGCATCAAAGCCAGGCGTGCATGCCCACCGGAGGACGTGGGCGGGCCGTGGGGTTACGAGTCCTTCTTGGAGGCACTGGCCGATGAAAACCACGAGGAGCATGAGGACATGCTGGAATGGGTGGGTGGCGACTTCGACCCGGAAGAGGTGGATCTGAACACGATCAACGAGTGGCTAGAGGATGAATTCCACAATATGCGCTGGTCGGTGCGTAAGATAAAGTCGTAGCGGTCCCAGCTTGATGCGATTAACTCAGCATCGTGTGGTCATTGGCCATTGTTGAGTTGTTGCAGCGATCTATAATGTATTCATGGAGCAGCATCACGAAACAGGATTGAGTGATGCTCATGAGTTGCCGTCGCTGCATTCCGCAGGTATTCGTCCGGATACTCGACCCGATATTCCGAACGAATGGGGCAGATTCGAGGGCGAATTGTACGAAAGCAAACCGGTCGCTCGCTACCTTCTGGACCTCCTGGAAAGCGGTCAATACGTATACTCTGGAGATGCAGGCTCCTACGTGATTGGGAAGGAGGGCTTCAAGTGGCGAGAAGAGTTGTCCGACAACGCGCAGTCTTATATCCCTGGCTCGTCGGCGGCATGGGCCATCGAGATGTTCTTCAATATGTGGCCGAAACGCATGGATTCGACCTGGACTCGGCCGTAGAGGAACTACGAAGTCACGGAGTGATTGAAGACCATCCGGATGATCCAGAGACCCTGCGGATCGTCCGGAGGAAGATTTGACCCGCCGGCCTGCCAAGATTGTCGATGCGATGAACATGGAGTTGAACAGTGAACACAATGGAAACCGCGAGTTGGAAACACGATACACGGCCACGTTCCGCCGCTCTTATTGCCGGAACCGGATTGCTGGCGATGGCGGTCATTGCTGCATTTGCCAACTTCGCCGTCATTGCGAATCTGGTGGTCCCGGGCGATCCGAGCGCCACCGCAGCGAACATTGCCGAATCGGCGGGTCTACTCCGTCTGGCCGCAGCCGGCTTCATAATCGTTGCGATCTTGGACGTAATTGTGGCATGGGGACTGTACATCGTTCTACGCAGTGTGAACCCGAGCCTCTCATTGCTCGGCGGGTGGTTGCGCCTCGCGTACGCGGCTGTCCTGGCAGTGGCGATCAACAGCCTGTTGAGTGCATTGCGCGCAGGGCCGATGGATCCAGCTCTGCCGGCGTTCTTTCTTGAGAGTTTCGATTCCCTCTGGCAGATCGGCCTCATCATATTTGGCGTTCACCTCGTCGTCGTCGGGTTTCTCGCCTGGCAGTCCGACTTCATCCACTGGCTCTTCGGTGTACTCCTGATCATTTCAGGTTTGGGCTACATCGTGGACGGTTTCGGCACGGTGCTCAGTCCGGACTACTCACTCGACCTGGCGCTGTATACATTCATTGGCGAAGTAGCCTTCATGTTCTGGTTGCTAATTCGCGGGCGCAAGCTCCCGGATACGGTAGGGGCGAATGCTGAACCCTAACCCTGACAAGCCGGTACCAAAAAGGGTTGGCTTGTCAGGGTACGGCGTACTACTTCGAACCATGAGAGACAGCTTGGATGTGGGCTATCATTGTAGCGTCTCCGTGATCGTGGTTCTTCATTTGGCAGTGCTATTTCACTATGTCGCTCACGGCGAACCGAAAGTCGTCATACGAGGCAAACCCAAGATCTGTAGAGATTTCTTCTTGCCAGAGCTCATCTAGTAGCTTGACGACGTCTTCTGTGACAAGAGCTTCTCTATCGCTGCTGTTCTTCGATCTCACTTTGTGGGCGTCTCCGTCGACGGGTATTCCTCTCATCATCTCGCTTCTCTCTCGCATCAAACGATCGTTGAACTTAGAACGATTTGACATCATATAGTCACGGGTCGACTGGCCTTCAACAATACGTAGCAACTCGTCGTCTAGTGGGATTTCGCAGAATTCAGCAACCGTTTTGGCCGTTCTTGCGATCTCAATTGTCATATCTTCATAGCAGAGGAGGAGCACGTCTGTGCGGTTTCTTGCAGCCCACCACGATTTCAAATGACGCCAATAGCTGCGATTGCCCCCAAGGTCGAGGGCGAAATCTATGGTGAAGTCCGCGAACGTGATAGACCCTGGCTCAAACCACCAACCCTCGAAAAAATGGTAAAATGAAACGAATCGGTCGATGGGATTGCGGAATGAGACAATGTAGCGACCGCCCTTCGGAATGTCATCCCAACTCATGTGACTCTTATATGCCCTAGGGTTCGGCTGCGGCGCGTCCAGATCCAGTCCCAGGTCATACGCAGTCTCAAGCCAGGGGACCACCTCACTGATCTCTCGGAAACTCATGTCTCCACGAGTCCGAAGGCCATGTACAACGTGCTGAAGAAATGTCGTACCGCACTTGCCATACGGTGAGATTACGATGTCTGATGCTTGAAGTGTGAAGGCCCGAGCGCGCTGCTGACTTTCCTCGGTGATCATACCGACAATTGTTTCCTTCAACTCGGCAACACTCGTGGGTCTTGATGCGTTCATTTTCCTCTCCGAATTACACTGGCTACGTACCCTCGCGTCGGATCCAATAGGTCCAGATTCACCGTTCCGCGGCAAGCACAAGTGTGGTCATGCTCAAACAGAAGTTCTGACCTTGGTGCACAATCGGTGCAGTTTGGTGCGGGCAGATCTGTATCAGATACGAACAACCGAAGAGCTTCTGGCTAGTCGTCAACCTCTGGATTAGGCAGAGCGCTTTCTAGGAGCTTGCGCACTTCGGCGATTCCACCCGGCGGTGATGGTGCTGCAGCCATGAGATCGAGAATTCTCACGTCAATGCTTGAAAAGGCTTCTTGGCTCGATATGGCATCAGACACCAGGGCGATCGCTTCGTCCGATCGTCCTAAACCCAAAAACGCAATTGCCTTGTTCTGAATAAGGCTCTCGAAGGTCTGCAATCGTCGCGCTACGGTGGCATCATATACAGCCAGGGCCCTTCCGAAATAGTCCGTTGCCTCGCTTGTATTGTCCTTCGTCAAAGCGATGACACCGAGATCGGCGTACGCACTCAAGGCATCGTCGGGACGCAATTCAATTCTCTTTGCATAGAATTGAGCCGCCTCGTCCAATTTGCCCAGATCCATGTAGCGCTCAGCAAGGTTGTTGCATAATGCCGGATTGCTGGGGTTCAACTCGTGCGCCGCCAGGTACGTATCAACGGCACGCTCAATATCATCCAGCCCCGTGTAGACTCGAGCCAAAAACCCCAGAACAGCTCCCTCCGCAGCTTTTGCGCCGATGTCTCGGAAGAGACTCAGCGCCTCAAGGTAGTGGCCCTTCGCCTCGGCATACTGTTCCTGGCGAAGAAAGATGCTGCCCAAGTTGGCCAACCAATTGCCTTCGTTGAAGACGTCGCCAATTTCACCGCGATATCAAGGGCCTCCCTGAGATTGACTTCGGCCTGTTCATATTGGCGCTGGCGTGAGTGGGCCTCGCCCAGGTTGCCCAAGACGGTGCCTTCGTGGTATCTGTCGCCCGACTCACGGGCTGTTTCGCGCGCCTGCCGATAACAGACACTCGCCTGAGCAAAGTCTCCCAGGCGAAAATGAACATTGCCCAGACCACCCAAGCAAGATACCTGGTCTCGACTCTCGCCATGTTCAATTGCCAATTCCAGTCCCTGGTTCAAGTGTCCGAGACCCGGAATCTCGGCAGGCTGGGTGTGCCTGTGGATCTGCCTGTCGGTCTGTCTATTGATGGACAGATCCACGGGCACAGGGCAGCAAGGAATTGGCTATTTGTTGTTTCTTTTTCAGGGGAGGAATGAGCAAAACCTCACCCACCCCGCTCGCTCTCGCCCTCTGGTACAGACCTCGAAAAGTCGACCAGAGACCTCGGTTCGGGGGCAGGATCGGCCTTGCTTCGGCGTCGGGTCAGCTGCTCTCCATTTCATTGCGTTTGTGCCCCGACTACCCCCGCCCGTCCGCCACTTCTACGTCTATCTGAGATTAGATCGCTGAGTAGAAGTGCCGGACTCCTCTGTTCCGGTTCCGCTGTCATGCCTGGTCTAGCATGACCATCGTTCACCGGACCCTCGGACGGCGCTTGCTGCCACCCCAGAATCCGGTGGCACCGCACGTCGCACACCGTCCACTACGTGTCCGGGCGCAACGGCTGCAAGCTTGGGGCGGGGGTAGTCGGGCCATTCCCTGGCCCGACGCCGATGGCAGCGAGACGGCATTCCTCCCCTGACCCCTCCTTCCGTCCGCTGCCATATCGGTATCCCGCCGTTGGCGGGATGCTATTTTGTCCGCTTCGCGGATTTGTGAACGATTAGCGTTCCTTTTATAGCCTCGTCTACTCGTCGCTTAGTATACAGATGAACCAATGTCCAGTAGATAGTAGCTTTGCCAACTGCCCATACTTGTTGGTTTGCAATGTAAGGTACAGATGCCTCTGGATGTGCTTCTATTACTTCAATGCGATCAGCTTCCCACTTGCCCTGCGCCCCTCTGCTTCTACCATTTATCACCTCTAGAGCAGTTTGCTCTAGCCGTATGAATCCCAACATATTCCACTGGTAATACTCAAGATCAATGCCGATTCCCAAGAAGACAATCCGATCTTTATTGGGAAAATCGATTCCGAGTTCTTCATGCACACCTCTTGCCGCCGGCATGGGATAGATCCGGATTACCCTGTGGAGCGTCCATCTCTGGGTGTAGGCCTTCAACTACACCAACGTCAAGCTCTCCGGCTCTCGCACCAACGTCAGGACTTCTTCGACAGAACATGAGCTTTTCATCGCTTGTTACTATGGCAACAACAACACCGAATCCATTTGCGAGAAATGGAATTGGTTTATTGAGATCGACATTAACTTTGTCGATATATAGTTGCCGCAGTGTTAAGTGTGCAGGAGGAGTGAGGAGGTTCTTATCCAAGCTCATTACTGTAGCCTGAAAAGTATAGTAATCTGTCAAGCCGAACGTCAGATTCAGAGTCATCTCTTCATGCGGGACATTTCGATTGGGTACACATGATCTCAGAGCATAGAGAGGACCATTCCACATGCTCCTTTCATTATTTCTCCTTTTCTGTTCTTCACGTTGTTCGATTTCCAATCTTAGCTTGATAACTTCGTCTGGTAACTCAATCGGAGAGTCGTCTATGACACAGCTAATATTCAGGAGGCAAGTACTTGTCTTCACCATTGCCATCAACGACATACCATGATGTCTTGTTATTACCATATACAAAAGTGTGTGGTTCAGGTGGTGTCGGCATTCCAAGCATCCTTATTTTTAACCACTTGATCCAGCTGATTACCGATGTCTTCAAGGCTTGAACAGGTTTTTCAAATATAACCGCAATTGCCAGTCCAATTAATCCTGCAATAACGTGAGAAACAATGCTATCCACCTAATTAGCCTCCAAGAACTTTGATATGTGATTCTGAGTCGTTCTCTGATTTTGATGTAGTTTGTTACGAAGAGGCTGACATCAGACAGACATTTTCTGTGTCAGATTTAAGCTGCGGGTTTGATGCAGACTCGACGCACTCAGATCGTCTATGAACACCGCTTCTGCTGTAAATGATGCACAAGATAGGGACAAGGCTATCTGCTTGTTTCTGCTTGATTCAGGGGTCAGAGTCAGTGAATTGATCGCCCTGAACGTGGGTGTTGTTGACGAGTCCACGGGCGAGATCACTGTTCGGGCCGGGAAGGGCCAGAAGCAGCGAACCGTCTATATTGGCCTCAAGACCAGAAAGCAGTTGAAGCGATACTTAGCGGTCCGTGAGGTCAAGGGTCCGCAAGAACCTTTGTTTATCTCTGAAAAACAACGCCAGCGTTTGACCGTGTCTGGCATGGTGCAGTTGATGAGACGACTGCGCGAGCAATCTGGCGTTGATATTTGCACCTGCCACACCTTCAGGCGCACGTTCGCCATTAACTGCCTGCGCAACGGCATGAATATATACGTGCTGGCCAGACTAATGGGGCACACGGACATCATTATTCTTCGCCAGTATTTGGCTTTGGTAGATGCTGATTTGTCTGAAGCGCATCGCAAGTTTGGAGCGGTGGACAGACTGCTAGGGTAGGAAGAAATTCAGTCCCTGATGGTTGGAAAATCAGGATGACTGGGTAAGACCGTTTTGATGAAATCACCAGGTAACATCGACTGAACGGAGAGTTCGGCCTGGCTTATTTGGATTACCAAATTTTTGTCCAAGGTAATGATATAAGGGCAAGAGATCGCCAGCGCAGCACTAACCACGTGCTCGTCTTTTTCTGTCACACCCCAGCGAGTTCGGTCTTGTGGTGTAACCGGTGGTACTGGTGCCACCAGTAGAGGGGTATTGAGCAGCATTTGTTCAAAATGTTCAGTGGCTAGAGGCGGAAGCTTGCTACGGATGTTGCGTTCTGCTTCCAAGAGCACGACGTGCGAAACGGCTCCCTGTAGTTTCCCGCGTGCGCATAGCAGCAATAAGAAAAGCAGAACCTCCTGATGGTGATCCAGATGCAGCAATCAGACAAGACGCATCGAAAAATAGGACTGTCGAACGATCGACCTTCATTGATGATTATTGGCAGATAAGAAGTGCTGGGCTATGAGAGTTGCCTCATCATCCAGTTGGTCAGTTGCTATGAAATCAGCGATATCTTGTCCAGTATATTCGCGCAAACTGATATCTTCTCGAGTTCTGGTTGCCCACAGCAATAGGTCGAGGCTGCGTTTCGGTACTCGGTAGCTGCGTCCTAGTTTGGAAGCTACTAACTTGCCTTGGCGAATGTACCGATAGACTGTCTCTCGATTAACTTGCAGGTATTCTGCAGCTTGTTCTGGTGTAAATATCTCTCGTGATTCGCTCATCATAGGTCTATTTTCTACCACTTGAGACGACTTGTCAATACTTTGATCCGATATTAGCTCTACATCTTCAGTCAGATCTTTGCTCTGTTTGGTCTACGAAGCACATCGCGAGTTTGGTGCGATGAATAGACTGTTGGGGCAGGGGACTACGAGTCAAATACTACCATCTCCATTTCCTGCATGGTCTTGCGAACCCGTTTTTCATCCTGATTGCCATAGATGGCCAGGGTAACGGCGACATCTGCGTGGCCTAGGGCTTGAGCAACGATCTCAGCATTGACGCCTTGGTCTAACCAGGCCTGGGCAGTCCGGTGACGAAAGGCGTGCAAATTGCAGCGTCCGTGGACGTTGGCCTTGTCAGCCAAGCGTTTGACCATTTGCCGGACACCGTCTGTAGTCAGCGGATGGCCGTGGACATTCAACCACAAGGCTGTGTCTGCGTTGATCGGTCGCTCCTGTAAATACTCAGCAATCACTTCTATGCTGCGTTGTCCCAGAATATCTTGCGCCACCCGCGTTTGCCACATACCCAGATAATCCCTTGGTTAAGATCTAAACGCTGCGTGTCCATGCTGATTAATTCACCGGCTCTGAGGCCACAGGTGGCCATGACGGTGATAATGGCATAGTCACGTTTACTGGAGCGTTTGGCAGCGCTCCAGATCGCTTTCAGGTCTTCCGGGCTAACGGCTTTCATCTGTACTGGACGACTGTCCTTAGGAGCCGACAGATGATCAAACGGATTGTATTCCACCAACTTGTGGCGCACTAGATGATTCCAGAAGGTGCGGGCTGCTCGTAAGTGATTGTGCAGCGTGGTAGGGGACAGCTTGCGGCGCTGCGTAGGCCTGTTAGGATGGCTGTCCCAACAAGTCTTGCGCGATTGTAACCACTATCAAGTAACAATACCTTCGCCAGTGATTAAGTGACAGGATGTGAAATTTGAGGGTGGATAGAGCCAAGCGAAGGCATAGCATCTATCACCTGGTTAGATAAAAATGGGTCAACCGATTCCGGAAGCAATTTTAACGTCTCCAAAGCATAACGACGGGCGCGAAAGAGAGCTTTGAGGTCAAGGATGCTGAAGTCGGGAACGGCGGGTCGAAAATGAGTCAAGAGTTGGTGTGAGAGATTGACCATGAAGAACGAAAGGCCAACGGCGTTGGTGACAGGTGTCGGCTTGACATTCATGAAATCCTCGAAGCCCCCAGAACTGTTTGGCGTCTCTGAAATTGAACTCGATTTGGAATCTGAGCTGATAATTCTCGATGAGAGTGCCATAAGCAAGATTCAAATCACTGCTGAAGAGAACGACATGCGCCCGTTTTCCGAGTCGAGAGATTGGTCTTGACGATGACGACCACGTTGATGGGGTCAGCAAAGGACTTGTGTAGCATGGTGGCTTGATAGACATCGGTTTGGATGCCGTCCCGCATCGCAGTCCGAACCATGTATTTGAGCGGAATCTTGTCGTAGTTGAGTTTGGCCCCATAGATGCGTTTACGTCCGGTTGGCTTTTGCTCGCCGTCATAGAGAAAGTAGAGCGCAGAATCGTTGCGCAGTTTGGAAATCAGATGCAAAGAGAGGCATTGGCGCACCATTTGCATCACGTTGTTGTTGCCGAAATGGCCGTCTAGCACAAAGTAGCGCACTGGACACAGAGCATTTCACCGCGTTGCAGCAAGCTTGAGGCCATCTCCCTGACTCGGGATAGCTCGGGAGTCCAGTCAATCTGGCGCTTGTCTTTGTTCTTGCTGCCCTTGGGTCGGCCACGCTCGCCTTTTCGTTGAGATGATTTGCTTTTCTTCTTGGCCTTTTTGGTTTTCTTCTGCTTAGCGGCCGCTCTTTCCGCTGCTGAGCGAATCACTTGTTCAACCAGCAGCGGATAGGACTTGCGTTCTTCCACACTGACCAACGACAGGGCAAAAAAGGCCAAGCCTGCAACTGGTTTGTTGAAAATCGACGAGAAGAATCGGTCTAGCCCATGCGTCTGTTTCCCGGCCTTCGTGACCACACTTTCATCGCCCACCAGCAGGTACTCTGTCCCGGGCCTATACAGATGGGCTTTGAAGAACAGCCACAACACTACGCCCCACGGGATCGTGCTGTTGTAAAAACGCTGGATTGTTCGATAGCTTCCGCCTTTCTCTGTCCAGCGCGAGATGCCTAGCATCGTGATGCGACCTGTCATCGTCAGCATTGCCACGACGATGACGCCCAATCGTCGCATGCTTGTTTGATCCAAACATTGACTCAGTACCTGCAGCAGCGCAATAATGTCCATGGGGAGCCCCTGAGTTTTGATAGAATTCCAACTTGCTCGTTGAAAGACCTATCTTACTCTTGGGTTCCCTCTTCTCACTCATTTTGGCGAAGGTATTGAATAAAGTATTGCATCGTAAGGCATATGCGGGAAACATAATTGTTGAAATGAAATACGCCATTTTGTCGAGTGAACAACCGCGTAACTCAGTGTAGCTTGTTTTCTCTCCTCAAATACCAAAGAAAGGCCAATCTGACTCTACCCCCAGCATGAGTGCACCGACCGACTCATAGCGGCTGGCTGAACTGGCGGCGTGCTGAGACATGGTGTGGGCATCCCGAAAGTATTGCTGAAAGCGATACTGGTTGCGGATAGCCGAAGCGCCCGCCGCTTCGTGGACGAG
The DNA here is from genome assembly GCA_963715415.1 of uncultured Chloroflexia bacterium. Lineage (GTDB taxonomy): Bacteria > Chloroflexota > Anaerolineae > Caldilineales > Caldilineaceae > JAWKOK01. Next base: position 162,464 of record CAVQSG010000006.1, on the reverse strand, counting down.
GTCAACCGCTTTGGCAGCGGAAACATTGGCGTGGCTGGTGGCCAACTGCATTTGCCCCTTCCGCTCCAAAGTGATTTCTGCGCCTTGTACTGCGGCCTCCCAGTTATCTCGAAATGTTTCGTATAAAAAGGCTCTGGCGGACCTGAGTGTGGCATCGGCCTCGGCGACTTGTCGCTGCACAACTTGACGATCCCGAATCGAGCCTCCGGTCAGCCCTGATGTCTTTGTGCGTAACATCGCTACTAAATCATCAATTGCCGCCCGAGCCACACCCAGAGCAGGCGGGGCCAGGAGGGCAATCGGCCCCCAAATCGATAAGCGATAGAGCGGGTCTTGAAAAGCACTGCCTGGTTGATCAAGTGGAGCCACAGGTGCCGTACGCTCTTCGGGGACAAAGACATCGGATACGACAACATCGTGACTGCCTGTGCCACGCATCCCTAAGGTATGCCAGGTATCCAAGATTTCGACGTGTTCAGCGGGGAACCACATAAAACGGCGAACGGGTAACCCATGCTCATCAAGAAGTGGTTGATCGCCATCCATTACAAAGGGGATCAGCAAGAACCACTGGCAGTGATTGGAACCACTGATAAAGGGCCATTGTCCGCTAACACGATAGCCGCCTTCTACAGGAGTTGCCTGGCCGATGGGCGTAAATGATGTGCCAAGAATCGTGTCAGACTCATTACCAAGCACTTCACTGGCTCCCTTATCTGGCAGCCAGGCCAAAAACCAATTCACCTGCACGGAGAGCGACAAGTTCCAGGCAGCGGCACTATCGTGGCGGGCCACCGCTTCCACAACCTTAAAGATGGTGATTGGGTCCAACGCCAGACCACCAAACGCTTTGGGGCGTGACATACGGTAAAAACCTGCTTGCAACATGGCCTCAACCACAGGCCGGGAAAGTCTGCGTTCCTTTTCTGCTTCCTCAGCGTGTTCCCGAATAATCGGGGCGATTTCTTCCACTTTTTCTATCCAACCATCGGCTGTTGTCATCATCTGACTCCTTTTGTTGTAATGTAATTCAGGGTATCGTTTCCCAAGAACCATCAGAAGCTTAGCCGAGCTTCAGTTGGTCTTAGGACTGCCCCTAAAATCGTTGCATCAGGCATCTCTTGGCCACGGTAACGTACCTGCCCTTGCTCATCGACTAACACTACTGTCGGGGCCGCGATGCTCCAACCGAATTGGGTGAGCGAGAATTCAGGTAGTAAGCTGTCAAACGGTGGCACTGGGTAGACCTCCCAACCTAAATGAGGAAACGGCGGCGGCGTCTCATTTTCAGCGCTGGGAACAGCATAGATTGGTATTGTAACCACGTTCAAGCGATCAGGATCGTTGGCGATACCAGTCTCGGTTAAAAAGGCCTCATTCAAACAGTATCGAATTTGGCAGAATTCCACTGGATAGAAAAGGATCAAGGTTGGTTTGCCATTATTAAGCGCAACCGAGATGGTCATCGCTGGCTCTGAAATAGAATTTGTCATTGGCGTTACAGATTCACGCTGATCGACGGTACGTTCTGGGGCTGTCAAGGCCGTTGCCGCAGGTGAAGCGGGCCACCAGTAGCCTAAAGCCACGACAACTGATATGGAGATGATCGGAAGGTTTAGCCAAAAACGGACCGCGTGCGGCTGCCATTTTTGGCCGGGTATGGATGCCATTATAAATTCTCCTTTGGACTATAATCCGCGTTATAACCACTCCACCGCCGCCCGAATCCGTTCTTGGTATTGAGCCACCGTTGCCTGTCTTTCGGACTGAGTAGTCTCCGTTGGGGCATTTTTGCTGCTCCAAGCGGTCATACTACCTGCCCGTAAGATATGGACTAACTGCCCTAAGGCCCACATGGGCTCCCACCAGTCACCATTGAAGCGATTGCCCAGGCGATGCGCCAAACGTTGCCGGTAATAGGCCACGGCAGCTTCGGTAGAAATTGACGCTGCCCTCACCTCAACCTTATAAAGGAACCAGGCTAAATCGATGGTGGGCACACTATAGCCGGCCATCTGCCGATCCAGGGCAATAACGGGCAACTGCTTGAGGCCCGTCAAGCCCACATTATTGCCGCCATAATCGCCGTGGAGGAGGGTGATGGGATAGCGTGCTAAAGCCGTAATCAGCGGGCTGGGATCGTCCATTAATTGGGTTAAGAGGTCGGCAGCTTCTGGCGTAAGCATCTCTTGCAGGATCGACCAACCGGTTGTTATCCACTCTCTGGGCGGCCATGATGGATCAGGTATCCCCTCTATCGTCTGTGGCGAAAGTGTCGCCAATAGTCCAGCGCTATCGCACAGGCCCAGCGCAGGTTCAGCCAAGGCTGATGTTTGCCAAAAGCGAGCATGGATTGAGGCCAACCCATCGAGTAGCGCCAGGATTATGGTCTCATTAAGTAATGTCGGGGCAACGAGCGTACTCGTCATATCGCGCATCAGGATAGCCCAGCCATTGCCATCTCGGGCACAGGCGACGATGGTGTGATCAATATCCGGCTGTAACTTGTCTAAGAGGCCATATTGCCATAAAGTCACGGGGCGACATCGGTGATCCTCACTGGCAACCATAACCCAGTCCTCTTGCGGTGATGTTCGTTTCAATACATAGGCCCTGTTGGAAGTACCAGACGTTGCCTTTACGGCCAACATGCGCGATCCTGACAATCCGGGACGCCTTAGCGTTGAACAGCGGACATAGCTCACGGGCTGTCCGGTTAGATCACTGAGCGTTTCTGGGGCTAACAGTTCATCGACGCTGGTATATAGTTGGTAGGGCGGCGACCCAAGAGAATGCTCTAGCCCGCGGCGATGCGTAGATGTGGCTTCATGCGTTTTCATTATTGACACCTCAAAAAATATTGGTGAATCGTTTGCGTCTTTAGGGTAACAAGCGATTCGCCATCTGTCATCGAGAATGTTCTCGATATTTTGGGGCTAGTTTAGTGGGACAGGTATAGGGAGGACTACGTAATATTGCCGATTACACTAGCTTGTGTTGGAGCGCAAAGGCTGTGGCGGCGGTGCGGTTGTCGCACCCTATTTTATTCAGGAGATTGGTGACGTGGGTATTGACGGTGCGGACGCTGATATGCAAGGTTTCCCCGATCTGGCGATTGGTCAGGCCCTGCGCAACCAGCTGTAACACCTCAACTTCGCGGGGCGTTAATCCGGCCGGATTGTCATCAGTAGCGAATGGTTTTGCCGATGATGCAGGATGGTCCTGTGTTTCGAGTTCCTGTGCGGCAGACGATGACAGAGGTGTTTTATTTCTGGCAGAATGGGCATTGGCTTTTAATTCAATGATGAGGGGCATGGCCAAAAAGGTGCGACGCAAGCGATCGTCGGTAAGGTGGTTACTGATCACCTCAACCTGAGACAGGGCTTGGTCGTATAATTCGGCGTTGGGTTCGCCCAAGGTAAGGTGGGCTTCGGCCAGACGCAAGCGTGTTTTCCATCGTAAAGCGCCGTGGCCGATCTGATCGGCAATGTCCACTGCCTGTCGGAGTGGCTTGGCAGCATCTTCTGGACGTTCTAGCCCCAGAAGAGCCTGACCCTGATACAGATGGCCTTTGGCGACGTTTTTGAGCATCTCCTTGTGCTCAGCTTCTGCCCTGGCTACCTGAGAATATGCCAGGGCTTGCTCAAATTGACCCCGTGCCAGAGCCAGTTCCGCCTGCAATAGCTGATAGCGATTCATATAGCGGAAACGAGCAAAATCGAGCGCGCTCGCAGATGGTTTCGAATTCCTGAATGCAGGTGTCAACCGCTGCGAAGTGGCTGGCATGCAGATGATGTGTCGCGATATCAAGCAGGGCATAGCAGGCCGTCTCGATGTTGGCGTAATCACCATCCCGTTGTAGGGCCGTCAGGGCTTGGTGGCTATATTCTTTTGCTTGCTCAAGATCGCCTAGCTCGCTATAGAGGTAGGCCAGCATATTTGCCAATCTGATTCGCTGGCGTTGGTCTTCCGGCAAATCGCGGGCCAGGTCTGCTCCCCGCTCAAGCGTCGTCTTAGCCTGCTGGTATTGGCCCTGTTCTACTTGGAGCAATCCCAGCCAGATCAACACACTGATCTGAGCATAGGCATTCTCTTTAGCCTGAGCCATGCTTTGCCCGGCCAGGAGCAGTTGTTCAGCATGCGCATAGCGACCTATCCATATATCAATCATGCCGCGATGACGTAGCGTTGCTGTCAACAGATCTGCATCATCAGCGGATCGGGCATTTTGTTCCGCCTGATCGAAGTGATGTTGCGCCAGCGGTAATTGACCGCTCAAGAAATATTGCGAGGCAAAACTGTAATGATTGAGCGCCAGTAGCTGCGGATCGGCCAACTCCTCAGCCAGTTGCATCGCGGCCTGGCGCGATATGGCCGCTTCGGTCATCTGATACGCGCGTTCCTGGTTGAGCGTTAGCTGGAATAAGCCTCGCCCTTCAGCCAATCGATCCTTGGCAGCGCGCGCTTGCTCGACCATCTGCTCAAAGGTGTCTGCTGATTGTGTATATTGACTTAAGGCGGCATGTCCCTTGCCAATTAGCTCATAGACATCAATGAAGCGTTCCGGCGGCGCCCCAGCAGCTATATTCAGGAGGCTGTCGAGCGCACGTTGATAGAATTTAAGGGCGCTGTAGTCAGCTAACCGCTGTCGAGCTAGATTGCCGGCACTTAGGTTATATTGATAGGCTTTGTCCCACACCTTTGCTTCATAGAAGTGATAGGCCAGGGCCGCCAAATCGAGCGGCGTCTGATTTTCAAGTTGCGTGCTAATTTCGGCATGAAGCTGCCTACGCCGTCGGCCTAGTTGTTGCCCATATAAACTCTCTCGGATCAGACCGTGGGCAAAGCGATAGGTTTCAGTTCGTTCATCTTCGACGATAATGATTCGAGCCATCAGGCTGCTTTCCAGGACCTCCAAGAGGGTTTCTTCCGACCATTCCAGCAATGATTCAACAATGGCTAATGACCAGCTTTCACCCACGACCGCGGCCATAGACAAAAACGTTTCTCCTTGAGGGCCTAGATAGGCCACGCGCTGCGTAATAACCTGTTGGAGCAAGGTTGGGACGGAGACGCTTTGATCGGGCGGCAGCCATACGCCATGCTGGTTCTGGGAAAGGTAATTGCGAGTCTTCAAATTGCTTAGGAGTTCAACCAGAAAGAGTGGATGTCCCTCAGCGCGCTGATGCAGATAGCGGGCCAACGCTGTACTGCAGCGACCGTGATAAGCTTCGACCAGCCGAGTCGTGTCCGCCAGATTTAGGGCTTGCAAGGCGATGGTTTCCACGGGGCGGTTACGATGCAACGTCGGCAAGAGAGGATAGAACGGATGATTGCGTCCAACGGCTTCAGAGCGGTACGTAGCTATGACTACGAGAGCCATCTGGTCCAAGTTTCGGGTAACTAATTCCAATAAGGCCAACGAGTCTCGATCCGCCCACTGAATGTCGTCGAATAATAGGACCAGGGGCCGAGAAGCTACGGCCGTTTGCAGATATGCTGTTATGCGTCGGGCCAATTGATAGGCCGTTTGCGCTGCTGCCTGCCCAAATGGTTCTGGTAACCTGGTGAGATCAAAATCGGAGGTGGTATGAAGACTGGTTAAGGCCGCCTGCCAGGGCAGAAACGGCGTCGCTCCACGTTCATAACAACGCCCCATCGCGAAAATAGCGTTATTTGCCTGCGCCCACATCTGACTAATCAAAGCTAGTGAAGTTTTGCCGATTCCAGCCACACCCTGAATCAAAATCAGTGCCCCTTGACCTTGTTCGGTGGCCTTTAGTCTCCGCTCCAAGGCTTCCAACTTGCTAGCCCGACTGCCGCTCAGGACATAAAGATGAATGAGTTGGCGGTAAATTGCTTCATACCGTGGGTTCCGTTGCTGTAAAGTACGAGCGTAAGCTAATGCTTGCGCGTAATTCCGCTGAGCGAGCAGAATCGATACCAACTGATTCAGCGTGTCAAGATACGCCTCATGGCTTTGTTCCCGCTCAGCAGCAGATAACTCTTCACCTGTATCAACGGCCCTGCCACTCTGCACGTAGTGTGCTGCCTGCGCTAGATAGTCGTCTGCTATATCATAATGACCAAGCGTTACTTGCCGCCGAGCTTCGGTCAAAACAGCTTGAAAGTCAGATATGTTTCGCAATTCCTGCAAAGCCAACCCCCTCTAAACTGGGTAGCCTAATCTCCATTGAAACAAGAGGTGAGTGAATATTGTTAGGCATCTGTAAACGATTATCGATAAAAATTGTGGATGTTGAACCAGTGGGCGCATTCGCGCAAGAGCCTACGGTTTTAAGTATTTCACCAATGGTGTGAAGTTATTCCAAAATGCACAAATTTAGAGAGGTAACCGGGATATAGTTTTATTAGGACGAATCAGGCCAAAACCAAGCCAGCCTAACACCAGCGTGAGGAGCGGCGGCGACAGACAATTCCATGCGAGCGGCCAACGTGATGCGCGCTGATCAGTCTTCGGCGGCGTGCCGCCGTCCCCTCGACGCCATGTTGGCGCGGCGCTGTTGGTTGACCAGACATCTGCTATGGACGCACATATGGAAGGCTTTTGCTCTTGAGCCAGGCTTCTGCAATTTCCTCAAGTGCCTGCTGTCGATAGCTGTACCATTCGTCTGCAATTCCATGTTGATAAATGGTATCTTTGAAGCGGCGAAATGCGCCTCTTCCGCGTATCGCATTCAACAAGATGTCTGCCAACTCATCATCTTCCAGAGACATGCAGAATCGTTCCATGATTGCATACTCATGAATGTCGAATTTGGTAGGCAGATGCAAGTATGCTTCGGAGCCAATAACCTTCTCGGCCGTCTTGGCCAATTCTTGTTCCCAGTCCGGAAGATAGTCATACGATTCGCCTTCTTCCACAATTGACATCTCTTCTCGGCGCAGAGTCGTCAATTCGCCGGTCTCCCGGTTGATGTAGGCAAACCAATCATCGCCCGGCACGTCCATTTCCTCTGCAACTGCTTTCAGAGAGACAGGAATTGGCATTGTGCTTTTCGCTTTCTTGACTTCAATTGCTGCATGAAACGGTCAATGCTTCGTGACCTCGTTTCCGGACTTGGCCCGCTTCTTCGTCCCGAATGAATCATGGGAGAGCGTGCGTTTCTGTTCCGCAGTGCAAAACTGCATCTCGATTCCGAGCGACTTTTGAAACGGCAAATGCTTCTCAATACCGGTTGCTCTGTATCGAGCATTTCTTCTTCGGCGATCCCTTCATCGTATGTCGACGACTACATCAATTCAATTTGTTCGTTGCTTGACCAAAATCGTCGCATTGACGTCGAGAGCCCGCCAACGAAATAAGGATTATGCGGCGTGAACAGAAAACAACGTGTCACCAAGCCCGGTTGCCGCCGCCGCATAATCTGTGTTGAAGTAAGCCGGTGGTACCGGACTCTCTATGGAATTTCAGTGTCGTTGCCGCTGTTTCGGGCTGCTCGGGACAGCCGTCCAAGTATCGTGATTGTAGCCAATGATCGGGCCGGCAGCAACAGGGTCAAATGTACCCCAATGCGATTGCTGCCGGCCTTGGCGACAATGGCGCCGTACAAGCGTGATGCACACTCCACGATGGCGCGTGCAATCCAAGGGCGCATTTGCGACCCTCCATGCTGACAACCTGTTCCCTGTTCTCCTATCGCAGGCTACGGCAGACAGCGCGCTCGTGGCTGAATGCGCTGAACCACGGTCATCGGTTGCCCGCAGTGAGGGCAGAAGACCGCGTTGATGCCTTCCGTGCCATCGGCGTCCGTCGACTGGGGATCATTGCGTTCATCTGCTGTCTTGCCAAGCAACTGTTTGGCTTGGGCCAGTCGCTTGCGATTGCCCGACGCCAGTAGCCCATAGTAGCACACCTTGACGAAACCCTTGGGCAGCACATGTTGTAGGAAGCGCTGCATGAACGTTTCGGCAGGCAGCGTGCAGGTACGCATTCGTTTGGTCTCGCCGTCCTGGTAGCGAAAGGTGATCTGGTCGTCCTCCAGCTTGACGATGCGCTTGTTGCTCAAGGCCACACGGAAGACATAGGGCGCCAGATATTTGAGCGCAGTCTCACCTTTGCCGACTGGGCGACAGTCCACGGACCACTCCTGTCGCCAAAGCCCTACACGAGCGGGATCTAGTCCAAGGTCACGGTCGTGCTCCGTTGCCCCATGCGTTAGAGCGGAAGTATCTAAGCGCCGAACGGGAATGGGGCTGGCAGTTCATCTTTCCACCCTCGAATCTGTCCAGGAATCCACAGAAGGCGAATAGCCCTCTCTATCGCTACCATCTCCACGAAAGTGTGATTCAGCGCGCTGTGCGTACTGCTGCGCAGAAAGCCGGCCTATGAAACGCTGCGAGAGGCGCTGAGGGCACAACACTCCAGTGAGAGCCAAGCTACCCGCGAGTTCATCCAAGTCTTGCAACTGCATCAAACGCATGAAACCAAACGGGTGAACCAGGCAATTGAGCAGGCGCTGGTCGAAGAGGTCCCTCATCTGGCAGGCGTGACTTTCTGCTTGAACCAGCTCTTGGACCCCACACCCACACTTTTTCCCCTGGACCTCTCCATGCGTCCCGAACTGGACGGCATCGGACGACAGCCGCTTGCCCTCAATGGCTATAACCAGCTGCTGGAAGGGGTGGTTTCGTGACCCAGCTCCAGACGTACTCCAACTGGAAAGCCAACTGCAGGAGTTGCATCTGGCCGCCCTGTTGGACCACTATCGCGAACAGGCACAGCAAGCGGCTCGAGCCAACTGGCCCTACCAAACCTATCTGGCTCAGTTGATTGAGCAGGAGGTTGAGCGGCGTACCCACAATCGTCGTCAGCGACGCATCAAGGAAGCCCGTTTTCCACTTGTAAAGGAACTGGCCGAGTTCGAGTGGGCTGCGATTCCGCAGTTGAACAGAGCGCACATTCTTGAACTGGCCCAAGGGAATTATCTTGAGCAGGCCGACCCGATCATCTTGGTCGGGAATCCTGGCCTCGGGAAGACGCATATCGCCATCGGGTTGGGTCTGGCTGCCGCTCGCCAGGACCATCGAGTCCGCTTCTACAACGTCACCAGTCTGGTTAATGAATTGCATCAGGCCCAAAAAGAACACCAGCTACCCAGGTACCTAGAGAAGGCGCTGCGCCACCGGCTCATCATTCTGGACGAATTTGGCTATGTGCCCTTTTCGGCGACGGGCGCCCAGTTACTCTTTCAGTTCTGTTCGGCCTTACATGAACGGGTCTCGTTGATCATCACTACCAACCTGCCCTTTGGAGACTGGATACAGGTGCTGGGAACGACTGACGAGCGGACTCTTGGATCGGCTGACGTTCAGGAGCCACATCCTTGAGTTTCGTGGCGAGTCGTACCGCTTCACTCAGCAGGTCTCGGAAACGTTACGAAACACTAGGTAACGCAGAAGAGGTATCCGAATTCAGCCCAATTTGACCGCCCAAACAACGTTACGAAATAGTGGTAACGCCGGAGCGATACCATGATTCGACTGGAATTGACCCTATCCGAAGCAGAACAATTGCAGCAATGGCTCTCAACGATGATGGTACCGCCCACCACTCAAGTCGATAACAACCAAGGACAAGTGATTCTAGACAAACTGGTAGCGGCGTGCGGCAAGGCTCGTCTGCTGCAGGTATGCCCTGTCTTTCAACGTCCTTTTACCCAGGAGCTAAGCGGGCGGACTGGTCAATATTGCAGCAACGCCTGTAAACAAAAAGCCTACCGTCAGCGTCGCGACTCCTGGCAGCAACACTACGGACCGAATGACCAACCTTGACCTCATTATCCCGATTGTGAACGCTGGCCTCATTCGAACTTTTGTTGTTGTTGCTCTGTTTTTTTCCTTGAAGAAGGAGTCTCTTTTTTCTCTATCGGCAGTGCCGCGCTTTTCGGTGATCGCTATTTTTCAGCAGGTACCAAATTGACGCGCTTTTCAGTGATCATTTGACGCGCTTTTCAGTTGACAAAAACATGAGGTGGCTCTTCTGCAACAAACGGCCTTCGGATCGAACACCATAGCGGGGTAACTCCACGTGAACATGCACACGGGACCATTCCGAACCGAGAGAAAATGCGCTAAAATGGGGTCATAATCCCTTCCCTAAGCAGTTCAGGAAGATGACCACTATGAAACTATATCTTCTCGGACCGCCACGAGTCGAGCTGCAAGACAGGCCGATCGAGATGGAACGCCGCAAAGAGGTCGCCCTCTTGGCCTACCTGGCTGTTACGGAAGAAGCTCAATCTCGCGATATGTTGGCGGCGATTTTCTGGCCGAACAACTCACAGAACCGGGCGCGCGCCGATCTGAGTCGCGATCTGTCAATTCTGAACAAGGCACTCAAAGGGTGCTGGCTGGAAATCGAGCGAGAACGAGTGGGGTTGCGCCGTGAAGCTGGATTCTGGCTTGATGTCGAACAATTCCAGCGATTAGCCCACTCTACGACCGGCCCTGCTAGCAGGCTCGAGACCCTGACCGAAGCGGTTAATCTCTACCGTGACGACTTTCTCACGGGGTTCACGCTGCCGGACTGCCCAGACTTCGATGAGTGGCAGTTTTTCCAAACCGAGGGGCTGCGCCAATCTCTTGCCTCGGTCACGGAGCAACTGATTGATCTACACCGGGCTCAAGGAGATTACGATGCCGCCATTGTCTACGCTCGACGCCGGCTCTCGCTCGATCTTCTCCACGAGCCGGCACATCGTAGCTTGATGCGCCTCTATGCCGCCACTGGCCAACAAGCTGCCGCCCTCCGCCAATATCAACGCTGCGTTCAAGTCTTTGAGGAGGAATTGAACGTTCCCCCCGCCGACGAGACCACCGTCCTCTTCGAACGCATCCGATCCGGAGATCAGCTAGCAAACGAAGGTGAAGCGTCTCCTCGACTCTCTCATTTCTCCACCTTTCGCCACAACATGCCTGCCCAGACGACGCCCTTTTTGGGCCGGGAGTGGGAACTAGCAGCGTTGGGTCAACTGCTGACCGAGCCCGAGCTGCGGTTGGTGACGATTCTCGGGATAGGCGGCATGGGCAAGACCCGCCTTGCCCTGAAGGCCGCGGCGGAACTGGTGCCGAAGGTGGGATGTGGGCCGTTTCCAGATGGGATCTATTTGGTCCGGCTGGCTGCGTTAGACTCACCTGAATCAGTCCTCCCAGCCGTCGCCGAGGCTCTCGACCTCACCTTTCGCGAGGGTGATGATCCCCGAAATCAACTGTTCGATTTTCTGCGCTCAAAGACAATGCTGCTCCTGCTGGACAATTTCGAGCGCCTTCTGGCCGAAACTGACTTGGTCCTGGCCATGTTGGCGGCGGCTCCAGGACTTAAGATCCTGGTTACCTCGCGCAGTCGGCTCAATGTGCAGGGTGAACAGCTCTTTCGAATCAGCGGGATCGATTTTCCTGAGCAGGAGATGGCGGACCCTGAGACAGCCAATCAGTATAGCGCCGTCGAGTTATTTGTGCAGAGCGCGCGCCGGATGCGCCCGGACTTCGCGCTGACGACGAACAATGTGATGGATGTAGTCCATCTCTGCCGCTTGGTCCAAGGCATGCCACTGGGCATCATTTTGGCTGCTGCCTGGGTGGAGGTATTCTCTCCGGCCGAGATAGCGGTCGAACTCTTCGCTGACCTCGGTTTTCTGGAGACAGAACTGCGCGATGTGCCCGAACGACAGCGGAATATGCGGGCCGTCTTCGATCGTTCCTGGCGATTACTCTCTGCACAGGAGCAGATACTCTTTCGACGATTGTCTGTTTTTCGAGGCGGCTTCACCCGCTCGGCGGCTCAGGCCGTATCGCGCGCCTCCGCTCGTCCCTTGAGGGCTCTCATCAACAAGTCATTCCTGCATACTGCGCGGTCAGGGCGTTTCGATATACACGAACTGCTGCGGCAGTACGGGGCCGAAGCGCTCGACCAATTCCCGACCGAAGGCCATCAGCTACACGAACAGCACAGCACCTACTATTTGGCCTTGTTGCAGCATCGCGAGTGCAGGTTGAAGGGATCCGGTCAGTCGGCCGCGCTGGCGGAGATCAAGACCGAATGGGAGAATGTTCGCGCTGCCTGGCAATGGGCCGTGCAGCAAGGGGAGCGCAACAGGCTTTCCTCGGCCACAGACAGTTTGGGACTCTACTGCGAATGGAGCGGTCGTTACCAGGAGGGAGAGGCCCTCTTTAGCAGTGCTGTAGAGCGGCTGACGCCTGGACAGGCGACGTCGGCAATTGTAGCGGGTAAGTGGATGCGGTTGGCGAGCAAGTTGTTGACCTGGCAAGCCGTCTTCACGCACCTGCTTGGGGACGTGGAATCGGCAGAGCGATTATTCGACCGCAGCCTGTCGATTCTGGAGCAGAGTCCAACACTGCAGGAAGAAGATGTCCGGGCGGAAAAGGCCTTCCTGCTGTGCAGACTAGGTTTTTTGATGATCAACCGGGAGGGACCGGTGGAGGCAAAGACAGTACTGGAACAGAGTTTGACACTCTATCAATCCATTAACGACCGGTGGGGCATGGCCAGGACGCTGGACTTCTTGGGTGGGCAGTATCACTTTCTTGAGGATCACGAGCAGGCCAGATCCTTGCTGACACAGGGTCTGGCCCTCTATCAGGCCATAAGCGACGAGCGAGGAGTATCGAGCGTATCGCAGACGCTGGCATTCGAGGCTCTGGCTCTGGGCCAACAGGACGACGGTCACCGTCTGCTGCGCAAGAGCGTCGAAATCCAGCGCAGGTTGGGCAATCCGCAGGGACTCGCCGAAGCCCTCAGTTGCCGAGGCCAAGGCTGCGAGTATACAGGCAGATTTGCCGAAGCCCTGCCCTTCCTGCACGAAGCCTTGGCCATTAACGAACATATCGGATTTCGGCTGGAGATCGCCTTCCTGACCTTGCACCTGAGCCGGTCCGAGCTGCATCTCGGGGAGTACAAGGAAGCCCGCCGTCATGCCCAGGCCAGCCTGGATTTCTTTCAGGAGATCGGTGATGCCATGGCCATTCCACAGGCGCTATGGATGCTGGGCATGTTGGCGCTGGCTTCAGAGCAGTTCGATAGCGCCCAACGCTACCTCCTGCAGAGTGCAGACTTCCTCCAAGGGGCAGCGTTAGGCCTGTGGCTAGGCGAAGTGCAGGTCGGCCTGGTCTACGCAGCCAGAGGCCTGGACGACTTGCGTCTTGCGCAGCAGCACTTGCTCGAAGCCCAACGAACTGCGCTCCAGTCTCAGAATCATCGCCTGTTTCTGACGGTTCTGCCGCCGTCTGCGCTCCTGCTGGCCGATCGAGGCCGGGCGGAACGGGCGTTGGCACTCTATGCCCTTGCCTCACGCGAGGCCTATGTGGCCAACTCCCGCTGGTTCGAAAAGATGGCTGGGCGACCCATGGCGACAGTGGCCGCCGCCCTGCCGCCGGACACTGTCGCGGCCGCGCAGGCAAGGGGCCAAACGCGAGCGCTTGAGCCAACGGTGACGGAGCTGTTGGCTGAATTCGAATCGCAGGCTGAGGTGTCGGGAACGTGACGTGGTGATGCAACGAAAGGCCGTAGGAGCCGGGCGGCGCTCTGAACCCGATCCCTACGGCGCTCTCCACTCAGGCCGCCGAGAATTTGATCCTACTCTTCAGGCGGCGTGTAGAGCCAACGCTCGGCGATCTGGCCGTCCTCCAAGCGCAGCACCAACAGGAAGAACGGGCTCACAGGCTCACCCTCGTCGCCTTCAGCCGCGCCTTCAGGAACGGCCCAGATCCGCGTGGTGATGTAGGCTTTGTTGCCGGCCATGGTCAGGTCTTCGACGGGGAAGTAGGCGCCCGGGTTCTCGTCGCGGAAGCGGGCGACATCTTCTTTCATAAACTCACGGCCTTCGCCCTGTGGCATCCAGTGGCTTACAAAGTCCTCGGAGAGCACTTCGTCGGCTACCGACAGGTCGCCCTCATTCCACAGTTCCTCGAGATATCGTCGGACAGCCTTTTCGTTGACGGACCTTTCGGCATATGCCGAGATCTGGTCAGGTGATCGCCTGTCAACGATCTGACCGTAGAGAATAGAGAGCTCATCATGGATCGGCATGGGATCCGGGTAGCACGGGTTGCCATCCACGACCCGCGGATCATCCTTCACGATCTGCAGGGCCGAGTCCATGCTTATGCCGCCGCCGCTGAGCCATATTTGCATGCCGGCTAACTCACCCGTGCCCAGTCCTGACGCAGAAAAGCCGCCGCCCTCGGCATCCCAGTAACCGCTGAAGCTGTTCTCGAAGGTGCCGGCAAACCCATCGGGAGTATAGACCGACGCACCTGCAAACAGCCCAACATCCGGCGCCGGATAGTAGTCCCAACTGAGTACGTTGTGTACTCGACCGTTGAGGAGCGGCTCAGAAGAGAACCAGACCGCGGTATCCATTTGGTCCCGGCTCTGAACGATATCCTCTTCTTCTGTCATTTCGCCAGCCTCTTCGCTACACTCGATCTCAATGACGGTAAACGGAATCACACGTCCTTGAGCAGCGGCTGAACCTACGCACAGCATGGTGAGCAGAAGCACCGTGAATGACACTCCAACGTACTTCCACATGTTTGCCTCCTTTTGAACGAATCACTCGTATCTGACTGTATCAGCTTGGCAAATCCGGGGCGCCAGCGTGACAGCAATATGTATCAGTGGACCGACACCGTCTCCACATTACGTGCCAGAGGGGCTAATCAGTCATTGACTTCAGTATAGACGGCCCAGATTCCGAGATCATTCCAATACCCATTCCAAGAACCGTGTTACGGGCATCTGTAACGAGAACTACCTGTCAATGTCGGTTAGAAACGGACACCGTGAGTATGTGCAGGTGTTGCGCATCCCCAAAGGCGAGAAGCCACCTGACGTGAAGGGGCTGTAGAGGATCTATGGTTTCGAAATGATAGCCGTTGCCTGTAGGACAGCCCTATCGCCTGCGGGCTGCCGCATAGCCCGCCAATCCAGCGGCGCCCGCCCCAAAGAGTAGAATCGTCCCAGGCTCGGGGATGGTAACTGGCTCAGAGACTCGCTCATCCGTGGGCGCCACGCAAATTGTGCCGCATCCGCCGGGACAACCATTTGTATTGCCGCAGGCGTATTGTCCGTCAGGCGGGCAGGGCGGTGGCGTGCATACCGGCCACGGAAGGATCGCCTCCGTCGGAGTGGGCGACGACGGTGGCGCCATCGCGCTGACGGAGGGTACCGAGAAAACGAAAAGGAAGAACGCGATCAAAAGGGCGTTGTGCACGAGCTGCTCCTCCCGTTCATGTGTGTTCGAAAGTGTCTGATCCTGATTGGGCAAGGCGTTAGGCACCATCGAGGTTTGCGCCCGGATGTCCTGAATTGTGTTCCAGGAGCGACTTGAGCCTTGCAAGATCGGCGGTGTTGGCGCGCCTCATCGCCAGTGCCATGATCGGCGCCACGAGCCTCGAGAACCCGGTTGGGTGTCCACGATTTCGAAGTGTCATTCGGGTGTGCGCATCAGAGATGGACTCCCACGCATAGGTAGTCTCCATGGGGAATGGGCCTTCGGCCGTCCGCATGACAAAGCGAAAGCCTGGCAATTATTCGACAACCTCATACGTGTATGCCAGCCGTTTGCCAAGAAAGTGGGCGACGAAGCCAATCCTGGATCCCATCCGCAGCGGTGGATCAGACTTCCATTCGACAGACTTGATGTTGACGTACCAGGCGGGCGCGTTGTCAGGGTCTGTTGCGAACGACGCGATTTCCTGTCTTGGGCGCGAGATGGTCGTTTCGGTCAAGACATCGACTGGCATTTAACAGGCCTCTCTTAATAAGGGACAGGGGCGCGGTCGATCAATTCTGCTCGTTTGAGTGATGTTAGCGTTTGGTGGGCGGCAGTTGTGATGCCCAAAGTGAGCATCAGCCGCGTGCACAGCGAAGCGCGTCGCCTTCGCGATCCCCGTCAAGTGGTCGACGCAGCCAACAGCGCTTTGCTCTCCAGCCGTAACACGTGCGTTGAGTAGACAGCCTGCCTGCCGCATTCATTCTAACATGTCCGAAACGCAGCATCAACGAACTGTGCCGTCACACGATGCACCACGATGCAGGGCGTATTTCAACCTTGGGGCAGGCCCCGTCCCCGGCACGCCGCACGCAAAGTTTTGTATGCGTCGCCTGGTGTGCGGCGTGCCGGGGACGTTACCGACAGGCTGTTGCCCCCCCACCATGAACTGCACCCCACGATGCAATTTTATTTGCAAAACGCGACGATGTCTGATATACTTGTCTATTCGTAAGGGCGATTAGCTCAGTTGGCTAGAGCGCTACGTTGACATCGTAGAGGTCACTGGTTCAAGTCCAGTATCGCCCACTGAAGAAGATCGCAATGTTGTACAGCTGACGGCATGGCTCAAACGCCTTGACCAGGACAATCCGGGACTAAAATCACTCCCAGAGAGCAAAGACCACAGGCTGAAAGTCTTTGTGAGCGTTATCCCGGCGACCACCTGCGAGCGGATCTCTGAATCCAGCGTCGAACGAGAAACGGTTGGATGTAAGAGAAAACGAGTGGCTTCGTTATCGGCCCCACAAGTGGTTTGGTCGACCTGACCGGACAACATGGGTGGAATCGCGAACATAGCTTCGTCCCATGGGACGAAGCTTTTTCTGTTCTGTTTCAGCCGTTGGGAGGTGGGTGCAGCCTGTCTGCCGGAGCACTCGTTCCAGCCACCACCGGAGGTTCATTGTGGACATCCATGGCCGGCCAGAGCGGTTTGGAGATTCGAGGGTCCGAAACACATCAGATCATGATCAGCTCGGAATATGAAGCAGTAGTCACTGCAGCCAAACAGTATCTCAACAGCACGAATACCCTGACCGAACTGAGCATCGACGTGCAGCAGATTGCAGCGCCTACAGGTGACGAGTATGCGCGGGCCCAATTTGTCTACGAACGAATGAGGAAATTCGGATTGGGCGACCTGCAACTCGATGAAGAGAGCAATGTATACGGCCGCATTCGCGGTCGTCATTCGGACAAGCCAGCTCTACTCGTCAGTGCACATACGGACACGGTCTTCCCCCGTGGCACCGACCTAGCAATCAAACATTCGGACGACCATCGAATCTACGGGCCCGGAATCGGCGACAACTCAACTGGCGTTGCAAGTCTATTAGCCTTAGCCGAAACCCTATCGACTCTGGAGCCGCCCCCCGTCGACATCTGGTTGGCGGCCAATACCGGGGAGGAAGGTCTCGGCGACCTGCGCGGCATGCGTTTCCTGGTCGATCAACTAGAAAAGCGCATCGGTGCCGCGATCGTGATCGAGGGTATGGGGCTCGGGCGCATCGTGCACCGCGGATTGGGATCGATACGCATTCGAATATCGGTCGAAGCGCCGGGCGGACATAGCTGGAGCGACTTTGGTACGCCAAGCGCCGTCCATGTGCTTTCACTGATCGCGTCCGACATCGTGAGGCTAAAGGTGCCAAAACAGCCGCGCACGACCTTCAACATTGGGCGCTTCGAAGGCGGCACAACCGTGAATACCATCGCACAACAGGCAACACTTGACCTGGACATGCGCAGCGAAGATCCGACCGAGCTGAAAAACCTCGTCGTCGCCGTCCAACGCATCATCAGCCGGCACCAGACGACACGCTGGAAGAAGTGGGGCGTCAAGGTAAAGCAGGAGACCATTGGCGAACGACCGGCGGGCGAGATCGCCCAGGATCATCCCCTGGTACAAGCTGCAGAAAACGCACTGGTCGCCGCCGGTTTGACTTCAGAGCCCGATCTACGCGTCAGCAGCACCGATGCCAATATTCCACTCAGCCGGGGTATTCCAGCCGTCTGCATCGGCATTGTCCACGGCGGGAATGCCCACAGGCTCGAGGAGTGGATCGACCCGCGAAACATCGGACAAGGCATGCAGCATCTGCTGCTTCTGACCTGGTGGGCTGCGAATTGGTTGGCAGACGAAGGAGATTGACCCAGTGCGACGAAGCTGCACGGCAGAAAAACCAGGATACTTTGTGCACCACCAACCGCCGGAGCAGCCAATTTGAAGCCAAATGGCCGGTAGCCTGAGGGCGAAAGCATCCCGATTATCGAGAGCGTATGAGTACCGTAGCGCGTCAGCCGATCAGCCCGTTCAGAGCGTCAACGATGTGGTCGACGAAACTACGGGCCTTGACTCCTTGTTCGCTCCAGGGAGTCGGCATCGAGCCGTGCTCGTGTCGCTGACGATACTGTTGGTTGCGCGAGTCCAGCAACGGGCAAGTCAGCGGCACGTTCGCACGGCAGAGAATGTATTCCGCCCACACTGCCTGACTGCGCTTGACGAGGAATGCCCGTTCACTGTCTAATCGGGCTTCGCGGCCCCAAATGGGTACACCGTACTGTCGAAGAAGCATTTCGACATCGCGACCAGAAAACTGGCCGAGTGCGTCAAAGGTGAAGCGGTGAGTCGGTCCGTGAAGCACGCGACCGAGCAATCCGTCGAGGGGATTTATCCAATCGAGTCCTGAAAGGTGCATGAGGTCTACCCACTGGGTACTAGTGACAGAACATATGTTCTGATTAGAATAGCAGATTCGCTCTCAGATCGCAAGCGTATTCGTGATATACTCGTAGGCGGTTCGTCGGCCCCTACCCCGTTCGAAGACACAAGCGAATACGATTGGAGCATTCATCGTGGAGAATGTCCCCGAGGGCGTTGCTAGTCTTGTTCCGTACGTTGCGCTTGCAATTCTGCTGATCTCAATTGGTATCTTCTTTCGTAATCTGTCTAAGTGGTCGAAGGCCGGGGCGAGCATGGTCTCGCCGATGTCCATCACGCTGAAGACGGACAAGACCCCTGAGCAAGTTAGACAAGAAGCGGCTGCGGCTCGTCGTGGAAAGTGGATGGCGATATTGATGTTGTTGTTTGGCGCGTGGCTGGTGATCTTGCTGTTCGACGACGCAGTTGCATGGTCGATTGCGCGTGGAGTGGTTCATTTTGTCAGCGCTGTGCTGCAGGCTATTGTTGAGTTATTGTCGGTGTTGATCGAACAGCTACAAGTTGCTACGACGGCTTTATGGAAGGATACTCATGTCCGCATCTGGATATAGCGAAATCGAACAAGACAATCTGTACAAGATCCGCCACAGCGCCGCGCACGTGATGGCGCAGGCGGTGCTGGAACTCTACCCCGACGCCAAGATCGCGATCGGTCCGCCGATCGATACCGGCTTCTACTACGACTTCGACCTGGGCGTGGATGACGAGGGCAAGCCGCGCACCTTTTCGCCCGAAGATCTGGAGACCATCGAGAAGCGGATGCGCCAGATCATCGGCGGCAAGCATCCATTTCATTATCGGGAGGTCAGCGCCGACGAAGCACGCGTCGCTCTTTGCCCAATCAGCCCTACAAGCTCGAGTCTGATCGCCGGCTCTTGAAGCCGGCGACGTCGATGAATACGGCAATGAGGTGGTTGAGAAGCCGCTCATCAGCACCTACACGCAGGATTCGTTTGAAGATCTCTGTCGTGGCCCGCATGTGGAACACACGGGCAAGATCCCGCCTGACGGCTTCAAGCTCATGACTGTCGCCGGCGCCTACTGGCGCGGCGATGAGCACAACCCGATGCTGCAGCGCATCTACGGCACGGCCTGGCGCAACAAGAAGGAACTCAAGCAGCATCTCGACATGCTGGAAGAGGCCAAGAAGCGCGATCATCGCAAACTGGGCCGTGAGCTGGAGATCTTCATCTTCGACGAAGAGGTTGGGCCCCGGTCTGCCGCTCTGGCTGCCCAATGGCACGGTCATCGTCGAGCAGCTTGAGAAGCTGGCCCACGACGTGGAGTCGCAGCCGGCTACGATCATGTGCGCACGCCCCACTTGACCAAGGAAGATCTCTTCCTGCGCAGCGGCCATCTGCCCTACTACGAGGAGAGCATGTATCCGCCCATGGATCTGGACGGCGTGCGATACTTCGTCAAGCCCATGAACTGTCCGATGCACCACAAGATCTACGGCAGCAAGCTGCGCAGCTACCGCGATCTGCCGGTGCGCCTGGCCGAGTACGGCACCTGCTATCGCTATGAAAAGAGCGGTGAACTCTTCGGCCTCATGCGCGTGCGCTCGATGCAGATGAACGATGCGCACATCTACTGCTCGGAAGAGCAGTTCGAGCAGGAGTTCATGGGCGTGATCGACCTCTATCGCAACTACTTCGACCTCTTCGAGATCGACAAGTATGTCATGCGGCTGAGCACGCATCATGCCAAGGGCCTGGGCAAGAAGTATGTGGACAACGAGCGGCTCTGGCTCAAGACCGAGGAGATGGTGCGCCGGGCCATGATCAACGGCGGCGTGCCGTTCGTGGAGGTGCCGGATGAGGCGGCGTTCTATGGCCCCAAGATCGATGTGCAGATCTGGAGCGCCATCGGCAGAGAGTTCACGCTGGCGACCAATCAGGTCGACTTTGCGGTTCCGCCGCGATTCGACCTGACGTACGTCAACGCCGACGGCAATGAGGAGACGCCGCTCTGTATCCATCGTGCGCCGTTGAGCACCCATGAGCGCATGATCGGCTTTCTGATCGAGCACTATGCCGGGGCACTTCCCGGTCTGGCTGGCGCCCGCAACAGGTGCGGGTCATTCCGATCACCGGCGATCACAACGACTATGCCGTCGAGGCTTGACTCAGCGCTTGACGAGCGCGGGCGTACGTGCGACGGCGGATCTCAGCAGCGAGCGCATGAATGCCAAGATTCGCGAGGCCCAGCTGATGAAGGTGCCCTACATGCCGGTGGTGGGCGATCGGGAGATGGAAGAGGGCACGGTGGCGCTGCGCAAGCGAGACGGCTCGCGCCAGAATGGGCTGCCGGTCGACGAGTTTGTCGCCATGGTCTGAGCGCATCAGTATCGCAGAACGAGCGCCGAACTGTGATGGACGCGGCTGAGGCATCGGTCAGCCGATCTGGCGAGCTGTCCGTTGTGTCCCTGATATGTGAACAATGCCGTGTCATCGCGTTACACCGGGAAAAATTTGCATCTGAACTTGACGCTCCACCTGGCGAATGCTATACTTGCAGCCAAGTTCGCCTGAATCGTTTGACTGCGATATCGGTGTGAACCTGCCGACCTGAGCGGCAGATGACCGGACAGGTTACGCCGAACGATTGATGAACAGTTTGCATTAAAGGAGCACGCAATATCGCACGAAGAGCACCTATCCGATACCCACGTCAGCAGACGGACAACACGCGAATCAATGATATGATTCGGGCACGTGAAGTTCGCGTGATCAGCCCGGAAGGGGAACAACTGGGCATCATGCTCGGTATCGCAAAGCGTTGGAGCTTGCAGAAGAGCGAGAATCTGGATCTGGTTGAAGTCGCGCCCGATGCCAATCCGCCGGTCTGTCGCTTGATGGACTACGGCAAGTACCTGTATGAGAAGCAGAAACGTGAGCGTGAGTCGCGGAGAGCGCAGAAGCAGATCGAGATCAAGGAAGTTCGTCTGCGCCCGAAGACAGACGAGCATGACATTCAGGTTGTGCTCAAGAAGATTCGCAAGTTTGCGCAAGGAGGGTGCCAAGATCCGGGTGCGGATTCGCTTCCGGGGACGCGAGATTGCCCATCCTGAAGTTGCACGCGATCTGATGAAGCGTGTTGCTGAAGATGTTGCCGATGTGGTCGTCGGTCGAGTCGTATCCATCCCTAGACGGTCGCAGCATGGTCATGGTGTTGGCGCCCGTTCAGATCAGAGGCCGACGTAGCTGCTCAGTCGAGTCGATGCGGACTGGCTCGGTAACTGAGGTGAACAACAAAATCGTTTGCAAAAAACGGGCTGCCTGCCCGTTTTTGTATGTCTGCCAGACAGTCTGATGGTTGAATGAACTGTTGTTGAAGGAGGCCATTATGCCGAAGATGAAGACCCATAAGGGGACGGCCAAGCGCTTTCGGCTGACCAAAAAAGGGAAGCTGATGCGCATGAAGGCGGGCCGGAACCCACTTGCGGCGCAAGAAGCGCAAGGCGACCAACCGCCAGTTCCGCCACGCTGTGCCCAGCACAGTGAAGAGCAACATCAAGCAGGTCGAGGCGACCGGCGGCAAGGCCGTCAAGTAGCAGTCGCCTTCCACTGCAATTGACGAACGAACCACCAAACGTGATCGGCCTGTAAGTGAGACTGGCGCTAGAGCCGGGTCCGCCCTCACGGAAGGAGACAAATATGCCTACGTTCACGACCAAAGGTGTACGCACACCAGCGACACAAGAAGGTACTGAAGATTCACCAAGGGACAGTATGGCTCACGCCATCGCCTCTACCGGCGCGCCAACGAAGCCATGCTCAAATCCCTGTTCTATGCGTACCGTGACCGCCGCAACAAGAAACGCGATTTTCGCCGCCTCTGGATTACGCGCATCAATGCCGCCGCCCGCATCAATGGCCTCAGCTATAGCCGGTTCATTCATGGGCTGAAGTTGGCAGACGTCCAGGTCGACCGCAAGGTGCTCGCCGATATCGCCGTGCACGACCCGGCGGCGTTCGGCAAGCTTGTCGACGTCGCCAAAGAGCAGTTGACATAGCAGGTAAGCGTCTGGCAGACGAGAGAAAAACGGCAGGGACTGAGTCCCTGCCGTTTTCATTGGAGCCTTCATCCATGGACGATACCATTGTATCCAGCCTTCGGAATACACGTGTCAAGTACGTGCGCAAGCTGCACAAACGCAAATATCGTCTGAGCGAACAAGCGCTGCTGCTGGAAGGTGTACGATTGGTTGACGATGCCTGGCGTGCCCGGATCTACCCCCGCCAACTCATCTTCGCTCCAGATCTCATACGGACAAATCAACGAGCATTGGCACTTCTCGACGAACTGCGCGGCGCACCAGATTGATACCCTCGCTGTCACTACCGAGGTGTTCGTTGCGGTGGCTGGTACCGTCACGCCACAGGGTCTCGCGGCGGTTGTCCCGCTCCCGAAGCTGGAATTCCCTGTTGATTCAAGGATGCTCTTGCTATTGGATCAGATTCGCGATCCCGGCAACGCCGGCACGCTTCTGCGTTCAGCCGAAGCAGCAGGCGCCGGCGGTGTGATCTTCTGTCCAGACACGGTGGACCCCTTCAATGACAAGGTCATCCGCGCCGCCATGGGCGCCCACTTTCGCATCCCCATACGCATCTGTGACACATGGGATGCCGTCCGTAAGCTAACCCCTGCCGGTCACGCCCTCTACCTGGCGGATTCTGCCGGCACACTCGCCTACGATGAGGTCGATTGGACGAAGCCGGCAGTTCTGGTCGTCGGCGGCGAAACGAGCGGCGCCTCTCAACAAGGTCGTAACTTGGCCACGCCGATTGCCATTCCCATGCTCGGACGAACCGAGTCGCTAAACGCCGGTGTTGCAGGCTCTATTATCCTCTTCGAGGCCGCGCGTCAGCGCCGAGGCCCCGTCTGACATGACATAATCGAATTCGTTGACAGCTACAATTCTTCTGTGTATGATAGCTACAACATTTCCGGCGCGATGGTATACCATGAACTGTGTATAAGTGGCTTGCTCTCTCTGGTGGATTGCGAACTTACACACAATTCGGGATACCACTCGTTTTTGGCGCCCCCAATCGAGACGGGCCAAAACTCCACGACAGTGACCCGGCCGATCGATCTCTGGACAACACTCTTTTGGGGGGTTCTGTCCGGATATTTCGTACATTCCTTCAAGCCGATTCCGCGGAGGATACTCGCCCCATGTACTGGCAATTTATGTGGTTTGTGCTTGCCGGATTCGTCCTTGGATTCACGCTCTCCACGCTGTGGGAGTGGTTTCACTTCCGGCGTGAACGTATGATTGTCACCGATCGGCGCATCGCTGATCTAGAAGCAGAACTGCGTTCATACGAAAGCCGCGGGACGGACATGGGGGGTGGAGAAGACCCTATCCCCGTCTGGGTCCCTCCGGTTTACGACACAGCCAACATATTTCCGGAACCCGAAACTGTAGAACCGGCGGTCGACTATATTACAACCGGGCAAGGTACTCCTACGCAGTTTCCCGCCGGTGAACAGGATCCCACTACTTTCAGTGACGCCATAATGCCGCCGGAATCGCATGTCGAGCAAGTGCCCGAGATCGCGGGCACTGTCATCGCAACAGAAAACCATGCAGACAGCGCCGAGCTGCAGGCGGACAAGAGCGTACAACCTTCGCAGGCATCCATTGGTGAACCAAGTTCGATCGTGTCCCCAGATGATGCCGAAAAATCCGTCACGGCCGTAGACGAGTCGGAGCCGCAGCAGGGGGGAACCGCCGGAGTTGACGTAATCGTCCGCACGCCGACAATTGCCCCATCCACCTGCCCTGTGGACCATGAGAAGGGGGAGGACACCGATGCGAGCGGCAATGCGGACCGTACGGTCCGAGTCGTCATCTCCGGCGAACACCACGTACGCAAGACGACCGCAAAGGCGGACGACCAGATCGAGCATAGCGATGGCCCGGCTATTGCTGGGCAAGAAGTCAGGTCAATTGCGGAGACGACTGCGGTCAGCACGCCCTCGGCGACAGCTACCGCAAACGAAGATCCTGAGTTCAAGCGTCGGTTAGCGACAATCGCAGCTGCTATGGCCGTCGCGCGACGTCGCGAGCAACCAGTAGATCGATCTGAGTCGGAGTCCGCACCGTCCCGGGTTGACGTGGAACCTGGTGACGATCCACCCCACGGCGACGATTCTGAACATGGTCAAATTGCAGGGACTGACGGCGAGACAGATGTCCAAACGATTGTCGAAATCAATGATCAGAGCGCTGAAGAGGATGGTCCATCTTTGCCCCGTTCACCC
The DNA here is from genome assembly GCA_963715415.1 of uncultured Chloroflexia bacterium. Classification (GTDB taxonomy): domain Bacteria; phylum Chloroflexota; class Anaerolineae; order Caldilineales; family Caldilineaceae; genus JAWKOK01. The sequence goes on along the minus strand of CAVQSG010000006.1, from coordinate 137,654 downwards.
TGGGATGAAGATGATGGTGTCTTCCCGACGGTCGACGAGATTACACAGGCGGTCTCCAATCGGACTTCGAATGCGGAGCTAGCGTCCGATCGAGAATCAGTCTCCGTGGCGCGACGCGTGCTGAACTAGCCGAGTTGGCTGCTCAGACGCGTGCCTGGTCTTCACCCGTGCCGGTCGTTGATGAATCACTCGATTCTTCTTCCTCTGGTGCTGTCTGTGCCACTAGCATGGATTCGCAAGCGATACCCGTCAAGCAACCCGCATCGCGCGTCGAACAGCCCCTTGTGAATGGCTATCCCGACAATCTTTCGAAGATCAAAGGGATAGGCAAGGTTTATCGTCGCCGGTTGTATGCCGCGGGAATCTATACGTGGCATCAGGTTGCCAATACCACGGTGGATGAACTACGCAGGATCGTGCAGCCGCCCGTCAGCGCCGATGTACAGGAATGGCCGCCACGCGCGCAAACTCTGGCGGAAGAGCATGGGCGTGTCGGTGCGAAATATGCTGGACCAATGCCCGACGATCTGATGGCAATTCGAGGCATCGGCCCATTTGCCATGTCAAAGCTCTTCGAAGCTGGAATTTGTACCTATCAGGAGCTCGCCGCTCTCTTGCCGGATATCCTCGCTGCGATCATCCCTACGTCCCCCAACGGCAATGAAATCGACTATGGACGCTGGATTCGAGATGCAGCCGGCTATGCCGAAGATCAGGAGCGTTGAACATGGACGAGAATCCGTTCCGCGTTTCGCCTTATTTCGATCCCCGCATCGACGCCTGGAAAGTGCTAGTACTTACCGCACTCTTCCTGCTGTTGCTCTTCAGTGCACTAATGTGGCCATCCTAAACAGCGCGCCCCGCGCGGTCAGTCGGCAAGCAGGCGTTGCGCCAGTCGCACGGCGCCGCTGACGGGACTGAAGACAAGCTCGACAGGTGCCAGGGCCAAGCCGGTTGCGTGCGCCGCCGATAAAAATGCGTCCCGCACATGGTCACCACGCGTAATAACGCCGCCGGCCAGCGCACAAGGAACGGGGCCCGAGAATTCGAGTTGTTTGACAGCGGTAGCGACTGAGCGGGCCAGTTTATGCCCGGCATCTGCGACAATATTCCGGGCGCTTTCATCACCTGTCCCTGCCGCCTGTTCAACCAGGCGAGCAATGCCGGCAATTTCTGTCGTGGATGCCGGCCGTTGATAGACATAGGCAATGAGTTCTTCCGGCTGGGAGAGGTGCCAATGGCGCAAGATCGCCGACAACAGGACGCCGGCGGAGCAGCGGCCGTCGTGGGCTTGCATGGCGGATTGTAGCGCCTGGCGGCCGATCGCGTACCCGCTGCCTAAATCGCCCAGAACATGTCCCCATCCGTCAATTCTTGCCAGGTCGCCCTTCCGATTGCGGCCAATGCAAATGGCCCCGGTCCCACAGATTAATGCGATTCCCCATCCGTCAGGTGTTCCCGCGGCCAAAACCAGATGCGCATCGTTGACAATCTCCTGGCGTGTATTGGGTGCGATTGTGTCCAGCCATTCATCGAAGACGGCCCGATCTTCCGGCCGATCAACCCCGGCCAATCCCAGGCAGACCGCACTGATCTGGGATAACGAGATTCCCGCTTCTGTGCAAGCTTCGCCAATCGCAACGTTCAGCGCTGCGAGAGCACGCTCCAATCCAACGGCTTGGTAGTTTGACGCTCCGGCATGTCCGACGCCCAGAACTTGTCCGTCTGTTTGCGCTACTTGGACGGCGGTCTTGCTCCCGCCACCATCGATGCCGAGCACATAGCGGCCATCGTGCGCCGTCGTTTTGGCGACAGTCATTTAGCCTCCAGCCTGGAGCGCACGACGTATGACGCCGCCCGCCGCTTCCAGTCTTCTTCTCGCTTCCTCCGGAGCCATGCCGCCGAGTTCCGCAAGAATGGCGGTTTTGACCTCGCCGTCTGCCGCTTCCAGTGCGTGCGCGGCCGCAGACAGGCGCAATCCCGTGGCTTCGGAGACGATACGACGGGCGCGATCTTGAAGTTTGCTATTGGAGGTCTGTACATCCACCATCAGATTGCCATACGTCTTGCCGAGCCGAATCATCACGCCGGTCGACAACATGTTGAGCACCATCTTCTGGGCCGTACCTGCCTTCATGCGTGTCGAACCGGTGACCACCTCGGGGCCAACCAATGGCTCGATGGCGATATCGGCGCGCTGGGCCATGGCGGAGTCCGGATTGCAGGTAATGCTGACGACAAGGGCGCCACGTGTGCGCGCCTCTTCCATGGCGCCGACCACATAGGGCGTACGCCCGCTGGCCGCAATACCGACGACACTATCCGTCGCGCCCACGACAAGATGCGCAATGTCTCGTTGGCCGTTCTCGGGAATGTCCTCCGCACCCTCGATCGAGCTGACAACGGCCTGTGCACCGCCGGCAATGAGGCCGACGACCAGGTCCGGCGGCACGCCGTAGGTCGGCGGACACTCTGACGCATCCAGTACGCCGAGCCGGCCTGACGTACCGGCGCCCACATAGATCAGTCGACCACCCTGTTGCATCCGTTCGACGATGGCGTCGATGGCATCCGCAATCTTGGCCGCCTCCGTGCTTACCGCGAAGGCAACCTTGGCGTCTTCGGTATTGATAATGTGTACCATTTCCAGTGTAGACACAGCATCGATGTCTGCACTGACCGGGTTACGGTCTTCCGTCAGCGAACGTGGTAGGTGAGTCATAGCTTTCTTCCTTCAACGTAGGGGAACCAAGGTCGGTCAATTGTACCTCAAATGGGCGTGATGTTGCCCAGCACCACGCGACGGCGCGCCCCGGTTGCCGCAGGCAGGTTGCCGGGACGCTGATGCCAAGTTTCATAGGCAAGCACCGCAAATGCCACGGCCTCTTTGGCGGACGATGGCAGTCCGACGTCGTCGGTCGTGAGGATGGCGGTCCCGGGCAAAAGTGATGCCAATTGCCTGAGCAACGTTGCATTGCGCGCACCACCGCCACTCACCAGCGCTTGGTGCGGCAGCACCGGCAGATATGCTCGGTAGGCATGCGCAATCGATTCAGCGGTGAGTGCAGTCACGGTGGCGACGATGTCAGGAGCCGCTAGACCGGCTTCCTGTGCTCGACGCCAGACTTCTCCACCATATTGGCGGCCGAATTCTTCACGCCCTGTGGTCTTGGGCGGACGCTGGGCATAATAGGGATGCGCCAGCAGCTCCCGAAGCAGCGATTGCGAAACCGTTCCGGAGGCGGCGATCCGGCCATCTTCGTCAAAGCGCATGGCGCCGCCGGTCATGCGCAGGACGGCATCATCGATCAACATGTTGCCGGGTCCGGTATCAAAGGCCAAGATCGAACCGGCGTCGCCGCTCGGCGGCAGGAAGGTGAGGTTGCCGATGCCACCGATGTTTTGCGCCACGCGGATGTGGATCGGATCGCGTAGCAGCAGTGCATCGACAAACGAAACCAGAGGAGCGCCTTGGCCGCCGGCGGCCATATCGCGTGTGCGAAAGTTGCTCACGGTCGTGATGCCCGTCCGTTCCGCAATTACTGCCGCTTCTCCGAGTTGGAGCGTAGACGCGTCCGGGCCCTCGGGAATGTGCCAGACAGTCTGACCGTGGCTGCCGATCAGATCCACCTGTTGGGGATGCAGACCGGCCAGATCGATGGCCGTCAGCGCGGCATCCGCCAGCGCGTCGCCTAGATAGAAATTAAGTGCACAGAGGCGATCCACTGTGGCGGTTTCGGGGCGAAAGGCGGCGAAGATCATCTCGCTCAATTGGGGATCGAACGGCACTTCCGTCGCCGCCAACAGCGTCCACTCAAGGGTAGGCGGCGCTCCGTCCAGTTCGACCACTGCGGCGTCGATACCGTCCGCTGACGTTCCGGAGATGAGCCCGACCACGTACATATCTGCCTATTGCCTCCGTACAATATCCATGACGCAGAGAAGCTGCGCCCAGAGCTGCTTACGTTGCTCGCCATAGATGTGCATCGACTGCCTTCACGATCTCTTGGTGCAGTTCGAGTCGAAGCCGCCCGATTTTCCGATCGCGCCGCCCGTAATACACCTCGTTGGTCAGTAGGGCAACAGCAAGACTGCGTTGCGGGTCGATCCAGAGCGATGTACCGGTGAATCCCGTATGCCCAAAAGATGTTGGGCTGAACGGATGGCCACAGGTTTCCGGATCCGGTGACCAGAGTTGGAAACCGAGCCCTTTGCGCGTCGCATCTTCTGCTGCTTGCAGCGACGTCATGACAGCAACCATGGAGGCTGACAGCAGAGGCGAGCTACTGTCCAGGAAGGTCTGGCCGAATTGCGCAACGTCCTGCGCTGTCGAGAAGAGACCGGCATGACCACTCACGCCGCCGAGCCGGCAAGCGTTTTCGTCATGCACAATGCCTTGGATACGCCAGCCGCGCCATGTGCAGGTTTCGGTCGGTGCACAGATCGCAGCCGGTGGCAGACCGCACGCGGGCTTGACTGTCGTCGGGTCGGCCTCGACTGCGAACGTATTCGGTCGGAAGTGGGTATGGTGCAATGCCAGCGGCTCGAGCACCAGATCGGCAATAGCCCGGTCCAGCGTTGCCCCGACAATGCGTTCGACGGCGAGGCCCAGCAAGATCAGCCCGATGTCGCTGTAGAGAACGTGCTCACCCGGCGCGCAGGCAAAATCGGTCGCCACTGCCATCCGGCGAGCAGCCGCAGCCGAACCGCTGTGCAAGAGTGGTCGCCAGGCCGGCAGGCCGGCGGTATGGGTCAGCAAATCGCGAAAGGTGGTCCGGCGCGAGTCCACCTGATCGGCAGCGGACGCGATCTCGATCCATGCGTCCGCTGCCAGTGGGTCTTCGTATGGCCGAACGGGACGGACGCCGTCGAAGTCCGGCAACACCTGGAACAGGGGCTGATCGAGCGTGACCAGCCCGTGCTCGATCAGTCGCATCAACGCCGTGGTGGTGAACAGCTTGGTCACGGAGGCGAGATCGAACCGTGTGTCGGCGTCGATCGATGTTGCCGGCTGCAAGGGATCGAGCAACCCTCGACTGATCGAGAGAACCGTTTCTGTCTGGTGGACAACGACCAGTTGCAGAGCCGGACAAATAGCCGGTACCGCTTTGTCGACGATTGCTACGACGGGTTCAAGGGCAAGTGTCATAGGCGTGCATTTTGCTGTCGATGATCAAAGCGATTCGGTAAGGGTCTCTCCGTGACATGCTGGACAGTATACCAGAGGTCAATGGCTTCGACTATCGTGCCAGGGCAATCGCATCTAATTTTCCTACCAGAGGGGCACAGCATGCCGGCGGGGCGATTTTCCGCCTGTCGAGCGTAACATTGCGGCTCGCTACCTCTGGACGCCCAATTTAGACGCGATCGCCCTACTATCCTGCTACGGCGGCGGGGTCGCGGATCAAGGAGAGCCGCTCTTGGATCGAAAAGCGGAATTTTGCCGCCCCTTTTTGTCGGGGCGTGTAGGAGTATGTTACACTTGCTAACTGGATTGGGTCCCTAGCTCAATTGGCAGAGCAGCGGCCTTTTAAGCCGCGGGTTCTGGGTTCGAGTCCCAGGGGGCTCACTAGAAGTGACATGTTGGCCTGTGTTTCTTTGTTAGAGGCGCAGGCTTTCTGTTTGCAGGCTGATCCATTGACTGCGGAATTGGTTTAGGAACGGTCCACGTTGATCCGTCGAATCCGCAATTCTATCAGTTGGCCTCCACTGCGCAGCCAGCTACATGTCGATGATGAGGTTGTCGTAACACGCGCCAACCTTTGGTCTGTGGGCTGATCGCGGCGACCTTCCGGCTGACAGTGTCACATATGTGGACCAAATTCGTCAAGGGACGCACCTTGATGCACTTGATTGACGCGGATGTCCTGATTGATCACGTCCACGGTCATGCTGCTGCGCTCGAGTTTCTGGCCGGCATTTTGATGTGCGAAGAAATGACTGCAATATCGATCCGTTACATTGACCGAGCTTCTGGGCGGAACGCGATCCGGTGAGGAGGAGCAGACGGAGCGACTGTTGGCGTAGTTTGTCGTTTTGCCCATGAATGACACCGAACAAAGGGGCTTGGCGTCGTAGTATAATTGGAGCAACGTACGAAGGCCCGGCTTGACAATCAGTGTCCCGCAATATGGCGCTGGGAGTACTTAGCGGCCTCCTGGCATTCAACGCGCGCATGGTTTGGGATGGCGCTTGGGTGCAAGAGAATAGAGCCCGGCATGGACGCACGACACATGCCAGCACTCTGCGAAACCCGCTCATCAAACTTCTAGGAAACGAGACCGCCCGGGCAAAGCTGGGGTATACTGTCTGTTCTGGGGAGTGGAAGGTGCCACGATGACATGGATTGGTACTTCATTGGTTGAATCCCTCTGGGGAGGCTTCGAGATCGGCATCGCCTTCGTCACTCCCTTCCTCAGGTCCGGACGCCGCAGATGGGGAGCGACCGACGAAGAAATTGAAAACTCCTATCCAGGCGACGAACTCGTCTCCGAACCAAAGTGGACGGCTAATCACGCCATTTCGATCAATGCAACGCCAGAGCAAGTCTGGCCCTGGATTGTACAGATCGGCCAGGGTCGAGGCGGATTCTACACCTATCAGAAGCTTGAGAACCTCACTGGCTGTCAGATCGAGAACAGCTCTCATGTCCTCGAAGAGCATCAACATATTCGAGTGGGCGACCCGATCAAGCTACACGTGGAGGCGCCCCCGATGACCGTCGCCATCGTCGAAAAACCCACAGCTCTCGTTTTGTACGGCAATCCCGCCGAAGCGGACGACAGCGCGGCGCTCTCGACCAGCTGGGCTTTTCTACTCCTCGTGCAGCCAGAGGGGACCTCGAGACTTCTCTCTCGAACTCGCTACCACCACAATGACGATTTTCGTTCCAGGCTCATGGGAGGTCCGTTGCTGATGGAGCCCATATCGTTCGTGATGGAGCGCAAGATGCTCAAGGTCATCAAGGCGCTCGTGGAGTCGTCTCAGCGTTAGCTTCTTCACGACAGAGGCAGCGATTGCGACAAGGAACCTTAGTTCAATGATCAAATCGCGACGTCGAATTTTGCTATGGGGTTGCTGACAGCAGTGCGAGACGACCGATGGCTTCTCGAGGAATTGACGAAATGCTGGCCTAAAGTCTGGATGACCGAAAAAACCACTCAAATCAGTGTACATTGACCCCATCCTGTATGATAGTCATACCTTGCACTTTGACGTACCGCACGCAGAAATAAGCATCAGAAGCTGACAATCGAATCGTGTGAACGAGGTCTGTCTCACCGGAGACGGGCCTTTTTGCGCGTACCGAAGAACCGCTGTCTGGCACCAATAGACAGCGGCTTTTTCCATTGGACAAGGAGACAAACCATGAAAGCGTGTCCACAGATGCAGGCTGTCATTGAACAGCTTGCCAAGAAGCATGGAGTAGACCTGTCGAAGCAGGTGCTGTTCTCCAACTGGATATGGAGGGCTATGACACCCTCTACATCGGAAACACCGGCAACAACTGCATGGTCGTTGCCCACTACCGCGAACAGGCCGATTTCGTTCAGGCAGATCCGGAAGTCGTGTTCTTCCTGGACAGCACACTGGGCTGGATACCCATCCGAGTCACGATGGTCATCGGCGGATTGCGAGTGCATGCCCGGCTCAACGACGATGCCACCGAGATCGCGCAGGTGAATCCGCAGAGTCAGGCAGATCTGGCCGACTTTGTCGACAAGGTATGGGTCACAAACCTCAGGCTTCAAGAATGGCTCGAGCAAGCCGAGTTACGGCCGGAGGATCAGCGTATCCGGAGGAACTCGAAGCCGAGTCTCTTCTTGCTAGGCCGTGTTGTTGCCACTCCTGGCGCCTTGACTGCCCTGGAGAGCGCAGGACAGACGCCGCAAGAGTTTCTTGATCGGCACGTAACCGGTGACTGGGGCCGCTTGCCGGAAGAAGACGTTGCTGCCAATGAACGGGCATTGATTCACGGCGGTCGCATCTTCAGCGGCTATGACCTGGCCGATGGTACTCGCATGTGGCTGATAACCGAGGCCGACCGGAGTAGCACCTGTCTGTTGCTACCTTCAGAATACTGAGGAGCTGACCCATGAAACAACAGGGAGAAGCGCCCAAACGTATTCCCGGCTGTGAGAGTACCAATCATGACCACTGCTATGGTGAACTGTGGCAATGCATCGTCTGCGGAAAGACGGTGTGCCACGCCGAAGGCACGGATAATGACCCGGATCTCTGCGATGACTGCTGGGTGAGTCAGCATCAGCACCACAGGTCAGACCTGGCCAGAGCCGACGGTTGATCCGCCGAGCCTTGAAACCCTAGCAGAACGGGATAATGTGCAGTCCTGTCTCGGACGGCGACAATTCCACCCAACCGGCGAGCAGATCGAGAATCTCGCGTGTTCGATCATCGATCTGGCCATCATGATCAATGCAATTGTCGAGGTCGACACAGGTGTATGGATCATCTTCGGTGATCACGAAGCCCATGCCCAGCTCATGCTCAAGGGCTACCTGCCGAGCCTGGCCGAAACTCGACCAAGTATCCGGCCAATTGACGCCGGCATTGCGCAACGTGCTGGGGTTGACAGGCACTTTGCGGCCGTCGTCGTTGCGCCAGTTGACCCACTGGGAGAGCTGCTGCAGTTCCTGCGGAATCCGTTCGTATGGTCTGGGAACCAGTTCAGGGGACCTCATGCATCCATGATACACCAACGGTGCATGCGTGTTCGTCTGTTGATTCCACTGATGGACAGGCGAAGATCAGTGATTCGAGAAAAACTACGAGGAGATGCGGGGGCACGAACAAGAGCCGACTATGCAAGCGGAAGGTACCGGACCTGCCCCTCCCACTCACCTTCCAGACTCAGATCAACCAATAGCACCAGATCGTCAATCACACTCTGGAGAGAGAGTTTTTGGCTGATCTCGAAAACCCCTGGCATAGACTGGCCTCGTCGACTCGTTCATAGGCAAAACGAGTGATCGTGGCGACATCGTGCGTGAGCAGTATCCGACCTTCTTGAGCAGCCCACTCGAGAACTGTGGGATCGTCAGCACCCGATAGCCCAGCATCCCGAACTCGCACGATATCCAGTCGGGTCTGCGACGCAACAATCCACGTATGATGTTGTCGTTCAGGTTTTCATCTGCAGCGAGGCGCAGCATGGTATTGTTCCTATGCTGCAGATGGAAGCTTGCCGGGCAAGAAGGCGACTGCGGATACCATGAGAAGGGAAGCGCTGCTCGTTTCCTGGCGGATCTCTTCCGCTTGTCGTTGCCGTTTTTCGAGGTATTCCGTGACGAGCCCCTGATGCTTCGAGATAGTAACCAATGACTGCATATACATCGGCGAGATGCAGAGATGGATACTGATAGACGATCTCTTCTGGGGTCGCACCGTTTCTGAAACGCGCCCACGACTGTGTCCAGGGTCACTCGGGTCTCGCCCACAGTAATGACATCACTGACGGATACCGTCAACGGAATAGACTCCGTCGGTTTTGTGTCAATTGAGATAGTCATGGAAAACCTCCAACACCATCAAGCGCTTGGGCACCCATCGGGCACCGCTGTTTTGCCTTCCCGTCGCGAGCGGCGGCAGTATTATACCACGCCATTCTTTGTCGTGCCTGGATGCCGGCTTCGTCAGTTCCATCGCCAGCGTGACAGCCGTCTCGGCTAATCCAGCCGATCCTCAACGCTCTGCAGCAGGCCGCACCGCTCGCGTATCGCACTCGATTGTCTCCAGAACTCGAGAAAGGACTCCGCAACCCGTCCCCCACGACGTTCGATCTGAACACGCAGCGCCGATCGCGTCGTCAGTCCTCGATCCAGGGCTTGCTCGACGGCCATGACGATCTGCTCGGGAGCAGTACCCGCCACGATCACGTCGGCGAGGGTACGGGCGGGTGTTGTCACCGGCAGCCCCTGGTAACGAGTCACCTCATCCTCAGCCAGCGTGTTGGTATGCAGGCGCAGCCCGGCACGTCGCCGGGATGCCGTGCGCGGCACGATGACGTGGACGGCAGCGGGGAGCACATCCGACAGCTCGAAGAGGGCCAGCGCACTCTCATGGGAAATGACTGAATCAGGGCCGGTGCGCAGCCAGGCCACAAACAGGTCTTCGTGGGGACCCGGTGGAAAGAAGGTCAGCCGATAGACGCCGTGGGCTACTCGCTGAAAGGTCCCTTGCTGGGTATGGTACGAGAGCAGCGGACCACTGAAGCCGGCACCCGCGCCTGTGCAGCCGTGAAGTAACCGCTCTGGGTTTCGGCAATCTCATAAAGTCGACGTTGGTTTGCCATAGTTGTGTGCAATAGAGTCAATAAAATTGAATATTTTGCACACATTTTACCATGTATGGCCGAGATCGCAATACTCCGAATCGCGCAAACTAGACGTCTAACTCCATCCCCAAGCGTCAAGATCGTCGGTGTAACCGAATTACAGCGCAGATTTAGAAGCTTTTTCGACCAGGTAGTCAAGCAGCGGACGCCTCTCGTGTTGACCCGGGGTTCTCGGCCCGAGGCGGTGTTGATCCCCTACGAGGAGTATCTCCGTTTTCAAGAACTGCAGGAAAGCGAAGTGTTGGCCCGATTCGATCAGGTCTGGTCCCGGCTGGCGGCCCTGAACGCTGAATTCTCCGCTGAAGAAATTGCTGCCGACATCGAAACCGCCAGGTCGGAGCCGTAGATGCGAGCCGTCGTGGACACAGGGGTGCTGGTCAGCGCATTGATCCGCCGCCAGGGCCCGCCCGGGGCTATTCTGCAAGCCCTACTCGACCATCGATTCACCGCCTTCTACACGACCGAAACATTGATGGAAATCGTTGATGTGTTGGGCCGAGACAGATTCCGCACCAAATACCATATCCTGCCGGACGATATTGCTGCGCTTGTCCAAGTGGTCCGGCTGCGGGGGGAGCTGGTAATCCCGACTCGGGTGGTGGAAGCCTGCCGGGATCGCAAAGACGACAAGTTCTTGACAGCGGCTGTTGCTGGGCAAGCAGATTGCATTGTCTCCGGCGATGGGGATCTGTTGGTTCTCTCGCCATTTGAGGGCATAGAAGTCTTTTTCCCAGTCACGTTCCTGACACGGCTGAACGGATAAACTCCCTCGTTCCAGGGCTGGCTCAGCGGCCATGACAACCTGGTCCGGGGCAGTACCCGCGATGCCTATTCCAGCTCTACCCCTTCAAGTTCCATCAACGAAAATAGCTCACGAACCAAGCGACTCCGCTCGGGACCCACAGGCTCACTCATCAGACGCCGGTTGATCTCAACATATTGGGCCCGAAGCCGACCGAACCACTCCTGGTGAAACACGTCTTCTGGCCCACTGTACCGCTTCCTCATCCCATAGATCCAACAGCTCAGTCGGGCCGTAGGCGACGTAATCCGGCTCCTCCCAGTTCGACCCGTGTCGAATATCCAGTCCTCTCCTGATCCATGCCAAGAAGCTGAGCTACCAAGTACGGATTCTTGAACCAGGTCTGAGCCAGCTTGGCGGCCGCCTGCTTGTGGTCGCCAGATCGATAGAGCGCCAGGCTCCAGCACAAGTACTGGAACGGTTCTCCCATGTCATCGGAGAATTCCTTGTCGAACCAGGCGAAGGACTTCAGCGCACCGTCCACGTCGCCCAGCAGCATGTAGAGGGGGCCGAGAAGATACCGTTTGCCACTGCTGTCGTCGTAGCCGCCGTATTTCTTCTTCTCATTGGCGAGCGCTCGCTCATATCGCCTGATACGATCTTTGATCTTTTTGGGGTCTGTCGGGAATTGGCTCATAGCACCCTTCTACATTGTGAGATTCAAGCACGCCTCAACGGTGGCAACGTCTCTACCGGCACCAGAACTCTGATTGAACGAGCCTGCCTGGGCACCCGAGAAATGAATCCGAGCTGCTCCAGCTTCAAGATCATCTGGTGAACGGTCGGCGGTGTGACGCCGAAGAACGCTTGTATTTCATGTTCGGCGGGTGCTCGACCATGGAGTTGGGTATACTGGTGGATATAGGCGAGGTACTGCCCCTGCTTGGGCGTATACGAAGGGGATGCAGCGCTGCCCACGATTAGATCTGGGATGTGCACGCGGCACCACTCCGCGATCGCTGCGTCGGCGGCCTCTAGAGCGCTGTCCAGAGAAGGGTATGCATCCGCACCTGACCAAATCATGCCCCCTTCGTCAAGAACGCGGATGAAAGATGGATCGTAGTCGGTGTTGCCGATTTCCACGATTCCATCTTGAACCCAGGCGGCGATATGAGGGTATTTCTGCTCAAGGCTGTCCATTCCATGCCTTTTCCTGCTATAATACTATCAGAGTGTTCGGTGTCTGGCGCCCTAGCGGCTCGGTAGAGTAAGGATTGGACGATGCAAGAGACAACTTTCGAAGTCAGGATTCCATCAGACTTGCTTGCGTACGGTCTGAGCCAGGACGATGTGCAGCGTCGGGTTGCCGAATGGCTCGCGATCTTCCTGTTTGCCGATGGCCAGGTTTCTTCCGGGAAGGCGGCCAGACTTCTGGGGATCAGTCGAGTTGATTTCCTGGCACTGCTGCGCAGATACAACATACCCTATATTGACTACACAGCCGAAGAACTTGCCGATGAGTTAGAGACTGTCGAACAGCTGCACGTGGCGCCTGGCGAATGATCGTTGTTTCCAATGCCACCCCTCTAATCGGCCTGGCGGTGATTCGACGATTTGACCTCCTGCCGCGTGCTCTTCAACGAGATCTTGATCCCAGAGGCTGTATACTCGGAAACGGTAATTGCCGGTCACGAGATAGGTGGCGCCAAGATCGAGGTGAGCGCGGCTTCATGGATACGCATCATTCCGATTCAAGACCGTTTGGCAGTTGACGTCCTTCTGGATGAACTGGACCTGGGCGAGGCCGAAACGATCGTTCTGGCTCGGGAACTGAGTGCCGATCTGGTATTGATGGATGAACGGAAGGGTCGGCGCAAACTCACACAGTTGTCAATGCCCAAGATTGGCACGCTGGGCATTCTCCTCAAAGCCAAACAACTTGGCATGCTTCCCAAGATCGGCCCAGATATCGAGCTTCTGCGCAAAGATGGATTCAGTGTCAGCCAGCGAGTTGTGGACACGATCCTTGAGCAAGCCGGGGAAGCATAGGCTTTCCTGTACGCAGGCCGGTCCTCGCATCCACCCTCCAGCCCATCCAATACTTCCGGGAACCCTGGTCGCATACAAATTACTCCCGTTTCTAACCGACATTGACAGGTCGATCCAGATGCGTCCCTCTTCCTCATTTCTGGCTACACTGCTCAGGTATCGCCACTGTGCATATGTGATTGTCCTGACATCAGCCCGCAATAGTTTCTCAGTACTGAGGATATGATAGCCGATCGAATGGAATGTTCGTACTTCGACGTTGCCAACACCAAGTTGCATTAGGCGCGCCTGAAGCTCTAGCTGTGCGTCCTTGTTAAACGTCGTGCACAAGATTCTACCTTGAGGGACACCGCGTGAAATTAGCTCTCTAACCCTGGCCACCAGCACATGCGTCTTGCCACTACCTGCTGGGGCAATGACTTGTGTAACACCCTCCTGGGCAGTCACCGCGGCTACTTTGGTTAGGATCCAGGTCATCGCACCACTCGCTGGCCGATTGTGTTGTGAATTCGTTATCTTGATACAGTAAGTTCTCATTGCCATAGCTAGTACAGTTGGGCACGAATAGTTATACAGATAGGGCCTTGCCACAGTAGGTCCATTTGAAGGGCTTGGCCATGGTTGAGTTGTAGTAGTCAATGAACTGCATGACCTTGTTGCGCAAGTGGTCTATGGAGACAAAGCTGCCATTTCTGAGGAGTTTGCGAGCCAGAATACTGAACCAGATTTCGATCTGATTCATCCAGGATGCATGCTTCGGGCGTGTAGTAGAAGACGATACGATGTGACGGGTCCGCCAGAAACTCAGTCCGAGTCTGCATGGACTTGAGGATGCCGGAAACGCCTTTCTCGCCGAGATCAATGTCCAAGTCGGATTCAGCAGCCACAAAGCGAACCAATGACTCAGAGCAGTGTGTGTTCAGGTTGTCGGCCACAATATGCCAGCGTAGAATCTCAGGATTTTCTCTGACCAGTTGCATAATGTGGGCCAGATAATCCGCTTCCTTGCGAGTCGGACCCGCCGTGGCCAGGAGTACGCCACCCAGCGCAACGTTGAATGAGACGATGAAGGCAAGTGTGCCGTGACGAATGTATTCATGTTCAATCAACCTTGGCTTGCCAGCCATGGTCGGCTTGTCCGGATGTTTGCGTTCGCGTGCCTGAACGCCGGTCATCTCATCATTCGAAACCACGGCTTCCCCTCTAGCCGCCAACTCAAGCGCTCGCCGATAGAGTCCATTGATGGCCCCACTCTTGATGTCGAACGCTTCATCCTTCTCTGTATTCAGCCAGTAGCGGATCAGGTGAGGGCGAATTGATGCATCTTTTTAAAAGCCTCGCCGCATGTCTGGGTGAGATCTTATCAACTATGTTACGAGCCATCATTTCGTCGGCGATTTCCCGACCCGTCCACTGGCTAATCGGTCGCCCTGATTTCTCAGGCGCTTCGCACGCCAGCGCCTCCAGTTGGCAACGTTGGTCTGCCGTGATTCGCGCCGGCCCGCCCGGACGAGGCAGATCTTCCAGACGCTCTTCAACACTCAGTTCCTCAAGCGGTATCGGCTCGAGAGAGAGCCATCTCTCACGCCACTGCTTGACCATGAGCCGACTGACGCCAACTTCACGCCCGATCGCTGAGTTGTCTTTCCCTCCGGCTGCTAGCAGTATGATCCTGGCGCGTTTGGCGATCTGTTGCCGTGTCGTGTGTCCCATGACCAGCGTCCGCAATCTGCGCTGGACTTCGTTCGTCAATCGTATCCGTGTTGGCTTCGGACCAGGCATCTTTCACTCGCTTTCTCTTGATCTTGATGCCGGCCATTCTATCATATCAACATAACATCTGTATATTCTATTCGTGCCATCGTGTACTAGTGAATCCCGGCATAAATCCCTATACAGTTTCTGCCGGAGGTAGAGACCCTGGATTTCTGTCGTGGTATTCACGCCGAACTGAACTAGTCTTCCAAAATGAAATGGTGGAGACGAGGTTTTCATCACCGAACACCTCGTCCAAAACTGCACGAACACGATGTACATTTTCATCGCCGATCTGTACAAATATCGAGCCGCTTTCGCTCAATAGGTCTCGTGCTACGGTTAATCGATCGCGTAAGTACGTTAGGTAGGAATGAATTCCATCCCGCCACGTGTCGCGAAAAGCCTTAACCATTTCCGGCTCGCGCGTGATGTGATCACTCTTCCCGTCCCGTACATCCCGACTTGTCGTTGACCACTGGAAATTCGAATTGAACTTGATCCCATACGGCGGATCGATATAGATGCACTGCACCTGCCCCCGCAATCCCTCGCGCTCGGCCAGGCTGGCCATCACCTGCAGGCTGTCGCCCAGGATCATGCGGTTGGTCCAGTTGGCGTCGTGCTGGTAGAAGTCGGTGCCGGTGGCCCCATCGGGCACGCCGTTGAAGTCGGCAAAGAGATCCATCTGCATGGCCTGGTCGGCGGTGTCGGCCTCGGCCCTGGCCTGGCTGGAGCGCAGTAGGTCGTCGATGAGTACCTTGGGGTGGACCTTCTCCTGAATGTAGAGCGGCGGCGCGCTCACGACCAGATCGGACCAATCCTGCTCATCCTTGCCCCGCCAGACCAGTTGCGGGTCCAGATCCCGGTTGCGCCGTTCATAGGCCACACGAATCGGGTTCTTCTCGTCGTCGGCCATCACCGCTTCGAACTCGGCGGTGGGGATGTAGGTGCGCCGCGCCTCGTCATGCTTGAGGGTCTCGACGTGCTTGGGCTGCTTTTTTCTGCGTGCCATAACAGGTGTCTTTCCACTCGTTGTTTGTAGGCGCGGTATACAACCGCACGATCTGCTTAACGAATTAGCACAGGCATTGTAGGTGCGGTATACAACCGCACGATCTGCTTAACGAATTAGCACAGGCATTGTAGGTGCGGTTTGTAACCGCACGATTCCCTCGAAATTCAGTAGTTGTAGCGTGTGCGGTAAGATGCCGCACCTACGAATTGCCCGAGTAAGTTCATAATGCTCAAGTACCCGCACCGACGGCTACGACAAGGCGCAATTGTCAACCGATGCTGCCTCTGTCCGCGAAACACGGCCAAAATTCTATGCGAATCCAGAGAACGTGCGGATACAATCCGCACCTACGGATTGGGCCGGTCTCGGACATATGCCAATCGTTGCCTTCGATTGACGCGGGCTGTGACCACCCCCAGCCCTCGGGATATAGATTCCGCGCTTGCCAATACCGATAACTGCTGTATTGCCACCTCTCAGGCTTCTGTACCAATTGATGGCGCACCGGGTTATAGTGGACATAGTCCAGATGTCTCTGGAAATCGAGTTCATCCCGGATCACATGATCCCAAAATCCCTTCTGCCAAAATCGCATGGGACCGCTGATGCCGATCGATTCTTTGTACTGCTTGGTGAAATTCCGTTTCAGCGAGTGCATGATCTTGCTGAAATTGCTCTCAGCAGTCGGGCGGATGAGCAGATGGAAATGGTCCGGCAGAAACACATAGCCCAACATGAAGAACGGGTGGTGTTTCTTGACATGTCTGAGCGTCGTGAGCAATAGCTCAACAAATTCCGGGTGCTGAAAAATCGGCTGCCTTCCATCCACAACTTGGGTAATGAACACAATCGCACCGGGTACGTAATATCGTCGAATATTCATGTCGGGGGCTTCCTGTAGGTGCGGTTTGCAACCGCACAATCGTCGTGATACTTGATCTCCTGTATTGCGTCGATACGGTCTGAGACGGCGCAATCTTCGACCACGTCTCGGGATTGAGAGACCTGTGCGGTTGTAAACCGCACCTACGACTGGCGTGTTCATCCGCCGATCGCCAACATCGAAAATGGACACAATCGCATCGGCCACGAACTTCCATATAATATTCATGCTGTAGGTGCGGTTTGCAACCGCACAATCGTCGTGATACTTGATCTCCTGTATTGCGTCGACACGGTCTGTGACGGCGCAATCTTCGACCACGTCTCGGGATTGAGAGACCTGTGCGGTTGCAAACCGCACCTACTTTTCGCATATTTTCGCTGCCGATCTTCGGTTGTTTGCTCTTGTCGAGCATGTTGCAGAATTTCATGTTGTTTCTGCGGATACAATATCAAGGTACGAGGTGTCGTTTTGCGACGCGTGCAGAGTGAACGATCGTTGCAATCTCGGCAAACCATGCCTGGAAAATGGACAAGAAATGTCTGATCTCCGCAGGCATTGACCATGGGGTTCCAAGATGATGATGCGATTCCGTTGGTACAGGTTACAGTTTTCGTGTCCCGATCGACTTGGGAATTTTCGACCGCATATCCTGTGTTTTCTGCTGTTTGCCAACTGACATTTGGTCGCACAGGACCAAACAATGTGACATCGTATTGGTCCAGACTATCGATCAATTGTTCTGAATCGACATATCCAGCATCAACCAGATGAGTATCGGGTAGACAATCCTTGACAGCCAGTGCTTCATGCACAGGTTCTGTCATGTTCGCATCAGATTGTGGGGCAATAGTGGTTTCGATATGCGTGATTAGATGTGGGTTATCTTCATCACAGGTTTCTGTGAGATGGACTTTGTATCCAAACCATTCGGTGCTGCGTTTTTTCGAGAAGTGTGCTTCGGGATCATACGGAGAATCACAGCGAATCGATGCAGGTGGTAAGCCTTTGGCGTCTCGCAATTCCAATTTGCCCTCTAGAGAATAGAAGTGCTGTATCCCACATTCCGCACCTGCGTTCAGCCGAAATCAGATTAAATCATCAGCAATATGGCGATATCGGTAAGGAATCAATAGTCTCGGCGCTTATTCTTGGAATTGGCTCCAAATGTGATCGAGTACAACGTATACCGGGGTCAAGCCAATCAAGGCAAATGGTTAATAATCCGTATTCAAACAGCCCATTGGGTGTTGATTATAAATCAAAAGAGTCGTTCTTAAGGTGCGGAATGTGGGCTTCAGGATAGTACTTGTTGAATTCTGGTATGTCAGATCTTAATAAATCCATCAAATAGACTGCTCTCTCTCGGTTGTCTCGAAAATAAATGTCAAAATTAAAACTGTTGCCGAATCCCTCAGAAACCGTTAAGCTGGCCCAGCAACAAACCAGCAACCCACGTACGCTATATGAAGGGGTCTTGTGTATGGTCAAATCATTCCGGCGCCTGTTCGTGATCTACAAAGGATTTCGCGGCAGGTTGTTCATTTCCCAACTGTTACTGATGGTCTCGGCGAGCTGTTCCATCGCCATCGCCACACTCATGCAGCGCATCATCAATGAAGGCATGATTGCGGGCGATCTGTTTGTCATCTTCGGGACATCCATCTGGATGGCTGTTCTGGCTGTCGTGGCCGGCGGCGCCATGGCAGGTACGGCTGCACTTGCAGTCTTCTTTGCGCAGGGGACGGCCTACTTCATCCGCAGCGAACTCTACAACAAGGTCCAGGACTTTTCGTTCGCCAATTTCGATCAATTCCGCACCGGCAACCTGATGGTGCGGCTCAATGCCGACGTGAACAACGTGGCAAACGCGGTGCTCTATTCTGTGATGCTCCTACTCTATGCACCTTTCATGGTGCTTGCCGCCTTTGTCCTTGCCTTTGTCCGCACGCCGAGCCTGGCCTGGGTGCTTGTTTTGGTGACCGTCGTCGTATTGGGCGTGATGGCCTTTCTGGTACCGCAGATTTTCAAATCGTACGACGAACGCCAAAAGCGGCTTGACGACGTCAACAATACGCTGCAGGAAAATCTGGCAGGTGCACGGGTAGTCAAGGCCTTCGTGCGGGAGGAACTGGAGAATCAGCGTTTCGAACGGCGCGCAGACGCCATGCGTCAGCCGGCTTTTCAGGCTGCCTTTCGCGTGGCGCTGCTCAACCCCCTACTCACTGCCATCGCACAAATTTCCATCGCGCTGACCATTTGGGTCGGCGGCCAACAGGTACTCAACAACATGGGGCTGTCCGTCGGCGAATTGGTCACCTTCATGCAATATCTCACGCTGGTGGTGACGCCGCTGGCCCTCATGGCGGTGGTGGTACCCTTTATTCTGCGCGGCGATGCCTCCGCACAGCGCATCTTTGAGGTCTGGGACGCACGACCCGCTGGTGAACGATCGCGCCGACGCACGCAGCGCTCGAGCCCGCCCAGGTCAAGGGCCGCGTCGAATTCGAGAATGTCACCTTCGCCTTCCGTCGTCCTGACGGCGAACTTGATCCGCCGGCACTCCGAAACATCAACCTGACCATCGAACCGGGCGAGACGCGTCGGTTTCCTGGGCGCAACCGGTTCGGGCAAAACCGCGCTGGTCAACCTGATTCCCCGCTTCTATGACGTGACCGAAGGGCGACTAACCATCGACGGCATCGACGTACGCGACATCCCTCAGGAAAATTTGCGCCAAATTGTCGGCATCGCCCTGCAGGAGGCTGTGCTCTTCCAGGGGGACATCGCCTTCAATCTCAAGTTCTCGGCGCCCAACGCATCGGATGAGACCATGCAGGCCGCTTCCCGGGCCGCCGACTCCCACGGCTTCATCACCAATCTGCCCGAAAAATGGGATGCACCGGTCTCTCGTCGCGGCTATAACTTCTCCGGCGGCCAGCGCCAGCGCCTCTCCATGTCGCGCACCCTGACGGCCGAACCGCGCATGCTGATCCTGGATGACAGCACCAGCGCCCTGGATGTGGCCACCGAGAGTCGGGTGCAGTCAGCCATTCCCGTCTTCACCAACAATGTGACCACACTCTACGTTGCCCAGCGAATCAGCGCCGTCATCGACCTGGACAAGATTGTCCTGCTGGAGCGCGGTGAAATTGTCGACATCGGCAATCATGAGGAATTGATGGCGCGCAGTTTGCTCTATCAGGAAATCTACGAATCGCAACTCGGCAGCGGCGTCACGGCCGGCGTGGAGGTGGACGCATGACCCTATCAGAAAGCACTTACGAAACCCCCGAATCCTTGACATTGAAGCACAAAATGTCCGTCCGGCGTCGGGGGAAGAGGATCCCGGCCAGAAGAGTGATGTCGGTGAAATCCTCAAACGACTGGCGATCTATATGGCCGGCGGCGAGAATAGGAGCCGCTTTACCATTGCACTGATCGTCCGCGTCGTTGCCGTGACAGCACTGACGCTCATTCCCTACTTCACAGGCCAGGCCATCAACGTGGTGAGCGATCCGGCGGGCACGAGCGAGCAGTTGCGCATGTGGATCACGTTCGCGTTTATCGCCGGCCTTCTCTTCTTGGTCCTCAGCCTGTATGCGGAACGCGTCTTCTCTCAGCTGGCCACGACCGGTCTCTTCAGGCTGCAGAATCATCTCTTTGCACACATCCAGACCCTGTCGCTCAGCTTCTTCGACCGCCAGCCGCTCGGTACGCTGATGAGCCGCGTCACCAACGACACCGAGAGCGTGGCGGTCTTCTATGAAAACGCGGTCGCGCAGATCATCCGCGCCGGTTTCCAGCTTCTGATCATTGTCGTGATCATGGTGTTGGTGAACTGGCAATTGACGCTGATCGCACTCCTGATCGTCCCTGTCATGCTCTTTCTGACCGGCGTGATCGAGCGCGTTTCGACGCCGGCCTTCGCCAAACTTCAGGAAGACCTGGGTTCGCTCAGCGGTTTCCAGGAGGAGACGATCTCCGGCCATAAGGTGATCACCACCAGCCGCCGCCACGACTGGGCCGTCGGGCAAAAGTGATGACTTGGCCGGCGGCGTCTACGACGTAGCCAGCAAGGCGTTCTTCACCTCCCTGCTCCAATTTCCGGTCACCAATGCGCTGACCATGTTGCAGATCACGCTCGTACTTCTCGTTGGTTCGTTGATGGTCGTGGGCGGTGAACTTCAGGTAGGCACAGTCATCTCGTTTGTGGGCTTTGCCGCGTTGCTGGCTTCGCCGCTTTCGGAGGTCGCCAATCTGACCAGCACGACCTTGAATGCTGTGGCCGGCGGCCGGCGCGTCTTCGCCATCATCGACGAAGAGCCGACGGTCGTGGATGCACCCGATGCCGGCGAGTTCAACTTTGAGGGCGGTTACATTCAGTTTGACAACGTGGATTTCTCCTACGTGCCGGGCCGTAAGATTCTCAAACACAATACCTTCGAGGCCAAGCCCGGTCAGATGATCGGCATCTGTGGGCCCACCGGCGCGGGCAAGAGCACCATCATCAACATTCTGACCCGTTATTACGACATCGACAGCGGCGCGATTTACGTCGATGGCCAGAACCTTGCCCACCTGACACAAAAGAGCCTGCGCAAACAGATCGGCGCGGTACTTCAGGAGGCCTTCCTCTTCAGCGACACGGTGATGAATAATCTCAAGTATGCGCGTGAAGGCGCCACCGACGAAGAATGTATCGAGGCGGCCAAACAGGCCAATGCCCATGAGTTCATCATGAATTTGCCCCAGGGTTACGACACCATGATGTCCGAGCGCGGCGCCAACCTCAGCCAGGGTCAGCGCCAGATGATCACCATTGCCCGGGCCATGGTCGCCCAGCCCAAGATCCTGATCCTGGACGAAGCCACCTCCAACGTGGACACCCGCACCGAGCGGTTGATCCAGGAGGGACTGCGAAAATTGATGGAGGGCAAGACCAGTTTCGTCATCGCCCATCGCCTGAGTACCATCCGCAATGCGCACAACATCATGGTCGTCAACGGCGGCGAGATCGTCGAATTTGCGCCCCATGACGAGCTGATGGCGATGAAGGGCTTCTATTACGCACTCTATATGGGCCAGTTCAAGGGCAAGGCGCCCGGCGGTGAAGAGGCGGGGGATGTAGATTTCATCAGTACATAGGTGGGTAGCTCGGTTCCGTCACAAAGCCGTGCCGGGAACCTGATAGGTGCAGTTTCGCTGCGCCGCTGTTTACCTTCCCGTAAACAGCGGCGCTCGTCTTTCACGAAATGCCTGGGTCCCTTCCCGACCGTCCTCCGTGGTGGCGGCGAGTGCGCCGGCCAGGGATTCCAAGGCAATGGCCGCATCCTGTCCCAACCCACCGTCGATCACTTGTTTGGCCAACTGCACGGCAATGGGGGCGTTGCCGGCAATCCGGTCGGCAACCTCAACCGCAAACGGCATGAGTTCTTCCGGATCAACGACCCAATTGAGCAAGCCCCACTGCGCCGCGAGATGCGCCGCGATCCGGTCCCCCGTGAAGATCATCTGTTTGGCCCGCGCCGCGCCGATGAGCGCCGACAATCGTTGTGTTCCACCCCAGCCGGGAATGGTCGCCAACCCTGCTTCCGGCATGGCGACTTCTACCCCCGATGCAGCGAGTCTCAAGTCAGCGGCCATGGCCAACTCCAGTCCCCCGCCAAAGCTATATCCATTCAAGACTGCAATGACCGGTTGCGGCAGGCGCGCAAGTTTTTCGAAGATACGATGACCATCTCGAATCCAGGATCGCCACATGTCAAGGGGTGTCAAAACGGACCAGGCGTGGATGTCAGCACCCACGCAGAAGGCGCGGTCGCCGGCGCCGGTCAGCAATACAACCCGCACCGTGCGATCCGTCCCGATCCGATCCAGCGCTACGTCCAATTCGTCCATCATCTCTCGGGAAAGCGCGTTCAGTTTTTCCGGCCTGTTGAGGGTGATCAGCGCACGGTGGTCGGTGATTTGGACGAGAATCTTTGAGGAACTCACAACTGCTCCCTATCTGTCGTCGTGATCAATGGCGAAAACCGGTCGCGGTATACAGCAAGTTCCGATACGTCGACTCGACCGGCTCAATGAATGCGACTATTGTAAGTTTGTCGCGCCGGACGCACCAAATGCGCCGGGGACGGGAAACCCCTCAAGATCCGGGTGAGCCAAGGAACCATATCTTACCTATCGATTGGCTGTGGCCATGACGGTAGTGAAGCGAATGATTCCAGACCATTCACCTACGAACCTGACACTACTCCCATCGCCAGGAACCCGCGCCAAACGCCCTCCGTCCTAGCCAAAGCGCACCGCGCACGAAATCACAAAAACAGATACGTACCTGCGTATACAATTGGAGACAGAGTATGAAGAAATTATGGATGTTTGTGTTGCTTATTGCGGCACTCGTCATCGGCGGCTGTACAACTCCGGCGTCGACTCCGGTTCCCCCTGCGGTTCCGCCGGCTGAAGGTACCGGTACAGTCGGTGTTCCCGTCACCGCCGAGACATTGAGCCAGACGAGCTGGGCGTGGACCAGCCTGGCAGAAACCGCGCCGGCCGCGCAGTCGGTGGTGCCGACACCGGAGAAGTACACCATCTTCTTCGAAGAGGATGGCACAGTCAATATCAATGCCGACTGCAATGTGGTTGGCGGCACCTATGTAATCCGCAACAACGGTACACTTGTCATCGAGCTTGGGCCCTCCACCATGGCCTTCTGCGGAGAAGAATCGTTGGATCAGCAGTTTCTGCTCTTACTCGGCCAAGTGGCATCCGGCCGGTTCGTGGGTGAGAACTTGACCCTGGTCACCGACGCCGCAGCGACCATGCAGTTGACACCCGTTCAGGAGATCGCGCTGAGCCCGGACGACATCTCGCTGGACATCGGGAGTTTGCCGTACACGTGGCAGGCTGCTGTGGTACACGGGACACCGTATGATGAAAGCCAACCGCCTGGACCACAGGGATTGCCTGCGCACATCCAGGTCACATTTGCACCGACCGACGATGCAGCGGCACAGGCCATCGCACCGGTAATGTATGTTATCCCGGTCGAGGTCTACAGGTCGCTCTGGGATGAGGCAGGCAACAACGCGGTCAGTGAATCGATTGCACAGATTTTTCAGTTCGCCACCGCACTACCCTATCCGGGACCATCCTCGGGTATTCCAGTGCTGCCCTTCGAGCAAGTAACAGGCGCCAACGATCTTGCCGTGCAATTGGGGCGCGTTCCCGCTGTGGCTGAAAGCGCCACCCAGGACGGTTATCGCTTTGTCGGGCGCTTCATCCAGGACGCCAATCCGGTGACCAATCAGGGTCTGCAATACATCTATCAAGGATTCACTGGCGACGCCCAATACCTGGCAGCATTCTTCGCCCCGGTTCGCACCGACGCGCTGGCCGATTCCGTGGAGACTCTTGCTCAGGACGATGTGAATCGCTTCAACAGCGACGCCGCGGCTCATATGCAGGAACGCGCCGCCGCGCTCAGTGGGCTGGAAAGTGCCGCCTGGCAACCGGACCTGGCCACGCTGGACGCGCTGGTGGCATCACTGACCATCAACGGCATGGCAAGCAACGCAGCCATCGGCCGAGTTTGGAATGCGGTTGCCGGCAACTCAGCGCCCGGCGGCGAGCAGACACCCATTGCCGAACCCGCCAAGTACAGCCTGGCCTTACATCCGGACGGCCGTTACGACTACGTGGCCGACTGCAACTCGGGGTCGAGCAGCTACACCATCACCGGTGCCATGAGCGGCAGTGTCGACTTCGGCGCCGGACCAAGTACGTTGGCTGCGTGCGGTCCGGAGTCGGCGTTCGACCTCTTCATGAACACGCTGGCGTCAACCCAGGATTACAGGGTTCACCCTGGTGGAGAACTGCTCGAACTGGTGCGCCCGGCGGGCGGCGGTTCGCTCTTCTTGGTCAATGGTGGCCCGGTCGATCCCGTGTCACCCGAATCGCGGCCGCCCATTGAGTTCCCGACGCCGGCGCCGAGCATGCCCGCCGGCACGGTGATCGCGCCCGACGGCGTCAACATTCGCTCCGGCCCGGGCACCAACTACCCGATCATTGGTTTTGCGCCCAATGGCACGACCGGCACGCTGATCGGCCGCAGCAACGACGACCAGTGGTGGGCCGCCGGCGCTCCGAACTTGCCGGGCGGCGTCGCCTGGGTCGCCGCTGCCTATGTCCAGGCGACCAACGCAGACGGGCTACCCATCATCCAAGCGCCGGCGCCACCCGCGCCGGTGGTGACGCCCACCCCCCAGCCGACGGCATCGCCGACCATCTCACTCGCAGCCGACAGCAAGACCATCGATCAAGGCCAATGCACGACCCTGCGCTGGGATGTGCAGAACGTATCCGCAGTCTATGTCTATCCGTTGGGAGACGACTACAAGAAATATGCGGAAGCAGGTCAGTCATCCCGCGAGGTCTGCCCGTCCAGCACGACGACATACGAGATGCGGGTCGAATTGACCAACGGGCAGTTGGAACTACGCCAGGTAACCATCGATGTCAATGCACCCAGCGACCCGTTGACCGGCACGCGTTGGACGCTCCTGGCCATGATGGTCAATCAGGTGCCTATCCCGGGCACGACGATCAGCCTAGACTTCGGCGACAAGGGCAACGTGACAGGGAGTTCCGGCTGCAACAACTACAGTGGCATCTATACCCAGTCGGGTCGCACTCTCGTCATCGGTGGTATCACGTTGACCCAGAAGCTCTGCGAGGAAGATGTCGATCAGCAGGAACAGCTCTACGTCGACACGTTGCAGAGGACATCGTCCTACGAGTTGTCCGGCAGCCAATTGATTCTCTTCGACGCCACTGGGCAGGAGATTCTACGTTATAACAGCGACGGCCGCGACGAGTAGCGGCTGTAAGCAGTAAAAAGGGGCCGACATGACATGTCGGCCCCTTTTTACTGCAACTGGTTTGTCTATATGCCCTGCTCGGCGTAAGAGAATTGTCCCCTCCCCTCAACCTGTATTGAGATTCAGTTCTGCCCATACCGGGATGTGATCGCCGGCCGTTGCGCCGCTGACAGCGCCGCGATTGCCGGTTCCCAGCCCGCGGACGAAGATATGGTCGGTGGCAGACGGGCGTATGCCCAACTTGCGAATAGTCGGGCCGGCGCCCTTGCGACGTGCGGACGAACCCGTCCGCGGCGAACAGGTCGACAGTGCGATCGATGCTGCGACGCGTCACTGTATTGAAGTCTCCACCGATGATGACACGCGTGGCAGAGGCAAGAACCTCCTGACGCAGCGTTGAGACCTGTTCGCGTCGATGGTCGCGGGTGGACGCATAGATTTCCGTGTGGACACTGAAGACACTGATGGGCAGATCGTGGATTCGACAGAGCGCATGCACAGCGATGCGAATCTGACCGTTGGTCGGATTCCGGCGCGGCAACATCATCTTTTTGTCGTCTATGATCGGCCACCGGGACAGCACTGCGTTGCCGAAGTTTCGGCCCTGCATCACAGAGGCAGGATAGTAGACATAGTTGTAGCCGAGTTCACAGGCCAACGTATCGACACCGACTTCATCCATCTCCTGCAGCAGGACAAAATCGGACTGGTGGAGATCTTCGTGGGTGCGGAATTCCGCCACAGCCACGTCGATATTCCGGCCGTGGGCGATGTTGTATGTGACAACGCGGATGCGGTCTCCGCCCGAAGCAGGCGTACACGCGAACTGCCCCCGAAAACGTGGACCGGACGGATCTTCGAAATTGCGGACAGACTTGAGCAACGCCATGGTCGGGATCATACCAAGATGCAGGTCCATCCGCAACAGCAACTGCACTCAGCCGGCGACAGAGGCGGGGTTCATGTTTGAACGAAATCCGTATGAAAATACGATTTTCGTAGGTCGGGCATCCTTGCCCGACACGGTTGGAGTACTGCGATCAGTCAGGTTGGAGAGAGCGGTCGGGCAGGGATGCGCCGACCTACGAACCCATGATCTCGTAGCGCCATCAGTTTAACCGGACCGTTAGGCCATACATGGCGAACAGGATGTTCGATCAGAAGGCGACCAAAAAGCGTTCCGGATCGCATTCCTGCATGAGCGCGTAGATGCGATCGAAGACATCTTCGACATTGGGCTTTGAGAAGTAATCGCCGTCGGTGCCGTAGGCGGGTCGATGTGGCTGCGCGGTGATGGTTACCGGCTGCGAATCCAGCCAGAAATAGCCTCTCTGCACCTCGAGGATTTGCTGCAAAATGAAGGCTGATGCGCCTCCAGGTACATCTTCGTCCACCACGACCAGCCTTCCGGTTCTCTGCAACGATTTCACGATCGAATGGTGCAGATCGAAGGGCAACAGCGACTGTACATCGATCACCTCGACATCCACGCCTACCGCTGCCAGTTGATCGGCGGCATCCAGCGCTATGCGGCAGTTGGCGCCATAGGTCACCAACGTCACGTCATGGCCGTGCCGCAGAATCTCAGGTACACCCACAGGCACGGTAAATTCTCCTGGATTGGTTGGCAGTTTCTCGCGCAGTCGATAGCTGTTGAGTGTTTCAACCACTAGCGCCGGCTCCTCTGCCTGCATGAGCGTATTGTAGAAACCCGCGGCTTGGGTCATGTTGCGAGGCACGAGCACAAGCATGCCGCGTAGAAGATGCAGCAGTGCACCCATCGGTGACCCGGAGTGCCAGATGCCTTCCAGCCGGTGACCGCGCGTTCGCACGATCACCGGCGCCTTTTGCCCGCCTCCGGTGCGCCAATGCAACGTAGCCAAATCGTCCGAGAGTGTTTGAATCGCGTAGAGGATATAGTCGATGTACTGGATTTCGACAATGGGTCGCAGACCGCGCAGAGCGAGACCGATAGCCTGGCCGATGATGGTTGTCTCGCGGATGCCGGTGTCGGCCGACGCGTAGCGAGCCATACTTGATCTGCAGACCCGTCAACGCCTGATTGACGCCGCCGAGTTTGCCGACATCTTCGCCGAAGATGACGACGCGTGGGTCGCGGGCCAACAGTGCATCAAAGTTGGCGTTGAGCACGGCGAATGCGGGTACATCCTCCGCCTGGTCGGCATAGGCAACAGGAACGGTGGGAACTAGACGTGCGCTGTCCTCCCGTCTCGCTGTAGAGATGTCGCATATAGGACTGGCGTGCGCGTGCACGTTCATTGTGTTTCCAGTCACGCAGCAGCGGACGTACCGGATTGTCGCCATTGCATGTCAGCAGCAGCGCTTTCTGGGCGATCTCGACTAGAGACCGGCGCAGCGGTATGTCCAGGGCAGAAAGTTCGCTGCGCAGCTGCTCGAGTTCCGCGCGCTCGCTTGCATATAGCGCTGCCTGCTCGAGTAGTTCGTCCAGATCTGCAGCCATTGTACGCAACGGGGCCAGCATCGCGGCCCAGGCTGCGTCACGCGCGGCCTCGACTTCGCGTGTGGCGTCGCGCTCAAGCTCCTCCAACTCATAAGCGGTTGCATAGTTCCTGTCCAATATCCAGTTGCGCAGACGCACCACCGGATCCCGTTCCGCCTCCCACGCCAACCGTTCCGCCGACTTGTAGCGGGCATGGCTGCCGGAGGTGGAGTGACCCTGAGGTTGGGTCATCTCCGTTACATGTATGACGGCGGGGATGTGATGCCGCCGGGCGTGTGCGGCAGCCCGCGTGTAGACACGCAGCAGGCGTACGTAGTCCCAACCAGGAACGGTGTAGACGTGAAATCCGTGCGCTTCGCCGTGTTCGCGGCGAAAGCCGCGCAGCATTTTGCGCAAACTGGTCTTGGTCAACTGCTGTTCGTTGGGAACAGAGATGCCGTAGCCGTCATCCCAGATGGATATCACCGCAGGTGCGGCCAGGACACCGATGGCATTGAGCGCCTCCCAAAAGTGCCCTTCCGCCGTGCTTGCATTGCCGATCGTGCCGAACGCAACCTCGTTGCCGTTGTATGAGAAGTCCGTCAAGGCCCGTAACGCGTCCACCTCACGGTAAAGTCGAGAAGCATGGGCCAGCCCGACCAACCGCGGCATCTGTCCGGCCGTCGGTGAAATATCGGCCGACGTGTTGGGACGGTCGCTCTGGGGATACCAATGGCCGTTTTCGTCGATCAGGCGTGTGGCGAAATGGGCGACCATGCTCCGTCCCACCGACGCGGGTTCGGCACTCACGTCATCATGGGCATAAAGCTGGGCAAAGAACTGCTCCAAAGTCAGCAGACCTGTCGCCAACATAAAGGTCTGATCGCGGTAATAGCCGGAGCGAAAATCGCCCGGTTGGAAGACACGCGCCATGGCGATCTGGGCCAATTCCTTGCCGTCGCCGAAGATGCCGAATTTGGCGCGGCCGCGCATCACCTCTCGATGTCCGACAATGCCGGCCTGACGACTGAGGTAGGCAATACGGTAGTCGCCGAGAATCGAGGCG
This sequence comes from uncultured Chloroflexia bacterium, assembly GCA_963715415.1. Lineage (GTDB taxonomy): Bacteria > Chloroflexota > Anaerolineae > Caldilineales > Caldilineaceae > JAWKOK01. Next base: position 108,441 of record CAVQSG010000006.1, on the reverse strand, counting down.
ATGTCGGAGGTAACCGTCTGCTGTTCTGTAATGGGGATGGTCTGAAACGGGGCCAAGCCGGCAACCGAGATGCCGCTACTTGCAGGCTCGATCGAAACGGAACCTGTCACATGCTTGGGGAAGACAAGCATTCGAGTCATGATGGCCTCCTTGCCAACACACCGACCTTTGCGAACGATGCAACTCACCTCTGAGCACCGGCTCTACCGCCGAAAGTCGATTCCACTCTGCTCGGCAAACGTCATTGTTTGCTAATATGATACTCGAGAGGTGTCGCAGATGACCGTAAGCGCACCTGCCTAAACGGAGTACCGCGAATGTCATGAGCGGTCAAGCCGGCAGTTCATTCACCATTGCAATGGCCGGCGAGGTGGCCGACTCGACCTCATCAGCTATGATCATAGCATGATCCGGAGTGACATTCAACGGTCTTGAGATGGATCCATACCACATTTGGGGGACTTCTCTGGGAAGGGCGACGTGGTCCTTCTGTTTCCGCCCCCAAAATGGGATGCACCCTATGAGACTGGGTGCACCTCAGATTCGGGGCAAGAACGTGTCGGGGACGGTTGGCAGGAACTGGTCAGGGCGTTCTGCCGGGATTCACTCGGTTGCAGCTCCACCACTCTCCTGATCGTCCCTTGCGGCATAGAAAATCAGCATCACCGATCCGTACTTACGGCGATCATACTCTTCGAGAAACGCCGGCTCAAAGGGCACATCCTCGCGTGGATGAATCTGTACCACCACGGTCCCGTACCCAGCCAGCAATTCCGGTTTACCATCTACAGCCGCCAGTGCCTTGAGCCAGAGTCCCTCATATTGGGGTGGGGCAATATAGATCAGATCAAAGGGATCACCGGCATATCGTGCTAGAAAGGCGAAGCTATCGCCTCGTTCGACGGATGCCTGCCTCTCCAGTTTGCAGTGGCTCAGGTTGCTTCGGATCGTCTCCACGGCCCTGCGATTCAGATCGATAAACTGCGCGTACTCAGCGCCACGGCTCAAGGCCTCGATGCCTACTGCGCCGGTGCCGCCGAAGAGATCGAGCACACGCGTATCGAGGATCCAGTCGCCGATAATGCTGAAGAGCGCCTCCTTGGCACGATCGGTAATCGGGCGCGTGCTGTCACCCGGCACGGACCGCAAACGTCTACCCCTGGCACTACCTGCGATGACACGCATACACGTTACGGCTGCAGTACAGCTTCCCAGCTCCGGTCGTTGAAGAGCTTGTAATATCGAATGGTCGCATCTTCGAAACAGGCGATGACGCGGCCGTTCTCGAACTCTTGAATCACGGCGTGTTGGCAGAGACGTTCCTGCACCTCGACCATGCCGAGCGCATCGCGTACCCCTGCGTTCTCGCACCACAGCTTGCCGAAACCGCGCCGTGGTAAGGGCGGAGAGGTGGGTTCGCCGCCCAGCGGGTTGCATGAAAAGGTGGGGTCGTCTTCGGACCATGTGTCGGGATAAGCCTGCCATGCACCGTTCGGGGCAAGGACATAGATCTGATCTTCCCAACTGAGCCAAAGCATGAAACGCGTGTAATCCGGTCCTTCTCCGAATTCGTTGAAGCCGACCGGATCCGCCCGGGCTGGAGCCAACGCGCAACCCATGATCTCTTCCAGGTTCGGGTAGCCGGCCAAATCCAGATCTGATTGAAGAGCGCAGTCACGCGTATCTTCTACCACCGGTGTATGGGCGATCGTTGTCTGTTCCGCGCTTGACTCGGCGGCCGCCACGACGTCGGCCACCGGCGTTGCATTGACCGGCTCCAACGTAGAGAGAATCTGGCCGCCGGCTTGGTCGTCATTTTGACCGTCAGTATTCACCTCGATGGTCGGCGACAGAGTTGCCGTGGGCGTGGGCGTCGGCTGCGGCGCGCGGCCACACCCGGCAAAGACGCCAATCGTAAGGGTCAGGAGCAAGATTCGACTGCATGACGTACACATAGAGCTGTTATTCTCCCCATTAATACCTTGCGGCGTCAATGCCCTGCCGGAAATGGTCAAGCGTCGGCCCCGGGTGAAAGTGGCAGCGGATCCGATCGACAGTTTGCGCCGGATCTACCGGCGCCCTGCGGACGGCTTGACGACAATCGGCCCGATCTCGATGGCGTAGTCCTGCAGACCGGCGCTAATCGGCAAGCGTTGTCCTGTGACGGGTTCGTAGAGGCCAACGGCAATACGGTACTCGCCTGGGGGCAAATCCGCAGGCAACAACATCCCATAGCGGTCGATGATCTCTTCGTCCGCCAGCCACGTGCTCGTCGGTCGTAGCCACTGAACCGGCTGGCCATCACGTTGGGCCACCTTCTTGTCTTGGCTGTTGAGGAGGTGGACAAAGACGTGATAGTCCTTGTCGATGACTTGCAGGCTCCGCCAGGCCAGACTCAAGAGCAATTCGCCTCCGGACGTCGTCTCTTCCGTTACAGCGTATCCGTCCAACCGAATCCAGCCGTTTTGGTCGGTGATTCGCTCGCTACTCGCCGGATCGCCAAAAGCCGTGCCCAGCCCGACCTGGTTCATATGATAGCCGTCATCCAGCGCATAGAGCGCCAGGCGTCGTCCACCGTCGCCGGTGGGACGCGTGTCCTGCAAGAGGTAGTCATCGGTGCGCAACGCCACTTCCCAAGCGGATTGTTCAGCCGGCGCGAAGTCGGGCACCACCCAGAGACGCTTGTGCCGGTCGCGCAGACGGTCCAACCAATAAGCATCTATCCGGTCCAATTCACCCCGGGCAAAGAGACCAAACGCAGGTTGTCGGCCGTGATAGATGTTGGCAAAGGGCTGGGTCTCCTGGGGCATAAGGTGCAGGATTGCGTCGTCGCTCTTTTCATGCTCCGCAATCGCGGCGGCGATGACGCGATTGTCACCGCTGCCCAAATAAGGTTCATAGTAGGTAAGCATTGCCAACGCGATGATGCACAGAGCAATCCCGTAGAGCCAATTCCGTGGTGAGTCCACACGCACAGGTGTGTCGGTGCGTTGGAGCTGGCGCTTGATCAGCAGTAGGCCGATCGCCATGCCGAAAAGCGGGGCCAAAAAGCCCAACCAGGCCATCTCGCCGGTGAGCACGGTTGCGCGCCACCAGGCCAATATGACATGGTTCGGTCTCAAGAATTGCCATTGCAGGACGAGGGGCGAGTACTGCAGATTGGTGAACGTCTCAGGGGCAAAGAGTGGCTGCACCTCAGCCGCCAGCCAATCCTGCACGAGCCCAAATGGGACCAACATGCCCAACCACTGGACGAAAATGGAGATGACAAACAGTGCATAGGAGCCGACACGGCCCCACGCTCCCCAACGGCTCTGCGCAACCAGTTCCTTCCAGCCGGCGCCGGCAAACAAGCCGAGAAATGGCATGAGCGGGACCAGAAAGCGTGGTCCCCAGCTATAGCCGCCATGCCACATATACCATTTACCATAGAGCAAGACATAGATGACAACCAACCCACCGTTCAACCAGAAGATGCGCCGATCGCTGCGCCAAAACCAGACAGCACCGGGGATTGCCAGCAACAATACCGGGCAGTACCAGATCAACCCGCGCGCCGGTCCGACAAGCTGCCCGACCACGCCGAACCACCACAGCGCATCAAATCGTTCCGATTCGGCGTATCCGGTGTCAAATAAGTGACCGTAGCGCGCCCAGTTCCACCATAGCGAAACCAGCCCGGACACCACAACAGGCACCATGAAGCTGATGAGAGGTCGCCAGTTGAGGCGCAAAAGCTCGGGTACGCCGGGCACCTTGCCTTGCCGGCGACGCACGCTACTCTGGAGCACCATGTAAAGGCCAACCAGGAAGACGGGTAACGTGACCAGGTTGATGACCCGCGCCAGATAGGCCAGTCCCCAGGCCAACCCTGCCGCGGCCAGATAGCGCTTCCGCCCGGTCTGCGCATAACTCAGCAGCCCATAGGCGGCCGCAAAAAGACCCCAACCACAGACCGGATCGCTGAAGAAGGTCTGGGTATAGGGCCACGCCAGCGTCCCCAATCCAAAGATCAGCGCCGTAGCAATGGCCGTGTTGCGACCCCAATCTAAACGGCGGGCGGTCCGGTAGAGCAGCGCGCCGGTCCAAGCTGTCAAAATGGGATTGAGCAAGAGCGCGGCCTGCACAAGACCGACCAGCCGCCACAGTCGCGCCGGCCAGATCAGCGGCAACGCCAGGAGAACCATGCCGAAGCCTTTGCGGCTATAGAGATCGCCGTCCGGGCCGAAGCTGCCCTGCTGGAGACCCATCCACAGAAGCTGATTCGAGTCGAGTTCGCCGCGCCGAACGATGCTCTCGGCCGTGGCAAACATGGCCAGACCGTCGCTGCTCTGGATCACACCTGTATAGGTGAAGAGATAACAGGCAAGCAGAAAACCGAAAATTAGAAACGCAATGCTGCGATCCCGAACGGTGATTTCACGGGTGACCCGGGCGTCAACAGGTTGGGACATCGCAGTGGGACGTGAAATCCCATAAGATATAGAATCGTAGCTCATCTATCGCTATTGCCCGATGAGGATCGGCAATTCAATATAGTCTGCATTGACATAGTCCGCTCTGGCGCTGTCTGCCGGCGTCAACGACCGTCGGCCGTTGGTGTCATACAACCCAATTTGCAGCTGATACTCGCCGGAAGGCGCCCCGTCCGGCAACACCAATCGATACGGATCGCGAACGAGCGTTCCCGGTTGCCAAGTGTCGGTCGGCGCCAAACCATTGACCGGCAAATTGTCCTGCTGCGCAACCATCGTCCCATCCGGCGCAAAGAGCTGGGTGAAGACAGTGTAGCTCTCCTCGACCGCTGCTTCCGCTTGCCAGTATAGCACCACGTTCAGCGCCTCGCCCATTTCCGCCGTGGTGGAAGGTGTGGAAATCTTGATGACAGCATCCTCCAGCACGATCGGCCCACCGACGGTGTCGACAACGGCCAGTGCATCCTCTGCGGATGCCTTGATGCGACTCAAGCTACACGGCCCGAAAGCTTGTGGCGCAATCTCGTTGACGCCGTCCCGTTGAAAGTAGGTCGCAGCGGCGATGGAGGCGGACCGTTGAAGCCACCACGCTTCACCCTCCGAACAGCAGCCCGTCCAGCTGCCGGGCGATGACAGCTTCAGGCGCTTCGTCGATGGGGCTATAGCTGTCGAGCACGCGAATCGTGTACTGTCCGCGTAGCCACGGGTAGAACTCCCGCCACAGCTCGATCTCCTCGGTCAGGATCGACTCCGTGCCGCTGTCGGTCTCGGCGAGCAGATAGCTGACGGCTTCGTGGCAAGACAGTTCGGCAAAACGTCGCTCTTGGTAGGCAGCGGCCGCCGGCGGCACGGCGAGCAACGCGGCGGCAACCGCCACCGCCATGATCGTCCAGCCCGCAACGGAGGCGAACCGCGCCATTCGCGCCGCACGCACCTCTTTGGGCCAGATCTGCGCCAGCCATTCGACGGCCAGAACAACCAGCAGCAGGGTGCGCAGGATCACCGTGCCATTCATCAGCCATTCTTCATTGGGCAGCAGAATGAGAAAGACATACGCCTCGGTTACGTTGATCAGGCTCAACACGATCGCGTACGCGATCCCGCGTAGACCGGGCATGAGCAGAACCAGAAAGGTCAACACCCAGACAAGAAACTGGGGACTCCATCCCTTGCTGTAGAGAAAGAGCCATAGAATGCTCACACCCGCAAAGGCGACAGGTGTACGCACGCGATGCCCAGTCGTAACGTCGTGTATAGAGCCAGAGATAGAGCGCCACGAAAGCAAGCGTGATCCACGCCCAAGGCAGGCGACTCTCCCACAGCGGCTGGTCGAGTTTGGTCAGGTTGCGCATGTCCAGCGGCACGAGACCATAGCCGTAGTAGCCGTCCAACAGCGCCCAGATGCTTTGCCAGGGCGGACGAATGCTGTTGATGGTGAGGCTGCTCAGGGCAAGCTCCGTCCGGCCTCCGACCAGCACATAGCCGAGAGAGAGAACGACGCCGGCAAAGATCGCGACGTAGAGCGCCGGTCGCAACAGGTTGCCCGGTGAACCGGGCTTGAACCATTCCTCACGTGCAGCGCGCCAACTGAGCTTGGCGCCCAGATGACGGATGGCAAGAGGGACCAGCAACATGGGCGTCAGCTTGATCAGAAATCCCAGCGCGGCAGCGCCGGCGCTGCCGATCCAGGCCCAGCGGTTGTGGAGCAGCAGCAGGTCCAGCCCCAGCAACAGGAAGAAAAGCGGCAGTGGCTCAAACCAACCCAACAGAGTGTAGGCCGGGACGAACAGCAGCGCGTAGAGGATGGCGGCTGTAAGACCGGGGATCGGTGTGAGTAGAAAGGGGGGCTGAACCGGCTCAGTCTGTGCCGGATTCGGCCGGTGCACAGACAATGGATCCTCCACATCCAATCGCGCGGCAAGTCGATAGACCAACACCAGATTTCCGCTCTCAAAGAGGAGCAGAAGCAGCCCAAATAGCACGTGAAACCAGAGCCTCGGTTCGATCCAGGGAGGAATACGACTGGAGAGCTCAAAGACCGGCAGCATGAGGGCTGCGAAGAGCGGCGGGTAGGCGGTCCACAGGTTTTCAAAGGTCGTGTAGCCCATGTGGGTGAGTTCTCCCCACGTGGCGTAGAAGTCGTAGTCGGAAAAATCGGCCACGAAGCCGCCGGTACGCAACGTCAAGATCGCCAGCAGACGGAAGCTGATGAAGAGCAACAGAACGAGCACAAACGCGCCGTGGCGACGATGCCATCGTTGCAGGCGTTCTCTCATCGGACCACCACTTCGGCGGAGGTCGATTGCGCTTCCGGGAGGCTCTTTGTGCGGCTGTGCAGCGCCGCGCCAAAACCGGCGGTGAAAGTGACAGCGCCGCTGACCAGTAAGAAGCTCCAGTAGCTGATCAAACGCACTGTGAGGATGACAGCGGCGATGTTGATGGTCGACAACCCCAGCAGCGTCAGCAGACCGGCATAGGCGGTTTCGATCTGGCCGATGCCGCCCGGCGTCACCGGCACCGCGGCGACGATGTCGACAGTCAGTGCCACAAATGCCGCGGTGCCGAAGCGCGACCAGCCTCCCAAGGCGGCAACGACCAGCCAGAGAAGAAATGCGTCACAGAGCCAGATGTAGAAGCTTTCGACGCCGGTAATCAGAGCCAGGCGCGGGTACGCGCCGAGAGCACGGAGGCTGGTGACAACTTCTACTAAAAATGTGAGGAACTTCTGCCATACAGCAGCGGTCGAGAGACGGCGTAGCAGACCGAGTAGCGCCGGTGTCACCACCAGCGCCAGCCCAAAGAGAAGCAGCAGCGCGGTCGCGACCAGGTAGGTATTGAGCACCCATGCCGGCAGCCGGTCGCGCAGGGCAACAAAGCCAAAGAAAGCGCCCAGCGCGAGGATGGCGAACAGGTCCAGTGCCCGTTCCAACACGATGGAGCCGAGACTGTCGGCCACCGGCACTACAGGCCGGTCTGAGGCCGGGTCGTCCGGCGGCAGACGGAGAGCGCCGATGCGCAGGAGGTCGCCGGCGCGGGCCGGGAGCAGCGCGCTGACAAACCAACCGGAGAGCAACAGTGCCGTAAGGTACCGGTATTGCAGCCGGAAACCGGCGCTGCGTAACAACAACTGCCAACGATGCCCGCGCACGGCAAAGCCGCTGTAGTGGATCAAGGCAGCCAGAGCCAGCAAACGCCAATCCGCCGCACCCATGAGTCTTAGCGCATCACGACCACCGCCCAGCGTCACCAGCAGAGCGAGGGTTAACACAGCCAGCCCCAGCAGAATGGCAATTCGTCGCACGCCGATATGCAGTTTGGCCGCGTCCGCGCCGAATCCGGCGGCATCGACCGGCCCTTGCTCAGCTGTCGGTTCGGTCGCTTCGGCGCTCGTGCGCGGCGCTTGGTGCAGTGGACTGCGGTCACTCATTGGATGTGGGTGGGAAGTGATAACGATAGAGGCTCATGGGCCGGCCGTAGAGTTGGATCTCCTTGCGGCGAGCAAAGCCGTGGCGTTCGTAGAAGCGGCGCGCACCGCGATTGGCGCTGTCCACTGTCACATGTAGCGTTGCTATCTCGCGTCGACCGCATTCGGCCAGTAGAGCGTCCAGCAATGCGCTGCCCATGCCGCTTCCACGCGAGTCCGGCTCAACCATGATGGAGAGCAACTCAACCCCTTCCTCCTTTTGCTCGTCTCCCACAAGCAGCGGGTAGGCGACCGTCTGCACCGCTTGAAGCGCCAACCATGGCCTTTGCACGAACTGTCGCGCCAGCGGCGGTAGAAAGCGTCCGATCCGGCGCGTGCCCAATTCCATGAAGAGTTGGCCGACGCCGGTGGTCGCGCTCACGAATCCGAGCATCGTTTGACTACCTGCGGCATTGGTCTCGACAGACGCAAAGCCGAAGCCCCATCGGGAGACGGGTAGCGCCTGGTAGAAAACCGTCAACACGTCGGGACCGAGAGTGGCCAGAAACGTGCCGGTTTGGCCGGCGATGTGCAGGCGGGCGGCCTGGCCGGCGTGCGCGGAGGTCAGCGGCACAAGCATCGATCAGCGGCGCGACCAGCGGATCTCCATGTCGTCGCGATCGCCCAGCGCACCGCGTAGCAAATCCAGCAGTGCGGGCTCGGCGCCGCGGCCGGCAAACATTTCGATGGTCGGACGGTTGATATAGTAGTCGTGATCTTCGGCCCATTCTTCTTCCAACTGGCTGACCAGAAAGTCGAGCTGCGCCTGGGAGATTGCACCAAGCAGCGCGCCGGACTCGTTGTCGTAAATGTTGATCATGGAGCCGTCCTCTTAGAACAAAATATGCCGATTGTTGTCGCTGGATCAGTCGTCCATCGCGGTTCATTGTAATTCCGCCCGGCAGAGCGACAAAATGGCGGCAGCTATGTGAGGCGAGACGGCATCTCGCCCCACGCCGGCCGGAAACGACATCCGCTCACTCCGACTTGATTTCCGTCCAGATCCGATCCCAGAGCAGGGTGCCTTCGCCCAGATCGCCCAGAAACTCCATCTTGGCCAATGTTTCTTCGGACGGGTAGATGCCGGGATCCTCTCTGATTTCGTCGACAATCATGTCGAACGCTGCAGCATTCGGGCTGCCGTAATAGTTCCAGTTGGTCAACTGGGCTCCGATCTCCGGGTCGAGGATGTAATTGATGAAGACTTCAGCGGTGTAGGGATGCGGCGCCGTTTTGGGGACAGCCATGTTGTCTGTCCAGATCACGCCACCTTCCTTGGGGATTACATAGCCGAATTTCTCGTTGTCGGCCGCAAGATGTCCTGGAAGTAGCCGCCGCTCCAACCGTGGCCGATATTCGACCTCACCACTGACCAGTAACTCGCCGAAGGAATCGCTGTCAAAGGTGGCGATGTAGGGCTTGATGGCCAGGATGGCCTGCTTGGCCTCTTCCAGTTCAGCTTCGTCCACACTGTTCATGCTGTAGCCGAGATACTTCAGCGCCGCACCGATCACCTCGCGCTGGTCGTTGAGGATCGGACATTCTGCCGTCATAATTGGGCGGCTCGCTCCGGGATCGAAAATGTAATCCCAGCTATCCGGCACTTCGCCCAGTGCGCTCCGGAATTGTAGCCGATGCCAGTCGTACCCCACTGATATGGCGCCGAATAGACCAGGCCCGGATCGTACGGGGGATCGGTGAAAAGCGCATCGAGATTGGCCAGGTTGGGCGAGGTTGGCTTTGTCCAGTTCCTTGAGCATGTCCAACTGGCGCATGATGGTGACCATATAGTCGCTGGGCACGATCACGTCGTAGCCGGTGGCGCCGGCCTGTAGCTTGGCCAGCAGGTCTTCGTTGCTGGAGAAAGTATCGTAGATCAACTTCGACACCGCACTCTTCCTCAAACCGGCTGATAATCTCCGGATCGATATAGTCGGTCCAGTTGTAGACGTTGAGTTCACTGTCCAGCTTGCCGGGATCGCCACAGCGCTCGCTGGTCACGGCGCCGGCGTTCTGCGCGGCGGGAGCAGGCTGCGGCTGCCGACCACAGGCGCCCAGCACAAACACCAAGACGAGGACAAATGGAATGAATGAACGCTTCACGGAAGCCTCCTTGTCTGTCAAAGATTCGGTGGCGTCAGACGCGTGAATCGATCTGAACAGCCACGACGATTGCGATGGGGGAAGGTGGCGTCCAAATAACCCATCCCGACCTTCCGGGAAGCTGACTGCGAGACAACCTGTTTGGCCGGGAGCTTCCCGGAAGATGGTTGGAGGACTTATTTCTGATCGGCCTTACTTGCGCTGGATCGCCAACGAGGTCAAGACCAGAACCATCGATACCAGCAACATCAACGTACTGAGAGCATTGATTTCCGGGGTAACGCCTGTCTTCACCATGGAGTAGATGCGCAACGGCAGGGTCGTGCTGCCGGGACCGCTGGTGAAGAAGGTGACAACAAAGTCATCCAGACTCAGCGTAAAGGCCAGCAACGCACCGCCGACGATGCCGGGTGTAATCAGCGGCAGTGTGACATGTCGAAATGTGTTCCACTCGTTGGCATAGAGATCTTGGGCCGCTTCCTCCAGGGACCGGTCGAAATTGGCCAGGCGCGCCCGCACCAGCACGGCCACGAAGCTGATGTTGAACGCAATATGGGCCAGAATGATGGTGGTCAGGCCCAGTGAGAGGTTGAGACCCATGCGGCCCAACAGCTGGAAAGACTGGACAAAGAAGAGCAACAGCATGACCGCCATGGCGATGTCCGGGATGATGATCGGCAGGTAGAGCGTGCTGTCGAGGGCGCCGCGCCCGCGAAATCGAAAGCGCTCCAGACCGAGTGCCACCAGCGTTCCCATGACTGTGGCCACCAACGTGCTCACAGCGGCCACGATCAAACTGTTGCGCAGCGCCAGCGCAATTTCTTCGTTCTGAAAGAGCTTCACGTACCACTTGCAGACTGAAGCCCGTCCATTCATTGACGAACCGTCCCTCATTGAAACTGAACACGATCAAGACCACGATCGGCGCGTAGAAGAAGAGGAAAACCAGCCACGTGTGTACACCCAACACGCGTTCGGCTAGACTCCTGCGCTGCTTGATCGTGGGTGCCACTTCCGGGCGTGTATATACGTCTGTGGCGGCAGGCGATGTGGATGTCACAGCGTGCGCCCCCCTTGCCGGAAGTAGATCAGCGTGGCGGCCAGCACCGCGACCATCAACAACATGCTGATGGCAGAGCCGAACGGCCAATCGCGTGCGGTCAGGAACTGGCCCTGAATCAAATTGCCGATCATGACCGTCTTGGCGCCCCCCAGCAGATCTGGCGTGACAAAGGCGCCCAGGCTAGGGATGAACACCAGGATGCTGCCGGCGATGACGCCCGGCATGGTCAGCGGCAAGAGCACCTTGCGGAAGGCCTTCCAGCCGTTGGCATAGAGATCATGCGCGGCCTCCATCAGACTGAAGTCGATGCGTTCGATGGCGGCGTAGAGCGGTAGAACCATAAAAGGTAGATACCCATAGATCAGGCCGACGAGCACGGCGCCATCGGTGAAAATGAGTGTCAGCGGCTCCCCGATGACACCTAGCCCGAGCAACAGGGTATTGATAGGACCATCGTTGCCCAAAATGACGCGCCAGGCGTAGGTCCGGATCAAAAAGTTGGTCCAGAACGGTATCATGACCAGAACCAGGAGAAGATTGCGCGTGCGTGCAGACGGACGTCTGGCGATGTAGTAGGCGAACGGGTAGGCCAGCAGCAGGCAGCCGACCGTGCTGGCGAAGGCCAGCAAGCTGCTGCGCCAAAAAATGCTCAGATAGAGCGGATCGACGACGCGCACATAGTTTTGGAAACTAAATTCCCACACCAGCTGTCCGTATATCCCGCGCTTGAGAAAGCTGTAGAGAAAAACGATGCCCAGTGGGATGACGAAGAGGAAGAGCAGATAGAGTGCCGTCGGCCCCACCAGGAGGCTGAGCTGGACCCGATCGCGCTTGCGTACCGGTGTGGAATCGGTCGTCATGACGTCACTTCGTCAACAGGCTGGCATTGTGGGCATGCCAGGCGAGATACACCTCATCGTCCACGTTAACCGAAGCCGCGGTGCCCGTGTAATCTTCATTCTGTTGCCGCGCCGTAATCATGACATCATTCGGCAGAAGGACATCGTAGTACGTGTCTGTGCCCAAATAGGTTACATTGTGGACTCTGCCGTGAAAGACATTCCGGAGCACAGGTGGCTCACCGACCCCGACAAAGATCTTCTCCGGACGGATTGCCAGGGTGACGCTGCTTCCGGCCGGGTCAGGGCTACCCTCGTGTGGAATTTGGGCCAACTGCCCCGTGGTAAGACGCACATAGCATAGCGCGTCGTCATTGTTGTCGATCTCTCCGTCCAGAAAATTGGTCTCGCCGATGAAGTCGGCCACAAAGCGTGTCTTCGGCTCTTCGTACAGGTCGTACGGATTGTCCACCTGCAGAACAGACCCTTCGTTCATGACCGCGATCCGATCGGACATGGTCAGGGCTTCTTCCTGGTCGTGGGTGACGTAGATGAAGGTGATGCCCACCTCTTCTGGATGCGCTTCAACTCATCCTGCATGGCCTGGCGCAGCTTCAGATCCAACGCACCCAGCGGCTCGTCCAGCAGCAGCACCTCCGGGTTGTTGACCAACGCACGCGCCAACGCCACCCGTTGTTGCTGGCCGCCGGACAGCTGATTGGGCTTGCGCTTGCCCATCTGCTGTAGACGAACCAAGCTCAATATCTGCTCTACCCGCTGCTGCAACCTCGTCCTTGGCAACTTTCTTCATGCGCAAGCCGAAGGCGACATTGTCCCAGACCGTCATATGGGGAAAGAGCGCATAACGTTGGAACACCGTGTTCACCGGCCGCCGAAACGCAGGTTGGTCCGCCATCTCACGGCCGTGGATGAGGACGCTGCCGCTGGTGGGCAGCTCCAGACCGGCAATCATGCGTAGTGTGGTCGTCTTGCCGCAGCCACTCGGTCCCAGCAACGAAAAGAACTCGCCGTCATAGATGGTCAAATTGACCCTGTCCACGGCTTGCACCGGATCGCCGTGCGGATCGACAAAGGTCTTGGTCAGGTTCCGCAGGTCGACTGCGGGTTTACGCCGGTCTTCGGCCATCGTATTTGTTTGGGTTGCAAAGATCGAATGAATGAATTGGGTTTACTTTGGAGAACTGACGACCGTGGAAATTGCACGCGACGAAGTGGCACTCTCATCACGCAGCATGTGCCGCCAACCATGCGAATAAGTCGATGTCGACAAATCCGGCTGCATGTTACGCAGGATACCCGACTCTGTCAAATCAATCTCTGGCAGATACGGTAACTGGGACAACGACCGCACCAGCGACAAAAAGTAGGCATGCCAACGCAGGTCCGGCGTCAGTTCCGGGTGAAAGGCCGTGGCGCAGAATTGGCCTTGGCGCACCGCGACATAGAGAGGCTCGCCGTACTCGTCCGGCGATGGCTGCCAGCGACTCCGACGTTCAGGCCCAAGGCGGTGATGGCCGGCGCGCGGATGAAGATGGCCTGGACCGGCGCATCGCCCAGCGCGGCACGCTCAAGTCCAGTCTCGAAGCTGTCGACCTGGCGGCCAAAGTAGTTGCGATTGACCGTCACATCCAGCCCGCCGATGAGCGTCTGGCCGCCCTGCTTCTGGCCGGTCGCCTGTTCGGCCAGCAGAATCATGCCGGCGCAGGTGCCCCAGGTCGGGCGGCCATGCGTGCACCCACGTCGCGCAACGGCTCCACCAGTCCCCAACGCTCGGCGATCAGCCCCATGGTGGTGCTCTCGCCGCCGGGGATGATCAGACCGTCCAGACCGATCCAACTGCTCCGGCTTGCGCACCTCGCGCGCCTGCACGCCCAGCGCCGGCAGCATCTTGATATGTTCGTAAACGCGCCCTGGAGGCCAGGACGCCGATGGTTGTAGTGGACATATTAAGATTGACGCTGCCGCAATCACGATGAGTGACATCTGACGTGCACATGGTCAATCATCACCATGTCACTCGATGTCATCCCTTCCGTTCACCACCCCGGTGCGCCATCTTCTCCTGCTCGGAGAGCGTGTCCAGGTTGATGCCGACCATCGGCTCGCCCAGATTCTTGCTGACTTCGGCCAGGATCTGCGGGTCGTTGTAGTGGGTCACGGCCTGGACGATGGCCTTGCCGCGCTTGGCCGGGTCGCCGCTCTTGAAGATGCCGGAGCCGACGAAGACGCCGTCCACGCCGAGCTGCATCATCAGCGCGGCGTCGGCCGGGGTGGCCACGCCGCCGGCGGCAAAGTTGACCACCGGCAGGCGGCCCAGTTCGGCCGTCTTGCGCACCAGGTCGTAGGGCGCCCGAATCTCCTTGGCATAGGCGAACAGCTCGTCCTCGTCCATGGTCTGCAGGCGGCGGATCTCGCCCATGACGGCGCGGGCGTGGCGCACGGCCTCGACCACGTTGCCGGTGCCGGCCTCGCCCTTGGTGCGGATCATGGCCGCGCCTTCGGCGATGCGGCGCAGCGCCTCGCCCAGGTTGCGGCAGCCGCAGACAAAGGGCACCGTGAACTTGTGCTTGTTGATGTGGTGCTCCTCGTCGGCCGGGGTCAGCACCTCGCTCTCGTCGATATAGTCGACGCCGATGGCTTCCAGGATCTGCGCCTCGACAAAGTGGCCGATGCGCGCCTTGGCCATGACCGGGATGGTGACCGCGTCCATGATCTCTTTGATCATGTCCGGGTCGCTCATGCGCGCCACGCCGCCGTCTCTGCGGATGTCGGCCGGCACGCGCTCCAGCGCCATCACCGCGCAGGCGCCGGCCTCTTCGGCAATGCGCGCCTGCTCCGGCGTCACCACGTCCATGATGACGCCGCCCTTCAGCATCTGGGCCAGCCCGACCTTGACTGCAAAGGTGCCGGTGATCGGACCGCCGTTCTGACCGTTGGTGAATTGATCGCCGCTCATGTGGTTCTCCTTGTAGAAATCAAAGACCGCGGAAAGTAGCGGATAGTGATCTCATATTCTACCTGATCGGTCGATGTACGACCAAACCATCGGCCGGAATCACGTCAACCACCCGATCTATTCATCGCGGTTTGAATATTTCGCTCCACCGGCAGTGTTGTCCTTCCACCACCAGACCCGCACAAACGCGGTGCCGCCCCTTTCATAGTATTCGACCGTGACCTGGTGATTGCCGCCGCTGAGCCCGCGGAATGTGTTCTGCGGGTCCTTAAAGCCGTCGCTCCAGGCGTCGATGATGCGGATGCTGTCGATGTAGACGCGCACACCGTCGTCGACCCGCGCCTTGAAGGTGTAGTCGCCGGCGTCGAAGTAATGGGTCGCGGTGAAACGAGCGGACCAATTGTCGTTGCCGATGATGCCCGGGGCAGGCGAACCGGTCCCCCAGATCCTGATCCAGCGGATATGGTGAACGCGGCGTAATCCGCTGCAGTGCCGGATTGCCGGCTAAGTCTATGTTGTTGAAGAAGGCTGTGTCCCAGATCTTCCTGGCGCACCGGCTGCGACGGCGGAACCTGGTTCTGGAAGATGGACCACGAGAACTGGAGGGCGGCTTGACCCGTTGCCTCGAAATACTCAACCGTAATATCGTGTTCGCCCGACAACGTGCGATCGGCGCTGCTTTCGCGCCACGATCCCTGGTTCCAGTCGTCGATGACCAAGGCGCCGTCCACATAGACGCGCGCACCGTCATCATAGCGCACCGTCAGCCGGTAGTTGCCGGGTGAAAAATTGATCCGGCGTTCATAGCGCGCCGAGAAATTGTCGGACGGGATGGCCGGGTTCGGACTGCCGGTGCCCCAATTGAAATTGATGTCGGCAACGTCCTGCACGACAGCCGGCGCGCCGAAGAGGTTTGGGTTGGTGAAGTAGGAGGCTTTCCAGCCGTTGTAGACCGGAGCCGGCGGCGATCGCAACGGCCGGCGGTTGCACCACGGCCGGCGGCGGCACGACCAAGATCGGCAACCGAGCCGGGTCCGCAACCGTACGCACCACCGTGTCGGACAACCAGCCGCCTACGCCGGTGCCACATTCGACGTTCCACCAGGAGTTGTCGGCGTTCCGCCCGATGATCGGGCAGACCTGGTTAAGCTGGAGTTGGCCGACCACGGGATAGATCGTACCTGGACCGGACCGGACATTGGCCACATCGACCCGCACAATGGCGACCGATGTGCCCGTTCCCGGCGCAGTCTCTTCCGGCGCATCCTCAACAACGATCGCTTCGGACTGGACGTCGGAGACGACAATCTCCGGTTGGCTGGACAGACGACCGGTCGGGTAGAGGGTGCCCCACACCTTAACCTGGGTATCGCCGCCCAGATCGCGCAGAGCCGTGATCTCTTGTTCGACATCAGGCGTCTTGCCCACAAGGCCATATTTGGTTTCGTCTGCTGTCGTCAGATAGGTGTCAAACGGTTGACCGATCGCTTTTTCCAATACGCCCGGCAAAGCAAAGACAGGCTCGGATTCCTGCTGCACCGGCGCCGGCACAACCGGTGCCGCGTGCGTTGCAGTTGGGGGCAACAGCAAGGCTACGGTAATCAGCAGGCCGATAAACACCAGAACCTGCCGGGATCGAATATGATGAGTCATGATCTCTTGCCCTTTACGTTAGTGAATCCCGGCAGAAATCCTTGACCAGCTTCTACCAGAGGTAGCATAGCCGGATTTCTGTCGCGAGTTTCACGCCGAAATGAACTGTTTTCTAATCAAGGCTGATGTGCAAATTCGTCGCGAGAATAGGCACGCTCTACACCAAGATCTTCAAGTAGAGCGAGAAGTCGCAAAATTGTATCACAGCGGAACGATTCGTCTCCACCCAAACTCCGGCGTCAAACCGATCTCCCATCCATATACCCATCACCCGCTCGACTTGGACGTCGACATCAGCCGACGTGGAAAAGGTTCGGATGGGCAAATAGTCGACAATCATTGAGCCTCCGGAATGTTCACTGTCAGCGAGCCGATCAGCGCATCCAACTCCGCCAGCGTCGGCGTCCATGCTGCCGGCAGCGCGGCGGCGAGCGTTTCAGCCGCATCTGCAACCGCACTCGGCGTTGTCAGGCTTGCAGCGGCTACAGGCCAGACCATGGAGATGTAATACCGGTCGTCGTCGGTGATGCCCTGAAATAGATAGTGCAATTGTTGATTGGCAACGAGACCACTATCCGGCGTAACGCGACCGACAAAACGAAGACCGACGCCACTGCCAAAGTCAGGATAGGCAACCTGGACGGCCAAATCGTTCACCCCGGCGGCGGGCGGCACGATCGGCAACGGCGCGGTCGGGCTTTCGGGGCGGGCGGCCAACAATGCCCGCAACGCGGCGACACGCTCCGTAATGGTGCTGTCGCCGGCTGCCTCCCACTGAGCCTGATAGGCATCGATGGGGTAGATCCGAATGGCGCGTGCGCTTTCTGTCGGTGTCTCGTAGTCAAAGGTCAGAACGATGTGGGCCGGCGCTCCCGCCGGCTCTGATGTGGCGTCGGCGCTGACCGGCGCCTCCGGCATGACACGCCAATGGTAGGACGTGGCCAGGCCGCCGAGGTCGAGAGAGATTGCATCGGACGGCACAGTCGCCGGACTCAACTCGGTCCGGGTTACGTTCTCAGGCTCAGACGTTGCAGTGGTGGCTGCGTCGGCGGCGGGCGGCTCCGCACTCGGTTGGTCGCCTTGCGTTGCGACATAGCCGACCACTGCGCTGGTCGTCTGTTCGAACTCGCCATCGTTCAATTGGTACGCATTGATTACGCGCTGAGTCGGGCAGCACATGGGATCGCTCGGTCCCTGGTTCACCATATCGACCAGAACCTGGTTGTCCACAATACCGAGTGTATTGATTTGAGTCCGATCGCCCAACATAGTCGTCGCCACATTCACGGGAACGCCATTCACTTCCTGCACCAATGCCAAGTCGTAGAACGTACCACTGCCGCCACTGTTCGACGCAAGAACGACTGCAGCGCTCGGCTGTCCGTTGATCTGGCCCACGGCCATATACTCGGTCAACTGAGCGGAGGGGCGTGAGGCGCCGCCCTCGACGAACGGTTCCCCTTTGTATTGACCGTCGGTCAACTGAATTGGCCCTTCCATTCCGGAGACATTGCTGTATTCCATGTTGGCCAAGGTCTGCTGGATGGCCTCAGTGCCTGCGTCATCAGCGACATCGATCGTGACACCCAACGGCGCGAAGACCATATCTCCGCCGGCACCGGCCACGTTGAGGACCAGGACGTTGTCGAGGTACTCATAGGAGTCAATAGTGTTGATGAGGACCAGATAATCGTCACTCAACGATTCCGGCTCGCACAACGCCATGGTCACGGCCATGATACTGATAGTCAGGCTGTTGCCGTTGAGATTGTATGTGCCGTTACCACTGTTGCAGTCAGCCTGTACGACGGCGGTCGCTTCCGGGTTAAGCAGCAGCGTATATTGCGATGGATTGGGAACGGTGCGCATTTCGTTGCCGTCGAGATACTCGATCCACTCCCAGGTCGTGCCGATGAGCGACGCGGATTCAGCACCGGCCTCACCGCCCTCCTTTGATGACTCGCCCAATGTCTCCCCGCCGGTACTTGTTGCGCCGTTATCGGGTGCCACAAAACCGATGACCATGCTCGACGTCTGGGCGAATGTGCCGTTCTCCATCCCGTAAATGTTCAGCACGCGCTGGGTCGGGCAACACATGGGATCATTGGGACCCTGAGTAACCATATCGATGACAACCCGATTTTCAACGATCTCCATGGCATTGACGGTCACACGATCGCCCAGGAACACAGTCCCGACGTTTGTAGGCGTGCCGTCGACCTCCTGGACCAATGCCAGATCGGAGAAGTTGCCACTGCCGCCGGAGGTTGAAAAGATGATGGCTGCTGCACTGGGCACACCGTCAATTTCGCCGGTCGCCACCTGATCCGTCACCATGGCGGTCGGACGTGCCGCACCACCCTCTACAAGGGGTTCGCCTTCGTAACGGCCGTCGATCATCTGCACAGGGCCCTCGACAGCCATAATGTTGTTGTATTCGAGGTTACCCAGCGTTGACTTCAGGTCGTCGTCGGACGTGGAGGCATCGATGACCGTTGAGGCAGGGGCGGTTCCGGCATCAGGTCCGCCGGGCGCAGCCCGGAAATCGACCTGAAGAGAGCCGCCGTCATCGCGCAGTTGCAGCCGTTCACCTTCGATGCCATAGACAGTCGCCCGTTCCAACGCCTCTAGATAGTTCGCGCTCCTGCTCCATGACGCCTTCGGGGGTCGGCGCACATCATGCGTGTACTGGCTGCCGGGCCGATCTTGATCGGTCCTTCACCAGCCTCAAACGACGCCGAGTAATTGTTGCAGCCGGCGCTGCCGGAAAGCGTCCGTCGGCGCCAAAGACCGCGGTGATTTCCGTACCGATGACCAGCGACGTCACACCACCGCGACCGTTGTTTACGCCGGTGGCGTTCCACGTCGTACCGGTCAAATCGATAGTCCTCGCATGGCACTAGGTCAGGACGGTGAGGCTGCTTTCGTCGGCCAGCCGCAGTTGCTCGTCGACGATCATGTAGCGCACGACCGCAGTCAAATCGGCCAGATAATCCTGTTCCTGGGCCATGACCGGCGTCGGGCAGGTCATCATGGTCGATCCGAGATTGTCGATGGTCAGGCGGGACCCGGCGAGGATGTAGAATCCGAAATAGTTGTTGCAGCCGGCATTGCCGTTCAACTGCCCGGCGGCAAAGTCCGCCGTGACCGGGTTGCCCGGAAAGATCGCTTGATATCTCACCATTCGGCATCCGGTATAGGCGATCAACTGCCACGGAGTCTTTTCAAGA
Source organism: uncultured Chloroflexia bacterium (assembly GCA_963715415.1). Classification (GTDB taxonomy): domain Bacteria; phylum Chloroflexota; class Anaerolineae; order Caldilineales; family Caldilineaceae; genus JAWKOK01. The sequence goes on along the minus strand of CAVQSG010000006.1, from coordinate 88,638 downwards.
GTCGGGCCGACTTCAGTCTCGTTGGCGACTTCGATCAAGGTGTAGTGGAGTGACGACGCGTCAGCCGGCACATTCGCTCGTTCAGGACTCACCTGGACGCGCAGTTCATACTCATAGCCGGGCACGTAATCGAAGCCGTCGATCTGACTGTAGAAGTACTGGTAGTCGGCGTCCGGCGTCTCTTTGACCAACAGACACGTCTGGGGGGCCACGCCCACACAGTCGGCCATGGTCGGGCCGACATAGAGTCTCTGCTCCTCACCGGTTGTCTGCACCGGACAGCCGGCGGCGCCGCCGGCTCACGGCAGTGGCTGGATACAGGCCGCGGACATCAACGCAACGCCGATCAAAAACGACGTCAGTACGACAGAGCTTCAGTTTCATTCAAAAGCTCCTGCCTCCCGTGGAGTCGATGTAGCGAGTGGTTTCTCTGACGTACATGTTCGTTCCCGGATCGGTTTTCAACGTCACCATGCATCAAACGCAACGCATGACGAGTTTTGTTTCACCGGGCGCCTTGAAACGGCTGTAAGCTGGGTACAGCATGACGTCAACCAGCCCATTCTAGCGTAAACACAGGGTTCATCCAAGCGGTGCGCCGTTTGAAGTTAGACGAATTCCGGTCCCCGGATGGTCTCTGTCACCGGACACTCGGGGCGCCACATCCTTTTCGAATTGCCAAACGAACCCTGCAGCGGTTGACGCCATGCCTCGATCGTGTACTATTGTGGCTCTACCCACTCCGATCCGAGGTCTGTGATGCAATACCCCAATTTGACGGAGATCCGCGCCGCACGCGAGCGCATCGATCCGTATGTGCTGGAGACGCCCGTCTGGCGCTGGGCAATCACGAACTCAGCCAGGCCTCGAGCGATGACCGACAGAATCGGATATCGAGGTATTTCTCAAGCTGGAGCTCTTCCAGCACACCGGTAGCTTCAAGCCGCGGGCGCGGTCAACAACATCCTCAGCGCTGGACGCAGTCTGCGCTGGCCCACGGGGTGACGGCCATCAGCGCCGGGAACCACGCCATAGCCGTCAGCTACGCGGCCGGGATCGTCGGCACCAGCGCCAAAGTCGTCATGCCCCAGTCGGCCAATCCCATACGGGTACAGAAATCGCGGGCCTACGGCGCCGAAGTCGAGATCCTGGAGACGGTTCACGCCGCGTTCGCAGCGGGTCCACGAGATTGGAGCGAGACCGAAGGCCGCACCTTCGTCCACCCGTTCGAGGGGCCGCTGACCGTCACCGGTACGGCGACGGTCGGGCTGGAATGGGCGACCCAGGTTCCGGACATGGATGCCGTCATCGTGCCCATCGGCGGCGGCGGGCTATGCGCCGGGATTGCGGCCGCGGTCAAGCAACTGCAGCCGCACTGCGCCGTCTACGGCGTCGAACCGACCGGTGCGGACACCATGTTGCGCAGCCTGGCCAGCGGCAAGATCGAGTCCATCGACAAAGTGCGCACCATTGCCGATAGCCTGGGTGCGCCCTACACCACCGCCCTACACACTGGCGGTCTGCCGGCACTTCCTCGACGACGTCGTGCTCATCGACGACGACGCAGATGCGCGCGGCCATGGCGCTGCTCTACGACGGCATGAAACTAGCCGTCGAACCAGCCGGCGCGGCCGCCACCGCCGCCCTGTGTGGGCCCCTTACGCGAGCGTTTGCGCGGGAAACGCGTGGGCGTCATCGTCTGTGGCGCGAACATCGACATCGCCACCTTTGCTGCCCAGGCGGGGGACAGCGGAACGGATCGATGGAATTGACGAACATCCCGATCCCGGTCCCTCACGCACACTCAACCACGAAAGCGCATCCCCGACGAGAATGCTCTACCCAAGCGATCGTTGCCCACCGGTACCCTAGTGCCAGAGCGCTCACGAAAGACGAAATCATCCGCCTGCGGCGCGACATTCATCAGCACCCGGAACTGAGCTTTCAGGAAGTGCGCACGGCCAAGCTGGTCGCCGACACGCTGGCCGAGATCGGCTATCGCCGACGTGCAGACCCAGGTCGGCCGCACCGGTGTGGTGGCGCAGATCGGGACCGGCAACGGCACCGATCATCGGCATTCGTGCGCGATATGGACGCCCTGCCCATCCTCGAAGCAGTCGACCATCCCTACAAGTCGGTCAACCACGGCGTCATGCACGCGTGCGGCCACGACGCGCACACGGCCATGCTGCTTGGGCGCTGCGCACCTGCTGCACCAGAGTTTTATCACAGAGCGTGAACGTTGGAACGGCAACGTGCGGCTCCTCTTCCAGCCGTCGGAAGAATCGTTTGGCGACGACGGCGTCAGCGGCGCCACAGCCATGATTCAGGACGCTGCATTGGAGGGCGTCGACAAGGTGATCGCGCTGCACGTCGGCGCCGATATGGAGGCCGGCAAGCTCTATTTCAACGACGAATTCAGCCTGGCCGCGGTGGACAGCTTTGAGGTATGGCTTCGCGGCGACGGCGGTCACGGCGCCTATCCACACAAGGGCAGCGACCCGCTCTTCATGCTGAGCGTCGATCCTGCCCCACATCTACGGCATTCCGTCCCGGCGCATCGATCCGCTCGACCCGTGCGTGATCAGCCTCGGTCAGATCAGCGGCGGCGCGGCGCCTAACGTGATTCCGCGCGAGGTCTATATCCAGGGCACCATCCGCAGCTTCAAGCAGGAGACACGCGAAAAGCTCTGGGCCGAACTGGAGCAGGCGCTTCGAACATGTGGAGGTCCATGGGCGGCAGCTACGAGTTCAAGCTGACCAAGGGCTACCCCTCGCTCTACAACGACCTCGAGGTCAACGACTGGATGCGCGGCGTTGCCACCGATCTGCTCGGTGACGACGCAGTGGTAGACAGAGCCCTTCGGCATGGGCGCGGAGGACTTCGCCTACATGGCCCAGGAGGCACCGGGCGCGATGTTCAATCTGGGCGCCAAGGTGCCCGGCGCCGGCAACCACCACACCGACATCTTCGACATCGACGAGAAGGTCTTTCCCATCGGCACTGCGGTGCTGGCGGAAACGGCGCGCCGCTTCGTCATGGGGGAATTGTAGTAGCACGACCATGCGTGTCATCTGCCCACCGTCCAGGCCACACTGCCGCCGGAGATGATCGACTTCGGCGTGGGTCAGCCCGCGTTCGAGATCCTGCCGCTGGCGTTGATCCGGCGGGCGAGCGCGCAGCGGCTGGCCGAGGGCGACACGACGCTGCTCAACTACGGCTATGAGCAGGGCGACGGCTACTTCCGCCGCGCCCTGGCCGACTTCCTGACCGCGGGCTACGGCCACGCGGTCGACCCGGACAGCCTGGTGGTGACCGCCGGCGCGTCCCAGGCGCTGGACCTGCTCTGCACGCTCTACACCCGGCCCGGCGACGTGATCGTGGTGGAGGAGCCGACCTACTTCATCGCCCTGCGCATCTTCGCCGACCATCGAGCTGACGCGTCGTCAGCGTGCCCGCTGGACGAGCCAGGGCCTGCAAGTCGACCGGCTGGAGGAACTGCTGGCGACGACAAGCCGGCGCTGGTCTACACCATTCCGGTCTTCCAGAACCCCACCGGTGTGACGCTGCCTCCGATCGCGGCGGCAGCGGCTGGCCGAGTCTGAGCCGCGGAGCACGGCTTCCTGGTCGTGGCGGACGAGGTCTATCAGCTGCTGGGCTACACCGCGACGCCGCCTGCGCCCATGGCCGCGTGGATCGACAGAGGGCAACGTGGTGTCGGTCGGCTCGTTCTCCAAGATCCTGGCGCCGGGGCTGCGGTTGGGCTGGCTCCAGGCCGCGCCGGCGGTGGTGGACCGGTTGGTCAACGGCGGGCTGATCTACAGCGGCGGCAGCCTCAACCACTTCACCTCCAACGTGGTGCGGGTGGCCCTGACCGAAGGCTGGCAGGCCGACTACCTGGCCGATCTGCGGGCGATCTACACGGAACGCATCCGGGTGCTGGACGCTGCGCTCCGGCGGGACTTGGCCGACGTGTGTCGACTATACTGAGACCGGACGGCGGCTACTTTTTCTGGCTGCGGCTGCGCAGGACGGTCGGGATGCGGCCGACGCTGCTGCCCGCGGCCCATGCGGCCAATGTGGGCTTTCAGCCGGGCATCAACTTTTCCGGCACCGGCGGTCTCCGCGACTGTCTGCGCCTCAGCTTTGCGTTCTATGACGCCGTACAGACTCGACGAAGGCGTGCGGCGCCTGGCCGGCGTGCTACGCGGCCGTCATGCGGCGTAAAAGAGCGTAGGGCGGGACTTGTCCCCGCCCCTACGAGTACCAGATCGATAGCGTCTGTCCGATTCGGCTCTTAACCTAGCGAGGAAACACATGGCAATCACCCACGACGTCCTGGTTCAACAGGACAAAAAACAACTTCACGGTCTCCACCACCCCAACCGTCACGTCGACCCGCTGATCGTCGAGCGGGCGGACGGCGTCTGGCTCTACGGCACCGACGGCCGCAAGGTGCTGGACGCCATGGCCGGCCTCTGGAATGTCAACATCGGCTACGGCAACCAGGAACTGCCCGAGGTGGCCAAGGAACAGATGAGCAAGCTGGCCTACACCTCCGGCTTCGTCGGCATGAGCAACCCGCCTTCCATCGAACTGGCCGAACGGTTGGCCGGCTTCGCGCATCCGACGCTCAACACCACCTACTTCACCGCCGGCGGCTCCGAGGCCAACGAGACCGCGTTCAAGACGGTGCGCTACTACTGGGGCCGTCTGGGCCAGCCGGACAAGATCAAGATCGTCTCGCGGCTGGGCGCCTACCACGGCATCACCCTGGCCGCCACCAGCGCCACCGGCGTGGCCAAGTACTGGCCCATGTTCGACCTGCCGCTGGACGGCTTCGTCCACGCGGCAGAACCGAATCCCTATCGCTACGACGGCGACATCCGCGAAGGCGAGACCGTCGGCCAGGCCGCCGCCCGCAGCATCGAGGAGATGATCCTTCGCGAAGGACCGGAGACGGTCGGCGCGGTCATCGCCGAGCCGATCCAGGGCGCCGGCGGTCTGGTGGTGCCGCCGGACGACTACTTCCCGCTGGTGCGCGCCATCTGTGACAAGTACGATGTGCTGCTGATCGTGGACGAGGTCATCTGCGGCTTCGGGCGGACCGGGCACTTGGTTTGGCAGCGCAACACTGGGATCTGCGTCCCGACATCATGGCCTTCGCCAAGGGCGTCACCAGCGGCTATCTGCCGCTGGGCGGCATCCAGATATCCGACGCCATCCGCGAGGTGATTCTGTCGATGCCCCGGAGAGTGAGTCGTGGATGCACGGCCTGACCTACTCGGGCCACGCCGCGGCCTGTGCGGTCGGACTGCGCAACATCGAACTGATCGAAGAAAACGATTTGGTCGGGAATTCGCAGGAAATGGGGGTGCGTCTGCGCACGGGCCTACAGAAGCTGGCGGACGAATTCGATTTTGTCGACAACATCCGCGGCATGGGTCTGCTCTGTGGCTCGAAATCGTCACCGATCGCGCCAGCCGCGCATCCGACAGCGCAAGGCAGCCGCCAAAGCGCTGCCGCCATGGCCCGCGGACTGCGTGTTCGCCCGGTCGGTGCGGCCACCCTCGCTCTCTCGCCGTCCCTGGCGATCACCCCCGACGAGGTCGACACCATCATCGAACTGCTTGGCAGCGCAATGGATGTGGTATAGACAACCGGTTGTCGATTACATCTATGACTCCATTGCAAAGAGTGTTCCGGCGCCGAAAAACTGGGTTTCTCTCTCTGGTGTGCTGGATCACCTTGAACAGACACCCCGTTGTTGAAGTAGCGTCATCCGTGCACGGCAACAAAGACGGCGAAGTACATGCAATCCTGTCTTATTCAAGCTGGAGAATGACCATGGCGAAACTTGATCCATATCTCACACGGAAGGCCGGCGTTTTGGCCCAACGTCGCATCGATTTTGAGGAGGAGCCATCGCGGGCGATGGTACGCCTAAAGGCGACCTCACACTGTGCCGGCAATACGGGTGTGCGCCCGACCAAAATGGGCGACTATATTGTCGTCAGTGACTCGGCGCCGGGGCTGGCGGGCCATTCGCTGGGACCCTCATCGCCGGAAATGTTGTTGGGCGGGCTGGCAAGCTGCCTGGTCCACACCTACTTGCTCCAGGCCACGCTGCTCAACATTCCGCTGGACGGCATCGAGATCGAAGTGACCGGCGCACTGGACATGACCGCCGTTGTCGGGATGGAGACAGCTAAACAGATTGTGATGCAGGACGTTGCCTATGCCGCGCGGGTTGAGTCACCTGCTACAGCCGACACCGTCGACTCCTTACATGCTGCGGTCGACCGCACGTGCGCGGTGCTCAATACATTGCGCAACCCAGTAGCTGTGCGACGACTCGACAGCCGTTCGGGAGAGGCGGCTTAAGCGCACGAGATCCAGGATGTAGGGCAACGTTGGCGCCAGCGTCCCGCACGCTTTCGTCTTTGATGAAATGCACCCATAGTCGCCGACCTTGTTGTGCTGCGCGCCTCTACTTGTTATAATCGGGTGACTGTCTTCCCCATCAATCGTTTGCAGATCGACCTGCCAAGCGCGATCGTTTTTGTCAAGGGTTCGACAGTTTTTCCCCATCTACGGCAAGCTGGAGTCAAGACCATGCCGGAAAGAGCAGGGCGTAGCAGTCGAATGGGATCTACTAGTGAATCCCGGCAGGAATGATCAGACAGATAGATAGTCATTGTACTCGACTGAAACGGCTGATTATTTCTGCCGTGGTATTCACGCCGAACTGAACTAGTCGCCTATGGCAAAGGAGCATCCGGCTATGTTTGACACCCGATGGAGCTACCTGATTGCTGCCATATTCCTTACCATTTGCCTGATCCTCGGCATCGGGCTGGCCGGCTATTTCGCTCCCCGACCGGCCATCGGCGTCGTCCGTTTTGAAGACACCATTACCTTTGAGTCTGCAAGCGAGCTAATTCAGGTATTGGAGCGAGCGTGGGAAGACGAGTCCGTGGCCGGGATTGCCATCGACATCCTCAGCCCCGGCGGTCTGGCGACCAGCAGTGAGAGTATCTTCTACACCATGCTCAAGGTACGGCAAGAGAAGCCGATTGTGGTCGCCATCGACGGGCTTGCCGTCAGCGGTGGATATTACATGGCTGTGGCCGGCAACCGCATCTATGCCCCGTCCAGCAGCTACATCGGCAACGTCGGCACGCGCGGTCCGCGGCCCAGCGACCCGGCAATCTCGCCGGATGAACTGAGTAGCGGCCCCTTCAAGCTTTCGGGCGGCGACCGTTTCGACCGCATTCAGCAGCTGGAGTTGGTCAAGAATGCGTTTGTGGGCAACGTCGTGCATCAGCGCTCCAACGCTGAGATGAACCCCTTAACCATCGATGCGGACGCGGTGGCCGAGGCGCGTATCTATCTAGGCAGCGAAGCCGTCGCGGTCGGGTTAACCGATGCCGAAGGCGGCATCAGTGACGCCATCACGGCCGCCGCAGAGTTGGCAGGGGTGGCCGACTATCGCGTGGTAAACCTGCGCGAATATCTGGACTTGGTTCCCGAGCCTCCGCCGACAGCAGTACCGCTCACCCAATCCATCGCATCGATGATGAATGCTGCGCCTGAGGAGGCAGTCTATCTGTTGGATAGCCGTATCCCGTTGCCACAAGCACAAGACGCATCCGACCTTGAGAAACATCTGCTACAGCTTCGCTCCGTCGATCCGGCTTCTCTGAGCGCTGCAGAACTTTTTGGTCCGCCGGCACAACCAGCTACAGGGGACTGAACGCATGAAACCGCGTCCGCCACATCTCCTCCTCCTCCTCGTCGGCGGTCTGATCTTGCTGTTGGCGCCGATCCTGATCCGAACAGCAGTATTGGGCTACAACAGGCGTAGCTACACACCGCCGAACGTGCCGCCTACAAGCATGGCAGTAACCCCTGAACCGACCGTCACACCCTTCCAAGTCAGCGCAGTGGACATTGCCCAGGAAGGTGAACTGCGTCCCGGTCCTGTAGTGGTCGATCTCGCCCACTTCAACCGCCTCAACCGCAGCAATTTCCAACCGTTGGCAGCTGCGTTGGCTGAGCACAATATCGGTCTTCAGTTCTGGTTTCCGGACAGCAGCATCGACATCTTCGCACTCCAGAGTCTGGCCGATTTCCCGGACCAGTCCAAATCGTTGTCGGAACAATTGACCGGAGCGTCCGCACTGGTTATTGCCAGCCCCTATTTTCTATGGACGGAGAAGGAGATCGCACTGGTCGTGCGATTTGTGGCCGACGGCGGTCGTCTGCTTTTGGTCAGCGATCCGGACGTAATCGGCGACGTTGCACGCGACATCAACAACGTTGGCCAACCCTTCGGCGTCGTCTTTAACGACGACTATCTCTACGACACCGTCACCAACGACAAGAACCACACCCACGTCTTTCTCGATCAGTTCCTCAACCAGGCCGAACATTTGCAGGACAAAACCATCGTTCTGTACGGTGCTCGCAGCATCGAGGGGTCGGGGATACCACAGGCCCGCACGGGACCGACAACCTTGAGCAGCCTGCGTACGGGTCTCAATGGTTTCACCACCGTGGTGCTGGCGGGGCTGGAAAGCAACCAGACCGCGGAACGCGTGCTGGTCATGAGTGACTTCGACGTGTTGACCGAGCCCTACGTCACACGCTTCGACAACCGTACCGTGCTCAACCATGTGGCCGGTTTCCTGGCCGGCGCCCAGCGAAATGATACAGTGATCGACTTCCCGGCATTTTTGGGCAAGCAAGTGTCATTGGTCTACGGCGAAGGCCAGCGAATCACCAATGAGCTACTTGAGCAGAGCGCCAATCTGCAGACACGCCTGGAGATGAGCGGGCGCACGATGACGCTGGGCGGTCACACGCCCATGGCCGACAGCGGTGACATTTCAGATACAACTACTATCTCCGCCACCGGCAACATCATCTACTTGGCCGACTTCGAAACCGCGGAAGAAGAGACCCAACTACTCGACATATTGGACATCGACCTTACGGAAACGGTCGAGACGCCGACACCTGCTCCTACGCCGACAAGGACGCCAACCCAGACACCAACGTCGACATCGACCCAAACACCGACACCGACCGTCACACCCACGACAACAGAGACGCCGACCACGACGCCCACGACCGAGATCACGGGGACTGTCACCCCGACGACAGCGCCGACGGCAACCGCAACCAATTCGCCGACGCCGACGATTACACCCACGCCGACTCTGACGCCGACGTCGACCGAGACCCCAACGTCGACGCCCACCAGCACGCCCACGCCGCGGGTGATCCCGGTGCTGAGGACAGGCGATGGGCTGCAATATTCCGCCGACGAGGCAATTGTCATTCTCCAGACGGAAAGCGAGTTAGGTGAGCGAACAATTGCCGTATTGGCAAGCGACCAAGCGGCGGTCAACACGGGCACCGAGCGGCTACTCAAGAACGACTTCGACGGTTGTGTCCAGCGCCCCAACGTGGTTGTCTGCCCGCACAAACCGACGCCCGGCGCCGATCTAGCCGCAACGCCGACTATGACCCCCTCACCGACACCGACGGAGACGCCCACAACAGCGCCTACCGCAACCGGCGACGCCACGCCCGACCGTACGCCGGTTCCGACGTTCACAAATACGCCGACGCCCACCATTGTGGCGGACGAGACGCCTGGCGCCGGCGAGACGCCGGCCGGCGAAGCCACTTCCACCCCGGTGGAAGAGAAGGACGGCGCAATTCTATTGATCGACGACAACGATCAGGCGGATGGAGAAGGGCCGGCCGAGGCGGAAGTCTATCTACGCGGACTGCAAGCCAACGGCTACAGACCCGAGCTGTGGCAGACCGAGGACGCGGGCACTCCTACACTCACGATCTCAGCAAATACGATTTTGTCATTTGGAGCGGCGCAGGTTACACCGCCAGCGGTCCCGGCCTCCAAGATCTGACCCTGATTTTCGAATACCTCAACACAGGCGGGCGCGCGATTCGTCAGCAGTCGCACACCTTTTATTCGGAGAGACGGGGGACGATCCCTCCCCCGTGATCGATGTAGAGGTGCGGTCCGACATTCCGGAATTGGCCAAAGGCCTACCAACCGAAGCCATTACGCTGCAGATGGACCCTGTCGAACTCAGACCGTTGTCGACCGAAGTCGAGGAGGGCGACGAACCGGCTGTGGTATTGCGCCGCGGTCCCGCCAGTGACGATGCCGAGACACCGGTCATGTTCGTGATCACCGACGATGATTCCGACGAACCTGTCGGCGCACGGGTGATCGTCATGGGTATCTCCATAGGCTGGCTGCCGGACGATGTCGCCGATGCGCTGGTACGGAATATCTCCGATTGGATGTTTGCAGACAAATAGCCCCCGGAAGGTAGGCGCCCATTGCCTGCCAAATGAACCGCTTCCGGCCACCTTCCGGAGCGCATTTACGGACGCTCACCAGGTTCCAGCGGTTCATACACGAAAAAAGACAGTGTGCGTGGCCCGCTGCAAAATTTGCGTAGTCGCTCTGCAACGGCTACAATTAGGATTTGCTTCGGTGAATGGTTGATTTGTCGTACCGTTCGCGAAGCACATTGCAAACGTAATCGGGCTGAGAGTGCGACTTGGCTCAACAGAGTCAAGGAGTACTTCCAGTGAATTTTGAACAATTTTCTTTCGACCGGCGCATCGTCGCCGGAATTAAGGCAGTCGGTTATACCACGCCCACCCCAATTCAGCAGCAAGCCATCCCCGTGGTGCTCGAAGGGCGTGATGTGATGGGCTTAGCCCAGACCGGCACCGGCAAAACGCGCAGTCTTTCATCCTGCCTATTCTGCAGCGGCTAACCAAAGGCCCGTTGCGTCGAGTGCGCGCCCTCATCGTTGCACCCACACGCGAACTCGCTGAACAGATTTACCAGATGAGTCTTGACCTGGGCAAAAATACCAAGGTGCGCAGCGTATCCGTCTACGGCGGCGTGAGCAAAGTCTCTCAGGTCTCGCGGCTGCGGAGTGGCGTAGAGATCGTCATTGCTTGTCCCGGTCGCCTGCTCGACCTCGCTAGCGATGGCGAGATCGATCTATCGCGCGTTGAGGTGCTGGTGTTGGACGAAGCCGATCGCATGTGCGATATGGGCTTCCTCCCCGACATTCGTCGCATTCTCAAGCTACTTGCCGGCCCAACGCCAGACACTTTTCTTCTCAGCCACAATGCCGGAGGATATCCGCAAACTGGCAGATAATATCCTCAAAGATCCGGTCACCGTTCAAATCGGCAAGATTGCTCCGGCGAAGACCGTTTCACACGCGCTCTATCCGGTGCCCGACAGTCTCAAGAAAAGCCTTCTGTTGGCCATGTTGCAACAGACGCCCACCGGCCGCGTCCTGATCTTTACCCGCACCAAGTATCGCGCCCGTAACCTGGCACGCGACCTGGAAAAGCGTGGTTATCGCGCGGCAGCACTGCAGGGTAACATGTCGCAGAATCAGCGACAGAAAGCGATCGATGGCTTTCGCAATGGAAAATACGACATTCTCGCCGCCACCGACGTTGCTGCGCGCGGCATAGACGTGTCGGAAATATCGCACGTGATCAACTTCGATATTCCCGATACTGTCGATGCCTACACTCACCGGATCGGTCGCACCGGTCGCGCCCACCAGTCTGGTGAAGCATTCACGTTTGCTGGACAAGCGGATGAGCAGATGATACGAGACATTGAAAAACTGCTGGGGACACGAATCGAACGGCGGCGGTTACCTGATTTTAATTACGGCAGTTTCGTACCGGAAAGCCAATTCCAGGAGGACCATTCAAAGCCGTCCGGTGGGTCACAATCGCGTGGCAGACGGAATCGTTACCCGAGCAGAGAAGGCAGCAGCGCGCGTCGTCGCTCGACACGATACAATTAGTGAGCAGACATATTTGCGCCTGCAACTGTTGTACAAGACGGTGGCGCAAATCGGGTCTGCGGCCGTATCGACACAGCTTTGTCGCTGTCGTTGCGTAAACGCCTAATACCGAATCGGTGATGACAGCTCTGGTTTGTGGATGCTTGGTCCTACCGGCGTTCCCAAACCAGTGACTGTCGTGACAAAGCGTCGTGCTGTTGGCGGACACGCAACAAAACCCACGGCACGACGAGGCCGATGGCTTTGTTGATTCGCACCCGGAATATTCCCTCAAGAAATGTGCGCCGAGCTGAACCAGCAACTGCTCTACTGCCGTCAACCCTCAAACCTCACCTCGACTTCCACCAGACTGTCAGGCGAACCGACCACTGTTACGTGGTCCCCGATCTCGAGACGCGTGTATCCGTGCGAGACCAGCCGGTTGCCGCTCCGCGAGATAGAGAGAATCAGCACATCGTGTGGGAAGTGAATATCGCGAATGGCCACTCCATCGAGGTCCGGGTTGTTCATTTCGATCTCCTCGAAGACTTCTTCGGGATCCATCCCCAGGAGCAGCGAGGCAGCGAACGGGGAGCGCACAAATTGGTCGAGCAGGCTGACCATGGCAGTGTCCGGTTCCACGATCAGCGCCCCCAATTCATGGAATCGTCCGAAGTTGGTGCGGTCCTCCAGCCGGACAATCACGTTTTCCACGCCGAACTGCTCGTAGATCAGCTCACAGATGGCATAGTTTTCCTCATCCGAAAGCATCAGTACAACGCCGTCCGCATGGTCCATATCGAGTTTGCGCAGCGCGGCCGTACTGATCTCCGGGAGCAGTTCGATCCGTGGCGAATCGTCAGTCATATTGGCCAGGACTTCGCGGTTGCGGGCGACCAGTTTCACATTGTTCCATTGATGGTTTTCAAGTTGCCGGGCGAGCGCAAGCGACTGACCTTCCACACCGAAAATGATGACATCGCGCACGCCGTCGAACTCCGCACTGTCGGCGCGAGTGTGGGATTCGCCCACTCGGTTGATCGCCCACTTGAGCAGAGGTGGTCCGACGATCTGGTTGAGGACGATGACCCCGATCGAGAGGGTCGCCAGTTCTTGCCCCCAGGCGCCAAAATCGACCGCAATCTCCTTTGCCAGCCCAACGCTCACCCCTGCCTGAGTAATAAATCCAAAGCCGAGCAGGGCTCTGCCTGGGCTGTGGTCCCGAGCGATCGTGACGCCGGCATAACTGCCGAGCAAATATGCCACCAACCGGACGGCAAACAGGAATATAACAATTCCCCATGCCTGCCAGAGAACGTCGAGTTCGAGTTCGATTCCCACGAGCGTGAAGAACAATAGGAAAATCGCGGACGACATCGTCTCAAGCATGTGTTGAAAATCGGATGAGATCGAAGTGTAATTGGTCACATAAAAACCGGCTGTCATGCAGATGAGGAGTGGTTCGGAAAACAGCCCGACAGGAAGGGAAAACAGATGGAAATCGTGGAGCACGGTCGAAAGCCAGAACACACCCAGGCCAATCAGCAAGATCAAGAGCCGTTTCAGAAGATCGTGGCGCATGGCCATGATCAGACGAAGCAGTAACCCGACCAGAATTCCTAAACCGATGTCCAGCAGAATTTCGAAACCCACGAAGATTAGTAGTCCGGCGTCAAACCCCTTACCCTCGACCAGCACTGCGGCAATCGAAACCGAAGCGGCAAAGATAACGATGACGACGGCGTCCTTCAACACAGTTGCGCCCAATACCTTGTGCGTGAAGGGACCGCGAGCCCGCAGTTCCTTGATGATCGCAAGCGCAGACGAAGGGGAGCGGGCAATCATGATCGTCGCGCCGAGCAGCGCAATGGCCATAATATCGCCCTGAGGGAGTCCTGCCATAAAGGGGACCAAGTCGGCGATAAAGATGAACGCCGCCAGCCCAAGGGCCATGACGAAGACCACCTGTCCGCCGATGAGGGAGACGATGCTGCGAAAATAGCCCTGGATGACATGAAGTTCCAGTTCGGCCCCGGCGGCAAAGGCAATAAAAGCGATCGCCATTTGGTCGAGGATCAACAGGCGAGGAACGGTTTCGCTATGGACAAAATCGAGCACGAATGGTCCAACGAGAATTCCGACGAATAAGAAACCGCTGATCAGCGGTAGTTTGAAACGGGCAAAGATCTCGCCCATTTGCCGGGCGGCGAGTACAACAATGAACAGCGCAACGAACAGAGCAATCAAGCGGAACAGCAATTCCATGTTACGGCCACAACCCCATGACTTGTCGTAAAATGCCTATTTCGCCTGTATGATACGCGTTGTGGCCGGCGATGATAGCGATCTCACGCACGATATTGTGCTGATGCTTACCACTATCGGGCAATGGCACAAAAAGGTCAACAGTAGCATCATTTACCAGGTCTACCAACTCTTGGCGATCGGCGACAAACTGTCGTACTGTCGCCTGCCAGCCGTTCAGATCGGTTTCGATTCAATTGATCCGGCCAGAGATCGCCGGGAAAATCTGGCCACTCATAGCTCTCTGACCGAATGTAATCGAGAATGTCTTTCTGACAAATGCGCAGATGCTCGAGCAGATGCCAGAATGTATAGTCGCAGTTGGGCGGTCTGGTGTTGATGTGTTCCTCCGGAAAATCAGCCACAGCGTCCTCAAAGTCCATGTGTGCCTGCCGGACCGTCAACATGCGTACAAGCTGATCGCGCAGTTCGCTGTCATAGTTCATCACGGTCTACTCAATCCTCGAATACTGTCTCGCCGCTCTTGTGGGCGTTGATATAGTCCCAATCCAGCGGGACGCCCAACCCCGGTCCATCGGGCACATCCACACAGCCGTTGGCGTCCACCGAATCCAATTCATCCAGCCAGCGTCGATCAGCATAGATCGGCGGCTTGGTGCTGTGGTACCTTGGGATGGACCAGGCCCAATTCATAGTAGTTGGTGTTGCGGATGGACGCCATACAGTGGCGATGGGCCAACCCGCCGCCATGAAGCTCCACGTCCAGTCCATGGGCCTCGGCCAGTGTGGCGATCTTCATCAACCCGGTGATGCCGCCGTCGACGTTGGCGTTACCCCGCACGTAGTCGGCCGCGCGGCTGACGATGGTGTCGGCCTTGGCCTCCAGCCCGCGTACGTGTTCGCCCATGAGCATCGGCGTCTTGATGAAGTTGCGCAGCTGCACGTGGGCATACTGGGAAAAACCGCCGCCGCGGAAGGGATCTTCGTACCACATGTAGCCGGCCTCGTCACAGGCCCGCCCCACGCGCAACACATCGTCAAAGGTGCCAAAGGCCCCGGCCGGGTCCAGCAGCAGGGCCATCTCCGGCCCCACCGCCTCGCGGATGGCGAGGACGGCGGCCACTTCCCGCTCGATGGGGCCGTTGATCCAGCCGTGGATCTTGAAGGCCGGATAGCCCAGTGCGTCCTTGCAGTGGCGGGCAAATTCGGCGAAGTCCTGCGGCGTGGTCAGCCCGCCGTTTTCGTCGCCGTGATAGGTGCTGGCGTAGGCGGGCAGTTTGCTCTTCCAACCGCCCAGCATCTGATGGATGGGCGCGTCGTAGAGCTTGCCGGCCAGATCCCAGAGGGCGATGTCGACGGATCCGGGCGGTGTGCCGTTCTGGCTACGCATGGCGCGTTTCAGATCATGCCAGATGATCTCGCGCTGCAACGGATTGCGGCCCAGCAGATAACGGGCAATGCGGGCATCCACGCCGCCCGGCGCCTGGCCGCTCACACCGGCATCGGTCTCGATGGTCAAGATACTGCCGTTCAGGGGTAGACGGCTGCCTGCCCGATAGACGGTGTCGAAACCAAGCGTCTCTTCCAGCCCCATGTCTTGGATTTCGTACTCAAAGCGGGTTACGACAAGTCGTGTAATGCGTAGATCGTCTACCATGTGTCTTCGTTTGCCTCCATGTGCAACGATATGTTGTGAGGACCATATACTTGTAGGTCGGGCATCCTTGCCCCCGACACAGCCGTATCACCTCGAACGGTCGGCGTGGAGAGAGTCGTCGGGCAAGGATGCCCGACCTACAGAAATCGTCTCTCCATGTATACTCGTGGCACACACCTTCAACTTATGGACGCACGATGCTACCGTCGGCCCGTCTGTCTTCGGCCATGAAGAGGGGACGTGCAGCCCGCTCTCGGTCCAGGAGCGCCCGAGCCTTCGCTTCGTCCACGTCGATGCCGAGTCCGGGCTGTTCGTTGGCGTAGAGATAGCCGCCTTCCAGATGGGCATAGCCGGGAAAGAGCTCATACTCCTCCGGGCGAAAGTGATTCTCTTCCTGGATGCCAAAGCTCCAGCTGGCTCAGATCCAGATGTACCGCCGCCATCTGGTTGACCGGGTCGTTGTCGCCCCCTTCCTGCCAGGCGGTGTGCACGCCAAACCACTCGCAGAGGCGTCGCGATCTTGCGGCAGTGGGTGATGCCGCCGCCCTTGGAGACGCGCACGCGCACATAGTCGATCAGCCGCTCGGTGATCAGCGGCATCCACTCGTGGGGGTTGATGAAGAGTTCGCCCATGGCCTGGGGCGTGGTGCACTGTTGGCGCACCTGGCGGTACCAGTGGATCTGTTCCGGCGGCAGCAGGTCCTCCAGGAAAAAGAGGCGATACGGTTCCAGCAGCTTGGCCAGGTGCCACGGCGTTGTGCGGACGCAGATGCTCGTGGACGTCGTGGGTCAGCTTGGGGCCAAAGCCCAGCTTGTCGCGCAGGTAGGCGAACATGCGCGGGATGTTTTCCAGATAGGCTTCATCGTCAAAGACCCGTGCCTGCGGCCAGGCGTTCTTGGGCATGCCTGGCCTGCTCGTGCATGCAGAAAGCCGCCGCCGCCATAGGGGCCAAGCTGGCAGCGGATCACCTGGTAGCCTTCCTCCATGTAGCGGCGCACATCGTCTTCCAGCGCGGGCAGATCGTCGCCCGAGGCGTGGGCATAGCAGAGGCACCGCGCTGCGGCACGGTCCGCCGAGCAGTTGGTAGACGGGCATGCCCGCCTCCTTGCCCTTGATGTCCCACAGCGCCATGTCGATGCCGGCCAGCGCGGTGTTCAGGATCGAGCCGTTGCGCCAGTAGCCGCTGGTGTAGACGGCTCTGCCAGATGTCCTCGATGTGGCCGGCGTCGCGGCCGATCAGCTGGGGGCGATGCGTTTCGATGGCCGTGATCACCGTCCGTGCGTGGTAGTGATCGCTGGCCGAGCCGATGCCGTAGAGACCCGGCTGATCGGTCAGCACCTTGACGATGACCCAGGTGCCGTTGGCGCGGGTACGAATGGTTCGGATTTCGGTGATCTTGGCCATAGGATTCCCCCGGTGTATTGTCGGCAGATTTGGTGGGGCAATCTTAGTGGAGAATGGGGAGGAAGTGCAACCGGCTCAAACGCAAGTCTGTTAGGTGTAGGGTAAGCGCGAACTAAAATAGGTGTGTTCAGCGCCGCGATCAACGCAGTTCGTATTCTTGAATCAAGACATCGACAGGGATCTGTAGCCCCGAGGAGAGGCGACGAATCATGGGCAAGGTGAGACGTCTCCTTTTTTCCATGATATCCCATACGCGTTGCCGGGTTCCGATGTACGGCTCCAGATCCTTGCGCGTCAGCCCGCGTACGTCCAGGACGAATTCAATCATGGCAATGGGATCGTCGGAGCGCTCGATGGGGTACTTCCCATCTTCGTAGGCTTCGACCATGGAGGCCAGCAACACATACCGATTGCCGTCAGGCGTACCGGGTACCACATTGCCGATCATGCCATCTAACTCGGCTAAGGCAGCTTCATAGTCTGCTTCAGAAATGATCGGACGTACGGTAATCGGTTCAGATAGTTGTTGCGTCGATACGGTCATAGTCTGCATGGGTTCCTACAAATCGAACGTAGACATCCTGAAATCGGTACTCAATCTTGACAACCAATCGGTAGCTGTTGCCGCCAATGTTGAAAATCCTTCGATTGTCGGGCAAAATGTCGACCGTGCGGAAGTCCCTCTTCACATCGGTCGGTGAAGACCATTCGCCCTGCGCACGTAATCATGCCAACGCTTCAAGGGCTGTTCTGCCTGCGGATGCGCCTCCCAGTACACCCTCAACGTTTTCTTCGTCAAGATACGCATGGCACAATGTCTCCAAAATGGAGACATTGTGCCATGTTGCTTCGCTGTTGTCAACGTGAAGTGGAAGACGAAGACCTATCCGATCGAACCGTCGCCAGTGACATCATGCGTTACAGTATGTTAAGATTGCGCCAGATCTCCCTACAACCCTCACGGAAAACATTGAACCATGGCGCTTGACGGTCAGGAACTCTACGACGCCTGGTTTTCGCACGACGCCATCTCTGCAGAGCCACTCACAGAAGCGCTGGCCGCGTCCCACCTATTCCTCAGCGACAACCGCTTGCGAATCGCCTGCGCTTATTTGACGTCGACCGCGTAGATCCTGTAATGTCTGCACAGTTCGAACGATCGTTCAATTTTCATCGACAGACAGACCAACACGGAAGGTCAAGGATAGGATGGCAGCCACGACCGTCAAGGAGACCGAGAGACTCGCATTGGAGGCGCCGTTCGATTGCTATCATCTCGACACCTGCTACGACGAGATGTTCGCGCCCGACGGCAAGGTGCGGCGCGCCTACCGGCAGCTCCACAAGCGGTTGGTGGACGCCGAGCCCGGCGAACTCTATCAGAAGAAGCAGACCGCCGACAACTACTTCCTGCACCAAGGCATCACCTTCACCGTCTACAGCGAGGCGGAAAACATCGAACGCATCTTCCCCTACGACCTCCTGCCGCGCATCATTACGGCCCAGGAGTGGAGCAAAATCGAGGCCGGGCTGACCCAACGCATCACCGCGCTCAACCTGTTTCTGCACGACATCTACCACAAGGGCCGTATCCTTTCCGACCGTGTCGTGCCCCATGAGCTGGTCTACAGCAGCAAGCACTACCGCCGCGAGATGCGCGACGTGAGCATTCCGCGCGACGTCTATGTAGCCCTGGTCGGCACCGATCTCGATCCGGACTGCCGAGCGGTGAGTTCGCCGTGCTGGAAGACAATCTGCGCGTGCCCAGCGGAGCATCCTACATGCTGGGCAACCGGCGGGTGATGAAACGCGTCTTTCCCACGTCTCTTCAACGCCATGGGCGTGCGGCCGCTGGACGCCTACAGTGGGCTGTCCTGTTGGAGACACTGCGTGCGCTGGCGCCCCATGAACGCAGCGATGTCAACATCGTGCTGCTCTCGCCCGGGGTCTTCAACTCCGCCTATTTCGAACACACGTTTCTGGCCCGGCAGATGGGCATCCAACTGGTGGAAGGACGCGATCTGCTGGTGCACGACAACGTCGTCTACATGCGTACCACGGCCGGCCCGCGGCGGGTCGACGTGATCTACCGGCGGATCGACGACGATTTTATCGATCCGCTGGTCTTCCGCAAGGACTCGGTGCTGGGCGTGCCGGGACTCTTCAATGCCTACCGGAGCGGCAATGTGACACTGGCCAACGCCGTCGGTACCGGCGTGGCCGACGACAAGGCCGTCTACGCCTACGTGCCCCAGATCATTCGCTACTATCTCGACCAGGAGCCGATTCTGCCGAATGTCGACACCTATCTGTGCGAGGACAAGAGCCAGTGCAGCTACGTCCTCGAACACCTGGAGGAATTGGTCGTCAAGGCGGTCGGCGAATCGGGCGGCTATGGCATGCTGATCGGCCCACACAGCACGGCCAAGCAGCGCGAGGAGTTTCGTGCCGCGGTGCTGGCCAACCCGCGCAACTACATCGCACAGCCCACGATCATGTTGTCCTCGGCGCCCTGCTATCTGGACGAGCAATTTGACGCACGTCACGTCGATCTGCGCCCTTTCGTCATGTACGGCGAGAAGGTAACGATTCCTGCCTGGTGGACTGACGCGTGTCGCTCTCCGGCGCGGGTCGTTGGTCGTCAATTCGTCACAGGGTGGCGGTAGCAAAGATACTTGGGTGCTGGCCCGTTAGGCCGAGGTGCGGGACTCTGTTCCCGTCGCCACAGAGAGCACCCAAACCCGGAGACAAAGTCATGCTTTCACGTGTAGCCGACAATCTATTTTGGATGAGCCGATATCTGGAACGTGCAGAACATGCTGCGCGCACGCTGGCTGTTCATCTCAACCTGGTGCTGGACCAGGAGGAAGAACAGGCTGCCCTGCGCCGTCACCGTCTCCTCAAATCACTCTACGCGGAAGCGCCGGACGCAGCTCTGCTCGATGACGATCAGCTCTGTCGCACGTGTGGCCTTTGCCGTCGACAACCCGAATTCCATCGTCAACTGTATTCGCAAGGCGCGGGAGAACGCGCGCCAGGTGCGCGAACAGATCAATCTGGAGATGTGGCAACAGCTCAACGAGCTGTATCTGCATCTGAGTCCCAGCACCGTGGCCGCGACCTGGCAGGAGGACGACATCGAATTCTTCGAGGAGCTGATCGAGCAGGTGCAGCTCTTCCAGGGCATTACCGATGCGACGATGAACCACGGACAGGGGTGGCAGTTCATTCAGATCGGCCGCTTTCTTGAACGCGCCATCAACACTGCCCATCTATTGGACATCGAATTTCGCGCGCTCATGTCCCAAGGCAGATCACGTTACGTCACCGGAGAACCGGTCTATTTGGAGTGGCTCGCTCTTTTGAAAAGTTGCACGGCCTTTGAGGCGTACAGCAAGGTCTACACCTTTGATCTTCAACCGGGCCATATTGCGGAGTTTTTGCTGCTGAACCACGAATTTCCCCATTCCGTCAATTTCTCCATCGCCAGCCTACAGACTGCGCTCAGCGCCATTGCCGAAGCCACGGAAACCCATAAGAACACACGCGTCTATCGTGTCTCAGGCCGGCTGCGCTCGACGCTGGAATATGCTGACATCGGCGAGATCATGGCGGACGGATTTAGCGATTTTCTGGCTGACGTGCAACAACAATGTGCCAATATCCACGATGCTGTCAATCAGGTCTACATTGCCTACGCAGTTGAAGAGAAGCTAGCCCTGTGAGCCTATGCTCTACACAATCTACCATCTGACCCGATTCCGCTATGATGCGCCCGTCTATGAAAATATGATGGAACTTCGGATGCAGCCGCTGACTGAAGACGCACAGCGATGCCTGCGTTTCGATCTGCGCACGCGCCCGCAGGCGCGCATCTTCTCCTATGTCGATTTCCGCGGCAATCACATTCACTACTTTGACCGTCCGGCGCCCCATCGGGAGTTGACCACCGTGGCCGTTTCCACTGTAACCGTGCCTGCCTCCGATCCGCTGCCGGACTCGTTGCCGCAAGAGGCGTGGCAGTCGATCGCGCAGGCAGCACGCGAACCTCAGTTATGGGAATTGACCCAGCCGACCGAACTCACCGGCAATTCGGAGCTACTGCGTGGGCTGGCCCGGGAGCTGAACCTGGCGCGTCATGACGATCCCCTCACGACGCTGATCCGGCTGAACCATCGGTTGTTCAAGTCCCTACAATATGATGTTGAAGCGACGGACGTCGATTCGCCCATCGACATTGCACTGACGAATCGACGAGGCGTCTGTCAGGATTACGCGCACATAATGCTGGCACTCTTGCGCAACTATCTCGACCTGCCCTGCCGATATGTCAGCGGCTATCTCTATCATTCTGACGACGACCGGTCGGCCGACGGCGCGTCGCACGCCTGGGTGGAGGTATGGCTCGATAGCTTGGGGTGGATCGGATTCGATCCCACCAATGACATCCTGGCCGGCGAACGTCATATCCGCGTTGCAGTCGGCGTGGATTACCGTGAAGTGCCGCCGACGCGAGGCATCTACAAGGGCGAGGCTGTCGGCGATCTCCAGGTGCGCGTACGCGTGCGCAAAACCGATGAGGCCGATGCCGAAGACGAACTACCGGAAGCGTTGGCCGAGCCGCTTGCCGTAGGTCTCGAACAAGAAAGTATCTATTCAGCCGCACAGGCTCAACAGCAATGAGGCTCGCCAGTACAGCTCAATACCGTGAGTTAGGCCATTCCAGAGAAATAGACACCCCGATCTTTCTGGAAGCTGACTGCGAGACAACCTGTTTGGCCGAAAGCTGCCCTGAAAATTAGCCACAGATAAACACAGATGGCTCTCTTGTTTTCATCCCCCGTGGCGCTGCATCGCCGCATGTGAACTTCCAGGAAGGTGCATAGGATAGCTATTTCCTTGGATAGGCCTTAGAGGATTTCTGCCGGGATTCACTGGTTGAGATCCCTTCGACAAGTTGCGCGGCGCTCTTCTCAAGCGCCAGGTTGCCCTCAATGCACTGTTGCGCAACACGATTGTTGATCTCGTTGTTGACGGCATGTACATTGGCCGGATCTCGGCTGCGAAGGGCATCCAGAATCGCGGTGTGATCGCGGATGGCCAACGTGTGGTCGTAATCCGCAATGGTGACGGTCTGGTAGTTGAACGCCATGGCGCACTGAACCGTGATGTGTTGCCACATCTGGAGCAAAGCGCGTGTTGCCCGCCATCTCGACCAGTCGCCTGTGAAAGGCCCGATCGAGTACACCCAATGCGCTCAGATCGTTACCGTCGTAGATCGCGCGTGCTCTGGGCCTCGATCATGGCTTCCAATTCGGCTAAATCTTCCTCATTCAGCCGATCGATCATCAGATCGGCAGCCATACTTTCCAGGCCGGAGCGCAACACGAAGATTTCGCTGATTTCGGCCGAAGAGAACTTAGTGACGAACCAGCCGCGATTGGGGTAATTGACCACCAACCCGTCCCGTTCCAATAGGCCCAGCGCCTCGCGCAACGGCGTCCGGCTGACCGACAACATCTTGGTCAATTCCTGCTCGCGCATGTGGTCGCCCGGCTTCAGTCGCCTTTCCAAGATCGCCTGGCGGATCTGATCGTAGACCAGGTCGCGCAACGTAATCGCTTTGACGGGGTCAATCAGTTGATCGTTTTGCGTCATAATGTTTGATGGTTTGTCGCTCGCAGGAAAAACGCCACTCTAGTTCAGTTGGGCGTAGATACCACGACGGAAAATCAGGGCCAGTCTACTCGAGTGGGAGCGGCAGAATAACCGTAGCCCCATTTACGCCGGGATCTACTGGACTAAACAAGGGTGAAGGGCGGTAGTTGCACGATCGCGCCGCCTTGTTGCGCGGACTGATGTGCACAAATGCCCACACAGGTCCAGTTGGCGCTGGCAACAGCATTGGGCCAGGGTTCCCGGTCATTGACCAACGCCGCCACAAATTCGTTGACCAGATGTGGGATGGGAGCCGCCGTGTCCCGCCCCCTGAATAAAGGAGAGGTGCCCGGCGTCCTGTATGGTGCTGGTGAATTGGCGGATTTCGGGAGGTAGCAGATGTGCGTAGTCAGGGACGGAGATTCGCTGCGGAATCTCCGGC
This sequence comes from uncultured Chloroflexia bacterium, assembly GCA_963715415.1. Taxonomy (GTDB): domain Bacteria; phylum Chloroflexota; class Anaerolineae; order Caldilineales; family Caldilineaceae; genus JAWKOK01. Next base: position 65,336 of record CAVQSG010000006.1, on the reverse strand, counting down.
TCCGGCTTCTTGGCCGTGTGGATCACATGCTCCTCACCTTCCACCAACGCCCACTCGAAACTCTTCTTGGAGCCGTATACATCGAACGACTCGCGGTATTGGCGAGCGGTGTCGAACAGAAAGCGCCAAATGTGGGCGGCAACATCCGAGTCCTTGATCTTGATGTGGCATGATTCTACGGCAAAATTGTTGCCCGATCTTCTGTGCCACCTGCTCGTTGATCGCGCCGGAGCCAAAGCACGACACATATTCAGCGAGGCCGTCGACCAACCCCAACACCGGCGATACGACATGGGTCGCATAGTGCATGGGGACCATATGCTCCCAATACTCGGGCCAGCCCTCCATGTCCTGTGGGTGCGACGCCTGCATATACTGAATCTTGCCTGAACTCGCCCCCGTTATAGAGTTGCTTGATAAAAAGAAACTCGCGGCTGTAGACCACTGTTTCGGCCATCATGTATTTGAGACCGGTTTCATTGACCAGGGAGACGATCTCCTGACATTCCTCGATCGTCGTCGCCATGGGCACGGTGCACATGACAGGTTTGCCGGCCTTGAGCGCAGCAATGGACATCCAGCCGTGGTCCGGGATGGGCGAGTTGATGTGCACGAAATCGACGGTCGGATCGGCCAGGACGTCATCGAAGCTGCTGTACCGTTGCTCGACTCCGAAGACAGCGCCGACCTCGTTGAGTCTATCTTCAGAGCGCTGACAGATGGCGTACATGTTGGCATCCGGATGGCTCTGGTAGATGGGAATGAACTCCGCGCCAAACCCGAGACCGATAATCGCGACGTTGACCTTACCGTTCCCCATACGATCCTCCTGGATAAAATTGTTGTTGTTGATTGGCTCTGTGATGATAATTTTTGTATACAATCTACAATATGGTGCCAGTTTTGTCAACCGGTTTCCCCGGCTCCCCCGGCTCGGGAGCGTCTCAGTTCTTTGGTTAGTTGACGGCGCCAAACGACAGTCTATGGATATGGGTGCGGGTCAGCGGCAGAGACCAGGGCAAAGCCAAAATCGTTCACGTCGCCGTCATATTTGCGCCGCCGTCCTGCACCGCAGTTGCAGGCGCAAATATGACCATCGACCGGTATCGACGGAAATGTGTCGACGTCGCCGTGTAAGCGCCTACACGGCGACGCATAGGGTGTGCGGGCGTTTTGCCCACGTTCGACAGAATCACGCCGTTCGAACTACAATCACCGTGGTTAGCCGAAGGGGTCTATTCGAAATGAGTCTGTTCTCGACGAGAGACCATCTTGCCCCACAGCGTCGCCGTCAACTCGTCTTGAAAAGACCCGAATCAAACTGTAAATCGTCAGGAGAAGACATGATCCAAACAGTGGATATTACACGCCCAGCGCAAGAATTAATCGACCGCCTAACCCATATCAGCAGCGCCACAGCCGCGGGTGAGTTGAGTCGTCTCGGCGTACGCGATCCGCACATTCGAGGGCCGGTAACCCATACGCCCGGTCAGCACGTCGTCGGCCCAGCCATCACCCTCCAATTTATGCCCAAACGCGAAGACCTGTACGGCGACGACGAGTACCAGGATCCCGAACGACAGCTGCATCGCCACGCACTCTACCACGTACAACCGGGCGACATAGTGGTGGTCGACGCTCGGGGCGACATGGGGAGTGGTGTATTCGGAGAGATGATGCTCACCTACCTCCACGGGCGTGGTGGACTTGGAGTGGTCATCGACGGCTGCATCCGCGATTTTCCACACGCGAAAGACATCGGTCTGGGTCTGTGGATCAAGGGGGTTACGCCCAACTACCATACGCAGACGAACATCGTGCCCTTTGCCGTCAACGAGCCGATGGCATGCAACAATGTGCTGGTCATGCCGGGCGACATCATCATCGCCGATGATGACGGCGCGGTCGTCATTCCAATTGCGCTGGCGCCTGAGTTGGCAGCCAAGGCCGGCGAACATGCCGAGTGGGAAGAATTCTCCCACCTGCGTCTCTCCGAAGGGGGCGATCTACGCAAATACTACCCACTCTCCGAAGAAGCATGGCCTGAATACGAAGCCTGGCGCAAAGCCCAAGGCGGATAACACGAGAAATTTAGCCACAGCTAAAGACAAATTTGTGACATTTGTCATCTAATATTGTGGACATTTGAAACTCTCGCAACGACACGAAGAAGGCGATGATGTACTCATGCGCTTCATGTCGTTGCGAGAGTTTTGCGTAGTTTCAAGTGAGGCTAAGTCTAGCCGGCCATGACGAACTTTCTACTGCCTGTGACAGTCGTTATCCTGGTCATCGTCTTGCTTTTGCTATGGAAAGAACGGCATCGAGCACGGCGCATCGAAGGGCGCATCCGCGTCGAAGATGCGCTGAAGCACCTCTACTTCTGCGACCTCGAGACGCGCCGCCCGACGCTGGCCAGCATCGCCGGCAGAGTGCAAATATCAGAGAATCAGGCCGCCGGGTTGGTCCGAGAGATGCAGGAGCGCGGATTGATCCGGATGAACGACGCCACCATCCAACTTACGGCTGAGGGCCGCGCCTACGCGCTCCATATCGTACGCGCCCACCGGCTGTGGGAACGTCATTTGGCTGACGAAACAGGTTATGACGCGACCAGTTGGCATATCCAAGCCGAAGAGATTGAACACGAACTGTCGCCCACCGATACGGCGGAACTTGCCGGCCGGCTCGGGTATCCGCTCACTGACCCCCATGGAGATCCGATTCCCACGGTGCGCGGCGAACTGGCCGGTCCCCAGGGTAGCCCACTGACGACGCTTGCCCCGGGTGCGATTGCGCGCATCATCCATCTGGAAGACGAGCCGGATGATATCTACGCACAGCTGGCGACTCTTGGGCTCTACCCCGGCATGTTGGTGCAGAGACTCGAAGACGCTTCCGAACAGGTGTGCATTCTTACGGATGGTGTCGAGCATCTGCTGCCGCCGATTGCGGCAGTCAATGTTACCGTTGTCCCCGTCTCAGCGCCGGTGGCGACAGTGGCCGCCGCCACGCTGGTTGACCTGTCGCCACCGGACGCAGGCCGCGTCGTCGGGATTTCACAGCGGTGTCGGGGGGCTGAACGACGACGCCTGCTGGATCTAGGCATTGTGCCGGGCACCGTGATCGCTGCCGAACTGGTGAGTCCCATCGGTGATCCGATTGCGTTCCGTGTCCGAGATACGCTAATCGCCCTTCGTCGTGAGCAAGCGTGTCTGATCCAAATTGAACGCTTGCCGGCGCAGAAGAGAGCAACCGTCGCACAACACAGGAAGATGGCATGAACGAGCAGAAAAGACCGAATCGGCCGGTTGCGTGCACCACTTGCCCTGTTCACAACGAGGCCAACCTACGGCGGCTGGGCGTCGACATGCAGGACTGGGACTTCGTGGTCGCATTGGCCGGCAACCCCAACGTCGGCAAGAGCACAGTCTTCAACGCACTGACCGGTCTGCGCCAACATACCGGCAATTGGCCCGGCAAGACCGTCTCCCACCGCGGAGGGCGGTTTCGCGTATGCAGACCGGCGCTATAAGCTGGTGGACCTCCCGGGCGCCTATTCGCTGCTGGCCACCAGCCTGGACGAAGAGGTGGCTCGCGACTTCATTCTCTTCGGCCGGCCGGACGTGACCATCGTTGTGGTCGACGCCGGCCGGCTGGAGCGCAACCTAAATCTGGTGCTCCAGGTGCTGGAGATCACCGAACGAGTGCTAGTCTGTCTCAACCTGATGGACGAAGCGGCGCGTCACGGACTGGAGATCGATTCACGTCATCTTGCACGGCGGCTGGGTGTGCCGGTCGTCCCCACTGCGGCCCGCTACAACGATGGTTTTGACGCGCTACTACAGACCATCGACGAGGTGGCAACCGGACGCACTGTGTGCAGGCCCCACCGCCAACACCTGGAGCTGCCAAAAGTAACAGCAGCGGCCGACGAGCTGGAGGGCCGGCTTCATGCGCTCTATCCCGATCTGCCCGATACGCGCTGGGTCGCCCTGCGGCTACTGGACGGTGACGAGCAGATTATTCAGGCGTTGGAGCGTGGGGAGTTGGCTGCTCTCTCCCACACAGCAGACGGCTCGCTCTACGCCGATCTTGATCTTCAACTGGGGACAACCGCATGAGCCGCAGTGCGACGATACCGTTGACGGACCGCGCAGATTCAGAAGCGAATCCGACAGCCCATGACATTGCAAGTCGTGCGGCGCGGTTGCGACTACAGGTCGGTGATTTCCACCAGGCGCTGGTGGAGGCAACCTACGCCGAAGCTGCCGACATCGCCGACAGTGTCGTCTCGCGACCGGACAGACCGGCCCGAGCCGACCGCGACCGCACAATCGATCGACTGGTGACCAGTCGGGTCTGGGGCTTTCCGATCATGTTGCTGCTCTTTGCCCTGGTCTTCTGGATCACCATTGAAGGCGCCAATTATCCGTCCGCGCTGCTCATGGAGTTACTGATCGGGCGCATCTATCCGATGTTGCACCTCTTGGCCGATGCCGTTCATGTGCCTGTATGGCTCAGCGGTCTGCTCATCGACGGAATGTACTTGGCCACCGCCTGGGTGGTCAGCGTGATGTTGCCGCCCATGGCCATCTTTTTTCCGCTGTTTACGCTGTTGGAGGATTTCGGTTATCTGCCGCGCGTGGCCTTTAACCTGGACAACATCTTCAAACGATCCGGTGCCCACGGCAAACAGGCGTTGAGCATGATGATGGGCTTCGGATGCAATGCCGCCGGCATGGTAGCCACCCGGGTGATTGACAGCCCACGCGAACGCTTGGTCGCCATGATCACCAACAACTTTGCGCTATGTAACGGTCGCTGGCCGACTCAGATTCTCATCGCATCGCTCTTCATCGGCGCGCTGGTGCCCGCCTTTCTCGGCGGTGTCATCTCGGCACTGGCGGTGGTAGGTGTGGCCGTTCTGGGTGTCCTGCTGACATTCGTCGTCTCTTGGACACTTTCGCGTACATTGCTGCAGGGCGAAGTCTCAACCTTCAGTCTGGAATTGCCCCCCTACCGTCCGCCGCGCATCTGGCAGACCATCTACACCTCGTTCATCGACCGCACGCTCTTCGTGCTCTGGCGTGCAGTTGTCTTCGCGCTGCCTGCAGGCGCAGTCATCTGGCTGATCGCCAACATCTCCATCGGCGGTGCCAGCCTCGCCGAGCATCTGATCGAGTGGCTCAATCCGTTCGGGGTTCTGCTTGGACTCAACGGCGTGATTCTGGTCGCCTACATTGTCGCGATTCCGGCCAACGAAATTGTCGTGCCCACCATCCTCATGCTCACTGTGTTGGCGACCGGGATGGGTGGTGCGGGCGAAGGCGCAGGGGTCATGCTTAACCTGGACTCCAACGCTGCGACGATGGAGATCTTCCGCGCCGGTGGCTGGACGCTGCTGACTGCGGTCAATGTGATGCTCTTCAGCCTGATTCACAATCCCTGCAGCACGACCATCTATACCATGTACAAGGAATCAAACAGCCGCAAATGGACCGCCGTCGCCACGCTGTTGCCCCTGGCAATGGGTCTTGCTGTCACATTTGTGATTGCACAGGTATGGCGGTTGATCGGCGGGATATGAGCGCACATCAGGCAGTTACATCAACCTATCGGGAGACGACTATGCACACAAAAGAGGTAATTAAATCCCAGTACCTTGCCGCCCTGGCCATGCTCGAACAGACGATCGTCGTCTGTCCACCAACGCTGTGGAATGACGAACAGCTGTCGAACCGGTTCTGGCAAGTTGCCTACCACACGCTTTTCTACACCCATCTCTACTTGCAGCCGACTATGGCGGATTTTTCCCGGTGGGATAAGCATCGACATGAGTACGAGATGTTGGGGCCGCCGCCATGGGATCCCGAGCATGTTCCGGTCATCGACGAACCATATACGCCCCAAGAGGTGTTGGAGTATGTGGCGGTCTGTCGGCAAGAAGTTGAGACGGTTGTAGACAGCCTGGACCTGGATGGACCGTCAGGCTTTGAATGGCTGCCGTTTAACAAGCTGGAATTACAGCTCTACAGCATGCGCCATCTTCAGCATCACGTCGGCGAGCTGAGTACGCAACTCATGGTCCACACCGGAATCGAAATCGATTGGGTGGGAATCGGGTCGGCGGAACAGTAAGGGTCAGAATATCCCCAGCTCATCCTTGGCATCGTCGGACATCATGTCAGGATTCCAGAACGGCGTCCAGGTGAGGTGAATGTTGACCTCATCCAGATCCGGAAACGCCGAGTGGGTCTCGCGCTGGACATTGGAAATAATCTCCGGCCCGGCAGGACAGCCTGGGCTGGTGAGCGTCATGGTGATTTCCGCAGTCTTTTCATCCGTTACCGCGATATCATAGATCAGGCCCAAATCGACGATATTCAACATCAACTCGGGATCCTGGACTTTTTCCTTCAGTACGGTGCGAATGTCCAGCGGTTCGGGCATGTTCATGGTGGTTCTCCTCTACATTTACTCTAAATCGAAATTGACCCTGGTTCGATCCGACTACGGAGACTCGATGAAAACGTCATTCCCATCGACCCGCACTTCGAAGGAAGTAGTGGGCGTAAAGGCCGGAAAACTGAGCGCCGCGCCGGTACGGATGTCGAAGTGTGCGCCATGCCGGGGGCACTCGACCTGGCAGCCGTTGACTATCTTGCCTTCGACCAGCGGACCTCCGTCGTGGGTGCAGACATCTTCGATGGCGTAGAATGTTCCGTCCAGATTGAAGATGGCCACGCGTACATCGTCAATTTCGACCAGCTTACTTGAATTCACATCGATTTCGTCGACGGTTGCAACCTTGATAAAGTCGCTCATGAGCTACACCCAACGTTTCATGGGCCAAAGACGGACACAGATGAACGCAGATAGCTTTGATCCCTATCTGCGTTCATCTGTGTCCATTTTTGGCTGAATATTGATTTTTCCTCAGCGCGCCTTGCAGTGCATTTAGAGGCAGAAGCGCACACTTCAGGCGCACCGGCCCGATCTCGATGCCGAGCAGATCGAGCACAAACTGCTGTTCCCAGGTTGCAGCGTCCTCTATCGACGCACCGATGACTTCATCCACTAGCATGCTGGCGGCCGCTTGGCTGATGGAACAACCGCGTCCGTCAAAGGCTGCGTCCACGATCAGACCGTCCGCGACTTTGAGATCGATGGTTACATCGTCGCCGCAAAACGGGTTGTAAACCTGGTGTCGAGCATGTGGAGCGTCCATCAGCCCCTTATGCCGGGGATTTTTGTAGTGGTCGATGATCAGCTCACGCTGGAAGAGATCGGGCGTCATACGAACCATTCACTCAGAAAGCAAAGATGCGCATGGCCTTTTCCAGGCCGGCGCTCAACTGATCGATCTCGCTCGTTGTGTTGTAGAGATAGAAACTGGCCCGCGCGCTGGCCGGAATACCATAGTGATCGTGGATCGGCTGTGCGCAGTGATGGCCCGCACGCACGGCGATGCCGTCATGATCGAGGACAGCGCTCAGATCGTGGGCGTGAATGTCGCCCACGTAAAGGAGATCAGCCCGCCGCGCTGCTCGGGGCCGGGACCCAGAATGCGCAGACCCTCGACCTGGCTCAGCTGCTGCATAGGCATATTCGACCAATGCCTGCTCATGGGCGTGAATCCACTCCATGCCGACGTCGGTCAGATAGTCGACCGCCGCGCCCAGGCCGATGGCCTCGGCAATGGCCGGCGTGCCTGCCTCGAACTTGTAGGGCAGATCGGCCCACGTGCTGTCGCCATCGTGACCGATCTTGATCATGTCGCCGCCGCCCATGAAGGGCGGCATGGCTTCCAGCAGATCACGCTTGCCGTAGAGCACACCGATGCCGGTCGGGCCACACATCTTGTGGCCGCTGAAGACCAGAAAGTCGACGTCCAGCGCCTGCACGTCGACCGGCATGTGGGGCACGCTCTGCGCGCCGTCGAGCAGCACCTTGGCGCCCACGGCATGGGCAGCGTCGATCAACTCCGCGACCGGGTTGACGGTGCCGAGCACATTGCTGACGTGGATGAAGCTGAGCATCTTGGTACGCTGGTTGAGCAGCTCATGCAGTCGAGCAGATCGAGCAGTCCCTCATCGGTGATCGGAATGTAGCGCAACGTAAAGCCCAGTTCATCGCGCAGAATCTGCCACGGCACGATGTTGCTGTGGTGCTCCATCTCGGTGATCAGCACCTCGTCGCCGGGGCCCAGATTGGCCCGTCCCCAGGCGTAGGCCACCAGATTGATGCCTTCGGTCGTGCCGTCGGTGAAGATGACCTGCTTGTCGCTGGGCGCGTTGATGAAGCGAGCAATACGCAGGCGGGCATTCTCGTACTGAGCCGTCGCTTCCTGACTCAGCGTGTGCGCGCCCCGATGGACATTGGCATTGTGCTGGCGATAGAAATCGTCCATGGCGCGGAGAACGCCTCCGGCTTCTGGCTGCTGGCGCCGTTGTCCAGATAGACAAGCGGATTGCCGTCGATCTCGCGTTCGAGTATCGGGAACTGGCCGCGAATCTCCTCGACGCGATCAAGGGTATACTGTGTCGGTCATGCGATCTCGTCTGTCTGATCGGGACAGGGATCGGGGATTGGTTGATTGGGATGCAGACACTGTTGCACAGACCCAATCGCCAATCCCTATCCCAATCCCTATCGCTCAATCGGCAGCCCGACCGCATTGCCCCATTCGGTCCAGGAGCCGTCGTAGTTGCGCACCTTTTCGTAGCCCAACAGATAGGTCAACACAAACCAGGTGTGGCTGCTGCGTTCGCCGATGCGGCAATAGGCCACGACATCGTCGTCGCGTCTGAGAGCCCCTGCTCTTCTTCGTAGATGGCGCGTAGTTCATCGGCACTGCTTGAAGGTGCCGTCCTCGTTGGCGGCCCGTGCCCAGGGCACGTTCTTGGCGCCGGGAATGTGTCCGCCGCGCAGCGCTCCTTCCTGGGGATAGTCGGCCATGTGCAGCAATTCGCCCTTGTACTCGCCGGGGCTGCGTACATCGACCAGCGGATTGCCTGCCGTCGACATGGGCTCAGCACCTCGTCGCGGAAGGCGCGGATGCGGCGTGTCGTTCCGTTCGTGGGCGACATAGTCGGTCGCGGGATAGCTGGGCACGTCGCGTGTCATCTCGCGGCCCTCGGCGATCCATTTGGCGCGGCCGCCATCCATGACCTTGGCATTGGTGTGGCCAAAGAGTTGGAAGACCCAGAAGGCGTAGGTGGCCCACCAGTTGTTCTTGTCGCCGTAGAAGACGACCGTCGTCTCATTGCCGATGCCGTTGCGCCGCATCAGTGCCTGAAACTGCTCCTGGTCGATGTAGTCGCGCACCAGCGGATCGTTGAGATCCATCTGCCAGTCGATCTTGACCGAGCCGGGAATATGTCCGATGTTCGTACAGCAGCATATCTTCGTCGCTCTCGACGATGCGCACATCTGGGTCGCTCAGATGGTCGGCAACCCACTCGGTGCTCACCAGCACATCCGGGTGGGCATAGCCTTTGGATTCGATGCTCATGGCGCGCCTCCTTAGAAAGAACAAAGATCGAAGATCGAAGATCGGGCATGCCGTGGACTTCAAACGCACGATCCATGCTGATCTCTGCTCTTCGATCTTCGATCTTTCACTATCCGCCGATCTTGCGTTCGATCACCCGTTCCAGCTTGGTGCACAACGCTCTCGACCGGCACACGATCCAACACGGCCTGGAAGAAGCCCTGCACGATCATGCGCTCGGCCTGGGGCCGGCTGAGACCACGGGCCATCAGATAGAAGACATACTCGTCCTCGACCTGGGCCGCGGTGGCGGCATGGGTGCAGCGCACATCGTCGGCCTCGATCTCAAGGCCGGGAATGCTGTCGGCGCGGGCAGTGCTGTCCAGAATCAGATTGCCGTTGCGCTGGAAGGCGTCGGTCTTCTGCGCATCGTCGCAGAACCTTGATGATGCCCATGTAGACATTGCGCGATCGATCCTTGAGCGCGCCGTTGAAGAGCAGATCGCTGAAGCAATTGGGCGCACGATGGATCTGCAGCGTCTCGTGGTCGATGTGCTGTTTGCCGGTGGGGAAGTAGATGCCCAGCAGCTCGCCATGGCCGCCCTCGCCCATCAGATCCAGATCGAGGAAGGCCTTGGTCAGTCGGCTGCCCCAGCTCACCTGGATCCAGCGCAGATCCGTGTTGCGTCCCATGGCGGCACGGCCGGTCATGAAGTTCCAGGTCGAATGGTCGAAGTCCTGGAGGTTCATATAGCGAACGATGCTGTTGTCGCCCACCACCAGTTCGACCACGCTGCTCTGCAGGCCGTCTTCGCCGCCCAGCAGATCGTCGACCACCGTCACTTCGGCGCCTTCGTCGGCCACCAGCAGTGTGTGATGATAGCCGCCGCGCCTTGGCCGTCGCCTGGTTCAGAATCACCTGCAAGCGGCAGATCGACCTTGGTGTTCTTGCGGCACATAGACGAACGCGCCGGTGTCCCAGAGCGCGGCGTGCAGAGCCGTGAACTTGTTGTGGTCGGGCTTGACGACGCTGGTCATGAAATATTGCTGTGACCAGGTCGGGGTGTTCGATGCACGGCAGCTCTGCAAGTCGGTGAAGATCACGCCCTTGGCCGGCCAGATCTTCGCTCACATCACGGTAGATCACGCCGCCATCCTGGAAGACCAGGCTGGCCGCGCTCTCCATATCATCCAGTTCGGTCCTGAATCAACTGCGGCAGCACGATCATCGCCGCTCGGCCGGACTGGCGGCAACGGGCTGGAAATTTTCCAGCTTGAAGCCGGTCAGCCGCGTGCGCCGCCAGGACTCATCGGTCGCCTTGGGCCAGGCAATCTGCTCGAAGGTGCTCCAGGCGTCCAGACGAAACTGCAGCATCCACTCCGGTTCGTTTCTGGCAGCAGACAGGGCACGAACGGTCTCTTGCGCTGAACCCGGCGACGGATTCAACGATTCTTTCTTGTGCAACAACGCTCACGTTTCTTTCTCCCTCGTCTGGGAGGGGGACTAGGGACTGTAGGGACTGTGATTGCGGAGTCGGAAGCCCTCAGTGCATTCTCTGCAATCCACCAATCACGACAATCCCACTCCTTGCATCCCTCACCTCTACCCAATGCTGCCTTCCATCTGCAGTTGGATCAGTCGGTTCATTTCGACAGCGTACTCCATGGGCAGTTCCTTGACCAGCGGCTCGATAAAGCCGCCGACGATCATGGCCGCCGCTTCATCCTCGCCGATGCCGCGGCTCATGAGATAGAAGAGCTGCTCCTCGCCGATCTTGCTGACCGACGCCTCGTGGCCGACGCTCACCTCGATCTTCTTCGATTTCGATGTAGGGATAGGTGTCCGAACGGCTGGCCTCGTCGAGCAGCAGCGCGTCGCAGACCACGTTGCTCTTGCTGTGGTGGGCGCCCTTGGCGACCTTGAGCAGGCCGCGATAGCTGGCGCGCCCGCCATCCTTGCTGATCGACTTGGAGACGATCTTGGAACTGGTGTAGGGCGCGGCGTGCACAACCTTGCCGCCGGCGTCCTGGTGCTGGCCGGCGCCCGGCAAAGGCAATCGACAGAATTTCGCCGTGGGCCCTGGGGCCCATCATGTAGACGGCCGGATACTTCATGGTCACCTTGCTGCCCAGATTGCCGTCGATCCACTCCATGGTGGCGCCTTCTTCGGCAATGGTGCGCTTGGTCACCAGGTTGTAGACGTCGGTGCTCCAGTTCTGGATCGTCGTGTAGCGGCAGCGCGCGTTCTTCTTGACGATGATCTCGACCACCGCGCTGTGCAGGCTGTTGCTGGAGTAGATCGGGCGCTGTGCAGCCTTCGACGTAGTGGACGCTGGCGCCCTCTTCGACGATCATCAGCGTGCGCTCGAACTGGCCCATGTTCTCGGCGTTGATGCGGAAGTAGGCCTGCAGCGGAATGTCCACATGCACGCCGGCCGGCACATAGACGAAGCTGCCGCCGCTCCAGACCGCGCTGTTGAGCGCAGCGAACTTGTTGTCGGCCGCCGGGATCACGGTGGCGAAATACTCGCGCACGATGTCCTCGTGTTCGCGCAGGCCGCTGTCCATGTCCAGGAAGACGACGCCGATCTTCTCCCACTCCTCGCGCAGGCTGTGGTAGACGACCTCGGAGTCGTACTGTGCGCCGACGCCGGCCAGGAACTTGCGTTCGGCCTCGGGAATGCCCAGGCGCTCGAAGGTGTTCTTGATGCTCTCCGGCACGTCGTCCCAGGTCTTGCCCTGGCCTTCGGACGGGCGAAGATAGTAGAAAATCTCGTCAAAGTCGATGCCGCTCAGATCCGCGCCCCAGGTGGGCAGCGCCTTGGCAAAGAAGATGTCCAGCGCCTCGTGGCGGAACTGGCGCATCCAGTCCGGCTCATTCTTCTGATCCGAGATCTGATCGATGACCGCCTGATTCAGGCCGCGCGCGCTCTTGAAAGAACGGCCTTCTCTTCGTCGTGGAAGCCGTACTGATATTCGCTCTTGACACCGTCAAGATGTTGCATGTCGGATTGTGTAGCCATTGTGTCTCTCCAGTTCTAAAATCTGATGCGTGCTGCTTGCTGCGTGAGTGAGCACGTAACGATTGATTCTGTTGTCAATCACCGATGATCCTCAGCCGAGCAACAGTTTGCCTCAGCGACGATTCACGCAGCACGCAGCAATACGTAGCAGCATTACCCCTTACGCCGCAACCGCTTCAGCGCTCCTTGAACTCTGCCTCAACCCAACCGTAGCCGCGCTCTTCAAGCATGTGCGCCACTTCCGGGCCGCCGGTCATCACGATACGACCGTCGAAGAAGATGCTGACGTAATCCGGCTTCACGTAGTTGAGAATGCGCTGGTAGTGGGTGATCAGCAGGAAGCCGCGATCCGTCGGTGGCCAGCTTGTTGATGCCGTCAGAGACCACGCGCAGGGCGTCGATGTCGAGCCCGGAGTCCGACTCGTCCAGAATGGCAAAGTTCGGCTCGAGCATGGCCATCTGCAACACTTCGGTGCGCTTCTTCTCGCCGCCGGAGAAGCCGTCGTTGAGATAGCGACGGGCGAAGCTCGGGTCGACATTGTATTCCTTCATCTTGGCGTTGAGTTCGCGACGGAACTCGCGCATGGGCATCAGGTTGCTGCCGATGACGCCGCTCGTTGCCGTTCTCCGTCTGCCTTGCTCGGTGTAGCCGCGCACATTGGAGACCGCCGTGCGCAAGAAATTGGCCACGCTGACGCCGGGCACGGCCACCGGATATTGGAAGGCCAGGAAGATGCCGGCCTTGGTGCGCTCATCAGCCTCCATGTCCAGAATACTCTCGCCGTCCAGCAGGATGTCGCCCTCGGTGACCTCGTAGTGAGGATGGCCGGCAATCACATAGCCCAGGGTCGACTTGCCCGATCCGTTGGGACCCATCAGGGCGTGGATCTCGCCACTGTGCAAGGTCAGATTGACGCCCTTCAGAATTTCCGTGTCTTCAACGAAGCATGAAGATTGCGGATTTCAAGAACGCTCATGAGTGTAATTTGCTCCTCAAAGATATTTGCTGCGCCCCGGACACTTGTCGGGGCATCAATCACCATTGTTTGCGGCGGAACCAGTCTATGCAATCACGACAGAAGACATGAATAGCAGCTCGCTGGAAGACCGTCGGTTCTCTAACTTACATCGGATGCTTGTGCTTCACCCGCTGACTCTGCCGGGTGGTTGGCAACGACAAACGTACAACTTGTATGTCCGTCCATCATGCAGGAAGAGAGATTGACGTCGGAGCCAAGTACCTGGCGCATCATCATCTCGTCCATTTCGCAGATCTCGCGGTGCTCCTGTGCCAATTCATGATAGGGGCAGTTATAGGTCTGCAGCATGATGGTATCTGCTTCATCATTCACCTCTGCCAAAACGCCTTTGCTGTACAATGCATCGGCCATCTCTTGGACACGTTCCTGCAACACCGCCGAGCGCACGCTCGAGGCATAGCGCTGGGCCAGACGGTTACCAACACGGCCTAATAGTTGGTGTGCGCGTTCTACGCCCTCCAGTGCAAAGACCTCCTGCAATAGGGTCAACGCCAGATCGTCACAGTGGCAGGCAAACAGTTCACTGGTCTTCCCGGTTAGCGAGTAGGCATGATGCGGCCGACCGACGCCGGAATGCACGCGCCTTCGCTCTACATAGCCCTCTGCCTGCAATGACGAGAGGTGCTGGCGCACGGCAGTCGTCGTGATCCCCAGAAGCACCTCCAAATCCTTGATGGTGGCAGAGCCTCGACGCTGCATATATTCGAGAATGCGCCAGGTCGGATTTTCGCGCTTGCCTGACACAGGATTCATGGTCATGATGGTATCCAAACAGGTACGTTTCGCCGCACGGTGCGCGCTGCACAATAACACTGATTCTAGCGGCTTAATGCAATTTAGTCAAATATATATGTTTTTATTTTGGAAATATGTAAGTGAGGCAGGAATGGTGATCAATACAGTAGGGGCCGGCGAGTCGATATCTGTGAAACGGGAGGGTCAACTGCGATCGCAGACAGAGAGCCGAACATCTCTGTGTCCCAACGTCCATTTCCGGCCTGTCAATCCGCCGCGGCAGGGGTCGCTACGCGGGCAATCGGGGGTTTCCTGACGCGAGAAGGTGCTTTAGGCAGCAACAAGATACACGCGCTGGTCAAAATCGGGAAGAAGGCAAGGACATACAGGACAGTGCCCAGACCGAAGCGATCGGCAAAAAGGCTGGCAATCCAGGCTGTGGCCGCACCGCTGGCAAACATCAGGCCGAGTACCAGCCCGCCGATCATCCCCTTACGCTGGGGTAGCAAGTCCTGCCCAATGACCAGAAGAATACTGTGGGGTATGCTCAGTAGCGCGCCCGCGACTATTGCGCCGACAAAATAGAGCGTGCCCTGGTTGCCAAGCATCAGAAACGCGAACGGCATGGCGATGAGCATGGGTATGGCCATCACTTTGCGCCGTTCGTATCGATCACCCAGCATCCCGCCGAAGAAGGTACCGAGCGCACCGGCGCCCGTGAAGACGGCCAACATCAGACCATACTGAGCGGAGCCCAGCCCCATGTCGGCGAAATACTTGGGCAGCAAGGTCATATAACTTTGCAGTGTCGTCGAGCGCAGGATAACCACCAGGAAGAACAGAAGGATTGTCGTCGTTGCTGCTCGAGTCGCCCGGCTCCTGGCCCCGTCCGGCATGACGATCTCAGTTTCGTATTCTGCCATGGGATCGTTCAATGCCCACGCCATGTACAGCACCGCCGGTGTCATAGCCAGGGCAATGTAGGGAAGGCCGGACATGCCCATCCGCTCCAAGACGAGACCGGAGACAAACGGGCCCAGCGCAAGACCGGACTGGCCGAGAAGGAAGAAGAACGAAGTGGCAGTCGCCGGGCGGTTGCCACCTGCGTCGCCTGCGTTGACAATGCCGGTCGGGTGGAAGGCACCGCTGCCTAATGCACCAATGGTCAGCAATGTAATCAGGATCGGATAGGTGGGCGCGAAGGCGGCCAACGAATAGAAAAACATGACCCAAAGGAGTCCGGCAGCGGCCAGCCAACGACCTCGCCAGCGGTCGGCCAGCAGCCCAAAGAACGGTTGCGTCAACGCGGCGGCAAAAGTGTAGATCATGATGCCGAAGCCGATTTGACCGTTGGTCAGACCGAATTCTTTGCTCCAGTTCGCCAGAATAATGGGCACAGAGGCGTTGAGAATGTCAATCGCAAAATGGCCGTAGGAGATTGCGGACAGTCGCTTGCCGTTCATAGAGTTCCTTCTCGGAAAATAGTGAACCGATGTATGACCATTACTGACGATCTTGCAGAAGGTGCATTGTAGCACAGTGATTCACCGCGACGGCAAGATGTCAGGCGCAGTTTCACATAGAAAGAGTGTGTCCCTATTGCAGACGAAGCCGTCTTTCTATAAGGGGATCACCGGTTTTGTCGACGAGCTTGCGCTCGTGATCGACACCGCTGCAGACACGCTGTGGGGTTTTGCCGAAGTGCGCTACGTGGAGAAAGGCGTCTAGTTCAGTTCGGCATGAATACCACGCCAGATATTACGGCTACACTACCTCTGGCAGGAATTGGTCAGGGATTTCTGCCGGGATTCACGCGATCAGTTCGGCGTGAATCCCACGACAGAAGTCCGGGTCTCTATCTCCGGCAGGAAGTGACCAAGGATTTCTGTCGGGATTCACTAGGCCAATACACCCAATCGCAGGTTCAATTCGGTCAACACTTTCTGGGCCGCCACGGGAATCACTGTGCCGGGACCGAAGATGGCCGACGCACCGTGGTCGTAGAGATACCGGTAGTCCTGGGCCGGAATCACACCGCCGATGACGACCATGATGTCAGAGCGGCCCAGCGCAGCCAGTTCATCCACCAATTGAGGCAATAGGGTTTTGTGGCCGGCTGCCAGCGAACTCATGCCCACCACATGCACATCGTTCTCCACCGCCTGTCGGGCCACTTCGGCGGGCGTCTGGAAGAGCGGACCGATGTCCACGTCGAAGCCGAGATCGGCGAAGGCGGTGGCAATAACCTTGGCGCCCCGATCGTGGCCGTCCTGGCCCATCTTGGCGACCATGATGCGCGGTCGCCGGCCTTCGATCAACTCGAATTCATCGGCCATGCGCCGTACGGCGGCAACCTCAGCGGCGTCGCCAAATTCCGCGCTGTAGACGCCGGAAATCGAACGGATCACCGCCTTGTGCCGGCCCCAGACCCGCTCCAATGTATCGGAGATTTCACCTAGACTTGCCCGCGCGCGCGCGGCCTGAACGGCCAGGTCAAGCAGGTTGCCATCGCCGCCTTCGGCGCTACGGGTCAACGCGTCCAGGGCAGCCCCGACAGCCACGTTGTCTCGTTCGGCGCGCAGCCGTGCGAGCCGCTCGACCTGGGACTGGCGCACGGCAGTGTTGTCGACCTCCAAAATGTCAATTGGCTCTTCCTGGCTGAGTCGATGCTTGTTAACGCCGACGATGGTCTCTTGCCCCGAATCGATATGGGCCTGGCGGCGCGCGGCCGCTTCTTCGATGCGCATCTTGGGCAGACCGGTCTCCAGAGCGTTGGCCATACCGCCCAATTCCTCGATCTCCTCGATATGGCTCCATGCACGCCGCGCCAATGCATCAGTCAGTGTCTCTAGATAGAATGAACCGCCCCAGGGATCGACGACATCGACGATGCCGGTTTCGTGCTGAAGATAAAGCTGGGTATTGCGGGCGATGCGTGCAGAGAAATCGGTGGGCAAGGCGATCGCCTCATCCAGTGCGTTGGTGTGAAGCGACTGTGTATGGCCCAAAGCTGCTGCCATGGCCTCGATACAGGTGCGCACGACGTTGTTGTAGGGATCCTGCTCGGTAAGGCTCCAGCCCGACGTTTGCGAGTGGGTACGCAGAGCCATGGACTTGGCATTCTGGGGGTTGAACTGCTTGACCATCTTGGCCCAAAGCATGCGCGCCGCACGCATCTTGGCCACTTCCATAAAGTAGTTCATGCCGATGGCCCAGAAGAAGGAAAGACGCGGCGCAAAAATATCGATGTCCATACCGGCATCAAGCCCAGCGCGCACATATTCGAGTCCGTCGGCCAGCGTGTAGGCAAGTTCGATATCGGCAGTGGCGCCGGCTTCCTGCATATGGTAGCCGGAGATACTAATGGAGTTAAAGCGTGGCATTTCGCGGGCTGTATAGGCGAAGATGTCACCGATGATGCGCATGGATGGACCAGGCGGATAGATATAGGTATTGCGCACCATATATTCTTTCAAGATATCGTTCTGGATGGTGCCCGTCAGTTTGTCGTGGGGCACACCTTGTTCTTCGCCAGCCACAATGTAGAAAGCCATAATCGGCAGAACCGCCCCGTTCATGGTCATGGAGACCGACATCTTGTCTAGTGGAATACCGTCGAAGAGGGTCTTCATATCCAATATTGAGTCGATGGCTACGCCCGCCTTACCGACGTCACCGACAACCCGTTGGTGGTCCGAATCGTAACCGCGATGGGTGGCCAGGTCGAAGGCAACCGATAAACCCTTCTGGCCGCCGGCCAGGTTGCGGCGATAAAAAGCATTGCTCTCTTCGGCGGTGGAAAAACCGGCGTACTGGCGCACGGTCCATGGCCGTGTGACGTACATGGACGGATAGGGTCCGCGCAGATAAGGCGGCAATCCCGCGGTAAAGCCCAGATGTTCCAGATGGGCGATATCTTCCGCTGTGTAGAGTGGGTGGACGTCAATCTGCTCCATGGTCTGCCAGACAAACTCGTCGGCCGGTAGGCCGGTCTCCGCAGCCAGAGACGCCTGCCACTCGGCCTTCGATTGGGGTGCGTACGCGGACTGATAGCCTATATTGGTGAAGTCCGGATTCCTGGTCATAACGAAGATAGTCTCCTCTGATAGAACACGGTTGCCTGTCCGGCAACAGATCGCCGGCGATCAGCGCAACCCGGCCGGTCTTGTTCAACCCGCGGTAGCGGTGCCGCCTCTTACTGAATTTCGAGGGCTGGAATAGGGCAAAACGACATCGCCCGAGTTCTATTGCTCCTCCAATGTTTCGTGCAGCCAAGCGTTGACGGAATAGCAGTTGGCCCGGACGTGAATGAACTCGTTCACACCCGCGAACCTGTACATCTCGATCTGTTCCTTGGGATAGCCGGCCAGGATGACCGGCAGATCGGGGTTGTTGCCTTTGATGCGCGCGGCCAAGCGGGGTACAGACTCCAGGTAGTCGTCGTCGGTAGAACAGATGACCACCGCGTCGGCGCCGGATGCCAAGGCAGCATCGGCGGCAGCCTCCGGCGTGTCGAAGCCGGCCGGAGAGTCGACTTGGAAACCGCCGGTCTCAAAGAAGCCGCGGCTGAAATCCGCGCGGGCCTTATGCCGGGCGAGGGGACCCAAATTGGCCAGAAAGACACGCGGCGCACTTCCCGTTCGCACTGTATGCTGCTCGGCTGCATCACGAAGCCTTTCAAACGGCTGTGCCGCACGAGTTGAGGGCAGGGGAACGACTTGCTCTCGTTCCCCCGAACGACCGCGCAGTGCTTCGACCACACTCTGCAACGTTGCCCCTGCGGATACGGCGACAACCGCGGCATAAACACGCGCGTCGGGTGCGGCGACTGCGAGTGCGTCCAGCAATGGGATATCGCGGTTTTCACGCCGGGTTCGGATACGCTGGATGCGTTCGGCATCGATTGCCGGTGTCGCCGCTTTGCGGCTCCTTTCAGCCAAATTCGTATACATGTTGACACCCACCAGTACATCTCGACGCGTGGCAAGGCCGGATGCGCGCGCCGCCGCGGTCTCGGCGATCTGTGACCGAACCCGGCCACGGCGCACATTTTCCTCCATACCGCCCGTGCTTTCCACGCGCCGAAAGAGTTCCCAACTGTTGCGTGCAACCTGATCGGTCAGCCATTCGACATACCAGGATCCACCGGCGGGATCGATCAATCTGGTGAGATTGCATTCCTGCTGGAGAATGAGCTGCGTGTTGCGGGCAGTGCGACGACCAAATTCTTCCGGCACACTGTAGAGTGCGTCGAAGGGCATCACATGCATGCTGTCGACGCCGCCCGCGGCGCCGGCAAACGTTTCGGTGGTGGTGCGCAACATATTGACATAGGGATCGCACGCTGTCTTGTTCCAACGGGAACTGCATGTATGAATGCGCATCTTCTGAGCATCATCATCGCCGTCAAAAGCCGCCACGACCTGCGACCAAAGCAAACGAGCCGCACGCAACTTGGCCACTTCCATAAAAAAGTTGCCACCCACAGCGAACGTAAAGCGCAAGTGGCGGCACGCGGTGTTGATATCGACGGCGCGCTCCTGTAGAGTGCGGAGATAGGCAACGCCTGTTGCCAAGACATAAGCCAGTTCCTCTACGGCACTGGCGCCGGCGTCGGCATAGCCTGCGCCACTCACTGTAACAGTGTCCAATGCAGGAGCGTTGCCGGCAGCCCATACCGTCAACTGCGCCATTTCGTCATATAGGGTCTGCAACGAAGCCGGAAGTTCGCCATTACAGGCGAGTACGCCCAGCGGATCGTTCTCAACTGTCCCACACAGATCCGAGGGGCTGCGCCCTGTCTGCTGCACGAGTGCAATCAAAAGCGCGGCTGCCGGCAACGCCACCGAGCCGGACTGGATCATCACCGGTGTTGTGCTCAAGTCGACGCCCGCCAACGCCACGGACAGGTCGTCCAGATCGGCCAATGACATCCCGTTGCTACCGACAACCGCGGGATCGGCCCGATCCGGGTCAAGACCGGCACGGGTGGGTTCGTCGAGAACCAGGTTAACGGCCGTCTGACCCCGCTGGAGATCGTGTCTGAGGGCTGCGTTAACTGCGGCAGGCGACGCATAGCCGATTTCCTGTGCCACCAGCCAGGGATCGACAAGGTTTCCGGAAGCGGTTGAACCGCGCACATACGGTGCATTGCCCGGCAGCGTAAATTGGTGGCTGATCGAGGCAGCGTCCTCTTGCCGATAGAGGGGTTGCAGATCGATGCCCTCATATGTATGGGTGACCAGGCGCTCAAACGGCACCCCCTTGAGCGACGCGATCGTTGCGTCACGCCATTCTTGATAGGTCGGCGGCGTAAATTCAGCGAACAGATTCTCGTTGTCGCTATCAGTGGTGACGCCGTTGCCCGTGTAATGGGCCATCGCGAATTTCCTCCTCTGGATCAAACCTCCGAAAACAACTCCCCGCATTCTACAGACAAATGATGTGTATCTCAAGGAGTATTGTCACTGTTTTACAGGGGCAATTGTCACAAAGACACCAAGTCCTCTTTGTCGAAGCGACCAACTTGGGTGGTTTATCCTGGCCGTGCTAGACTTGAATTTGGATGGTCGGCCAAACTCGACCTTGCGCCGGACACCTTGCCGGTGCTCGCCGGGATCTTGGTTTTGCTCAGCGGCGCAGATTGGATCGCGAGATGAAGGCTATGGGTCATTTTGCCATCAGGGCTTGACAGACGGAAAAGAAGAGACGGATGAGACCACGACCCATGATCAAAGTGATCTTCGGCCTAATCTCCCTGCTTATCCTGGGTGCCTGTAACGGACCAAATAGCGACACTGACGATGCTGCCCTGACGCTCATCCTCGAGCCGGCACCCGCAGGTTACACCGGCGCTTATCTGATAGTCACTGTGGCCGATGCCGAGAGCAATCCGGTCACTGATGCTCAGGTCAGCTTGGAGGGTAACATGAACCACGCCGGCATGGCGCCGGTTCTTACCGAACGCGTGCAAGACGACGAGGATGGCGCCATGGACGGCAGCTATCGAGTGCCGTTCGAGTTTACCATGCTCGGGGATCGGATCATTACGGTCAAGGTGGAACAAGCTGACGGCAGATCCGAGGAACAAGACATCAAGGTCAGCGTAAGCGAAGCTGAAGTCTTGGTGCGCGAATAGGGACGGCATTCAAAGATGAAATAATGTCTCATAAGGGTTCGTCCACAAATGAGCTCTCGTGCGCTGTTGCCCAAACCATCATTAGGTCCAAAGATCCAGATCGGAGTCACCGATGATCACGCGACAAACGCATCTATTTCTGGCCGTCTCCATGTGCGTCGGAGTGCTGCTTGCCAGTGGGTGCTTTGTACCGCCAAACGACCAGGGGATGGCACCGGCGGCCATGATGACACCGATAGCGGGGGAGCTGACCATCATGAACCCTGTGTCCCGGCCGTCACCCATGGCCGCCGGCAACGGCGCTGTCTATATGACCATTCTCAACGGACTGGATACCGACGTCCAACTTGTGTCAGTAGAAAGCCCGGCATCCGAGGTCGCTGAATTGCACGAAACTGTGGACGACAATGGCGTCATGCGCATGATGCCGCGACCGGATGGCTTTGTTGTACCGGCGGGAGGCAGTGTTGAGCTAAAGCCGGGCGGCAAGCATGTCATGTTGATTCGTCTCGTAGAAGCGCTGGAGCCAGGAGCGGAAATTGAGCTTACGCTCAATTTCGACAGCGGCAAGTCCATGGCCGTTCTCGTGCCCGTAACCGAAATGGACGGAGAGATGCCCATGGAGATGGATCGCGGGACCGAGTAAGCGCCGGTTTTCTGTGGTTGAAGGTTGCTGCTATGGTATACTTACACCGGTTTTTGACTCTACCCATCTACCCGGTAGCAGGCTCGTCTGACCTCGGTTGGCGCCGTGACAGACATGCGCATGACCAAGCCGGATCGCAGTCAACCATAAACACTCAACGCATAGATATCCCATGTTTTCAAGGATTCCTGTAAAGATCATCACGCTGCTCATCGTCTCTGCGCTCGCGGGTTGCGGGCGCTCAGGACCAGCGCCAACTGCGACGCCCACAAAGACTCCCCAGCCCGCCGTCAGCGTCGCAATTGACACACCCACTCCTGTGCCCCCTCCACCTACTGTAGCGACGCCCATCGCTCCAGAGCCGACGACAGCCGCGCCCCGTTCCGAGAACATTGCTCCCTACACAGGCTTGGAAGCCCCAAATCCGGCGCGGTTGAAGAGGCGTCCGATCTTCATCTGCGTCAACAACGATGCGGTGGGTCGTTCGGCGCACACCGGCCTCAGTCAGGCCGATGTTGTCTATGAATACATTGTGGACGGCTTCACCTTAACCCGTATGACGGCACTGTACCAAAGCCAGTCCCCCAGCCAGGTCGGCCCGGTGCGCTCGGCGCGTCTACCAAATGTGTGGATGACCTATATGTATGACGGCGTTCTGGCATGTTCCGGCGGCAGCGATGAAGTGCGCTACTTGTTGAAAAATGAGGTGGGTTTTCCCTACCTAGATGCTGACATCGACGATCCGTCCCAAAATCGATATTTCTTCAGCATTGGTGATGATTATCGAACACGTATGCAGACCAGCCCTGACGGTGTACGCAAATGGCTCGACGACAACGGTCTGGCAAAAGAATGGAATCGTTCCGGCTTTGAGTTTAACTCGGAGCCGCCGGCAAACTCCGCCGGCCCAGCTTCGGCGATCCAGATACCGTATCCGGGCGGCAACAGCGTTGAATGGCGTTACGATCCTGGACAAAGCGGCTACTTGCGTTTTCAAGGTGGTCAGCAGCAGTTTGACCCGGCAACCAACCAGCCCATCCTGGCACAAAATGTGATCGTGATCGGAGCCAACCATCAACTGACCGATATTGTGGAAGATTCGTTGGGCACCAAAGGCGTTGACATTGAGCTATACGGTTTCGGCGACCTGCGCGTCTTTCGTGACGGCCAGGTTTATGAGGGCACCTGGCGGGCCGATCCGGAAACGCCTCCCCGCTGGTTGGGTCCCGGCGAAGTCGTGATCGGCCTGAAGCCGGGACAGAGTTGGATTCAGGTAGTTCAGGACGTTCAAGAAGTAGTCTACTAAGGCCAATCCAGGAAAATGTCTATACGGCGTGAACACGAATAGAAGGATTCACCAGTATGATAACGCCCGCCGAACGTGTTCTCGTATACTTAAATTCGTGCATTGGCCTAAATAGATCCCGGCGTAAAGTAGAGCCACGGTTGCTCTGCCGCGCCTACTCGGGTAGGCCGGCCCTAGTGTACTGCCCTGGTATTTGCAGTGTACCCGTCCACCGGGCGTAGCCGAACCGTTTGAGTCGAATTTGATTATGCTCCGACTGAGGAAAACAAGATGAAGACGATAGCCGATCAAGAGTATGCGAAAGATGAAAAACCCTTGGTTCGACACACGATCGCAGTTGTCGGGTTGCTCGGTGTGCTGCTGCTCGCCTTGCTGGACGGCGGAGCAGCTCACGCCCAGTCGGGCAGCGAGACCAGTGTAGAGAAGCAATCGGGCTACACCTATACGGTACAACGAGGGGATTCCTGGGGCACGGTAGCACAGGAGAACGGCGTTTCGGTGACGGCGCTAAAGGATGCCAACCCCAATGCCGTTCGCGACACAGATTGGCTCATCGTCGGGGACGAACTGACGATCCCAGCCGAGCAGAGCAAACCCAAAAAGACCTATACGGTCAAAGCCGGAGAGTCCTGGAACAGCATCGCTGAAACGCTGGATATCCCTGTCTCTGAACTCAAAGCCGCCAACCCACGCTCCATTCGCACCAACGAGGTTCTCTTCTTGGGCGAAAAGCTAACGGTACCGGCCAGCGAAGAAGTACAACTGATCGATGAATCCGGAGCAGCGGCGTCAGAGGAATCGGGGGAAGCGGACATAGCCGCAGATGAAACCGTTGACGATGGAGCAGACGACGACAAGACGGAGGATGTCGAGTCGACAGCTGCTGATGCGGACGCCGAACCGACGCCCGTGCCTGCTGAGGAAGCCACCGAAGACGGCGGTGTCGATATCCCCGCAGATGAAGATGCGGTAGACGCATCGACTGCGGATGAAAGCGAGACAAGTGCCGGAATAAGCTACGCAGTTCAGCCGGGTGAATCCTGGAACAGCATCGCCCGTGCACTGGGCGTCACTGCTGAAGAACTGCAAGAATCCAACCCGCAACTGATTCGACCGGGTCTCGTTCTGTTTCGCGGCGATATACTCAATATCCCCGCAACAACAGTGTCGGATAAAGAGAGCAATGCAGCGGATGCAGACGATAGTACCGGCGCAACAAGCGACGATACAAATGACGACGCTGTGGTCGCGACAACGAACGCTGAAAAATCCTCCACAACCGGGACGATTGTGCTGCCTGAGTGCCCGGTTGACTTCGGAGCCTACCCGGGCGTGCTGACAGAATTGGTCAACTTGCCAAACGCAACCGTTGACGACGTCGATGGATTTCTGACTGCGTGCAACGCCGGCCTGGCCGACAGCCTCATTGCCACCGACCTCACCGGTGATGAAGCGGAGGAGTTGGTCGTTGCCTATATCAATCCGGATTCCGATGCAGCGTCGTTGGAGAGTGACCTCCTCATCTACAATGGATCCGAGGACGGCTACACTCTGGAATATCGCGCCAATGCTGCCGGTGAAGTGCGGATTCTAAGCACGGAGGACATTAACGATGACGAGCTGACCGACGTCGTCTGGATCGATACGACGTGCGGATCCAGCACCTGTTTCGATACGGTCATGGTCTATAGTTGGGACGGATCTGCATGGACATCCTGGACAGACGGCAACATCACCATGGCCTATGCCGATATTGCGCTGGTCGACGAGTCCGACGCGGGGTCAGGGCGCGAACTTGTGCTGGATGGCGGTGTCTACGGCAGCGTTGGCGCTGGTCCACAGCGAAGCCGGACTGAAGTCTGGGGGAGCGTGGAAGGTGCACCATATACGTTGTTGACCACGGCCTTTGCTGAAAGCAACTGTCTCTATCATGTCGTTCTGGATGCCAACAACGCTCTCCTCAATGCAGAGGAGACGGGTCTTGACGAAGCTGAGGCTCTCTACACAGAAGCAGTCGGCAATGAGGATCTGGTGAAATGTTGGGTACGTGACAGCGAGATGGACGAACTGCGTAGCTTCAGTTACTTCCGTCTGGCCCTTATTGCGGCCTATCAAGGCCGGCCCGACGTCGTTAGTGACCTGCTCGGCGCACTGGCGGCAGTCTTCCCGAACAGTGTCTACGTTGAGGTCGGCGACATTTGGCTTAGCGCCTACGAAGAGACAGATGATGTGGCCCAAGCATGCGAGGCCACGCTCAGCTATGTGCAGGACGCACCGGAAGCGGCACTCCTGCTCTCAGACTACGGTTACGCCAATCCTGAGTTTACGGCTGCGGACGTCTGCCCCACCCTCGACATTGAAGTGCCTGTTGTGGAAGTCGAGGATGCTGTCGATATTGTGGACGCGGATGCACAAGATGCGTCATCACCGGACGAAGAAGTCAAGAGTGATGAGGACGAGATAGATGTGGCTACGCCAGAGGCAGAGGATGAAAGTGGCTCCGGTGCAAGCGCCACTTCCGGCCGCACCGAAGACGCTCCGGCAATTTCAGCGGCACTAGCGGTCTGTCCTGACAACATCGACCGCTTTGCCACGGCCTTGGAAGAACTACTCAACGACGATGCAGATCAGACGACAATCGAAGATTGGTTGACGACGTGCGATGCATTGGCTGAGGATCGCGGAGGATTGGTGATGGCCGATCTCAACGGCGACAATGTGGACGACGTGCTCGCCATGCCAACGATTATCAGCGATCTGGGCTACGGTCCCGGTGGCAGCCAGGGCGCTGTTTTGGCCTTTCACGGAGATGAGGACGGCAGCTACAGCTTGGCTTTCGAACCCGATGTCATTGGGGAACCCCGACTACTTGCCCTGGACGATGTCAACAATGACGGCCAAATCGAATTTGCATGGACGATAGAAAGTTGCTCGACGTTTTGCGTGCTCGAAGTGCAGATGGTCACGTGGGATGGAAGTGACTACGTTACTGCGATCGAACCCGGTGCAATCATTGCCGAGGGAAGTGCCAAATTCGAGCCGCTGGAAATAGGCGCGCCGGGCGATGGCCAGGCCCTAATTTTGACCGGTGGCGTAAGTGGCGAAGCGGAAGGCGGACTGCCCGTTCCCCATCGCGAAAACTGGCAAAGTGTCGATGGGGCACCCTATCAACGATTGGATTGGGTCTACGACCGCACAGTTGACGGCAATGACTGCGCCGGCCTCCATTTGGTCGAAGCTGACGTGGCCATGCAGGCAGCGGACGTGCTCGGCTATCAAACTGCGGCCGATCTCTACGCCGGCACGCTGGACAACTCACTGCCGGCATGCAGTCTTTTCGGCACTGCGCCGGACGACGAATTGATGCTCATCCAGGGCCTGGCGTCGTTTCGGCTGCTACAGGCCCAGGCGCTGGACGGCAACGAGACAGCGGCAGCGGCAACGCTTCTGGCCTTGCAGAGCGGCCAGCCGGACAGTGACTACACGGCAGCATCGGCAGAGTGGCTGGCAGAATACAACGCCAGCGGCGATCCTGAAGCGGCCTGTGCCGCCGTCGTCGATATTTTCAGGGCAAACGGACGACTATGGCGCATCACGGATGAGTACGGCTACAATCATCCTGCCCTTGCCGCCGGACAGATTTGCTTCACTCCGTAGGCGATAGGTTCCTGCTGGTAATGACCGGCGCACCTGCCGCCATGGCCTCCAACAGCATCATCCCGAAACCTTCGTAGAGACTGGGAAAGAGATAGGCGGTCGACAGCGCGTACATCGCCGGTTTGTCTCGCTCAGAAACCCAACCGCAAAAGTGCACCTGTTCATGGAGACCGAGACGCGCGGCTTCTGCGTGTGGGTCGGGAGCAAAGCTCGTGTCCGAATTCGGCAGTTTGCCGGCAACGACCATGTGTATGGCCGGATCGCCGCCCATTTCCAAGTATCGTCGATACGCGCGGAGAATGCCGGAAACGTTTTTACGCCGGTCAAACCCGCCGAGGTAAAGGAAAAACCGGGCAGGCAAAGCATACCGCTCGCGCACTTGCTCCAGCCCGGTAGGATGCGCAACATCCTGCTGATCGGGACCGTGGTAGACGACGTGGACGCGTTCAGGCGAGATGTTCAGGCGACTGACGACATCGCGTTTCCCCCCTTGGCTCACGGCAATGACCTGCTCGGCACGGCGGCACGTAGCCGTGACCAGATGTGTATAGAGGCGGTGCAACAGATTGCCGCGGTATTCCGGCAGCAGCTGCGGAATCAGATCGTGCACTGTGACGACGACAGGGCAAGGAGAGCGGAAAGGAGCGGCCCAATACGGAATCCAGAGCACATCGGCCCGCAATCGCGCGGCCACACGCGGGATTGTCACCTGTTCCCAGACCAACTTAGACAGATTGTGCGGCAGACGCGGAGGGCTGGCGCACACGGTTTCAACTGGTGCGAATGGGCCGGGCCGCGGGTCTTCGAACTCAGCGCTCTCAACTCCGTTTCCTGCATGGATGGAGTCGCGCCGCGAAGCAGGCAAGATCAACGAAATACGCGGCGTATCGGGCAGCTCGGCAAGATAGCGCAGCAGATGATCGATATACTGTCCGCTGCCTGCATCTGAGCGACCGGCAAACCAGCCGTTGACCGCAACGTGCATGATGGATCCCTTGTTTGATGACTCGAGTTCGCTGCAGCACATACACACATTGGCGCATGCGCTCCATCGATCAATTATGTGGTTGGGTGATCGATGCAGGCAAATGCGAACCGGCGTTAATCTTGTGTCGCTCGATTCATATGGGTCGTTTTGCCCATCTTCACACACTGGGGCTACACTTTCCCCGTTCGTGCGATTGCATCGATACCAATGGACAGAGTGAGGATACGCGACATGAATAAACCGACCATCGCCGTCATCGGCGGCACCGGAGCGGAGGGGTCCGGCCTGGCGCTGCGTTGGGGGGCAGCCGGCTACCCGATCATCATCGGCAGCCGTAGCCAGGAAAAAGCTCAACTAGCGGCGGCGGAAATGTCCGCGCTGCTCCCGAGTTCCGGGGTCGAAATCACCGGCGCAAACAATGGAGATGCCGCCGTACGTGCCAATGTTGTCGTGCTGAGCGTGCCATACAGCGCCCAAGTAGCAACCATCGACCAAATCAAAACGGGATCCCAAGGCAAAGTGGTGATCACGGTCGGCGTACCCCTCAAACCGCCCAAGGTGTCGACTGTTTGGCAACCGCCGGGCGGGTCGGCGGCGCAAGAGGCGCAATCTCAGTTGGGTGAGGATGTTCGCGTCGTCGCTGCGTTTCAAAATGTCTCTGCCGAACACCTAAAGGATATGGCCTGGGAACCGGATGGTGATGTGCTAGTTACCGGCGACGACCAGAATTCCAAGCAGATAGCCATCGAACTGGCACGCGCTGCCGGGTTTGAGGGTGTGGATGCCGGCCCGCTGGCCAACACTTCGGTCGTCGAAGGGCTGACAGCCGTGTTGATTGGCATCAACATTCGTTACAAAGTCAAGGGCAGCGGCATTCGTATAACAGGAATTCGGCATGGTTAATTCGACTCGGACCCAATTCGACCATATTGAGACGCTAGCCGTTCATGCGGGCCACCAAATCGACGCCGGCAGTGGCGCGGTCATGCCCGCCATCCAACTCTCGACCACCTTTGAACGCAACCCGGACGGCAGCTACGATTCCGGATTTGCGTATACCCGTGCCGATAACCCCAACCGGCAGGCACTGGAAACATGTCTCGCAGCGTTGGAGGGTGGCGAGGCCGCAGTCGCGTTTGCGTCCGGCATGGCTGCGATTCAGGCAGTCTTTCAGGCGCTTGAAACAGGTGCACACGTCATCATTCCCGATGACGTCTACTTTGGCACAGGCGAAATGGTCAAGTCGATCTTCGGGCGGTGGGGACTGGAATTCACCACTGTCGATATGACCGATCCAGTCAATGTCGCCCGAGCCATGCGGCCCACGACCGGCCTCGTCTGGATCGAAACTCCGTCCAACCCGAGCCTCAAGATCGCCGACATTGCGACCATCGCCGATATCGCCCGCGATGGCGGCGCGCTCTGTGCAGTCGACAACACATGGTCCACGCCGATCTTGCAGCGGCCATTCGAGCACGGCGCCGATGTGGTCATGCACTCCACGACCAAGTACCTGGGCGGGCACAGCGATCTCCTGGGCGGCGCATTGGTAGTGCGCCAACAGGGCGATCTGTTAGAGCGGGTTCAGACCATACAACAGATCGGCGGCGCTGTCCCTTCACCCTTCGACTGCTGGCTACTTGCGCGCAGCATTCGAACACTGCCCTATCGTCTACGTGGACACTGTGACAATGCCCGAACTGTGGCCGAATTTCTGGATTCCCATCGCAATATAGAACAAGTCAACTACCCGGGTCTGCCGCACCATCCCGGTCATGACGTGGCTCGACGACAAATGGACGACTACGGCGGCATGCTGTCGATTCTCGTGCGTGGGGGCGCCCGGGAAGCACTGGCTGTGACAGGAAGAGTGCGTGTGATTATCCGAGCGACGAGTCTCGGTGGAATCGAAAGCCTGGTCGAACATCGAAAGTCGATTGAAGGGCCGAACTCGCCGACACCGGACAATCTTCTGCGCTTCTCCATCGGACTTGAACACCCGGACGACCTCATCGCCGATCTCGACCGGGCGCTGGACTATTGAGCCGTCACCATATGCAACCATGAATTTTGCCGGTCGGCATACCATGAAGAGTCAGGGTAGAGAGAGCAGTCGGGCAAGGATGCGTCGGCAGACGGGCTTGTCTGCTCGTCACAGCTGCACTTTGGCAACCTATCGATGAAGCTCACGACAGCACTTCGGCTGGACGAGGCATCCGCGCGCATCCATATAGTCTCTTTCACCGGAGCCGGCGGCAAAAGTAGCGCCCTCTTTCACCTGGCGGACGAACTGACGGCACTGGGCAAGCGTGTCGTCACCACGACCACAACCCATATCGCCGTCGATCAGATCCGGCGCGCACCGCGACATATCTCTGTTGCGGCGGGCCAGTTTGATCTCGATGAAATCGAGCGGCTGTTGGATGAGGCAGGCCACTGTATGCTGATTGGCCGCGCGACAGTCGACGACACGGAGACACCGGGGGAAGTGGTCAAAGCGTCAGGTGTGTCGCCGGAGTTAATCGACGAATTGGCTTCATCCGGTTCGCGGCTGGGCATCGACGCCATACTGGTCGAGGCGGACGGTAGCCGCATGTTGCCGGCCAAGGCCCCGGCCGAGCATGAGCCCGTGCTGCCCGCCGGCACGACGCTTGTGATCCCGGTAATCGGTGTTGACGCGGTCGGCCGGGAGATCATCTCCTCGAACGTACATCGCGCCGAACGCATGCTAAGGATCCTCTCGTTGGACGTACCGGCAAGTCCGCCAAGGTTGACGCCGCGCCGGGCTGCACAATTATTGATGCATCCAGATGGAGGTCGTAAGGGCATACCACCAGGTGCGAATGTTGCCATGATGATCAACAAAGTCGAAAAAGCATCGGCGCTGGCCACAGCGCGCGTCATCGCAACTCAAATCAGCCGGCAAAATTTCCCTTGTTTACTGACTCATTTGGGCGAAAGAGATCCGATCCCTGTCATCGAGCGCTGGGAATGCTGGTCGATCGCCGTGCTGGCAGCAGGGGCGAGCACACGGATGGGTTCTCCCAAACAGCTCCAAATTGTCGATGGTGAACCCATGGTCACCCGGGCGGTGCGCACTGCCTTGGATACCGGGGCCAAGTCGGTGCTCGTGGTTAACGGGGCAGCAAGCGATGCTGTGGCGTCAGTTCTTCAGCCGCTCATCGCTGAGCATCCGGATCGGGTTCGCTGGGTCTACAATCCAGCTTGGCGTCATGGTCAATCGACAAGCGTGCATGTGGCCATTGATGCTGCCACTGATTGCCAAGCACTGCTGTTCATGCCGGTCGATCAGCCCTTTCTAGAGGCGTCTCTGCTACGCAGGCTGGCGGCCAAGTGGAGAATGGGTGCACTGATGGCTGCGCCGTTCGTCGAAGGTGAAATTCGAGGTGCTCCATCGCTTTTTGACCGACGGCTGTGGCCTGAACTACGGGCGCTAAGAGGCGATACCGGCGGCAGATCGCTGCTACGCCACCGTCACGACGACGTTGCGATAGTTGCCGCCGACGCCTCAACGCTGCGCGATGTCGATACTCCGCAAGACTTAAGCAACCTTACGAATCAAAATCGGTAATTTTTCTCCGGCTACCAGAGAGAACGCTTTGAAATCGCATAGAAAGCGCAGGTTTAGCGACTGGTTTCCGTAAGGATGTAGTACGACAAACGGTTGGTAAATGGTCTGAATCTGCGGAGAGCAATATTCCCAAAAACCCACACTTCCTTATAATTCACATCTTGTATTACATGGGCTGTTTGCGCAACTGCTATGACGTCTTCTGTTGCACGAGTTCTTGAGCGCCTCACAGCAAGGGTTCATGTAAGAGGCACATATTCCCCACGGACGAGGTGTTGGAAGCTGTATGTTGAATCGAACGATACATTGGCGACGTCTGGCCCGTCTCATTTTCCTGACTGGTCTGATCTGTAGTACTGGACTTGTCTTCATCCCCGCCACCTCCGCTGCACAGACAAACTCTTCTCCGCTACTCATTCAGTACGAAGCCCAGCTAGTCTATCTTACCAACTTGAAGCGCCAGGAACAGGGGATTCCACCGCTGCGCTGGAATCGCGAACTGAGTTTGGCTGCGCGTGATTTTTCGCGAGACGCAGTTTTGAAGCACGATGCCGGATTCTGTGGGCACACCGATACAGCAGGTCGCGGGCCTGGAGAACGCTTTCGCCAACGCGGCTACGCCAAAAACATGTCTGCATGGGGTGAAAATGTCGTTTGCGGTTTGGTGACGCCGGAAGCTGCGATCACAGGATGGACCAACAGCAAACAGCACCGCAAACAGCTACTCGATCCCAACTTCCGCGAGATCGGCATCGGTTATTTCCAGGATCCTGACTCAGGCCTCGGGTATGTGACACAGGACTTTAGCACCGATCCGATGTATGCGCCCGTCATCATCAACCGAGAAGCGGTGAGTACTGCTTCAACCGAGGTGATGCTCTACATCTATCGTCCTGAGTCAACTGCGGGGTTTCAAAGCTTTGACTCAACGACCGAAATGATGGTTTCCAATTCGCCGGCATTCATCGGCGCGACATGGGAACCGTATTCAACCGACAAGACATGGACATTAGACGATGGCGAAGGCTGGAGAACCGTGTATGTCAAACTGCGAGACGGCGCCGGCCGCACAGTGACCGCCACGGACACCATCTATTTGGGCAGCGAGCCGGCTTTCGACGAGCTTTCGTTGAGTCACGCCAGTCGCGTCCACTCGACTCTTACCTTTGCGGAACCACGTTCGCAGGAGTGGTCTCACGTTCAGTTCCGCCTGAACTGGATTGCCGATAATGAGGATGAGTCATTCGTCGTGCGCGAGGGAGAGAGCATAGACATACTTGATGAGGATGCGATCGGAGGGACGGCCGTTCGTCTATCCAGCGGCAAGAACGGCATCGCAGAACTCAGTACATACCGCTTTCTCAAGGACCAACCACTAGAAGCTTTTTTTCGTCTCAGAGTGAGTGACAATCAATTTGCCGGCGACGCGGCCAGTCTCACGATCAACGGAGGTGGCGTCACCTATGGTCCGATTGTCATTCAAGCCACCGATTTCCAGAGCACGGACAGCTTCCAGGCATTTGTTCTGCCCTTTGTCTTCCATGCAGACAGCGACAATCCGTTCCTGTATATCACAGTGCGAAGTTTTGGCAATGTTGATGTCGACTTTGATGCCGTAACGTTCTTTACCCAGCCGGAACCGCTTGCTTCTCCGTTGCAATGGCATGTCCCTGACAACTATTTCCGGGGTCAAGGCGTTTGGGCAAGATTCCAAGCCGATACCGGACGTATCTCGCGTCCTCTGGAAATGGCGCCACTGGACGACGATGAAGAAGATGAGAGTACGGGACCATTGCTATTTCTGCAACAACCCGCGGATGAACTGCACTTTGAAGCACACGATGAAATTGTGTCTCCGGCAGCCTTTGACATCGGTATAGAATGCGTGGACTGTACGACGGCGCAACTGGAAGTCGAGTGTGATGTCGACTGGTTGTTGATGGAATTGAGCGAAAACGGCCTAACGATTCGTGTAGATGTCGCCGCACTCGAAGCGGAAAGCTACACCGGTACTATTCGGATTTCAGCACCGGACGATCCGAACATTACGCCTGTTTCCTTCACTGTTGAAGTGACGGTGCGACCGGAATCGGAGCAGGGGATCGACAGAAAGAATCCGGGCCCGGCCGATCTGGATTTCGACGTCTATCTGCCGTTTGCCGTCAAAGACGGATAGATACCAAGCTGTAACGTAGTACATCTCGGCGTAGATACCACGGCAGTAGATAGGCCAATCTACTGCACAAACGCATAGTTTTGACGATTGAGGCGCCCCAGGAGGCGCCTTACGTTTTGCCGCATTGGTAAGCTTTGACTTGATCGGCAAAACGTCTGAACAGCAAATCTGCGTCATGGGGACCGGGACTGGCCTCGGGATGGTATTGAACACAAGAGACTGGCTGATCGCGCAGCCTCATGCCCTCCACCGTGCCGTCGTTGAGGTTAACGTGTGTCACCTCCACGTTGTCAGGCAGACCTTGCGGGTCGACAGCGTAGTTGTGGTTCTGCGCCGTGATCTGAACATTGGCGGCATCGACATCGCGAACCGGCTGGTTGCTGCCGTGATGGCCAAATTTGAGCTTGTAGGTCTCCGCCCCAGCGCGCGCCCAATAATTTGATGGCCAAGACATATCCCAAACATTGGGACGCCGCTGGTCAACAATTGACGAACAGCCTCTGCCGCATAGGGAACGCCGGCCGGATCGCCGGGACCGTTGCTGAGAAATATGCCATGTGGCTGTAGATCAAGCACATGATCGGCCGGCGTTCCAGCCGGCACGACCATCACACGCAGGCCGTGGCTAGTCAGCCGACGCAATATATTGTGTTTGATTCCAAAGTCATAGGCAACGACCAGCGCTTCGTTTTCGCGCGCCGTTGTCAGCCGCATGGACTGCGCCGCCAGCAGAAACCGGCGTCCATTCACCTTTGGTGCCGTCAAGCCAGGCATACGATTCCGGACACGTCACTTCGCGCACGAGGTCACGCCCATCCAAGCCTTCCCAGGAACGGGCGAGATCGAGTAGTTCCGGCCCTTCTCGACTGCCGTCGGTGCACAATGCAGCCTGGATCACGCCGTGCTCGCGCAACCGGCGGGTTAGCGCTCGTGTATCGATTTCGCTGATTCCAGGAATGTCGCTACGTGCGAGATAGCTCGTGAGGGTCTCATTGGCGCGCCAATTTGAGACAATCTGGCTCACTTCTCGCACGATAAAGGCCGTGATCTGTGGTCGATCGCTCTCCACGTCTTCAGCATTGATGCCCGTATTGCCTACATGCGACACTGTCATGCAGACCATCTGCCCCCGGTACGAAGGATCAGTGATCACTTCCTGATAGCCGGTCAAGCTGGTATTGAACACAACCTCGCCCACGACCGTTGTGGTGGCGCCGAAGGCCCGACCAGAGTAGATCGAACCGTCGGCCAAAACGAGTGTTGCACTTTCGTTCATTGTTTTCTCTTCTCGTTGATTGTCTTGTGTCGGTAGGCCAGGCGCAACGGCTGCCATTCACTCCACTTGAGCAGGGAGTTCCAGCCGGGCGGTCGATGATCGGCTTCGATCTCTGCCGGGACAGCCGCCCTGACCAGATTCATCAGTACAGCTACTTCGTCACAGCGGTGGAATTTTGGGCAGTAGATGCAGGCCTGCCATACCTTCGAACTGATGCTCCAGCGGTCAACTAGCTCAAACCCCAAACGCAGAAAGAACTCTTCACGCAGAGTAAGTGCACAGACTTGCTCATATGTGCGGTCGCGTGCCAATTCGACCAATGCCAACACCATTTGGCTGCCGAGACCGCGTCCATGCTGGCTTTCGTCTACAGCCAGCGACCGAATCTCCACCAACGAAGGTGTCAGCGGGACCAATGCCCCGCAGCCGACCACCGGCGGCACGCTCGGATCGTCCGGATCGACAGCCACGATCCAGTCGTCCAATGTCCGTCGGATGCTTGCTTCCGTGCGTGGAAGCATGATATTTTTCTCGGCAAAGCGGTTAACTAGTGCACCAATATGTAGAATGTCATCCTGAATTGCAGGCCGAAGAATCGCAGTCATGTTTGGTGTTGTAGCCTGAACGCTACTCCGATTTCCGTGTCGTGCCTGTCGTACAGCGTGCAGGGTTTCGTGTGCGACGTTCACCGGATCAACCAAGAGAGCTGCCGACATATCGAGTTAAGGCATCTCACGCAAGATCGCACCAACGACGCTGACAGCGCGCGCAATCTCTTCATCCGTGATAATCAGCGGCGGTACAAACCGGAGCACATTGCTGCCTGCAGTGACCAGGATGACTCCGTGCTTGTAGGCTTCAGCCACAATTGGACCGGCCTCAATGTCGAGTTGTGCGCCGACCAACAGCCCTTCACCTCGAATCTCAACGATGTGCGGGCTATTCAGTTCTTCCAACATCTCTTTGAGTAAATCACCCTTACGACGCACATCGGAGAGGAATTCGGGTTGAGATATGCGCTCGACGACATGATGCGCAACATGCGTGGTCATGGTCCCGCCTGCAAAGGTGCTGGCATGGTCCCCTTTGTGAATAGCGTCAGCCACCTTCTGCTTCATCAAGATGGCGCCGATAGGAAGACCGCCGGCGAGGGGCTTGGCAGTGGTCATCATGTCGGGCTCGACGACACAGGGCATGGCACCGCAATCACACGTCGGACAGAGATCACGTGAACCTCCGCTGCACACGGTCATGTAGCCCCATAGATTGCCGGTTCGACCGACGCCACACTGAACTTCATCGTAGATCAGCAATGCGTCGTACTCGTCAGCCAGCGCGTAGACCGCGCAGGAATTCCGGTGTGGCCGGGTTGATTCCGCCTTCGCCCTGAATCGGCTCGACGATGATCGCACAGACGTCCTTGTCCATCTGCTCGCGTGCACTCTCCAGATTGTTGAATTCGGCGAAGCGGACACCCGGCATCAGTGGTTGAAAGGGTTCCTGGTAGGCAGCTCGGGGCGTAGCGGCCAACGAACCAAACAGGCGTCCATGAAACGCGTCCGTGAAAGAAAGGATATGATACTTGTCTTCATTTCCCTGTTCGCGAGCGTAGCGACGGGCAAACTTGAAGGCACCCTCATTGGCATCTGCGCCGGTCAAGCCAAAGTGAACCTTGTCAGCGAAGCTGGTGTCGCAAAGTAGCCGGGCCAACTTGGCATGGGGTTCCGTATGGTAGAGATTGCTGACATGCAGCACGCCGGTCTGTGCAGCTTCGGCGATCGCCTGGTTGATCCCGGGATCATTGTAGCCAAGCGCATTGACGGCGATGCCCGATACACAGTCCAGATATTCGTTGCCGTCGGAGTCGTAGAGCGTGCTTCCCTCGCCACGCTCGATCACAAACGGCGCACGGGTGTAGACACCGAGCACATTTTCCTGTTCCATCTGTGTGATGCCATTAGAGTCCATGACTGCGTTCCCTCCTGGAAGCATGTGATCGTCTGAAAAATAGGGTGAAGTATTGTTAACGTGCGCCACCGATGATGCCGGTGCCGTTTCCTTCCTGAAGGCCGGCCAAATTGGTGATCACAGCCTGGGCGACACCGCCACGCACAGCCTCGACAGCGCTTCGCACTTTAGGAATCATGCCGCCAAAGATAATCCCTTCATCGATCCAGGCTTCGGCTTGCTCGGCGGTAATGGCGCGTACCGTCCGACCGGCGACCAGAACTCCCGGCACGTTACTGATAAAGACCAGCCGAGTCGCGCCCAGTTTAGATGCAATGGCAGTAGCCGCGTGATCTGCATTCACATTGTAGCTCTGTGCATCCACGGCGCCGAAGCTGATTGGACTTACCACCGGCACAATGCCGGCGTCGATCAGCGTGTCGAGCAGATAGGTGTCCACATCCTGGATCTCACCAACTCGGCCCAGATCGCCGTGGGGATTCCACATCTTCTCGACGTAAATGGTGCCGTCATCCACGCCACTGAAGCCGGCGCAACGGATGCCGGCGCCGACCAGCGTACGCACAATTCGTTTATTCATGAGACCACTGAGCACCATTTCGGCCACGTCCAGACTAGCATCATCTGTGATCCGCAAGCCTTCGATAAAACTGGTCTCCAAACCAAGTTTCGTTTGATAGTCGGCGATGGTCTTGCCGCCGCCGTGTACGATGACCGGAAAGTGTCCACTGTCAATCAACACGCGGACAGACTTTGAGAGTCCGTGCAGGAATATCGGATCGTCGAGTTCGTTGCCGCCAACTTTGATGACGGAAATATAGGTGATTGAGCTGCCATCCTCTGAAGCAGAAGTATTAAGAGTCTCTGGTCCCACCACCATGTGCGCGTTTCCATTTCGTTCTTAGACGTGCATCGATTGACACAGCTCTAGGATGATTTTGTGTGCTTAAAGTAGGCCTGTCGTCTCGTCCAGTCCGACCGACAGGTTGAAATTCTGTATAGCCGCACCGCTTGCCCCCTTGAGCAGATTGTCGATGGTGGCAACGATCACATAGTCGGGCCCGTTCGGATCTGCGGGGTCGGTCGGTTCGATGCTGATGGCGCAGCGATTGGAATGGGTGACGTGGCGTAACGTTGCGGCTTGCCCCGGTGCCAAAAGTTGAATGAACGGTTCATCTCCGTATAACTCCTGATAGAGTGTGCGTACATCGCCTTGGGTCACGCCCTCACGTACGGTTACGTACATCGTACTCAGAATCCCGCGATTGACCGGCAACAAATGGGGCGTGAAGATGAAGCGATGGTCGGTCCGGTCCGATCCGGTCCCGTTGACGGAAGATGGCGTGGCATGGTTCAGCACTTGCTCCATCTCAGCAATGTGGCGATGCCGATAGCCGACACTATAGGGCGTCATGTTGTCATGAGCCTCCACAAAACTGTAGGCCAGACTGGCCTTGCGTCCGGCGCCACTGACACCACTTTTGCTGTCAACAATGATCCGTTCGCCCAACCAACCGGCCTGGGCCAGCGGATAGAGAGCCAGATTCACGCTCGACGGATAACAGCCCGGCACGGCAATTTTATCTGCACCGCGTAATTCATCGCGGTAGACTTCACACAGTCCGTAAGCAAATTCACGCAGAAGATCCGTTGCAGTGTGTTCAATGCCATACCAGCGCCGATAGGCTGAGGCATCCTTCAAGCGGTAATCAGCACTTAAATCGATCACTCGCACACCTGTCTCGGCAAATCTACGCACAGGCCCGATGGATGCAGCGTGCGGCAGACAGAGAAAGACCGTATCGACTTCATCGGCGCGGTGCATGCCTTCCTCAATAGAGATCAACTCATAGTGCCACGGCCCCGCATGAACATCTGAAAAACGCTTGCCGGCGCTGCTCTCGCTGGTAATCCAGCCCACATCGACATGTGGATGGCGTTCGATAAGTTGAATTAGCTCTAGTCCGGTATATCCTGTTGCACCACAGACGCCTACCTTATGGCTCATGTCTTTCGTCCTTGTCTGAAAATGCGCTTCAGCGAGAAATTCCACACAATAAAAAAAACTCTCCATCTGGAGAGTTGACAAACGTACAACAAGACCGCCCGCGAAAAACCCCAGATATCTATCCGGTTAAGAACAGGCGCGGCCTGAATTCAATTTTGCCGAAAGGGTAAGTTCTACTTATCATCGCCATAGTGGAGCAAAGTTTAGCACGCACCCAGACACGTGTCAACAGGAAGGGTAGGACAATTTTGTCTACTAAGCGGATGCCGACTCGCCAGATCATCGTTCGCCATGCCGAAACCGAGGCCAACCTAAAACAGGTATGGCAAGGTTCGCTCGATGCACCGCTTACTCCGCGCGGTGTGCGCCAGGCCAGAGCGACGGCCGCACAACTCGGCTTATTGTCGCAGCGTTATCCGATCGATCACTTCTTCGTCTCGCCGCTTCCAAGGGCACAAAGCACCGCAGAAACGATCGCTGAATGCCTATCGATTGAACCGATTTTGGACGATTCTTTGCGCGAGTTCCACCTTGGAGACTGGGAAGGCCGCTCGTTTCAGGAGCTGAAAGACGAAGAAAACTTATGGGAGCGTTGGGTAGCGGATCCGAGTTTTGCGCCGCCAAACGGGGAGTCACCATTGCTTTTCGGCATACGCGGCTGAACAGGCATTCCAAAGACTCGCCAACACCTATCCTGGTACAAACATCTTAACGGTCACCCATGGTGGTCTGATCTGCAACGTGCTGGCTCGTTGGCTAGGCACCGGCCCGGATGAGTGGCGCGAGTGGGAGCCACATAACTGTGCTATCACGATTTTGGAACGGAATGATGACGTCTGGTGGCCGATCATGGTCAATGACATCAATCACCTACCGGAAGACGCGACGGCCAATGAAGACAAATCAGTGTATTCGGTCAACGAAGATCAGTCAGTAAGTGCCAGAGACGGATGATGGCTCATGACATTTTATGTTCGGATCTACTCGGCTGGTCCTTCCGGGCCCACATTTCCCTATCGTCGTATCCATCGCCTTACTTGGGGGGCATGCGGATCGCGCCGTCTAGCCGGATAACTTCGCCGTTTAACATTGGATTTTCGATGATATGGGCAACCAATGCTGCATATTCATCGGGTCGACCCAGACGAGGCGGAAAGGGCACTTGCTGCTCTAAAGACAGGCGAGCTTGTTCCGGAAGGGCAGCAAGCAAGGGCGTGTCAAAGAGGCCGGGGGCGATCGTCATTACCCGGATGCCAAGAGACGACAAATCGCGCGCCAGAGGTAGTGTCATCCCGACGATACCGCCTTTGGATGCTGCATAGGCGACCTGTCCCATCTGTCCGTCGAAGGCAGCTACGGAAGCTGTGTTGACGACCACCCCTCGTTCTCCTGTATTCGTCGGGCTGTTGTCAGCTATCGCTTGGACTGCCAGCCGCGTGACGTTAAATGTCCCGATCAGATTGACCTCGATGGTGCGTTGAAACGAGTCAAGTCGATGTACGCCTCGCTTGCCGAGCACTCTCTCGACCGCTCCGACTCCGGCACAATTAACAACTCCGCGAATTGTGCCAAATTGGTCCAAGGCCATATTGATCGCGTTGTCTACGGCAGCCTCTGAGGTTACGTCAGTTTGAGCGAAACGTGCATGCTCTCCAAGTTCGGCGACGAGATCTTCACCGGCCGCCGAATTAACATCGATCAACAAGACACGACCGTCCCGCTGAATGAGCAACCGGGCAGTGGCCGCTCCTAGACCAGATGCACCGCCGCTGATTAAGAATGTTTGCCCAGCGATTTCCATCGCACATCTCCTGTCATCAATTCGAATATCAGATACGCAGCGAAATAGTCGATCTGCTATATTGTCTCGGGGGACAGAATTCACGGAAAGATCGTTTATGGGAATAATACCACTCGCAGGCGTTCCGTGACAGCAGATCTCATTTTTTGCCGAAACGCGAGCTGACAGCGCGGCTCGAGGTGATTTTGATGCATCCCACAACGATCCAGGCCGTCGAGGGCACGCAATATATTTAGAATAACAATGTAAAACTGGGTATTGAATTTGCCACTCCTCCTTGTTATACTTTCCGTAATGAATCAGCGGTGGGAGATTTTCTCCCGCCATTTTTTTGTCGTAAGAGCTGTTTCTGTGAACTTTTGCACGAACCCTATTAGAGTCGACTTGTTTCACGTGAAACATAAATTCCAGCATATTGCGTGTCGGTATGTGGAGGTTGTCGTTGAGCGTCTCTTCGTCTGAACAGATGGCTCATCAGGACTCATCTCTGATCCCGGTCATCGATTATGAGGGCAGCGGCTATCGAACCGATTTCTGGGAGGGCCGCGGCCGCGAGTATGAAGACGCAGCAGAGCGGCTGGCTCTTCAGGAACTGATGCCACCCGTCGGTATACGTATCGCAGAAATCGGCGCTGGTTTTGGACGTTTGTCCGACCTATATCTTGGATACGAACAGGTTGTATTGTTCGACTACAGCCGGACTTTGCTACAGGATGCGGTGCGCACTCGGGGGAGTGATCCTAAGTTTGTTTTTGTGGCAGGAAACATCTACGCATTGCCGCTGGCCACCGGAATTTTGGACACACTCGTCATGGTGCGTGTGATGCACCATCTAGCCAATGTCAATAGGGCATTGGAACAACTGAATCGAACCTTGCACGACCAGAGCGTAGCTGTTTTGGAATATGCTAACAAGCGGAATCTGAAAGCACTGCTACGTTGGGTTGGGCGCAGGCAACATTGGTCACCTCTTGCACATGAACCGGTTGAATTCCTGGAACTCAACTATGATTTCCATCCGTCTTGGATGGATGAACGATTTGCCCAAGCTGGAATGCACATTACCAAGCAATATGGCGTTTCACATTTTCGCTTGTCCTTGTTGAAAGAGAGGATTCCGCCACAAGCACTTGCTAGAGTTGACCGGGCACTATTTGGTGTGGGCGGCCGATATCCAATAGCGCCAAGTGTGTTTGTACAGGCAACAGCCAAGAAAGCCGGAAGTTGCATCGAAGCCAGCACAAAACCATCATCAGTGGGAGACTTGTTGCGGTGCCCAAGATGCGAAACAGATGGATTAGCGATGCTTGACGAAACGACAGTGCAATGCCCCCATTGTGATCAAAAATTTATGCGCAAGCGGGGCGTTTGGGATTTGAAGGAACCGCTCACTTGATAGAGTGCGTATGCAGAGTTCCTGATTACCTGAACAGTTTTCGTTATCATAGGGTCAATCGTTTAAGCGATTACTGAGGGAGAGGGTAGGGAAAATGGTAAACAAAGAAACACTCCACGTAACCACGGCTGCCATCGACAGCAATGATGTCGACGGGACCACTCTTGAAGTACAGGTCAGCGAAGATCTGGAAATTCGAAACGGCACACAGGCGATCGATACTGAAGACGACGAAGAGACAAAATCTGAGCCCCTAAGCCCAGAAGCAGCCTTGGAATTCCTCTTGACGTTGGGAAAATCACAGGGGTTCGTCAGCTATGATGATGTTCTCAGTGTGATGCCGGAAGCCGAAAGCAATATGGATCAGCTCGAAGATGCCTTTGCAGCCCTGTTTGAACAGGGCATCGAGGTGGGCCAAGCACGCGATGCCGATACAGAAAAAAATGACGAGAGTGACAATGAAGGCAGCGAAGAAGATGCCTTCGATCTGAGCCAGATCGAAATCGATGATTCCATCAGTCTATATTTGAAGGAGATCGGACGAGTTCCGTTACTGACGGCGGAAGAAGAGGTTGCCCTTGCCAAACGCATGGAAAAGGGTCGCGACTCCCGACAGGAACTATCTAAGGGCATTGATGATTGGGAAGAACGCGAGCGACTCTTATGGTACGTACGCGATGGTCAGGCCGCACAAGAGCACCTGATCAAAGCCAACAGCCGGCTGGTTGTCAGCGTCGCGAAAAAATATGTGGGACGGGGTGTACCGTTTCTGGACCTCATTCAAGAGGGCAACATCGGACTGATCCGAGCGGTTAAGAAATTTGACTACCGCCGTGGGTATAAGTTCAGTACCTATGCCACTTGGTGGATTCGCCAAGCCGTTACCCGTGCAATCGCAGATCAAGGGCGCACAATTCGCGTACCGGTACATATGTATGAGCAGATCAATCGGCTCACGCGCACCAGCCGGCAGCTCGTTCAAGAATTGGGTCGCGATCCGACGACTGAGGAAATCGCGGAAGAGCTCGGCGTAACACCGCGCAAAGTTGAACACATTATGCGCGTTAGCCAACGTCCGTTGAGCCTAGAAATGCCGGTCGGCGAGGAAGAAGACAGTTACCTCGGTGACTTCATCGAAGACGAGGATGCGGACAGCCCGAGCGAAGCGGCCGGACAACAACTGCTGCGAGAAGTAATTGACGAGATCTTTCAAAGCCTGACGCCGCGCGAAGTGCGCATTCTTCAGTTACGCTTTGGATTGGTGGATGGATACTGCTACACATTGGAAGAGGTAGGGAAAAAATTTGGCGTAACGCGGGAACGTATTCGTCAGATCGAGGCGCAGGCTTTGAGTCGACTGCGGCACCCGAGTCGAAGTCGCAAGCTTCGCGATTATCTCTAGATCGACTGTATTCAGCTTCACTGGGTGTTGTTTCACGTGAAACACCGGCGCTCCGATCGTTGGGGCGCCGGTGTTTTTTGTCGCTGTAGTTCAGGCATGTCGACAAATGATCCCTGGCTGTATACCCAAAAAAGCGCAGAGTAGATTCTACAGCGATAAATCAGGGCGGTCTACACGAACGGATGGGGCACAACAACTGTAGCTCAATTTGGTGGTATCCCAAATTGTGTGTAAATTCGCAATCTACAAGAGAGAGCAAGTCATTTTCACACAATTCGTGGTATACCACCCTCAATTTGCCTAGGGATCCATTCGAGGTAGTGGCAACCCTATTCCAGGGAGACGCCGGGAACAGCCGCCACCGAGAGCACGTTGTGGGTTATGTGTCCGAAAATGTTGCGACGCGAGCACTCTAACAATCAATCATTGAGCAATTCCTGCAGACGCTTCCTCACTGTCGACGGATCGGCCTTGCCCTTTGTGGCGCGCATTACCTGGCCCATGAAGAATCCGAATAGCTTCTCGTCACCGCCGCGGTAGCGGCTCAATTCGTCCGGGCTATCTGCGAAGACGGTCGCGATTTCGTCGTCAATAATCGATACGCTATCCACCATGGTCAGGCCATCACGGGAGACTATTGCACCGGGAGCATCGCCGCTGACATACATCGATTGGAGAACCTTCTTCGCCGTGTTCTGGTTGATCACCTTTTCGTCGATCAGATGCAATAGCTCAGCCAGTTGATCTGG
Organism: uncultured Chloroflexia bacterium; assembly: GCA_963715415.1. Taxonomy (GTDB): domain Bacteria; phylum Chloroflexota; class Anaerolineae; order Caldilineales; family Caldilineaceae; genus JAWKOK01. The sequence goes on along the minus strand of CAVQSG010000006.1, from coordinate 20,938 downwards.
ACGAACGTTTATGTGCGCGATCTGGCGCAGATCCTGCCCATATCCATCCGCATACAACAATCGAAAGAATTCGCCGGTAAGCCAGTTTGCTACTTTTTGCGGCTTGTCGCCCTGCTCGCCGTAAACGGCCACCACCGCTTCAAAGAAATCAGCAACCAATTTCTCACTTACAATTGTGTCGGCGTCGATCCGGCGGAGGTCCCATGTTTTCTCATATCGCTCGCGTTTGATGTTGGGGAGTTCGGGCAATTCGCTTCGAATTGCCTCGACCCAGGTGTGGACAACCTTCACGGGCGGCAGATCTGGTTCAGGGAAGTAGCGATAATCATGTGAATCCTCTTTGCTACGCTGCACGACAGTGCACTCCCGCTGTTCATCCCAACCCATATTGACTTGTTGAACAGCGCCTCCACCTTCGATAATTTCTATCTGCCGCCGCATTTCGTAGTCGATGGCATTACGCACAGCGCGGAAACTGTTGAGGTTTTTGACCTCGACCTTGGTTCCGAATTCGCCTCTGGTCTTCTGCTCCAGAGTCCGGACACTGATGTTTGGTTCACATCGTAACGCCCCTTTTTCCATGTCACCACTGTTTACGCCGAGGTAACGCAAGGTAGTGCGCAGAGTCGTCAAGTATGCATTGGCCTCGTCCGGACCATTGATGTCGGCCTCGCTAACGATCTCCATCAGAGGCATACCGGCGCGGTTGAGGTCCACGAAGGAAAAGTGACCTTCGTGAACAGTACGGCCTGTATCCTCTTCCAAATGCGCTCGCCGGATGCGAATCCGCTTGCGTTCTCCAGTGGGCAGATCGATCTCGAGCCAACCGTCAGTACAAGACGGAAATTCGAACTGGGTAATCTGATACCCCTTGGGTAGATCGGGATAGGTGTAGTTCTTGCGTGCAAATACTGCCGTCTCAGAGATTTGACAGTTCAGCGCCAAACCGGTCTTCATCGTCGCTTCCAATGCCGCTCGATTGATCACAGGTAACGCACCGGGCATCCCTAGGCAGATGGGACAAACACGCGTATTAGGTGGTGCACCAACGTAGTCAGTTGGACAGTGACAAAACATCTTTGATGCAGTCAGCACTTGAGCATGGACCTCCATACCGACCACAACCTCATATCTACTGACAGCTTCCGTCATATCAAACACACTCTCGTTGTCTTGTGGTTAAGTCGGGCCTACAGTTGTATGATGCACGAACAGCTAGAAATATCGAGCGACAGCAAGCTAACAGTTCATTAATGACCATGCAAAACGAGCCCAAATCCGCATGTGGATGATACCAGAGAGAAATTCGAACGGCAAAGGATCGTGCCCATATCCATTTGAGACCGTAGTGCTGTTCACACTCCTATGTATACTTTTGCTAACCACAGGCTGTCGGGAGCGAAACCAGATCCCAACCGACACGGAGCATTCGCCGAACGTAAGCAACCAAACCAACACGGATAATCTCGCCATTCCCCAACAAAGGAATGTTGGCGAACTAACACCAGCGATACAAACCGCTGCTCCTGTCGAGCGAATTCAACCTACATCACTGGCGATTGACTTGGTCCCAGCAACCAAGAGTTCGCCGGAGAGTCCTATGCCAACCCCTACAACGGCAGCATCCCCCCTCGCGATAGTTAGTTTGGACGACGCCAGGCAACGGGTCCGGCACGGCGACTACCCGGCAGCCCGCTCGATCCTTGGCACACTGTTGACCGATGTCTCCGTGGAGGCCCCTACCAAATTGGAGGCGCAGTACTTACTAGCAAGAGTCGCACTCGCTGACAACAACGCAACACAAGCCTTGACGATTCTTGACGACATTCTGGCTTCCCCAAGGATTTCATTTGACCGGACTGAGCTAACAGCCGCAGATGTCCGGTTTTTACGCGGACAAGCATTGAGCGCACAGGGGAAACATACGGAGGCCATCGACGAATACCGCGCAACGCTCGACACGTACCCCTATCTCGGCGAGGTCATTGAGTCCCGCATTGCAGCCGGATATCTTGCACTCTCCTCGTTCGACAATGCAGCCGCCGCATACCGGCAAGCGGCCGATTCCATTGCAGCCACAGGGGATGATCCGGTGGCATTGGTACGAGTTCTGGAGAACCTTGCCTTCACCTATGAGGCTGCCGAACGTTTTGGCGATGCAGTTGCCGTCTATGATGAAATATTGTCCGTTGCTCAAAATGCACCCTATCGGGCCGAAATTCAATATCGATCAGGTCAAGCACTGGCCAACTCGGGCAATGTGGCGAGTGCAATCGACCATTGGCGTAACGCGACCAGAGAAGCACCGGCAAGTCAGACCGCCTATCTCGCCCTCGTTGAGTTGGTCAACCGAGAAGTCGAATTCGATCTTGTTCAACGTGGTAACATCGATCTGCAGGCCGGCGCATGGCTGCCGGCGATCAACGCTTTTCAAGCATACGTTGACCAGACCGAGCCAACTGACGCCCAGTTCGCTCCCTCCCTCGTTGGTATTGGCCAGGCCCATCTCGGTCTGCAAAATCCCACGGCGGCAACGCCCTACTTCAAACGCGTCATCAACGAATACTCAACTTGTGATTGCGTCGGGCAGGCGTGGATCGAGCTGGCGCGTGCTCAGCACATGACCGGAGACGCAACGACGGCTCGTCGCACCTATCGCACTTTTGCGCGAACACGCCGACACTCCACTGGCAGCAGAAGCACTATGGCTGAGCGGTGTTTCTGCCTTGTCAGAGCAGAATAAGGTCGAGGCAACCCTGGATCTGCTTGCCCTGACCGATACATTCCCGGACAGTGAACGGGCCCCTCAAGCACTCTACACAATTGGCATCAACGCGTTAAAAGACGGCTTGACCGATCAAGCTGTCAGTGCATTCGAACGGTTACAGCGCGAATACCCGGAACACCGATGGGACGCGGTTGGCTATTGGCTCGGGCGCGCATACCACGCGCAGGGCCAGCCCGACGCGGGTGATGCACAGTGGAACTCGCTGACCGAGCGCGCCCCGGATGTCTACTTCGGAATATTGGCAGCGCAAGGAATCCGGGACATCTCCGTTACCGATGGTCGTGCGCTCACAAACATGGCCACAATCGCCGGACCGCCCAGCCGCTTACCGGGGGATGACGGTTCGCAAGAATTCGCCGAAGAATGGCTGCAATCATGGATAGAGTTCGACGAAACTTCGGCCGTTAGCCTGCCGGACGATATTAAAAAAGATCAAAACATGGTGGCCGGAAAACACCTGTTACGGATGGGTCTGCGCCACGAAGCCCAGGTCATGTTAGAACGAATATTTCAGAAGCATAAGGACAATCCACGCGCTCTGTATGCGCTGAGCATGGAGTTCGAAGATATTGGAACATATAGCTTGAGCTTGCGCAGCATGGTTCGCCTGCTGCAATTTGGACCTGCGCAGCTTGTCGAAGAGACACCCATCTTTATGCAACAACGCGCCTACCCTCAACGTTTTTCGGATCTGATCGTGGACGCAGCCCACACTTACAGTATCGATCCAAATCTGTACTTCAGTTTGATTCGACAGGAAAGCTTATTCGAAGATGGCGCCCGATCATCGGCTGCGGCCCAGGGGCTGGCACAAATCATTCCCGATACAGGCCAGTGGATTGCGGACCGCATTGGTTACCCCGGATACTCGAACGACCTCATCTACCGCCCCATCGTCAATGTACACTTCGGCGCCTACTACCTGGACTGGGTGCGTGACTACCTGGACGGCAATATGATTTCGGCTCTTGTCGGATACAATGCAGGTCCTGGAAACGCCGATCGGTGGCGTCGAGAATTCGGCGACGACGATCCATTCTTTGTGGAACGAATCACCTATAGCGAACCACGTATATACGTGCAGTCGATCCTCTCAAATTATTATCACTACACTCGACTCTACGCCGAAGACTGACAGATTGAAAACCGAACGACGAACGCCTACTTCAGGAGCTTTCCATGTCCCATACTCTCCTCATTTCTACTGACGAATTGGCGCTGCATCTTGACAATCCGGACTGGGTGGTTGTCGACTGCCGTTTTCGCCTGGATGATGTCGACGCGGGCCGTAAGGCCTACCTGGACGCCCATGTACCTGGAGCTCTCTATGCGCACCTAGATGACGATCTATCGGGCACGATTCTGCCTGGGGAAACCGGGCGTCACCCACTGCCGAAGGCTGCTCATTTCGCAGCCAAACTCGCGTGGTGGGGCATCGATGAGAAGACCCAAGTTGTGGTCTATGACGATCTAGGCGGAGTATTTGCTGGACGGCTTTGGTGGATGTTGAATTGGTTGGGTCACAAGAACGTCGCCGTACTGGATGGCGACTGGCGCCAATGGATCAAGGAAGTAAGGCCAACTTTGAGTGGTGAGGATTCGTGTACGCCGTGTACATTTATTCCGCATATACAGCAGCAGATGGAGGCAAGCGCAGATGAAGTGCTCGCCAATCTGGAAAATGACAACTTCACATTGGTCGATGCTCGCGATGAGCAAAGATACCGGGGCGAAGTTAGCAGCATGGACCCGGTCGCCGGCCACATTCCCGGCGCTATTTCGGCCTTCTTCGCCCACAATCTGGACGAAAACGGCAAATTCAAGTCGCCGGAGGAGCTGCGCGCCTACTACACGGAGTTACTGGCTGATCCGGACGCCGGCATCGTACCTGAAGACATCGTCTTCTATTGTGGATCGGGTGTCAGCGCAGCCCATGACTTGCTGGCCATGGAATTGGCCGGGTTAGGCAAACATAGACTCTACGTAGGTTCGTGGAGCCACTGGATCGTCGACCTTGAACGACCAATTGCCATCGGCGCAGTATGAGTCATTTGCGGCTGTACTGCCGATACCGAACTTCATAGCTGAAAAATGCCCGGTGTTCCGGCGTGAGAAACCCGAGTTTTGACGGCGGCGCACCCGTTTGCAGTAGCTTCATATATTCACATTGATCGCGCTGCCCGATTCATACCGGCGCAACCCCGTGTAAAAGACTGCCACCGCGATCGACCAGGCCACGACCACCGCCAGCCAGAGCACCCCAAATAGCGCCAGATCACCTGTCTTCACAAATTCCGCGGGCATGGCGCCCACATACACGGCCGGCACCAGAGTATACAACAGAAAGCGCGCTGCACCGTCGAAGAGTGTATGCGGGTAGAGCGCAAATGTCAGCACTGAATTGTTCACCTGAACGCTCACATAGTGTGCGTTGCCGATAAAAAAGGCCAGCGATCCGGCGATGGCACCGACGGCGGCAAAAATCAGCGCAGCCGGGACACTTGCCGCCAAGAAAAGTCCGAAACGGCCCAACGTTACATTTCCCACAAACAGAAACGCCACCAAACCAAACAATACATCGCCAACAGTCGACACGTTCATTCGCGAGCAGATGACGTGGGGTAGAAGTGTGCGCGGCATCACCAGGTAATAGTCGAGCCGTCCTTGCGCAATGAGCTGGGCCAGATTCGGTCCGGTATTGCCTGCAAACATGGTGCCGAGTCCGAACCCCAAAGCGACAATCGCAAATAGGAGATAAACATCAGTGACGTCATATCCGCGCACCGTGCCGAACTGCTGAAAGAAGATCAACCAGAACAGAAAATAGATGCCGTTGTTGATGAACATGAAAATGATCTGCGTGATAAAGCTGGCACGGTATTCCATTGCGGACGCCAAATTGACTACGGCCAGATGACGCAGAAAGCGTAATTCGGTGATCATTCGTCGCATACTTTTCCTTCGATCTGAGCATCGGTCGTGCACAGGCACAGTGACCAGTGCGACTGCCCTGCAATCACTGCCCGGCTTGCGCCAAGTTGCGCTATCCGCCGTTAATCGATAGCCGCTTGACTGACCATCTGTATTGAAAGGTCAAGACTATCCCTGTAAGCGCCAGCCACACAAGTTGCATCGCGAGTACGCGCAAAAAGAGCGTCGTTTCAAAACCGACAAAGAGTCGCGCCGGAGCATACGTCGTATAGGCAAAAGGCAATGATCGAGCGATCGTCTGCAACCAGTCCGGCAAAAAATCCAACGGTATCAGAAGCCCGCCCAGAATGAAGATCAGCTTCTGGTAGATCAATCGGAACGAGAACGTGTCTTCGGTCACAAAGGCCAGCAGACCGATACTGCTTGCCATACAGAAATCCAGGATCAGCGCAAGCATCACGGACAGCGCAACTGCCGGCAGAGTGCGCACATCCAGCTGCAGCCACCCCACGCTCAAGACAACGACAGGGAGTCCGAGCAGAAAGATCAACCCCATCTTGACCAATGTTTCACCGAGCCCGTTGAAGAAATGGTAGAGCAGATAACTGTATGGACGCACCAATGCATAGGCGATCGTGCCCTCCTTGACTTCAGCCGAAATCGTCTGATCGTGGCGGAATTTGCCGAGTTCGATCATCTCCGCCAATAAGAAATACCAGATAGTCGCCGTGAGCGATAGACCGGCGATCTCAGCCGTGCCCTGAGATTCATAAACAGCCGTCCAGAGCTGAACAAAAATGAACATGATCAGAACGATAAAGACTGCACGACCAATCGCGTCCCAGATATAGGCAAGTTGATTCTGAATGTTCGTGCGTGTAATCGACAGATACTTGGTTGCGGTCGGTTCGAAACGGGTCAACATAGATCGTCTCCACACCGTCGGTCATGCAGCAAGATGTGCCGGTCCAGGCACACGACGCAGATGACAGATCCGGCGTCACAGCGGCTAACTCCAGCTATGCCCGGTAGATCTCGGCGATGATCTCTTCTAACGGCGGATCGGTGATGTTAATGTCGTTGCATGGGCGCGTCGCTATGACCTGCTGAATGACCTGATCGACCGCCAGGGCCTGATTGTCGAATTCCAGTTTCACCCCGTAAGTGCCTTGTTTTAACACGTGCACACCGGGCAAAGTGAATGGCTCGGAGAGTGGTTCGGCGAAACGCACATCCAGCACCTTGCGTCGCAAATATTGCCGCTTCAACACCGATGTCCGATCGTCAAAAATGATACGACCGTGATTTACCACGACGACACGTTTACAGAGATTTTCGATATCCCCTGCATCATGGCTGGTCAAAAAGATGGTCGTACCGTCTTCTTCGTTCAGTGTGCGGATGGCGTCACGAATCTGCTGCTTGGCCACCACATCCAGACCGATTGTCGGTTCGTCCAAAAAGATGATCCGGGGACTATGCAACAACGACGCAGCGATCTCACACTTCATTCGCTGCCCCAGGCTGAGCTTGCGCACAGGTATGTTAAGCAAATCGCCAAGCTGAAATGCATCGACCAGATAGCCACGCCGGCGCCGGAATGCGTGCTCCTCTACTTCGTATATCTGCGAGAAGAGCCGGAAGGTGTCCTCGGCCGGCAAGTGGTACCAAAGTTGCGGTTTCTGTCCAAAAACAGAGCCAATGTGATAAGCCAGACGGCGTCGGTCGCTCCAGGGTGTATAACCGAGTACGCCGGCTGATCCACCGGTCGGATAGAGGATGCCGGTCAACATTTTGATGGTGGTTGATTTACCAGCGCCATTGGGACCGATAAACGCCAGCATCTCGCCTTTTTGCAGCGAAAACGAAACGCCGGCCACAGCGGACACCGTGTGTGTTTCTCGTGTCCAGAGTGAACGTAGACTGCCTTTCAGACCAGGCGCCTTCTGTTTCACCACAAATGTCTTGCTGAGATTGACAACTTCGACCGCCAGCTCCTGTCGATCGACCAATTCGTCGTTTTCGTTGGTCACTTCACGGATGCCGTTGCGGCGCACAGATCACCTCACAGTTTTCGATAAAAAAAACGACACGGTTGCGAGACCGTGCCGTCTTCATGACTCCAAATGAATTGCCCAGCTACAACCGCCTACCATCCAGAACTCTTCCAGGCAACCACGAATCACGAAGCCGGCTTGGCGGCTCCATCTGGATAAAACCAGTGTTGGCAAGGCATATAACCAAACGCATTGTCTTCATCATGTCACCATCTTAGCACGCACCGGTCCACTTGTCAACAGGGAATTCACAACATTGTGTGTTTTGTGTGGGTTATGTATGTGGCCTAATTTCTGTGTCATTCCCAGTCACGGTATAATGACGCTGCCAACTCGAAAAGCTTGTCCGGGAGTAATCTATGCCGTTGATTGTGGAATTCCAAGGATATCGTCCCGCCATTGCCGTGGACGCCTATATCGCTCCCAACGCAGTGATCATCGGCAACGTCCATATTGGCGCCGGTGCGAGTGTCTGGTACGGCGCCGTCATTCGCGGTGACAGCGGCAGGATCGTCATCGGTCCGCGCAGCAACGTGCAGGACAATGCGGTGATCCATGTCAACGACCGCCACGACACCATCATCGGCGCCGCTGTAACCATCGGCCACGGTGTGGTGCTGGAGGGATGTACGATCGGAGACGGCGCGCTTCTGGGCATGAACGCAACCATCCTCAGTGGCGCAATAGTTGGAGAGGGTACATTGATTGCGGCCGGATCGGTTGTACGCGAGTACAGCGAAATCCCGGCTCATACGCTGGTAGCAGGCGTGCCGGCAACAGTAAAGGGCACGTTGTCAGCGAGGATGCGCGACCGGGTGGCCCATGCAGCCGACCATTACCTCGAGGCCGCAATGGCCCATAAAGCTGCAATCATCCTCACGGAGAAGAAGTAGGACCGGCACAACAGGAAACGCAGGTCACGACATCGCGCCCAGCCCAAGCATGTAGTGACAGGTCACCAGCTACCTGGCCGACGGCGGCTCCACACGACCGGTCATCCGGCCACCTCGGTAGCCGGCTCTCCGCCTCGCACCATCAGTGCACCAAGTATTCCGGCCAGCAACAAGAGATCAATCAGAATGAAGAGCATGACGCTGCGCGGACCCGCCGTCTCGATAAACTGGCCGATGGTCCAGGGCAAAATGATCGCACCCAGACTGGCGCCGACCAGAAACCAGCTGGTCGCGGTTCCGGTCATGGTCATCCGCCGTTCAGCCCAAGAGAGAATCGTCGGAAAGATGGAAGCCATGGAGAATCCGAAGATCGCTGCACCACTCCAAAGCGGCACTTCGGAACCGGGCAGAAGCAGGAGTAGTGTTATCCCGACGATACAACCGACGATGTCGGTCACCAACATTGTTCTCGGCCGCACACGCAACGCAATGGGAATCGCCAGCAGCCGGCCCAGAGTCAAGGCGCCCCAAAAGACGGACGTCAGATAGGCCGCAATTTCGGGAGTCGCCAACTGGAGTTTGACAGCATAGGAGGAAATCCAGCCGCCGAAGCTGACCTCTGCACCAACAACCAGCATCATGAAGAGCATGCAGAGTGCGACCAGCATCGTATCGACCGGTGCGGGCCGCGGCACGTTCGGTTGCGGTGCGTTGCGGCGACACCGGGCCGGCAAGCGCATAACCCAGACGGCAGCCGGCAGAACCAGCAGCGCCAGCAGTCGATAGGACCAGGCAATGCCGCCGGTATAGCGCAGCACAAGCCCGACGATCAGCGGCGATATCAACGCACCCACGCCGAAGAAGAAGTGCAGAGCGTTCATATATGGGCCAACATGCCGGCCATGCACCCAGACGATCATGGCGTTGCCGCCGACATCGACGATCGCCTTCGGCGATACCGATGATCAGCAGAAGAGAGACCAGCAGCCAAAAGAGCGACAGCGCCGGCACCAAAGCCATGCAGACGGCCATCAGCAGCAGCATGCCGGCCATGAGCGGATGGCCGGGCACACGGTCATAGAGCCGGCCGCCCAGCAGAGAGCCGACCAAGTAGCCGCCGGACCGTGCCGTGAAGAGCAGGCTGATCTGGGCCAGCGCTGTGCCGGTCTGGGCCGCAAGCCCCGTCAAGCGTCGGGCCCAGCGACGCGCCACCAAGCCCAACGCGATAAACGCACTGAAATATGCGGCCGAGATCACCTTGGCGCCATCTGGTTTGGATACAGCAGGTAGCCGCCGGATTCATGACGCCAATCCTCTCACGTTGACAACGCAATATCCTCGTGAATTCTGACAGAAATCCCTATTCACACCCGCTGGAGGTAGCGACCCTGGATCTATGTCGTGGACTTCACGCGACGAAATAGTCAGACGATGTGAAGTCCACGACAGAACAATCGTACTATGGATATGCAGATGGCGATAGATTGCGAATCAGGGGAAGGAATGGAATTGAGGGAAAACATGCGTTCGCGACACAGAGGTTATTCGTACGCCAGAACCTCGCGCACCGTCAATCGGGACGCATTCCAGGCCGGTAGGTAGCTGGCGACGGTCGCCAGCACCGCGACAATGGCCAACCAGGTAAAGACGCCGGTGGCGGAAAATGTATAGGGCAACGCCGTCTGGAAGAGAATCGCGCCGACCGCACTGCTCAACCCAAGACCCACCGGGAAGGCCAGCATGCCGCCCACCAGCCAGCTGAGCAAGCCGATGATGATCCCTTCGACGATGACAATCCGCTGAATCGCGCCGTTGGAGGCACCGATGGCGCGCATGACGCCGATCTCACGGGTGCGCTCCAGTACGTTGGTGCTCATGGTGCCCATCAGGCCCAGCGCGCCGACCGACGCGATCAACACGCCCATGGCCATGAGCAGATAGATGATAATGTCGAAGAAGATGCCCGAGAAGCGCCGCAATTGGGCAATCGTAAAGGTCTGCCCCACCCGCAAGCCCTTGTCCTCCAGCGTGCTCCGGTGATGGTCTCAACCATGGCCGCAACATTGTCCGGCGTCGGATTGGTCGACGGTCATCTGGACGCTGGTCGCTTTGCCCACATTCGCCGGTGATAGCGCGAGTAGTAGTCGCCGCGACAAAGGCCGGCACGACGTCGGGCGGCCCGCTCAGCACCTGGGCGATGCCGACGATGACCCACGGCCTCTTGACCGTTGAGCTTCAGCGTGAGCGTGTCGCCGACCTGAGGTCCGGCTCATTGGCCAATACCTTTTGGCTGATAACGATCGCGTTCTCGTCGTCGGGCATCAGCCACCGCCCCTCCTGCAGCGTCGGCTCCACCATCCCGCTGTCGGGCGGCAGCGCGGAGATGGTGATCGGATCGCCTTCGCTGCCGTCAGCGCGGATGGGAATCCCGCTGCCCGCCGCTCCACATCTCCACGTCGACCACGCCGGGCACACTGCGCACGACTGCTCGATCTGTGCGGTGCGATATTCGCGCTCGAACTCGACCTGAATGTCGAACTGGTTGTAGGCGATCCCCGACTCGATCAGGTTGGCTGAGCGAAAGGCGCACGCTGCCCACGGTCATAAAGATCATGCCACCCAGCACCAAGGTAATCAACGTCAACATCAAGCGCGCGCGACGGCGGAAGGTGTTGCGCAACGAAATCTGCAACGGACGAGAAAAGCCGCGCAGCGCCCAAGAACCCGGGTGAAGCGATCGGTGCCAAAGTGCCCCTTGCCCAATCCGTATTCCGAGATCGCCTCGCGTACGCTGACGGACGTACCCCGGCGCACCGGCCACAGGGCGGCCAGCAGCGGCACTACAATGCCCACGAGCAGCTGAATCACCAGCACATTGGTCGGCAGCGACCAGCGCGGAAAGTCGATGTTGATGAAGCCGCCCAGAAACTGTGCGATGCCGCCGGCCACGAAAACCGTCAGCGGAATGGCCACCAGCAGCGCCAACATGCTATAGGCCATGACCGCGCTCAAATACATGGTGACAACCTGTCCACGCCGCGCACCAATGGATTTCATGACACCGATCTGGCGTACCTGCTGCGCCATCAGCGCCGATATGGTGTTGATCACCAGGAAACCGCTCAAAAAGAGGGCAAGCAGACCCAGCGGCGTCAGCAACAGTGCAATGGCGTCGAACAAGTCCTGCAGCGGCAGACGTCCAGGGCGGAAGACCTCGACCCGCTGCACGGTGCGACCGCTGCGCTCGATCTTGTCCGACACCGATTCGCAACCTGGTTGATGTATGATTCGTCACGCAGCTGCTCGGGCGTACCCACGACGCGAATGCCGACCTGCGTGAAGGTCGTGCTGCCGCCAAGCCGCTCGAAGGTCTCAGGCGTCACATAGCCACTGGCGGAGCCGGTGAAGGTGGCCGGAAAGCCATTGGGGTCGTAGACCGCACCGGTCACTGTCAGCTGGCGACGTTTGCCATCTTCATTCTCGACGAATACATGATCGCCGACGGCCAGGCCTGCCGGCAGCGCCTCATTGGCATCGAGTGAGCTACGCTCAAAGATGATCTCATCCTTACCCGGCCAGCGCGTATTTTCAGCGCCGAAGTCCGGGTGACCATCGAGTAGATAGGATGGTTCCAAATAGTTGAGCCGGATATCGTCGAAGTCATCGACCAGCGTAACGCTCATTGGGTCCAGCTTGCCCGGCGCGACCTCGATCGAAAGTCCCAGCGATGCACGTCCCTCCGCCTCCTGCACCTCGGGCATGCGTCGGATCGTATCGATCATAGCTTGGTCAAGATCGGAGGCAAAGATAGTGGCCTGCGCGGCATTGCTGCGATCGTAGACGGCCTGCATCTCGGTCAGAACCACCGTCCGAAGCATCTGTACCGTACCGACGGCAAAGACACCGACCGCAATCGAGACGACAACAAGAATCGTGCGCGTGCGATTCGACCATAGGTCACGCAGAACCTTCATCCAACGCGGATCAAGCATAGCCCACTCCCGGTTGAAGGACCGGCATACCGCCCTGGCGCTGCGGTATAGTCTTCTCCGGCGCCGGCAAAGCGGTACGTGGCATCAGAGGTGCCAAGGCATTCACATGCCTGATGTCATCGGTAATCATGCCGTCAGAGATGACGACCGTACGCGTCGCTCGTTCGGCCAGATCATCATCATGCGTCACCATGAGAATCGTCTTACCGCCCGATACCAACTCTTCGAAGAGATGAAAGACTGAATCTGCCGTCTTCGAATCTAAGTTCCCGGTCGGTTCGTCCGCAACGATGATCGGCGGATCGTTGGCTAACGCCCGCGCAATTGCGACACGTTGCTGCTGCCCCCCGATATAGCTGTGGGCAACTTGCCGGCCTGGTCTGCCATATCGACGCGGGAAAGAAGATCCATCGCTCGCTCACGGCGTTCACGACGGCTATATAGATTGCAGAAATCCATGGGTAGAATCACATTTTCCAGCACGGTCAACGTCGGCAGCAACTGGAAGAACTGAAATACGACGCCGATGTTACGCCCGCGCCAGGAGGCAATCTGCCCCTCCTTGAGTGTGTGAACCGGCACGTCGTTGACCAGCACTTCTCCTTGTGAAGGACGATCGATCCCGGTGATCATGTTGCTGAGGGTCGACTTACCGCTACCGGATTTGCCGACCACGGCGACAAATTCGCCCGGTTCAACCTGAAGATTGATGCCCCTTAAGGCATGAAAATCTCCGGCAGCAGTCTCGTATACCTTTTCGATGGCACGCAGATCGATCAAGGTCGACACGCAAATGTTTTCCTGATGATGCTCGGTCGGAGTTTTTTTCTGACCGAAGATTTGCCAAAACATGGGCTCAACCTCTCTCACCCTGAAGCAGATGCAACTGCACAAGGATCACTGATTCATCACACCAAAAACGGACAATTTATATACAAAACTTGTACAAAGTATAGTGGGCATATCAGTGGTGAACTATGAGTGTAATTACAATTGGTGGTGAGGATTGGAAAAGGATACACCTGTGTCGACACTGAGCAGAGCGTGCCAAAGAGGCCGATACAAATCGGAAAATGCGGAAGTATGCGCAGTGGGTGCAAATTGTAGGCGCGTTCCGAGAGATTGAATGATTGGCGCCGGATAGCGCCAAACTTGTGCGAGATTAGCGGGTCAATTCCCAGGCCAAATGCTGAATCTCAGGAAGAATCAGTTTTTCCATGGCGAGTTCTACGGCTTTCGTGGAACCAGGCGTACTGATCACGACAGCGTCGTGGTAGACACCTGCTGTCGCACGGCTCAACATAGCCGCCGCGCCAACCTGTTCATAGCTCAACATGCGAAACAATTCACCAAAACCGAACAGCGTCTTCTCCAGCACATCACTGATGACGTCATAAGTTCGGTCGCGTTTGCTGATGCCGGTGCCGCCGTTGAAGATGACGATTTGCGCCTGACCGCCGGTAAAATCATCAAGTGCGCGTCGCACCTGATCCGGCTCATCCTCGACGATTCGATAGTCGACCACCTTATGGCCGGCTGCCTCGGCCAGCCGGCGAATGGTCTGGCCACTGCTATCAGTCTCTGCCGTACGTGTGTCACTAACGGTCACAATCGCAACCATTATTTGGCCCTTGGATTCTGCCTGTCGGCGATGGTCTTCAGCGGGCATCAATATAGGTCCTCCGGCGTGAACAAGAATGATTGTTGAGATTGAGGCAGTGCACCATAGTCGCCGTCGGCGCCGGCACAGAAGATCCGATTGCGGAAGCGACCGTCCATAGCTTTGGCGCCAATGGTGGTCCGGGGCGGCGCTCCGATCTGCTCGGGTACGGTCAAATAGTTGAGATAGAAATCGCCGTCTTTCTGCAATACAATCTGGAAGCTGACACTGTAGGAACTGCCGGCATCAATCGCAGCTGGAACGCGGTGGAATTCAATGACAAAGTGTTCTTCATCGGTTTGAAAGAGTGAGATTTGAGCTCCGAGCTTACTCGGGTCTAGGTCGGCCCACCAGCCGAAGATTGCCTGCCGCGGCCACTCTACATCCATCGGGCAAACATTCGACTCGAACAGACTGCTGTCTTCGGCAGGAAAAACGGCATAACCATCGGAATAGAGACGCAAATCCGTGTAGCTATCGCCGCGTAAGGGAAACTCAAAGGGAAGCGACACCCCGATATTGCTGGAATCCGTCAACGTACGAACCTCGCGTCCATCCTCATTGGGCACTTCCCAACGGAAGGCGCTGGTGCGAACCGGTTCAAGTTCACCTTCTTCGTCCATTATCACCATCGGAAAATAGAAGGTGTGGATCGTCTGATCCACGAGCAAGCTGATCGGTATTGTATGCTGTATCAAGGAGAGATCTGGCCGTTCACCGATGACATCCAGATCTATGCTATAGCTGCCCGTAACCAGTTGTTGCGGCGCAATCTCCAACGTAATGTAGGCAGGAGCGCCATAAGCCGCCAAGCCGTCGACTGGGAACCCTTCCTCAGAGACCAACCTGATCCAGTCCGATTCACCGGTCAATTCGGCACTCCAGGCGATGGTCCGAGAGCTTGGGTTCTGTAGCGTCACCGTTGTCGAAAACGGTGACGCGCCAGGTGACAGGATGTATCCAAGCTCGTTGGTGGAGGGCGTCAATTCGGGCATGAGCAGACTGCGAATGGCAGCATGGGCATCAACCAACCCACTGCCAACAACGCTGGACGTATAGGGTAGAGGGGCGGCCGTACTGTTTAGCAGCGCACGCACTTCGGCTGCACTCATGTCCGGATCGAAGCTCCAAACCAAAGCAGCAACGCCACTGACAACTGCCGCTGCCATACTCGTCCCCGAATCGTTGCAGTATGCCCCCCCGTTGACAATCTGATAGTCACCACTTGCCGCATGACACTCACTCTTGGCGACAACCGACCAGGCGCTGAATATCTGTTTGCTGGAGACCGACTTGCCCTCACCCCCAGGTGCGGCAATCTCAACTTGATCGCCTTTGGGGCTATAGTACGCTCGTCGATTGGCATAGCCGGTGGCAGCGACTGCCATGGCCTCATCATAGGCGCCGGGATAGAGAACAGGACAATCGGTGGTGACACAGTTGCCCGCTGCCGCCACAATCAAGGCGCCTTGCGTTGCGGCATACTGGATCGCAGCCTTTAACGTTGCCGAATCTGCTGTGGTCTGCACGCTTAGGTTGACGATCTTTGCGCCTTCGTCGACGGCCTCTCGAATTGCAGTGGCTAGGTTCGAAATACTGCCGAGCCCTTTGGAATCCAGCACCTTTCTTGCGTCAATTTCAACCCAAGGCGCCAAGCCGGACTGACCCTCCTCATTGTTGAGTGTTGTCGCGATCACACCGGCGATATGGGTGCCGTGGCCATAATCATCTACGGGAGGTTCACCAAGACTCAAATAGTTTTTGCCGGCCAGAAGTTGGGGCTTCAAATCAGGGTGGTCGATCGCCACGCCGCTGTCGATCACGGCGACTCGAATCGACTCCTGTGCCGACTCCGTAGAGCGTTCAGCGAGCGACCAGGCGCGGGAGGCCTGGACACGCTGTAAATACCACAGTTTGTCGACATAGAGCGGATCATTCACGATGAACGGCGTCTCAGTGGTTGCGCCAACCGTCCCTTCACCGCGCACGCCTTCCTCCGCACCAGGTTCGTCGGCTGCATAGACAATCCAATTTGGGTGCGCGAAGGCAATGCCCGGCTTCCCGGCGAGCATTTCGACGGCGGTCCACTCGCTGCCCTCGGGCACTTCCAGGAGATAGCCCTCGACACCGGCATCGCCTTCAGCTCCGTCCAGACCGCGCAGATCGATCGATGCGGTTATCTGCGCGGCCAACACCACATCTAACTGAGCAAGCAAGCCCGAAGCAGCTACAGAACCGGAACCGGATGAGCGTTGTACACCCACGATTATCTGCCCCGCTGCAAAAGGGGCGTCGGCGTATTCTTCTGGCTCACCGGACGAGGACCGGAGCAGATCAGAGTCGTTCTGCACCGGTTGCGTATTCTGCGCCTGCAGTAGGCGCGGAAACAAAATCAACGCCGTAACGCCCGCAATAAGAAAGATCGAGAGAACCTTCAGTTTATTCATGTTCTATGCCTGACCCGTTACTTCGGCGTCCAAACAGTCAAAGAACGCCACCATCATCGCATGGCGCTCTGCGCCGATTCGCTTTCCAGTCGCTGTGCAGAGCGTATCGTACAGGTGCGACAATTTATACACATACTCGTGGACCGGAGAATAGTCCGCCCCGGTAGGCTTCTCCTGATCCGCCGCTATCGTCGTCCATGGTTGGGTCCACAGACGATTGTTCCATGCACCAGCGTAGGCAAAACAACGCGCCACACCGATCGCGCCCATGCTGTCAAGCTTGTCGGCATCGTAGAGACATTTGGCCTCCGGCGTCAGCGGCCGAATCGATTGGTCGCGAAAACGATGGGCTTCGATGGCATGAACGACAGTCTCAATTCCCTCGGTTCCCAGCCCACGTTGCGCCAAAATGGCAGAGGCGTACCGCGCGGCATCGAGATGATGGCTGCTGCGCCCGGTGGCGGCACAGCCGGACTCAGTTTCGGCAACCGGGACATCGTGCAATAGTGCTGCCAGACGTACCAATGTCACATCGGCGCCCTCATCGCGGGCGATTCGTTCCGCCAGCCGAGTGACCCGGAGAATATGATCGAAGTCGTGGGCAGCGTCGCCATCCACATAGAGTGACCGGGCGCCCCCCTCGGTCAGATATTCGTGTATAGACATGGATCCCTCTCAGCACAAATGGTCGATCTCACGGCTGCCGACCACCATTAACAGCATCTACATCCGTGAAGCAGCTTCCACGCAACCGATCGACAGATCGACCATCACACGCGGTGAATGGTGTTGCCGAGTTGTGACTCAGGCAGCGGGTCGTCCGGCAATCCGGTGCTCTCGATTTGACCCTGACGGACGCCACTGCGCATCCAGATAAGGCCGCCCGGAATGCTGACCAAGTAGACGATGAATTGCTGGAGCAATCCGACGGCATAGCCGAGATCACCGCCGGCGCCGATGAGGAAAAACATGATGGAGAACGCACCTTGACGGACACCGAGCCCGCCGGGCGACAGCGGCACCGCCACCAACAGAAGAACGATGATCGGGTTGATCACCAGCACTTCCAGAAAACTGATGCTGCCGGGCGAAATCGCCGCGGAGATGAACCAGATCTGGATACTTGTCAGCAGCACAATCAGAACGCTGCCGATTGCACTCTGAGTAAGTGCCTTGTACTCGTGACGATAGGCGTTGAAGGCGTCGGCCAACTTGAGCCACACGGGCATTGTCTTTTCAGAGAAAGGGAGAATTGCGAGGATCCGTTCGGCAATCTGCTTGAGCCTGCGGCTCAACATGGCCCCCAGCACAATGATTAAGGCGACTGTGATCGCCACACTACCCAGCGCCATGATGCGCATGGCAATCAATTCTTCACCAGAAAATGACGTGCCGTCTGGCCGTCCCACGGAAAGCATGACGACAGAAGCGACCGCGGCCGCCAGCATAAAGATGAACAGACCCAGAAACCGATCGATGAGAACACTAGCGGCCGCGTGAGCCGTACGGTGCGTATCGCTTGCCAACGCGTATCCACGCATGACATCGCCACCAACCTGGGCAGGCAAGAAGTTGTTGAAAAACTCAGCCATCCATTGGTAGGCCAAGAGCCGCGGCCTGCGTACAGGAATGCCGATGGCGCGCAACAATATCCCCCATTTAATGCCGCTCATAGCAACGGCCAACGCATAGCTGACCAAACCGGCAACGAGGAAGAGTTTATTGGAATCCCGGATCTGTGCCCATAGCGCAGCCGGATTTTCCAATTTTGTGTAGAGAAAGTAGAGCAAGCCCAGGCCGATAGCCAGTTTGGCAAGGCTCCAAAGTCGAGATTTCATGAGCACAAATTGATCAACCACGTACTGTGGAATACATATTCGAGATAGTCCGTTCGATCGGTGTCATTCGAAGTCGACCGCTAATTCGAGCTTTGGGTCCGCGTGGAGACGACGAACGACTCTCCATTCTCCTCGCCCTCGCGGCGAATATCCTGGACATTTTGCTTCTGCGTCCATGCCATATTCCAGACCACATGACGATCGCGCTTGACGGCAAAATCATACCAGCCCAGCACGCGGCTCCAACCTTCCAATGTCGCCAGCAGGAAGAGCACCCACAACAGACGCACCACGCCCCACACTTCCTTTAAGGCAATACGCGCCACGCGCCGATTCTGGATGCTGCTGACCGCATAACCATATTTGTGCTTCAAATAGAGATGACCGGCATGGTTGCGCCGGCGCTGGCGCACAAAATCGCCGATTGTGGTCGGGCCGGTATTGTAGACCACCGCATCAGGTGCATATTTGACCCCCATACCGTGATCGACCACGATGGCCTCCACAAACGCCTCGTCCATGGCGACGTCCGGTGGGATCCGATCGAAGACCTTGCGGAACGCGATCATCTCGCCCAGTCGGGGAATTTCCAGACAGAGTTCATGCTCCATGCGCAGGCGAATATGGCTGAGAAGACCGGTAATGTGCTCCGGAGTGTTGACGGCAACTTTCTGCGCGCCCACCATGCCGAGAGACGGGTCACGAAACATACGCACCAAGTGTTCCACGGCGTACTCGTGGGGAATGGTGTCGCCACTTTCGACTACGCAGATCTCGCATTGGGCAGCGGCCAGAAACAGGTTGATCGCGGCCGTCTTACCCTCGCGATGTTCCTGTTCGATGAGGATAATCCGATCATCACACGCTTGAAACTCTTTGACAATCGGCACGGTATCGTCTGTACATGCACTGGCCACGACCACGATCTCGCGAATTTCCGCTTCGTGCACATGCTGATCCAGCAGCGCTTCAAGCAGATGGCCAATGTTCTCTTCTTCGTTGTATGCAGTGACACAGACGCTGCATGGGATCGTATTTTGACTCGACATTTCGTTTGCTCGCTAACTCTGTTCGATCAGTTTTGCCACGGTAACGCCGTCACCACCCTCGCCGGGCCCACCAGAGCGATAGTCGCCGACCAGTGGATGCTCCTTGAGGCTTTGACGAACGGCATCACGCAGTGCTCCCGTACCTTTGCCGTGGATTATTCGAACCCAGGGCAGACGAGCCATATATGCATCATCGACATACCGTTCGACGCGTTCGAGTCCCTCTTCCACGCGCACGCCGCGCAGATCGAGTTCCATTCCCGGACTCTTGGCTGACCGGTCGCTCTGCCAACTGATCTTGGGTGCGGGCTGATCGCGCTGTGCTTTCTGACGCAAATCAAGCCGTTTCAATGGTAATTTGAGCCGAAAATTACCCAACTGCACGTCGGCGTCTTCGGTCTGGGCATTGATCGACAACACCTCTCCACTGGCCTGTAGACTGGCAACCCAGACCCTATCGCCCACCTCGATGGGTCCATCAGGCGCGGCTTCATCCTGACCGGGCAGAACGACCTCTCGGTCCACGGCCTCGTTGGCCCGCTGGCGTCGCGCCAGTTCCTGATCGGCCTGCGCCAGAAAATCGGCATGGGCGTTGCCGGTTCGAAACGGGCCCTCCTGCGCAAGGCGCCGCCGCATCTCCTTCAGCTCGTCGCGCAAGCCGTCCAGCTCGCCCTGCATCCGCTCACGCGTGTCGGCGATGACCTCCCGGCGCGCTTCTTCGATATGCGCCAGTTGGTAGCGGAGATCGCGTTCGACCAGCTGCGCCTGCCGTTCGTGCTGCTTTGCCCGGTCTTCCGCCTGACGCGCTTCTTGCTTGGCGCGCTTGATGTCGTCCAGTAACGATTCCGCCTCCAATGTATCCGGACGCACAATGGTCTCAGCCTTGTCGACGATCACCGGATTGAGGCCCAGGCGACGGGCGATCGTCAGCACGACTGGAACGACCCGGTAGACCGATGCTCAATTCATAGGTCGGACTGAGTGTCTCAACGTCAAATTCCACCGAAGCGTTGCGCACGCCCGGCGTGTTGTGTGCGTACAATTTGAGATCGCTGTAGTGCGTGGTCGCCAATGTCGTGATCCCGCGGATCGCGCAGATTTTCCCAACAGAGCCATCGCCAGGGCCGAGCCCTCATCGGGATCGGTGCCTGCGCCCAATTCATCGAAGAGAACCATGACACGCGGGTCAGCGTCTTCCAGGATCCCGATAATGTTGGTCATGTGGCTGGAAAAGGTACTGAGGCTCTGCTCGATGCTCTGCTCGTCGCCGATGTCGGCGTAGA
>CAVQSG010000005.1:0-102333 GCA_963715415.1 uncultured Chloroflexia bacterium | reverse complement strand
CCAGCACGGCCTACGTCACGGTCCAAGCCGATGGAGACATTGTCATCGCCAATCTGGAAGGGAATGTCCGCGTTACCATCGGCCTGGTCACACAGGAACTGCAGCTGGGTCAGCAGACTGAGATCGTCTTCACCAATGGCCAACCGTCGTTTGCTGGGCAGCCTGCTGCCTCACCCCTCTTTGCGTCGCAAGTTGCCCGTTGGTTGACCCGGATCGGTTTACCGCGTGTTTATAACACCAATACAACCGAGTTGAAGTGCGTGGACAACATCAACTTCGGTGACACCATTGCGGCAGGAAACGTTACGCCGGGGCAGGAGTGTCTTTACCGATTCTGTGCCAAGGCCGGCGACGTTATTACCGTCCAGATGGAGGCCCTTGATCCGGCGCTCGACACATGGGTCGATGTGCTCGGACCGGGCGACTACATGGTCAGTTTCAATGACGACGCCAGTCGCGAGAACAGCAATAGCCTGATCTGCAATCGCACGGTGCCGCTGGCCAGCTGCGACTATACAGTCGTTGCCCGCTCGACGCGAAATGCCAGTCACGGTGCGTTTAAGCTGACCTTGAACAAGCAGACAGCGTGCGAGCAACCGGAGCTACGTTGCAGCGTGGCGTCGCCGGACAGCGTGGCCCTGTATAGCGGTCCTAACGTGACCGAACCCGTCATCCGCTATCTGCCGATTAATACCCAACTACACCCGCTGGAACGCACCGCAGATGGCGATTGGGCCTACGTACAGGTCTTGACAAGCAATCAAGAGGGGTGGGTCAACCAAGTCGTCGGGGAGATCGAATGTGAAGACGACGGTGGTTTGATGCCGCCTAGTTCCCCAACTCCGGAGCCGCCGACAAACGGCACGAAAAACGGCACGGGACCCGAAGACTGCAGGAAGTGCAGTCCTTTTGGAGAACCGTAGATGCCGGTCACAGGTCACAAGGTAAGTTCGTATGCGAATTGCATTGCGAGTTGCTAAGCAGAATCGTAAGCCTATTAATCTGGTTCGCAGTTTATCCGGGCTTCACCCTGAGTGGGGGCTGATAAGTGCGATTGGTGTGGGGCTGGCGGCAGTGTGGCTAACTGTCGCACACGGTCTACCTTATGGCCATGACTCCAGCCTTCATCTATACCGTTTGGTGGAGAGGGACTATCTCATCAGGCAGGGTTTGGTGTTCAGCCGCTGGAGCCCGGTTTTAGGCTATGGCTATGGGTTTCCGCTCTATCACTATTATCCGCCTCTACTCTACTATCTCGCAGAACCTTTCCAGCTGATCGGCTTGGGACCACTGCAGGCACTCCAGATAGTTTTGGGATTGATGTTGCTTAGTGGGGCGGCAGGTATGTACTGTTGGGTCCGCGACATCTTTGGCGCAGGATCGGCAGTCGTGGCAGCAACGGCATTCATCTTCTCACCCTACATGATGTATACCCTCATCGACAGAGCCGGTTTCCCTGAAATTCTGGTCCTGACCTGCATGCCGTGGGCGCTCTGGACATTCTTTCACTATGCCAATGCTCGGAGCAGGATTCATGGCATTGCCACTGCCGTTCTGTTGGCCGCCACTCTGCTTACTCACCTGATCTCGGCCTATCTATTGACGGCTACTCTACTGG
This sequence comes from uncultured Chloroflexia bacterium, assembly GCA_963715415.1. Lineage (GTDB taxonomy): Bacteria > Chloroflexota > Anaerolineae > Caldilineales > Caldilineaceae > JAWKOK01. Next base: position 100,715 of record CAVQSG010000005.1, on the reverse strand, counting down.
TATATGCAGCCGCGATTAGTCTAGCAACCTTGAACGCAAGTTACACACGCACCAGTTCATTTAGATTGGGGTGGCCCATTGCACTTGGGCTGGGATTGCGTAAATCTTTCTGGCTACCGGCTATGTGGGAGGCCAACCTGGTTCAGATAGACCGTGTGCTGCAGATCGCAGACCCATCTCTTGGGCATGGCCTGATGCCTTTCGGCCCGTCTTTGACCAGCCCGGTCTTACCCGATACTCTGCCGCCAGTCGCTAGCGTGCCGCCGCGTTGTAGTGGTTGACGGGTGGGCTGGCGCTTGTCGGGGCAGTAGTCGGCATGGCTGCTCTGCGCTCGCGGGTACACATGCTGCATGTAGTTGTCGGAATACTTATCGCCTGTTCGGCCATATTTATGCTCACGCCGCATTCCCGCTGGCTTTGGCAGAACTTGCCTATGTTGCGCTTAGCACAGTTTCCGTTTCGTTTCCTGTCCGTGGCCAGCTTATGGCTAGCATTGTTAGCGGGGGTAAGCGTTAGCGCTCTGTTGGCTCTACTGCCATCAGAAAAGCAAGCTGTAATTTGGAACAGGCTGGCAGCATCAGGTCTTGTCATTGGAGTATGCGGGGGGGTCGCAATGTATGCGCTGGGCTGGCAGTCGATAGCCTACCATCCTGACGATACGCCGACACACGTTGATGCCGCTGTGGAGTTTGAACATGAGTCAGGGTAAAGACTTGGCTTGTTGGCGAGGAGAATAGATATACCCAAGACTGTGAAGCAAGTGCCACCGTCTATGGCTGATCAAAGCATTTGGCAGGTTCGACTCGACATTGAGTCGTTGCCGAGAGGAACTACCTTATCGCGGCTGACTATCGTCCTCTACGCTATACCATCGTTGTCGAGAGCCCGCAACCATTCCAAATGGTCATTCAGACGTTCTTCTTTCCAGGCTGGCGGGCCAGCCTAGGTGGACAGCGGGTTTCTATTACACCCACCAAACCCTTTGGTTTCATTAGCTTTGAGGTGCCTGCCGGTCAGCAGCAGATTGATGTGCGTTACGGCCCAACACTCATACGACGAGTGGCGATGATCCTATCGTTGATTTGCCTTGTTGCACTGGCTGGATTAATGCTCAAAACGGCTCAAGCCATGGACATTGCATTCCATTTGCAGCTTCAATTTCCCACTGCTTTCGGTGCGTTCGTTGAACCTCGAAGGAGGAAAGACCATGAAGGCTTCAATATACGATCAGACTCGACTATGGATGGCTCTATCAATTCTGGCTTTGATTTTGATCACGGCGGGCCTGATAGGGTGGTCCGGCATGCTTCGTGCCGCAGAGCCTTTTGTTGTCGATTCCCTGAGTGATACTGGAGACGGCAACTGCGAGAATAATGCGCTCGGCAAATGTACGCTCCGTGCAGCCATTCAGCAAGCCAATGACACTGCAGGCGCAGATGTCATCGTCTTCAGTGACACTGAACTGATCTACCCGGCCACAATCGAGCTATCCGATGTTCTCACGATTACCGATGGGCTGACCATCATTGGTCCTGGGATGGAGAGCCTAACCGTCGACAGCAATGATGCTCATAGGCATTTCATCCTCGATAGTCCGGATGCGCCCGTGACGATTTCAGAATCTTGCTCTGGTCAATGGTTCCGGTTCCTACGGCGGTTCGATCGCGCTCGATCCGGAATCCGATTCTGCGGGAACTCACTCCCTTGACCTGATTTCGGTCAGCATCCGTGACAGTAATGCGGCTGAGGGTGGTGCGATCCATATACCGAGTTCACTAATATACACCAGAATGAACCTCCGACTCAACGAGGTTGTTCTCGCAGGCAATCGGGCAACAGACGGCAACGGTGGTGCCATATACTTTGGTGGCGACTTGTTGGATATTGATCGCAGTAGCTTCACGAACAACGAGGCAATTGAGGTCGAAAATGGAGGCAATGGCGGAGCCATCTATCATCGTGCGGGCCGCATGAACATCGCGGATAGCGCATTCACCGGCAATCTGGCATCAGCAGATGGAGGTGCTATCGCCACGGGTGCAGATTCCGTCGTCGCTACTGGCAGTACTTTCAGTGACAACAGAGCACCATCAGGAAATGGTGGCGCGTTCTACGTTGACTTTGGCGGTGAACTGACCGCCATGAACTGCACAATAACTGGCAACACTGCGCAGGACGGTAGTGCAATCTATAACTCCGGGAAACCAGGACGTAACCGTTGACTATTGCACCATTGTGAGCAATGTCGCCAGTGATCCTACTGGCAGCGCGGTCCGGATCGGCGGGTGTACGCAATCTGCAAACATTGAGATGATGAGCACTATTGTAGCGCGCGATACATCCCTGATTGTCGCGCGGCGCCGCTACCTGGAGCGAGTTGCACTATGTCCGGTACGCTTGACAGCTTGGGCTACAATCTGACCGGCATCGGCACAAGTGTGAACTGCGACTTTAGCAGCGACGACAAGCTTATTCCCACTGAAGATGTTTTCACGGCGGTTCTTGATTCAAACTTGGCCGATAACGGCGGCCCGACCCTAACTCACGCCTTGTTGGCATCAACAGACAATCCTGCGCTGGATGGGATCTCGGAAGGTATCGCGGGCTGTGGTAAATAGTGCACGGCGGATCAGCGAGGCGTGCTGCGTCCGCTAGGAGTAGGTTGCGATATCGGCGCCTTTGAAGCAGATTTCACAATCGCGATAGAACCCAGCGCTGAAGAGAAATCGGTTGGGCTGGACCACACTATCACTGCCACAGTGATCGATTATCAAAGCAAACCTACGTCCGGTCGTGATGTATTCTTTGATGTAAGTGGTGCCAATGCTCGCAACGGCAGTGACGTCACTGACGGAGATGGCAAAGCCACTTTCACGTACACCGGTACGAACAATGTCTGGATCCGAATACGATCACTGCATGGGTTGAGTTGGACGAAGATAGCGACATGGATTCGTTCGAGCCTCGCGCTACGGCCGCCGTCAACTGGCGCCAGATCTCGATCTCGATCAATGGGTATGGAGTTCGATCCGACCAGGAAGCGATTCGGACTGTTATTGCGACTGTTCAGAAAACGTGTAGCCACCACAACCTGTGCGTGGCCTTAGCGTGGGATTTACTGTCAGCGGAGGCACTAATGTGCAACCTAGGTTTGGCGAAACCGACCCGAACGGCCGTGAGGTCTTCACCTACAAAAGCAGAGCACCCCAACCGGATCTGGTACAGGCGAGCGATATCAATGCCACTGATATCATTTCGGTTTGGGTCGATCTGAACCGTGGAGGAGACTATGACAGTGACGAACCGGTTGCTATTCAGGCGGTCCCAACGGCCATCACTCTGTCCACCTTCACGGCACAAAGCGACAGTAGCGGTGTCGTGACGCTCTCCTGGAGAACCGCGGTCGAGATCGACAACGCGGGCTTCAACCTCTACCGTGCCGGGGATCGTGCCGGTCCCTACGTTCGGATCAACGACCAACTCATCGCGGCTGTAGGCAATGGCAGGGGCGCCACCTATAGCTATATGGACGCCACGCCAGGCGACGGTCCGCTCTTCTACAAGCTGGAGGATGTCGACTACAACGGCCTACGCACGCTCCATGGACCTATCGAGTTAGGGGTAGATGGCCAGAACCGCGATGAGCCGCACCATATCTATCTGCCGCTGATCGAGCGGCCATACCAGTAACAGCGCTGCCACAGCAACCGATGGCTCACCGGTGTAACGTCGGCACCGCCAAGGTGAACAATCCGTTGCTGTATGTCGCATACGATTCCCATGATCTCGTTCCACTGCACACACCGATCGCTTGTGATGTCGAGCAGTATGAGTTCGTTGCTCGCTGCGCTCATACTGTTATGTCATGTCACTGTTGCACTGGCCGGCGGCTCTACAGAAGGGAGCGTGCGACTTGCCGTCATCGAGTCGAACGAGCATGCTATTGTGCTGGAGTTGAGCGTACAGGACTATACGTCTGAGGAACTCGTACACGACGGACAGCTGTACCAACATGTCACCATGCGGGGGATGCAGAGTACCCTTGCCCCTGGGATGCCTCAGGTGCCCCTACGCGGCGCACTGCTGGGAATCCCGGCTCCGACCGGCGTCGCTGTGGAACTCCTGGCCGCCGACTATGAGACACTGACAGGATACAGGTTGTCTCCGGCACCGCGGCTCGTGCCAAGCGATGAGATGGGCTTTGGCACACCGGCCTACAGAGAGATAGACGAGACGTTTGCCCTGAACGCGAAGCTTTATGCTACGGATGCCTTCTATCCACCGAATCCCGTTGAACTCGGCGAGGTCGGCTTCCTGCGCAACCAGCCTGTCGCGCAGGTGCGGTTCTATCCGGTACAGTACAACCCGGTACGCAGAGAGGTACGGGTCTACCGACGTCTGTTGGCTCAGGTGACGTGGAGTGGAACGGTCCAGTCAGCTACAGTAAATCGCGGTACGAGTCCGACCTATGAGCAACTGCTACGCCATACGTTGCTGAACTATGACACATTGGTGCGTCACGACACCGGCGGCGTTCTCCCTATTGCTACGCCCGTCGCCTCTGCAAGCGCAGCCACAACTTCTACCGGTCCGGCACTAAAGATCTCGATCGATGCCGATGGTATTTATCGGCTCACCTACACGGATCTGCTGCAGAGCGGCTTTGAACCCGACACCATCGATCCTCGGACGCTCAAGCTTTACAATCGGGACGTCCAGGTGGCGATCTTCGTACAGGGCGAGGAAGACGGGATCTTTGGTGCCGCAGACTATATCCTGTTCTTCGGCGAGGCGAGCCACGATGCCTACACGACCGCCAATGTCTGATGGCTGTCGGCCGGTGGCAACACGGGTCTTCGCATGGCACGACGAGAAGGGGTTCCCGCGATACAAGCCGCAGCGAATCCGGCATACAGGATCTTCCTGCCCGTGCTCAGTGCACAACAGCGCATTCCTGCAGGTCCAATACCGGTAGCCGATCGCTTTCTCAGGACCCTGCATGCAGAAGAAGATACCGCCGATCGGCAGACCATGCCCGGCAGAGGCGAGGATCGATGGTTCTGGGGAAAGCGACTGAGCCCCAACACCGACAGGGATGCCTGAGTCAAGATCGTACCCGATCGAAGTGTACGGCTCCTCTGCAGGGACGGCGGCAACGCTACGCGTCGATTGAAGGGCTACACGAGCTTGGCGCATCGCACCCGCATCCGCGTCAACGGTCACGTAGTCGATACCTGCGTACATGGCGCGGTCAGAGTCGCTTCACCCATGAGGCGGCCGTCGCTCAATCCATTCTACGCTCAGGCGAGAACATGGTGTCAGTCGAAACCCTTGACGCAGACAGCGTCGTGGATCAACTCCTGGTCAATTGGATCGAGTTGGAATACTGGCGTGACTATGTTGCCGACGGCGATCAGCTGCTCTTCACTGCACCGCAGCCGGGCCCACAACAATTCGAGATTCACGAATTTACGCGTCACGATTTGCGCCTGTTTGACATTAGCGACGCAACCAGCCCTGTCTGGATCAGCGGCCAGATCGCAGAAGAGGAAGATGGACAGTACCAACTCCTATTTGAGGATGCGGCACAGACAAACTCGCGCTTTCTGGCCCTGTCCACAACGGTGTTCAGGGCGCCGGTAAGCGTTACCCTCGATCAACCCACGTCGTGGAAGTCAACCGAGAACGGTGCGGACCACATCATCATCACACACGGCGACTTCTACATCCCGCGCGGGTGCTGGCCGATCACCGACGCGCGCAGGGTCTGCGTGTGGCGACCGTGAGGGTGGAAGACATCTACGATGAGTTCAACGGCGGCAGATTCAGCCCGGGATGCGATCCGTGATTTTCTACGTCATGCCTATCACTACTGGCAGCCACCTGCACCCACCTATGTGCTGCTGATCGGCGACGCGAACCAAGATGACAAGGACAATCTCCAGACTGCAACCGCCAATTATGTGCCTTCAAAGAATATCGAGAGCGAACTATTCGGCGAAGTCTCGACGGACAACTGGTATGCCGCAGTGAGCGGCGAGGATAAGCTGCCCGACCTGTTCATTGGCGTCTGGTTGCGCAGAACGAGCGTGAGGCGACGACCATGATAGCGAAGATCGTAGGCTACGAAGAGAACCCGCCAGATCCCGAATGGAGCACCGATGTCCTGCTGATCGCCGACGACGATGAACCGATCTTTGCAGAGATGACCGATCGACTCGTGGCCCGGCTACCCCACTACTACACTGTGCGCCGTATCGACGTCGAAGCGTATCCGCCGGCGGTAGCCCCACACCGACATCATCGACCGCATCGATGAAGGTAGCATCCTGGTCAACTATGCGGGACACGGCGAGTACTTCGGCTGGGGGCAGTGGGACGGCAACACGAGACGATCTTCGACCACGACGACACGACCGGCTGCACAATCGGACCGCTGCCGCTGATCACAGTAGCCAACTGCCTGAACGGTTTTTTTGCCGCGCCGAGAGAGAATGAGGCCCTAGCGGAGGCACTCCAGCGTTCAGCCACGGTGGCGCCGTCGCGGTCTGGGCACCGACGAGCCTCGAGTATGCAACCGGCCATGCGATACTGCTCCGAGAATTGTATGGCGCGATATTCACCGACGATCAATTGGCGGTCGGTGCCGCCACCACCGCGGCAAAACTATCCACCTTTGCGGAAAGCAATTTCTGGAGCGAACTGATCGAGACCTATGTAATGTTTGGCGACCCTGCAAGAAGATCGGGCATACCGACGCCCTATCCCTACATCGAACGAGTCACGCCGACAACGGGATAGACCAAGTCCCGATCGACCAGGTCGTTACAGTACGATTCAACAAGCCCGTCGATGCGCAGACCGTGACGATCAGCGCTGATGACTGACCCAGAAGTGACCTTTACTCCGGCCTGGAGCATAGACGGACATCAGGTGACCTTCACCCACACGAATTCTCGCCATGACGAGACCTACACGCTCCAACTCGGCGGGCTAGATCATGAGGGCGTCAGCTCGGGCCAGGGATCGTTCCAACCCCTGGTCATTTCATGTCACGGACGACGACAGTCCGCCCACCGTCGTGCTCGACGCGCAGAATGGACACGGAGATAATACTTGCGACCGCTGACATACACATCTCATTTTCAGAGCGTGTGCGTACAGACAGTGTGGACTACGCGATAACCCCGCCGATGTGGGGAGTATTGCGCTGGGAAGACGACGGAAAGACGCCTGGTTTCAACACGAACGATTTGATATCGGAGAAACATACACCTTCACCGTGCTGGCCGTCAAAGACACTGCCGGCAATGACCTGGACATGGCCGAAGCCGTCTCGATGACGGTCATAGAGACCAACTACATCTATCTGCCCTTGATCTTGCAGCGCAACCGCTAGATCGAAAACCCATGCTACCTCCGACCATTCGCCACGTACGAACCATGTTTTCGACTGCTACGTAAGAAAGGCGTCACACGAACCGTCAATAGAACAAATCCGGCCGCAGCGCCGCTTCACATAGATGTAGCATTCTCCTTCTCCTTTGTGTGGTGTGGATGGAACGCGAAGACCCCGCCTGGGTTAGGCGGGGGTCTTCGCGTAGCGTGGATTCCACCTCTATCCAGACTTGTCGGATTCCCGGCTGGTCACACTGTTGCCGCAATAGGGACATGCGGCTGCAGTTGAGCCGGTCCACTTGACCGTACCGGCATTGACCGGGCTACCACAGCTCGGACAGGTGTCGGGCAGAAGCGTCTGCCGCGCCTGGTGCAACTCCTGCGCCTTCTTCTGCCGTTCTAAATAGAGGCGCAGACCGGCCTGGGTCAGACCACTGATGGCCACGAGGATCAAGATGCCCGGCCACCACCAGTCCTGCCAGGCCAATATGGCAAGCCCGATCAGCCAGATCGCGCCTTGGATCTTGTCCCACGGCATGGGCAACTCGTCACCGGACGATGCCTCCTGTTCGGATGCCGACTGTTTCGCCGGTTCTGTCTCCGCATCTGTACGATTGTCCGCCATAATCCCTTTCCTGGGCGCAACGTTGGTCAGGTCGACGACCGCTGTCCGACGGCTCAATCCATTATGTCAACAAAATGACCTTGCCCTTGGTCCGGCGGCCCTCCATGTAACGGTGGGCGTCCGGTGCTTCGGCCAGGGCAAAGGTACGGTCGATCCGAACATCGAGACGGCCGTCAGCGATCCAACCGAAGAGATCCGCACAGCGATCCAGCAGTTCACTGCGATCCAATATATAGTGCCCCAAACTGGGTCTGGTCAGGAAGAGCGAACCCTTCTGATTCAGGATCTGTGGGTCAAGGGGCGCGACTTGCCCGCCTGCCTGTCCAAAGAGCACCATATAGCCGCGTGGCTTAAGCAGATTTAGCCCTTTGGCAAAGGTCGGTTCTCCCACCGAATCGTAGACGACATCGATGCCGGTGCCGCCGGTCAACTGGTTGACAGCCCCCTCAAAGTCCACGTCCCGATACAGGATCACATCGTCGGCTCCAGCCTGCCCAGCCAGCTCTGCCTTCTCCGGCGTGCCGACTGTCCCGATCACGCGCGCACCGCACTGCTTGGCCATCTGCACCAGCAGCAGGCCGACGCCGCCGGCAGCAGCGTGGATGAGCGCAGTCTGGCCCTCCTGCAGCGGAAAGGTAGAATACGCCAGATAGTGAGCAGTCAGCCCTTGTAGCATGGCCGCAGCAGCAGTCTCCGTGCTGACGCCACTGGGTATTGGGGCCAGCTTCCAGGCCTCGACGGTCGCGTACTCGGCATAGGCACCTGGTCTCATGGTATAGACCACCCGGTCGCCCACCGCGGCCTCGGTAACGCCGTCACCGACAGCGTCGACGATGCCGGCGGCTTCCATACCCGGTGTGAAAGGAGGCGACAGAGGGTACCAGCCTCCTTGGTATGATGTCGATGAAGTTCAGGCCGGCGGCTTCGATCTTGACGCACGCTTCCCCTCGTCCTGGTTCTGGAAGCGGCACATCTTCGTACAGCATGACGTCTGCGTCACCGACACTATGTACGCGAATTGCTTTCATGTTCATCCTCCCCATATCGGTTGGTCTACGGCGCAACGCCTTACTCTCGGCCCACCGGAAAGCGAAACCGATCGCCGGCATTGACTGTCAGTTCGCCGTTGATGGAATTCCAAGGCGGCGGCGCGTCGATGGTGTAGGTATATTCGCCAGGATCCAGACAATATTCCATGGTTCCGTCAGGCGGCACTTTGAAGGTGCCGTTGAAGCCGCCGCCCCGCCTGGTGAAGGTCACGGTCAATTCCGGCCCCACATTGTTGACGAAGAAATAGCAGCCCTGGCGAGCATTGCCTGACGGCGCCGATGCGACAGGTGCAGCAGCAGGAGGCTCCGGAACCTCGGCCGCGGGGATCATAGTACAGGGTGTGTCATATTGCACAAATTGTGCTGCGCCGGAAACCCATCCCTGCGCCCCGGCGCTGTCTTCAATCAGTAACCAGCCACATTCAAGAGCTTGGCCGGCAATAGCAAAGACCGCGCCGGCCTCAACTTGCGCCACGATTTCGTAGTTGGTGCCGGGTCCTTGGCGCACATTCAGCGTGTTGGCAATCACCTCTACCAGCGGGTTCGATTCCTCAGGTTCCGGGGTCGACGCAGGTGAAAGCGGCTCGGGTTCTGGCTGTTCCGTCGGCGCAGGCAGAGTGCCGTCAGTTGTCGTGCCAGAGCCGGTATCATCGTCGTCGACAGTGTCCTGTGAAGAGGTATCCACATCGGCATCGCCTTCGCCATTACTCAGGGTTTCATCGCTGTTATCGCCCTGATCGGTCCCATCATCCGCATCGCGATCTCGGCGCAGACTGTCAAGGATCGACTGGCCCGGTGTTTTGTCCGCATCCTCTTCCCGCGCAGGGGCGGCAATTGCGTCAGGCTGCTCGCCATGACTTTCTCGGTCGTCAGCATCGCCTGCGTCTTGCGTGGCGGCGCCGAAAAAGACCGTTGCCTTGCCGACGCTCTCCGCGTCCTGCAAAGCGCCGAAATCAGCTTCCGACAATGCAAAGTCCGCGCTACCGTCACCATCGACATCGCCGCCTGTGACGTTATAAAAAAAGAGGAACTCGCCCGACAGATCGCTACTCAACGTATAGTTCGGCGCCGTAAATACGCCTTCGGCATTGCCCAGATAGAATGACCATTCACTGGCACCAAACTCGGAATCGGTGGTGCTGCCCACGACAAAGTCGTCGTAACCGTCGCCGTTGACGTCCCCCAAGCCTTTGATCAGCAGACCAAAGAGTGTCTCCGCCTGTCCGTCTTCGAGATCGAGGAAAGTCGAGGTATCCGGACCGGCGGGATCGACCAGAACGATGGTTGCCCGGCCCTCGCCATCTGCATAGCCGGGTTCGCCATATCCAAAATCCGCAACACCATCGCCGTTGACATCGCCCAATGCGGACACGGTGGCGCCGAGCAATGTGTCCGGCGCGTCCCCGGCGAGGGTCCAGAACGGCTCCGTCTCCAGCCCATCCCCATCGCCGCGGAATAGCAACAACAGACCCTGGCCGTCGCCTTCGGGATAACCGGGCGATCCGACGACGAACTCGTCGTAGCCGTCGCCGTTCAAATCGCCAACGGCACCGAAGTCCATGATCCCCTCGATGCTCTCTGCTGCGTCATAGATCCAGCCGGGCTCCGTCTCCGGACCGTCGGCGCTTCCGTAGTAGAGTAGAATGCTTGCCAGCGCGCCGTCGTCACTGCCACCGAAAACGGCGATGTCTGCATAGCCGTCGCCGTTTACATCGCCTGCCGAGACACTGCGAAACCCGAAGCTACGCCGAGCCGAATCGGCAACCAGCCAGTCGGGCTCGTCGAGACGGCCCGTCGGCGCCTCCGGCAAAGAACGTAGCGACGCCCGATTCGAAGTCCTCGTCGACCCACGAGACGAGCAGGTCGTCGTAGCCGTCGCCGTTGACATCGCCCACCGCATCGGCAAAAAACGGGATGAAGCCCAACTCTGAATCGAGCAGCGGACTGCACTGTCTCGTGGGTGACGAACCAGTCCGGGGCTTCTCTGGGGCCGTCGGGGCCGCCCAAATAGAGCTGGATTTCGCTGATCGGACCATCATCGCCCTCACCCAACTCGCCCGTCAACAGATCGGCATAGCCGTCGCTGTTGATATCGCCCACGATGGTGGCAGGCCAGCCCACGAGGCCAACTTCATAGCTCGGCAGCGTTGTCCACGTGGCCGATGGCGACCAACTGTGTGCTGCAGCCGTCATACCAGGTGCGTCGCCGGAAGCCATGCGCACCGAGTAGATCGCAACGCGGCCGTTGGCGGCGTCATCCGGAAAGCCGGGTTCCCCGACGATCAATTCACCGGCGCCGTCTCCGTCCAGATCGCCGGCACCCTGCACACGCGCGCCCAATTGTAGCGAGCCCGCAGTTCAACTGTTGCCTCCAGAGCCGAGGACTTTGCAGGCCCGTCACTGCCGCCCAGATAGACAAAAGCCCTGACATCCTCGAGCGGGTTTTCGTCTTCGGCCACAACCAGGTCGGCGAGACCGTCCCCGTTGACGTCGCCTGCGGGTGCAACCATAGCACCAAAGCGCGCGCCCGGCTCGGTGCCTTCGATCACATAAAAGACCGACTCATCCAGGCCCTCCGCTCCGCCGGCATAGATATGCACAGCGCCGGCGCCGCCGTCATGGCCCGGTACACCGACAGCAATCTCGTCATACCCGTCGCCGTCCATGTCGCCAATCGCAGCGAACCTGCCCCCAGATTGTCGCCTTCGCTTTCGCCAACCGTGACAAAGGCCGGTTCCAGCTCTAGGCCGTCCTCGCTGCCGTGATAGAGCAACACTGCCCCTTCATACTCGTCGTACATAAACGGTGTTAGGAGCAGTTCGTCAAAGCCGTCGCCGTTGATGTCACCCGCGCCGATGACATGGTGGCCGAAGCCGTCTTCATCTTCGGTCTGCCACATGACATCTGTAGAGAGCCCGTCTGGTCCACCGTGATAGACCAGCACACGCCGAAGCAGGTCACCGTCGCCCTGATCCGAAATAACCACCGCCGCATCGGCATAGCCGTCCCCATTGACGTCACCCAGACCGGCGATGGCCGCGCCGACACCCTCATCCGCGACGTCACCTTTCACAAACCAACCGGCGTCGGTGTCCAGGCCCTCGGCATTGCCGTAAAAGAGATAGACCGCGCCGGCCGCGTCCTCGTAGAACGGCGCCGACAGCAACACGTCGGCATAGCCGTCGCCGTTGGCATCACCCAGCGCGGCGGCCTGGAAGCCTAGCGCACTGTCGCCGGTCTCGCCCTCGAAGATCCAAGAAGGTTCGGCTTCCAGACCATCGGGGCCGTTCAGATAGAGACCCGCCGCACCCTGAAAGTCATCGATGCCGGGGCCGGTGAGCAAGACATCGTCATAGCCGTCCGCATTGATATCGCCGACAGGCAACGCTTGATAGCCGAAATAGGCGCCTTCCTCCGGTGATTCGGCCGTCCAGATCTCGTCCAGTGTCAAAGCACCCATTGACCCACCAACGCCGTTCGCACTGCCGAGGTATAGGTACGCCGCACCGGAAAATGAGCCTCCCAACTCGCTGTCAGGTGCACCGGCAACGACATCACCATAGCCGTCGCCGTTGACATCGCCGGCCGCGTCCAGGGCCAGACCAAAACCGTCAAGCATCTCAACGCCATGCAGCACGGCATCGGCATCTGCGTTGACGCCTGCCGGTCCGCCAAAGTGGACCCGAATCTCGCCATAGCCCTCATCGGCATAGATGGGCGGAGCGAGGCCGAAGAGCAGATCGTCGTAGCCGTCGCCGTTGACATCGCCGGCACGGCCGACCGTACCCTCCAGCTCGCCGGCATCGCTCCGGACAATCCGAAAATCGGCGCTGTCCGCAGGCCCTGCAGGGCTGCCGAGATAGACATAGAGCTTGACGGAGTCGTCGATATTGGCAGCGTTGACTGCGAAGTCCGCATAGCCGTCGTCGTTGATGTCGCCCAGCGACGCCAACGAGTCGCCGAAGATGAAGTCATATTCCTCGGGCAAAATAGTCATGCCGGGCTCCGACTCCAGACCGGCAGCGCTGCCGTAACGAAGTTCTACCAGCTCTGCCTCAGGGGCGCCGACCAGCAGATCGGCAAAACCGTCGCCGTCCACATCGCCAACGATCGAGACAGCTTCACCATAGCGGCCGGCGGCGTCGTCGTCCGGGTCCAGCCGCAACGGTTCGGAACCCAGCCCGTCCGGCCCGCCCAAATAGGCAAAGACAGACCCTGGATAGTCGCCCTCAAAGTCGCCGGGCGCTCCGATGGCGATGTCGTCGTAGCCATCGCCGTTCAGATCGGCGCCGCCGCTGACTGCATAGCCGAACTGGGATGAATCGGTTTCTCCCTCCCCACGCCAGTGGTCGGCGGCGAACCCCTCCGCAGCGCCATAATAGAGGATAGCAGCGCCCACATTCTCTCCGGTAAAGGGAGCACCGGCAATCAAATCCGCATAGCCGTCGCCGTTGACATCACCGGCTGGAGCCACCACGTTGGGAAAGAAGAGATCCTCGCCAAACTCTTCCCCGACCAAAGCGAGGCTCTCGTCCAGGCCCTCTTCTGAACCCAGGTAGACCAGCAGACCGCCGGAGAGCACGACGGCGACGTCATCCCAGCCGTCGCCATTGACATCGCCGAGTCCGGCCACGGCTTCGCCCAGGACATCGACACTTTCGCCGACGACTGACCAGTCCGGCGGAGTCTGCGTAACCGGCGTGGCGCGCGTGGATGCGACGGCGCCCAAGACAATCAACATGGCCAACAGCAACGAACGATGGGGGGAACGGGGGTACATGCGGATCTCCTTCTGACTACGTGGTGGGAACTCCTGCCGGTGGCAAGTCCCGGTTGCGGACTTAAATCAAGAACTGCGTCTAGACGGACGAACCGCCGCGGCCGCTGTCGATCTGCTTCCAGGCGGCGACGACGGCAACTGTGATCACTGCGGCGATGACCATTTCGGCGATGGCCTGCGGGATGATCGGTATGACAGCGGGCAAGGTCAGATAGCCCCGCAGAATCGCCATGCCCAGCACGAGCACAGTATTGGTCAATGTGCCGGTGACGCCGGATGCGGCGAGAGCCACATACTCGTTGCGGTTCTTGAGCGCCACATAGGTAAAATAGGCGACTGGGCCGATAAAGAGACGCGGGAAGTATGGAGACCAGTGGATCTTTGAAGAGCGGCGACGTCGCCTGCAAGAAACTGAAGATGCCGAAAATCAGACCGACCAGCCCGCCGACCAGCGGTCCCTCCATGACACCGCCGATGATGGCCGGGACATGCATAATGGTGGCGTTGCCGGTGAGATTCGGCACGGGGATAAAGCCGAGCCGGGTCACGCCGAGCAAGATAGCAATGGCGGCTAGGATGCCGGTGATGACAATGCGACGTACAGACAGTGCGCCCTGTTCTGACGTGGAGTCCATGACATTTCTCCTGTATGTAGTTGAGAGACTTCGACTAAACCGAAATCCTGATGAAAACACGGATTTCGTAGGTCGGGTATCCTTGCCCGACATGGTTGGAGTACTACGATCAGTCAGGTAGGAGAGCGGTCGGACAGGGATGCGCTGACCTACATACCCATGATCTCGTGGCATTGTCGGTTTGGTTCAGTTCGCCGTGAATACCATGACAGAAAACAGAACGGCTGACGGCAATTGGAACTATCTGACAGGAACACAACTTCCAGGCACTCACTTCGCGGCCGGGATCCCGTGAAGTGCGGTTGCCGTGCGCACCGCGGCCAGGATCGCGTCGCCAACCACATCTGCCGCTAAAGCGCCGATCAGGCTCACATCCGCATCCCTGTCTCCGCAAGAGAGCGCAAATATGGTGTCGCCGTCGAATTGGCTGTGGGCGGGACAAATCGTGCGTCCCAATCCGTTGTGGGCCATCTGCGCTACCTTGGTGGCATCAACTTTGGCCAGCGCAGCATTGGTGGCGACGACACCGAGTGTGGTATTGGCGCGCAAGGCACTGCGTAGGGCGTTGCCCATGGCGCCGGCGGCAAACTCGACGGTGTCGACATAGCCGCCGGTGGGCTTGCGCGCGCCGGCAATGATGGTCTGTGACGAGGGATCGATGATGTGGCCAAAGGCGTTGACGACAACCATGGCGGCGACGACCACGCCGCCGCTGATCTTGCGTGCGGCACAACCGAGTCCCCCCTTGGTGGACCGGCCAAAACCGAGGATCTTGCCGATGGTTGCACCAGTTCCTGCGCCGACAGAGCCTTGCGGCGTGGCCTCGTCCGTTGCTGCTGCGCAGGCGGCATAGCCTGCAGCTGCATCCGGGCGACCATCGGCGTGCCCGATGGGCAAGTCAAACAGGCATGCGGTCGGCACAATTGGGACTTTGGCCACGCCGACATCAAAACCGTGCCCCTGCTCCTCCAACCAGCGCATCACTCCGTCGGCGGCCGCCAATCCGAAGGCGCTGCCACCCGACAAAAGTATCGCATGAACGTGTTGCACCATGCAAACAGGATCGAGCAAATCGGTCTCCCGCGTGGCAGGCGCGGTGCCACGCACATCGACCCCGGCCACCGTCCCTTCCGGGCAGAGCACGACCGTGCAGCCTGTGCCGGCTTCGGGTCGGTCCAATGGCCGATGTTGATGCCCACGATATCGGTGAGATCGTTATGCATCTTGAACTCCCAGATAGCGCATCGCGGCCACTACATAGAGACGTGCCGCAAGCTTGATTTCGTCGATGCTGACCCATTCGTCCACGTGGTGGGGGATATGGATGTCGCCGGGGCCGCAGGTGACAATCGGTATCCCCTTCCTGGCATTGAGGATGGTGCCGTCGGTGGAACCGGGAACGCCACCGTAGACGGGCGCTCGGCCGGTCAAAGCAGTGATACGCCGAGGCCAACGCGCCCACAAGCGGTTCGTCTTGTTCCGTCTGGGTCGGGTGGCGCACCTCGACCACTCCATGTGGTAGGCAAGAGCCGGCTGTCACCGTCTGTCACGCCTCCGCAAAATGCGATCGAGCTGGTCTCACAGAGCGCTTCCGGATCCTGGCCGGGAATGAGCCGAAAGTCGAGCATCACTTCCGGTTGCACCAGGCATCACGTTCTTCTGCGGCTCCCCGTGACACGGAGAGCGCAGAGATCGTCGGCGTGATGCTCGGCTGGCCCAAAAATTGTGGCTGCCGAATCGCGACGATTTCCCGATGCCTGCAGTTCCTGGAGCTGCGTCAAAAAGTGCGCCATGGGGTAGGCGCTGTTGACTCCTGTAAGGGGCATGGCGCCGTGGGACATGACGCCTTGAATCGCGGCCCGTAACCACATGACACCCTTCTGCGCGATGCAGAGATGGTTTTCTTCCGGTTCGCAGATGATGGCGGCGGCGACGTCGTCGGCCCAGCCCCGATCGACGAAGTGCTTGATGCCGATCATGTCGCCTTCTTCGTCGCAGACTGCGCCCAGCAGTAAGGTTCCGCCGAGCGTGACATTGCGCTTCAACCACGCCTTCATCGCTACCAGCGCCGCCACCAGCCCCGCTTTCATATCGTTGGCACCGCGGCCGTAGATGCGGCCATCGCGAATCACGGCGTCGAAGGGCGGGTCAGTCCATGCGGACGGATCACCTTCCGTCACGACGTCGGTATGGCCCTCGAACAGCAGCGTCGGGCCGTCCGCCATATGGTGGCAGCGCAATCACATTCGGGCCGCTCCGGCTCAACGAACCTCGAAGTGCGTCTCCAACCCGATGTCGCGGCAGCGGCCCTCGACCCACCGCGCGGCGGTTCCTCCCTTCCCGTGCACCGGCGCACGTTCCGGCCGCCACACGCTCGGAATCCGGGTCAACTCCTGCACCCAGCGAATCAGCTCGTCGTCGTCGACGTACGTCAGGCGTTAGAGAGTTCAACTGGCGTCAATGCATTGAAACGTGAAGACACGAGAGTCATTCCTGAACCGACGCAAGCATGACAGATATTGAAACGAGTGGCATGATGGTCCGGTGTGACCCATTGACCATGCACCCAGCGGCTGGTCACAGCCCCGGCCTCATGCCATACCCCGCCAAATCTCCTTCACTGCCGGCCACTGATAGAAGATCATGATCAGCATGAAGAGAAAAGGTACCGCAACGACTACGTAGTCGATGGTCCGGCTCTCCAAGATCACATACTTGGTTCGACCCTCGCCGCTGACGTAGCCGCGCGCCTCCATGGCCAGGATGAGATCTTCGGCCCGGCGAAAGGCGCTGATGAAGAGCGGTACCAGCAGCGGCAGGATCGAGCGGGCCATCTTGTCGGGTCGCCACATGCGGCGCAGTGCCGATGTCCGCGCCGCGGCTGGCCTGGGCCTTCATGATACGCTCCATCTCCTCGGCCAGCGTCGGCACGAAGCGCAGCGTGATCATCAGAATGAGCGCCAGCTCGTGTGACGGCACGCCCAAGCGCCGGAAGGGCTTGAGCAGGCTTTCGACGCCATGGGTCAGCTCGGTGGTGGTCGACGTCATGGTCATCAGCGAGGTCAGAAAGATGAGCGAGGTGATGCGCAACAGACTGATGATGATCAGATGCAGGCTGTAGCGCGTCACCCGAAACCAGCCCCACTCAAAATAGATCAGCCCGGCCGGTTCGACCCGGCCCAGAAAGAGAAACTGCATCACGAAAATAAAGACCAGCACCGGCAGCCCCAACAAGAAGCCCCGCATAATGTAGCTCAACGGCACACGGGAAAGGAGCGCAATCACAAACATCACGACTAGAAAGAGCAGGTTGGCGATGATCGAGACGTTGAACGAGATCGCCAGGATCAAAAAGATGGCCGACAGAAGCTTGGCCCGCGGGTCCAGTCGATGGATCACCGAACCGGTGGGAATGTACTGGCCGATGGTGACATTGCGCAGCAGTTCAAAGTTCTCCATCTGTCGTCCGCCTCCACGACCAGGCGATCGAAGCAGTTCCACTGCCGTCCTTCAGCGTGTAGACCGGTGGTAGATCAGCCGGACAGCAAGCCCGCCGCCGTCAACCAGCCGGTTGACGACCGCGGTCACCGCCGGCACATCCAGCCCCAGAGCGCGCAGCCTGTCCGCCTGAGCGAATATCTCGGCCGGCGTTCCCTCCATGACCGTGGTTCCATCGGCAATCACAACGAGGCGGTCAGCAGATCTCGGCCTGTTCTTCCATGTTGTGCGAGATCATGGCCAGCGTGATGCCCTGGTTGCGGAACGCCAGGATCAGGTCGAGCAACTGGCGACGGCCTTCCGGATCGAGGCCGGCGGTCGGCTCGTCCAGCACGAGCACGCTGGGCTCCAGCGCCAGCACGCCGGCCAGCGCCACCCGCCGCATCTGACCGCCGCTGAGTCCGAAGGTCATGCGATCCTTGAACTCCTCGAAGCCGAGGCCGACCGATTCCATGGCCTTGCGCACCCGCTCACGCACGTCCTCCCGCGAGAAGCTGAGATTGCGCGGGCCATAGGCGACGTCGTCACCCACGTAGCGCTCGAACAACTGGGATTCGGGTTCCTGAAAGACCAGGCCCACCTCGCGCCGGATCGGCCCGCACATCGACGTGCATCGTCACTCCGTGTTGCGTCCATTGACCCGAACCACGCCGCTGTACGGCCGCAGCAACGCGTTGAAATGCTGCACAACGGTCGACTTGCCCGAGCCGGTGTGGCCGATGATGCCCAGGACTTCGCCCTCTGCGCACCTCAGGTTCACGTTGGAATGGCCTCCACCTCCAGCGGCGTATCGCGCATGTAGCGGTGTGAGACCTCTCAAGTTCGATCAGCACCATCTCGAATTGGCAGGCGCCGATCGCCGATCGCGGCATCGGCGGTCTCCGTGCGGCACTGGGATGTCCAACAGAGCGCGAATCCCGGGATGCCACGCCATCGATCGACCAGTTCATCCTGGGTCAACACGTCGTTCGGCACCTGGGGATAGACCCGATGGAGCGCCTGGGCAAGCCGCGTGACCTGGGGCACGTCGATATGCAAGCAGCAGCGTGTCGGCCTCCTGAAAGAGCTCACGCGGCGTGCCCTTCCAGGACGATCCGCCCCCCGTCCATGACGATCAGCCGATCGGCATCGACGGCCTCCCCCATAAAATGGGTGATGGCGACGATGGTTGTGCCCGTTCCTTGTTGAGCCGGCGTGCAATGGCCAGCACCTCCTTGCGCCCCAGCGGATCGAGCATGGCCGTGGCTTCATCGAGCACCAGCACATCGGGGCGCATGGCCAACATGCCGGCAATGCAGACGCGCTGCTTCTGTCCGCCGGAGAGCATGTGGGGCGCGCGATGGCGGTACGGCGTCATGTCCACCTGCTCCAGCGACCAGTCGACACGTTCGACGATTTCGTCATGGGGAACGCCCAGATTTTCCGGCCCGAAGGCCACGTCCTCCTCGACGATGGTGGCGACGATCTGGTTGTCGGGCGTCTGAAAGACCATGCCCACCGTCGAGCGGATGTCGCGCAGTTCGCACGTCGGTCCCGGGTATTCCACTCTTTCACCCAGACATCGCCTGCCGTCGGGCAACAGCAGTCCATTGAGATGTTTGGCCAGGGTCGACTTCCCCGACCCATTGTGGCCGACGACGACCAGATACTCGCCCTGTTCAACGACCAGCGAGACGTCCTACCAACGCCAGACCGGTTCCCGGTTCTGGATTGCGTAGCTGTAATGGAAATGTTGTCGACCCGAATGATTGGCGATGCATGAAAGGGATGAGGATGTCAATGCGCCATGACATTCATCGAGTGACAGTGTAGCACGCTCGGACGACCTTAGAGCGGCGGGTCGAAACGCCCATCCACCGCCGTCCAGCCGCCGTCCACGAAGAGCAATGAACCGGTGACAAAGGAAGCGGCGTACGAGGCGAGATAGATCACGGCGCCCACCATTTCGTGGGGCTGGGCCCAGCGATTGAGCGCGCCCTTGGCTCGGCGTAGGCGTCGTACCAGTCCGGCCTCTCCTTGATGGGCCGGTCAGCGGCGTCTCGACGACCCCCGGTGCAATGCAGTTGGCGCGTACGCCGTGGGGAGCGAGTTCGGCAGCCAGTTCGCGCACCATCTGGACCACACCCGCCTTGGTCGCGGCATAGATACCCTGTCCCGGTTCGACCACCTGCGACGCGAATGCTGGAAAAGACGATGATGCTGCCGCCGCCCTGTTCGACCATGTCTTTGCCCACACGCTGCAGAAGCTGGAACGTGCCCTTGAGGTTGAGGTCAATGACGCTGATCGAACTCGGCAGATGTGTAGTCGAGTAAGGGCTTACGTACATTGACGCTGGGCGTGCAAACCAGAATGTCGACGCTGCCGACGTCTGCTAGCGCCCCCTCAATCGAGGCCGGTTCGAGCATGTTCAAGACCAGAGATTCGCCCTCGCCGCGCTGTTCAACCACCAGTTCGACCGTCCGCGCCGCACCCGCGACATCGACGTCGGCACAGTAGACATAGGCGCCGAACACGCCCAGACCGGCCGCGGCGGCTTGGCCGATGCCGCCGGCCGCGCCGACCACCAATGCGGTCTTGCCGTCCAGATCAAAGATAGAGCCGTAGTCAACCATCGTGTCTCTCCTCTGCGTATGCGACAGTTCAACAACAGCATGCGATTCTGTTCCACCATACCCGTATCCAAAAGAACCCTCCAGGCCTATGCTACTGGAGTATCATGTGACTGTCACGCGCGCGTCAGCATGTTCCATGTCAGCTATTTTTGGGTGATGCCGCAGCAAGCAGAAGCTGGCGTCACGCCGACACAAATGGGTACCACGTGTAACCGCGCTACAGCCAATCATCGTAGGCGCTTACAAAATGACATCGACAAGAGTGTGTCGATATGGCCGAAGGTCCGATTTGCGCTGCCGTCCTGAGCCTCCAGGGAAGGAGCAAATATGTAGGCCCTTTACCACCTAGCATGAGGATAATGGGGATGGATTTTTTGATCACTGGTGATCAAGATGTCATCATTCAAACTGGCATGTGCCACGAGCATACGATCAAACGGATCGCATGTCCATGTAAGCTGATTTGCGATAGAAATCACATCGTTGAAAGGTTTTGTACAGATGGTCAGCCCCACACGCTGAGATATACTGGCAATGATGGTGTCAGCAGTGGGATTGATCCGGCCGATTTCATGCAAATATTGCAATTCCAATCGTGCTATGGGTGAGATATACCAATCATGTTGGTTCATCAATGCCTGAATGGGTTCTGAAAAACGTTGTCTGTCATTTGCGTGATACCAAACGACGATATGCGTATCAAGGTAAATCAATGTCGTACTCCCACTGGATGTCGACAAGATCTTCGGGATCCCCATTGATAACATCGGGACGGAATACCATATCGGCAAATTTATCGACTGGCTCAACAGGGGCAATGCGAAGCTTACGCTCCCCCTTCTTGATTTCGAGCGGAATACCCGTCGTCAGAACTTCTTCAAGCAAATTGTAGATATTGCTACGCAATTCTGTAACTGTGATGGTTTTCATGTATGATCTCCAGGGACGTACATGTTTCAAGAATTACATGTACGTGTATGGTAAGGCGGACAGAGGGGAGTGTCAAACACGACCATCGATCATTTAGACTGAATCCCGGACAGATCACTACTCACTGGCGCAGGGTGGAAACGCAATTGGAGCGTTCTGATTTCTTTCCTTCTTCACACATCGGCCAAATGTGGGTTAAGATGGTCGTCAGCATGGAATGGATCGAGTTTCAGTGCTTACGGCGCTGGACCGCTGATATGGCCGCTACGTTCAAACCCTCTTCACAACAGCGCACAACAAGGAGAAGACTATGTCACTAAAAGAGTACAAACCCGGAACCGCGTTCAACGGCGTCATCGGCCGCACGGTCGACCAATCGGAGCCGGCCTGGCCGGAGCCGCTGCGGGCCAAGGAGGGCGCGCCCAACGTGCTGTTCATCGTCCTGGACGACACCGGCTTTGGGCAGCTTGGCTGCTACGGCAGCCCCATCGAGACGCCCAACCTGGACGCCCTGGCCGAGAACGGCCTGCTCTACAACAACATGCACACCACCGCCCTCTGCTCGCCGACCCGCACCTGCATCCTGACCGGGCGCAACCACCACTCCAATGCCATGGCCTGCATCACCGAAGCCTCGACCGGCTATCCCGGCGCCAACGGCAACATCCCCTTCGAGAACGGCTTTCTCTCGGAGATGCTGCTTGCAGCAGGGCTACAACACCTACGCCATCGGCAAGTGGCACCTGACCCCGGCCGACCAGATCTCGGCGGCCGGCCCCTACGACCGCTGGCCGCTGGGCCGCGGCTTTGAGCGCTTCTACGGCTTCCTGGGCGGCGAGACCCACCAGTACTACCCCGAACTGGTCTACGACAACCACCAGGTGGAGCCGCCCAAGACGCCGGAAGAAGGCTACCACGTCACCGAAGACCTGGTGGACAAGGCCATCAGCTTCATCGCCGACGCCAAGCAGGTGGCGCCCAACAAGCCCTTCTTCATGTACTTCTGCACCGGCGCCATGCACGCCCCGCATCACGTGCGCAAAGAATGGTCCGACAAGTACAAGGGCCAGTTCGACGACGGCTGGGAGGCCTATCGCGAGAAGGCCTTTGCCCGGCAGAAGGAACTGGGCATCGTCCCCGCCGACGCCGAACTCTCCCGCCACGACCCCGACGTGCCCGAGTGGGACTCGCTCTCGCGACGACGAGAAGAAGCTCTACGCCCGCATGATGGAGGTCTTCGCCGGCTTCCTGGAGCACACCGACCACCACATCGGCCGCCTGCTCGACTTCCTGAAGGAGCTCGGCGAGTTCGACAACACCCTGATCATGGTCATCTCCGACAACGGCGCCAGCTCCGAGGGCGGCCCGACCGGCTCGGTCAACGAGAACCTGTTCTTCAACAACGTGCCCGAATCGCTGGAAGAGAACCTGAAGCCGATCGACGAGCTGGGCGGGCCGAATACCTTCAACCACTATGCCTGGGGCTGGACCTGGGCCGGCAACACCCCCTTCCGCCGCTGGAAGCGCGAGACCTACCGCGGCGGCATCAGCGATCCCTTCATCGTCCACTACCCCAAGGGCATCGAGGCCAAGGGCGAAGTGCGCACCCAGTACACCCACGCCATCGACATGGTGCCGACCGTGCTCGACGTGCTGGGCATCGAGCCGCCGACCAGCATCAAGGGCGTCACCCAGTCGCCCATCGAGGGCGTCAGCTTTGCCCACACCTTCGAGGACGCGAATGCGGCCGGCAAGCGCCACACCCAGTACTTCGAGATGATGGGCCATCGCTCCATCTATCACGACGGCTGGCGGGCGGTCTGCCCCTGGCCTGGTCCCTCCTTCACCGAGGCGGGCGCGTTCTTTGGCGAGCCGATCCCGGCCGAGAAGCTGACCGAGCTGGATGCCAAGCACTGGGAGCTCTACCATGTGGCCGAGGACTTCGCCGAGAACCACAATCTGGCCCCAGATGAGCCGAAGGACTGAGCCGTCGGCGAGGCCCTGGGCACATGGATGAACGAAGGCCGCAATGAGGCCGCAGAACCGGGCCAAGCTGATCGAGATGATCGGCCAGTGGTACGTCGAGGCGGGCAAGTACAACGTGCTGCCGGTGGATGGGCGTGGCACGGCGCGCTTTGCCGAGGAGCGCCCGCAGATCGCCAAGGACCGCACCAGCTACACCTTCTATCCGCACACCCAGTCCGTGCCCTTCAACGCCGGGCCGCGCCTGCTGAACCGGACCCACACCATCACGGCCGATGTGGAGATCCCGGAAGGTGGCGCGGAGGGCGCCCTGGTTTCCTTCGGCGGCACCGATGGCGGCTACTCGTTCTACGTGAAGGATGGCAAGCTGCAATACGTGCACAACTATGTGGCCCGCGACTACCTGCACGTCGAATCCACCGAGCCGGTGCCGGCCGGTCGTCACGCGCTGCGCTTCGAGTTCGAGGTCACCGGCCCGCCCGACATCGCCAACGGCAAGGGCACGCCGGGCCGCGCCCAGCTCTACATCGACGGCAAGCTGGTCGGGCAGGCCGAGTTCCCGCACACCACGCCGCTCAGCCTGGGCCTGACCGGCGGCATCACCGTCGGCGCCGATCCCGGCGCGCCGGTGGCGCCCTTCTACGAGACGCCCTTCGAGTTCACCGGCACGATCCACAGCGTGACCTTCGACGTCAGCGGCGACGTCATCCAGGACGACGAAGCCGAGATGCGCATGATCATGGCGCGGCAGTAGAGCGAGCGTGGGCCGTCCGCCATGACGGGGACGGCCCACTGCGTCGGGAGAGTACGGTGAAGAAGTTACCCGATTGGCATCGCCCCGACGCCAGTGTAACCAGAGAGCACACGGTTGATGGCAGCACGAGGCCAATGGAACTCCATCTTGTTCACCGCAACGCGCAAGGCGGACTCGCCGTGATCGGCGTCTTCCTTGAGGAGGGCAGTGAAAACGCCGCTGCCGGCGTGATGGCAAACGCGGATGACCTATTCCCCGAGGCTCAGACCTAGTGGCGCTACAGCGGTTCGCTCACGACGCCGCCTTGCTCCCAGGATGTGAAGTGGATCGTGATGAACAACCCAGTCGCGTTGGGTTTCACTCAGATCGGCGCCTTCACGGCCATTTACGACCACAACGCGCGCCCCACGCAGGCGATGAACAACCGTGAGTTCCTGGTGGGTCCACAAACTGAGGAGCCGGACACGCTGCCCGAAACCGGTGGCACAGCGGGCTGGATGTGGACCAGAAAGTGCCGGATGTCGTGGGCTGTGACGTCGCCCAGCGTCTCCACCTGCTTATCCTGGCACCAGCGGATGAACACGGAGAGTTTTGCGGTATAGAATTGTCGGGTCGACTGGGTGAGCCGGCGCGCTTAGCAATCCAATAATAACACCGATGTAGGCAGGATTCTTGTCGACATTGATGACCCGAGGAGCAGTGACGTGAGGTCTGCTCAGAACCTTGCGGAGAACCGCTTGCCGGCCCTGGTGCTTCGGGTTTCGTTCAGGAGGAAATCGAGTGTCTGTCCAGTCGAATCCACGGCTCGATAGAGATACATCCACTTGCCTCGAACCTTGACGTAGGTCTCGTCAACACGCCGGAATTCGTTCGTTGGCTCGAGATGTGGCCGACAGCGTCTGTCCAGTTCGGGGGCATAACGCTGGACCCAGCGAAAGATCGTAGAATGATCCACTGACAGACCGCGTTCGGTCATCATTTCTTCCAGATCACGGTAGCTCAGTGCGTAGCGGAGATACCAACGAACGCAGGTGAGAATGATCTCAGACTCGCAGTGCCGCCATTCGAACGGATCTGTCATTGTATCTCACCCCGAATTGTCTTGGCGTGAAGCGGATGAGACGTACGTTACATGACCTGCTCTGAAAATAGCGCCATTTTCATCAATTATCGGGTGAGCCCAGACCATGACGCCTCTACAGTATATGCACCAGATCCCTGGAAAACGACATTGCAGCTGGAGCTTTTGTTTCGCGTCTTTCGCGCGAGTCACGTGGTCGATCGTTACACCAGCATCGGCTTCAAGAAGCGGCGGGCCATGTGCAATCCACGCAGGGCCAACTCCGGCGTGTCACTGCCACACCGGGTCCTCATGCTCAACACTGAGCACAGCGTCGTATCCAACCTGGTAGAGTGTGTCCAGATAGCGGTACCAATCGACGTGCCCATAGCCCGGCAAGCGGTAGCGCCACCAATTCTGTTCCGCCGTTGCACTCAGCTGGCGACCGTACATCCCGTAGTGGTTTCGGCCCGCCAACAGGATTTCCGTGTCCTTGGCGTGCGCATGGTAAATGCGATCGCGGAAGTCCCATATCGGCTGGATATAGTCGATGCCCTGCCAGTAGAGGTGGGAGGGATCGTAGCACAGCCCTAGCGCCGGGGAGGGTACGGCGGTGAACATAGCATCCCACATCTCAGGTGTGGTAGCCAGCATGGTATTGTTGCGCGGCCAGTTCTCGAAGGCCAGTTCACTCCCTTTTGGCCGTCGGCGTGGGCGGCCGAGGCGTGAAAGACCTCAGCAAAGATGGCGATGTTCTCGTCACCACTGCGATCGGGAGCCCGTCCGATAATGGATGTGATGCGTGGGTACCTCTTGTGCGGCCGTATCGAGTCGATGGCGTTACGCGCCAGCTGGTGATGATCTCTTCCTGAACCGACGGCTCCGCGCTCAGGTCCGGCAGAAAGAGCGGGCCGGCTGAATGTACAGCCAATCCAAGAGAGCGACAGATAATCGGCGGCGCCGGCTTCATCCATCGGTATGTCAATCGCCTCGTATCCCAATTTCGCCGCTCGCTGGACAAAATCCTGAAAATCGAGCTGGCGTAGCCCCTTGTTACTCTGAAAACAGCCTAACTTCATGATTGACTCTCCTTGTTGTGGTTTTCGGCAATCTTGGGACAATTGTTTCGGAACGGCTTATTCGGACGCTGTCTTCACAGAGGGGCAGTAGGCTGTCATACATAAGTGCTGCTGCCTGCGTGACCGGCATCTGCCACAACTCGTCGCTGAACATCTCGATTGAGAAATAACCACGGTATCCGTGCTTTTCGATCTGGCCCATGAGCGCCGCCAACTCCAGGCATCCTTTTCCCGGCAGCGCTCGATCGCTGTTGCAATTGCTAAGCTCACCCGGTTTGTCCCGCATATCGTCAACGTGTACATGTTTAATGAGCGCGATGTTTTCGGCGTTGAGCTGGTCGAATTTGGTCGGCGTGCAGTGATAATGCGCCGGATCGAAGAGGACACCCACATTGTTCATGCCGGACCGCCGGGCGATCTCTGCCGCGGTTCTCAACGACTTGACGATGGGCGACCAGTTGAATTCGATGCAAAGATTGACACCGGTATCCTGGATCTGTCCGGCAAGCTCGGAAAAGATGCCTGCCAACTCGCCGAGCACGTCCGGCACACTCTCAAGGCGGCAGGACCATCTGTCCCAACGACCAGGTTTGTGCCACCCAGCTCGGCGATCAGGTGGGCGTTTTCGATGATGGTGGCGTGGTTGCCGGCACGCGTGGCTGCATCGGCAAAACAGAGAAGCGGCGTCTCAAAGCCGCCGATACAGGTCAGGTCATGCTCATCCAGTAGACGTCGCACGTCGGCAAGATCATGCCCTTGGGCCAGGTATGTCTTCACATGCGCGAGCATGAACTCGACGTTGAGAAACCCCGCCGCCTGATAAGCAGCCAGACAGCTTACTAGGTCGGCGTTCTTGGTGGAAACAGAATTGATGGCAAGCTGCTCACGTTTCATCGTGTAGTCTCTTTCTGGTCCAGATCTCGCTGCGAAATGATCATTTCTCACGCAAAGCCGCAAAGAGCTTTTCAGCCAAGCAGTCGCAGCCTGGGAAGCTGAGTGCGACCAGTGCGGTGCTTCCACCTATTGGCGCTACACCACCGCCGATGCCCGGGTCAAACTACATCGCCTTGATCCATCACTTGACACTTCACGAATCACTACCCCTTGACGGAACCGGCGGTGAGCCCCTGGATGAACTGTCGCTGCATGAGTATGTAGAGCAAGAATCATGGGCAGCGAACCCGATGGTCAGCGCAGCAAAAACCTGCTCCCATTCCGTGCGTCCCCAGGCGTAGAAGAAGACCTGAATGGCGAGCGGGATGGTGCGCATCTCCGTGGAACGCAGCAGAACCAGGGCCAGGAAATACTGATTCCAGGCGCCGACGAATTCCAGGATGGCGACCGTGGCGATGGCCGGCCCGGAAATGGGCACGACCACGCGTAGGAATCCCGTGAACTCGTTGCAGCCATCCACTTTGGCGGCGTCCATCAACTCGCCCGGGATCGACTGGAAGAAGGCCCGGAAGATGAAGATCGAAAGGGGCAGGCTGCCGGCCACCATCGGCAGCACCAGACCGATGCGGCTGTCGGTCAGCCCCATCTTCACCAGCATGACGTAGAGCGGGATGATGGGCACCGGCGCGTGCATGGTGAACACGAACAGCAGGAAAATGGCGAGCGAGCCGCGGAATCGCATGCGCGCAAATGCGTAGGCCGCGCAACGGACGCAAACATGACGACCAGAACCACCGTACCCGAGCGAGGTGACGACGCTGTTGAAGAGCGCATAGCCGAGGCTGGCGGCTCTCC
The DNA here is from genome assembly GCA_963715415.1 of uncultured Chloroflexia bacterium. Lineage (GTDB taxonomy): Bacteria > Chloroflexota > Anaerolineae > Caldilineales > Caldilineaceae > JAWKOK01. The sequence goes on along the minus strand of CAVQSG010000005.1, from coordinate 72,562 downwards.
ATGCCTCCGTATAGTTCTCCCAGTGCAGTTGGCTCGGGCAGCCCCCAGATGTTGGTGACGACTTCCGTGTTGGTCTTGAAGGAGGCCATGACCATCCAGAAGACCGGGTAGATGATGAGGATCGTGAAGAAGATGAGGACCAGTTGGCTGGTGACCCAGACGATGGCTCGATCCTGCGCGTGTGGAGCTGGTGAAGCTGCATACCTCGTTCGCTTCGTTGCCGGAGGCGGACGTGCCGGAGATGGGTGTCGTGTTCATATGTCGTCTGCTCTTCCTAGCCGTCATTGCCGCGTGACATCAGCTTCATCTGGATTGCCGCGATGACGGTCACCAACAGCAGCAGGACATAGGACATGGCAGCAGAATAGCCGAAGCGATAGAACTTGAAGCCGCGTATGTAGATGTGCAGGGCCATGACGATCGTGGAATTGGCCGGCCCGCCTTCGGTCATGACATAGGGAATGTCGAACACGTTGAACGCGCCCATGAGGGCAAGCGTCACGTTCACGAGCATCACGGCCTGCAGCAACGGCAGCGTGATGCGCCAGAACTGCTGCCAGCGGTTGGCGCCGTCGATGCGCGCCGCCTCATACAGCTCGTTGGGTATGGTCTGCAGCCCGGCCAGGAAGATCACCATGTGGAAGCCGTACCACTTCCATATGTCCACGAGGATCAACGACCACAGCGCCACCTTGGGGTCGCCCAGCCAATCCTGGACCAGGAAGTCCAGGCCCAGGCCGCGCAGCAGGCTGTTGACCAGTCCAAACTGGGAGTTGTACAGCCACGTCCACAGAATGCCCGACCACCACGAACGACATGACAACGGGCAGGAAGAGCGCTGTGCGGTAGACCGTGCGCCCGCGCAGCGCCTGGTTGAGCAACAGCGCCAGGAGCAGGGACAGGACGATCTTGCCGACCACCGTGCCAAAGGCATAGACCGTGTTGTGCCACAACGCCAGCCAGATGACCTCGTCGTTGAACATGCGCACGAAGTTGTTCAAGCCGACGAATTTGGGCGGCTCGATGCCGTCCCAGCGCAGCATGGCCAGATAGACGCCCGCGATCATGGGTACCAGCTTGAAGACTGATGTACATCAGGATCGCCGGCAATATCCAGATGTAGGGCGTCCAATGGATGCGACGCCTCTTTGCGGAACTTGCGATTACGGCGAACAGTGGCAACATAGGCCCTCCCTACTCGGCCCTGTCGAACGGGCGCAGTTCCTCGAGCCCGTACTTCGTTTCCGTCTATGAGGCGGCGGAGGGCCGATGCAATGATCGGCCCCCTGCGCCCCGATGCAGCGACTTACATTTCGAACACGTAGCCGTCGGCGATCAACTCGTCCATCGACCGACTGGATTGACTCCGCCGCTTGATCCGGCGTCTTGCTGGCGGCCACGATGGCCTGCTGGTTCTCCTGGAAGGAACGCGTGATCTCCGGCGGCCAGTACCAGTCGAGATAGGTGAACTGGTAGGGCGCGCACTCCTCCGCGTACTTGAGCGCCAGCGGATCATCGCTTGCCTGCACGTTGGCGTTGGTCGAAACCGGGATCCTTGTTCAGTTCGTTGCTCCACGCTACCCACTCGTCGCTGGTCATCTGGTCGAGAATGCTGTGGGCGACGTCCATGCGCTCGGGCGCAATCTTGGCGTAGATGCCCGTGGCCGAACCTGTGCCGCCAGGCAGCATGCGGTTTAGCCCATCGTCCTCCACCGACAGCACCGGCGGCATCAAGGAGAGATCCAGTTCGGGATAATCGCCTTCGCGATAGAGGCCAACGCGCCAGGAGTGCTCATACCAGAACGCGCCCTTGCCCTGCGTAAAGGCGATCCAGGCGCCATCGCTGTCCAGGCTGTTGACGCCTTCGATGAACATGTCATCGCGCGAATACTGGTTCAGGATTTCCAGCGCGGCGACGCTCTCCGGATCGGTGAATTTCGTGTTGCCGGCCAGGATATCCCAGGTCTTCTCGACGGGTTGGTTGCCTGCGGTCTGGGCATAGGCGAAGAACTGCCAGATGGGCCACAGATAGATGTTCTTGCCGGCGTGCACGAAGGGAGCGGCGCCGATTTCCTTCACCGCCGCGGCCGCCTGCAGCAGATCGCTGTAGGTCTTGGGTTCTTCCGTGATGCCGGCTTCTTCCAGGAGTTTGAGGTTGACGAGGAAGGGGAAGCCGCTGATGCCGCCGCGCGGCAATGCCCACAGTTTGCCGCTGATGGAGTAGGTGTCGATCCCGACGGGGCGGAAGCGATCCAGATAGTCCAGATCCGAGAGATCCAGTCATTCTGCCGCCGACGGCGTAGCGACGCAGGTCCTGTCCATTCAGATCCATGATGTCGATCTGGTCGCCTGCCATCTCCGCCGCGGCGAAGAGTTCGGTGATAGCGTTCGCTGGTGAGGCCGTTCCACTGCACTTCGACGCCCGGGTGCGCTTCTTCAATGCCCTCAATCAGAGGCGCATACTGATCCGGGTTGCCCGCGCTCATGATCACGAACTCGCCCTGATAGGGGCCGGCGCTCTCCGCGCCGGATTCCGCGGCGGGCGCCTGCGAGGCCGGCATGGCGGGGGCGCAGGCGGCGAGCGCCACAAATGCGCCGCCTGCTGCACTGAACTGAAGGAAACTGCGTCGAGACATGCGAGACTGAGCCATCTTTTTCTCCTCTTTCTTGGGTTGTCAACATACGCCGAACGTACGAATACTGCAACATCACTCGACTCAGGGTCGATGCGCCGACCCGGAACAGAATCGAGTGTCATGACGTGACCGCTTCTCGCACCGGCGCCGTCGACTGCCGGACGATCAGCGTGGGTTCCACGACGATCTGCATCTGCTCCGAGGTGACTGCCCGCGACAAGGTCCAGGAGCAGTTGTACGCTCAGCGTCGCCAGTTCGTGGAAGGACTGGGCTACGGTCGTCAGCGGAGGATTCTGAAAGGCGATGATCTCAATGTCGTCGAGACCGACGAAAGAGATGTCCTCGGGCACGCGTAGGCCCGCTTCGATCGTGGCACGCATGGCGCCGATCGCCATACGGTCATTGGCGGCGAATATGGCTGTGGGCAACGACGGCTGCGCCAGAATCTTCTGCATTGCCCGGTACCCCGATGCGCATTCCCAATTTCCCTCGCTGTCGACGATGGCACCCGCGTCGAGCCCGTGTTCGTGCAACGCCGAGCGGAAACCCTCCGCCCGCTCCCGCGAGAGGCTCAAGTGCATCGGGCCGGCAATGTGCGCGATCCGTCGTGTGCCCCAGACCGATCAGGTGCTCCACCGCCAGCCGTCCGGCCTTCACGTTGTTCAGCGACACCGACGGGCCGCAATATCCTTCCGGGATGCGGTCGATGGCCACGGTGGGAATGCCGGCGGCCTGCAGATCGTTCAGACCGTCCATGCGATCCTGGGCCGCCACGAAGAGAATGCCGTCGATCCAGCGGTCGATGGCCGTCTGCAGATAGCGGCCTTCACGTTCCACGTCATCGTGCGTGTTGTAGACGACCAGGCTGTACCCGTGTCGGTGGGCGTATTCCTCTGCCACGCTGGCGATGGTGGCAAAGGACGGATTGGCGATATCCGAGATGATCAAGGAGATGGTGCGCGTCTTGCGTGTGCGCAGGCTGCGCGCCACGGTATAGGGCCGGTAGCCCAGCGTCTTGATGGTGTCCAGCACTCGTCGCCGCGTGCCGTCGGTGATGCCGGGCTTGTCGTTGACGACAGCAGACACGGTTTGAACCGATACGCCCGCCTCGCGGGCGACATCTTTCATGGTGGGAGAACGACTGCCAGGCTGCCATGATTCGATTCCAAGGGAGCGTGCGAAGACGATCGGAACTCCGGGCAATTCGACTGGCAGGAAATGAAGAGAAGCGCTACAATATGAACGTTCGTATGAACGATCACATGAACGTTCATACGCCAGTATAGCAGAGATGCTCTTGTTGTCAATACTGAATCCTGCTGGTCATAGGAGCTTCCGACACTGGACGGTCATGCGAGCGCAGCCATGCGTCCGTACGCGAACGAGCCACCTGTACTCAGGACTCGCTAACTGTGCGTGATCTCCGACGGATATGCGCCCATGCAACGTCACGCCGAGTCATGCTACTGAATCAGCGAATATCGTGCGCCACACGATGTCCATACTCCAGCCACACAACAACGAGGTGACAGCATGTCCGGTGACGGCAAGCTCCAAGGTGCGTATCGGGTACGTAGGCTGCGGCTTTATGGCGCAGAAGGTCCATCTCCCCAACTTCCTCTCCATACCCGAGTGTGAAGTGGTCGCCCTGGCGGAGGTGCGCCCGGAACTGGGCAAGACCGTGCAGGCGCGCCTGGGCATCCCCGAGCTCTATGCCGACCATCAGGCCATGCTGGCCGACGCCGACATCGATGCGGTGGCCGTATCCGCCGCCTACGCCGTGCAGGGCGACATCGCCTGCGACGCCTTGGCCGCAGGCAAGGACGTCTTCATGGAGAAGCCGATGGCGATCTCGCTCGACCAGGCGGACGCCATCCTCGAGGCGGAACGCCAGTCCGGCAAGCGGCTGATGATCGGCTACATGAAGCGCTACGACGCCGGCAACGAGCTGGTCAAGTCTACGCTGAACGAATTCGCCGCCACGGGCGAGGTCGGCCGCTTGACCTATGCACGCAATCACGGCTTCTGCGGCGACTGGATCTCAGGGCTGGACACGCACATGGACACGAGCGAGGAGCCCGATCCCCGTCGTTGCGCCCAGGGGACCGGAGTGGCTGCCGGAGGAATATCTGCGCCCGTATCTGGGCTATCTCGCAGCAGTACACCCACAACGTGAATCTCCTGCGCTGGTTCCTGGACGCCGGCGACGACGTGAGCGTGCGTTCGGTGGACCTGGACGAGGACGGCTACACGGGCGTTGTCGTCTTCGACATGGCCGGCGCACGCGCCGTGCTGGAGACGGGACGCATCTCCCATTTCCGCTGGGATGAGCACACGCAGGTCTATTTCGAGCACGCCTGGGTCCACACGTGGGCGCCGCCCCTGCTGCTCAAGCAGGTGCCGGCCGAAGTCGAGATCTACCGGGCCGGCGACGAACAGCAGTTCATCCGCCCCGTCGCGCAGCCGGCGTGGAGTTGGAGCTACAAGCGTGAACTCGAACACTTCGTGAACTGCGTGCAAAGCGGCGAACCGTTCCGCTCCTCGGCGCAAGACACGCGCACGGACGTGCGGCTCTTCGAGGAGATCTACCGCATCTTCCTGCAGCAGCAAGGTGTCCTGTAGATGCGGGTGTTCACGGATGGAAGCTATCGCGCCGGCCATTTCCAGCATCTTCCGCGGAGTTTCACTGACTCGAGTGAAGGCGAACAACGGCATAGGTATAACCGAGAGATTAACTCATCTGGCCCGTGGCGGATGCGTGAGGTCACACGCAATCCCCGTGCTGGCTACTTACGTCATCCGCCGGGATTCTGGTCAGGCAACTCGCCGATAGTCATGATGTAATCCGCCCAGCACGGGCAATGCTACGTCATAACTCGGCTTGATTCGCTCCTGGTGAGGGTTTTGACCAATTGTGGTAGAATCTCATCGTAAGGAGGCCGAGTATGGGACTACAGAGATCAGAAGGAACACTGGAGGAACTTCTCCAACATGTCGATGCGATGGCGACTGAATTGAGAATCATTCGTCGCACGATTGAAACGCTGCTCAAAGGAGATGTCGAGGAAGCCGTTATGATTGCCGGCGAAGGCTCGAAGCGTTCAGTCGTAGATGTTTTGGCGGCAGCACCGGGCCACTAGACTATTTCGGTCAGCAACGGAAGTAGATCAACATCTATTCGATGAGCGGGCTTCGTGGGACAGCTGATACTTCCGGAATCCGGTACGATTTGTCTGGATACGAGCGTCGTGATCTACTCTGTTGAGAAGATTGAACCCTATTGAAACTTGATGGCGCCGCTCTGGGCGCATGCCAGAAGTGGCTCGGTGGCATTGGCTGGCAGTTATCTGCTCCTGCTGGAAAGTCTTGTCAAACCGGTGAAGGATGGAGATTCTGAAATCGAGGGGATTTATCGGGAATTGTTGACAGCTACCGAGGAGTTCCAGCTCCTGCCGATTTCAATGGAAGTGGTGGAGCTGGCAATTCAACTGCGGGCACAGTACGATTTGCGGACGCCAGATGCTCTCCATGCTGCAACAGCCCAAGCCGCTGGGTGTGTTCAATTCATCACCAATGACGCGGAGTTCCGCCGCGTGGCGAAGCTGCCTGTAGTAATCCTGGATGATTATTTGTCGTGACGACAGCTTCAGTGGGTGACGAAACGAGCATGAAGTGAACTACCGGGCGGAAAATGGTGTGGGATGAATACAAGTAATCTTGTACACGTGAGGGATCGACTCCCGCCGTCTCCACTCGTGTATACATGTATACAGATGGCTCAGACTGAGTGAGTCCCTGTGATAAATGGGTCAACGGCGTATTCCGTTGGCCCATTTACGTTATAGCCCAGAACCAGCGCAAAACTTAAACAGCAACCCCCCAAAAATTGTGATTGACAAACTAACTCTGAAAATGCTACTATGGCAACGTTACCACAATAATCACAAGTAAAAATTCCACTGTGTTGCGGATTCACCTTACGCTGTTGAAGAGGAATCCTGATGGCGACGATCAAGGATGTTGCTCGCCGTGCCGGTGTTGGCGTCAGCACGGCGTCACGTGTTCTGCGTGGCGAAGGCTATGCCAGCGCCGAAGTGCGGCAGAAAGTGGAGCTCGCCGCTAAGGAGCTTGACTATGTTCCTAATTTGATCGCGCAGTCGATGCGTGGACGGCCGACAAGAACAATCGGCTTACTCATTTATGACATTCTGAATCCTTTCTTTGCAAACCTGGCGACGGGCGTGGAGGATGCTGCGCATGAACACGGGTTCAACGTCATCATGTGCAGCTCGCGTCCCTGGGAAAGCCGCGAACGCGAAAAGAGCTACATGCAGATGTTGATCCAGCGCCAGATTGATGGTCTTGTGATTCAGCATGCCTTTTCAACCGAAGAGTACGCATCATTGCTGAAAGAGCGAGGTATTCCGGCCGTAAGGGTAGTCAATCCGCAACCAGGGTATCCGTATGACCTGGTGCGCTGTGATACGAAACAGGCCGCCGCCGATCTGATCAAACATCTGATTGCGCTTGGAAACCGTCGTATCGCTGCACTAGGCCCACCAATGCCTTCATTCCAGGGCGGCGACCGGTTGGACGGTTATCAGCAGTCGTTGACCGAAGCCGGTTTGCTGGTGGAGAACGAAATGGTGTTGCTAGAGGGATGGCGAACGTGTGACGGCTATACTATGACGAACAAACTTCTGGAGTACACCCAGCCTGACGCGATCTTTGCCTTTGGTCCTCGTATCGCTGTTGGGGCCGCGTGTGCCCTGACGCCAACGCGGCATGCGCATTCCTGAGGATGTGGCACTGGTCTGTATTGACGATTTCGGCATGGGATCGGATCTCGATCCATTTATGACGGTGGCGCGTCAGCCGGAACATGAAATGGGCCAATCCGTCGCCCAACTATTGATTGAACGCATCCTAGGTGTTTACTCGGGAACACCGCGAGAGATCGTGTTTCCAGCACAACTGGTCATCCGGCGTTCGTGCGGTGCGGCTCAGGTCGAGAGCAGGGAATCCCCTGTCCATGATGGCGAGACACTGGGGGTAGCCCGGGCCATGTGTGGGATGACGACTAGGGATTGATCCTATGCCTGCCGGGTCGGGCTCCAACTGCCATCGCATGTCACCGTCGATATCTGGTCTGGAACGTGTGGTTTTGAGCGCCTTCGAAAGGAGGTGAGAAGAGACAAACGACGTACCTGTTGCCGTTGCGTCTAGCTATTCACGTGTTGGACCGATTCGTATCGTTCAAGAGGAGAATAAAGATGGTGCGAAAATATCAGCTCGCCGCAATATTGGTGGTTGTGGCTCTATTGTTCAGTGCTTGTGCTGCGTCTCAGGCTCCCGGTGTGGAAGAGGGTGCCGGAGCAGCGCAGGCGCCCGCTGGTGGGGAGACCTTTGTCGGCACCCCGCGGAATGAGACGTTGATCCTGGACAACCTGGGTGGTTCGCTGGAACGTCCCGATTTCTTCAATCCCTATGCGCCAGGCGTAGACATGGGGCGCGGTTATCACGAAGTTTGTTTGGACAATCTGTGGGAGATCGACACCACGACCGGTGAACAATACCCAGCCTTGGCTGCCGAAATGCCGAAGCCGCTCAACGACGACTATCACCAGCTTCGAGATCAAGCTGCGCGAAGGCATCTACTGGGATGACGGCGTCGAGTTCACCGCGGACGACGTTGTGTACACCTTGCAGTTGGGTCTCACAAACGACAAGCTGCCCATCCACGGTTGGTCGATTGATTATCTCAAGGATGTGAAGGCGATCGACAAGTACACAGTGGTGATCGACACGACACGCTCCCAGCCGCGTTTCTCCAAGGATCTGGGCGCAACGATCTGGGATGCAACCCGCTTCTGGCCGGTGCCCAAGCATGTTTGGGAGAATGAGGATCCCACCACCTTTGCTGCCTTCCCGCCGGTTTGCCTTGCGCAGTACAAGTACAGCGAGCACGATCCCAATGGCAACTGGACGCTCTGGGAACTGCGCGATGACTGGCAGCGCACCAGCGTCGGCATGATCAACGAAAAGCCTGGCCCGAAGTATGTCCTGTGGAACTTCGTCGGCACCGAAGAAAAGCGCATTCTGGCCATGATCAACAACGACGTCGACATTCTGCAGGACATCACGCCGGAATCGATGCAGGTGTTGACGCAGAGAAGCGATACGGTACGTGCCTGGCACGCTGGCTTCCCCTATGCCGACTTTGACGACCCGTGCGAACGCGGTATCGCCTTCAACAATTCACAGTTCCCGTATGACCAATGGCAAACGCGCTGGGCATTGGCGCTGGCGACCGACATCAAGAATGTCTCGCTGGGTACCTTTGCCGGTATGTTGCGCGTCTCGCCGCTGGGCGTTCCGCCGGTTGCCGCCGTACAGAACACCTATCACAAGCCGCTGGTTGAGCGTCTGACGGCGATGGAACTGCCGGACGGCTACAAGCCCTTTGACCCGAACTTCGCCATCGATATGGCCAAGATCTTCAACGAACAAGGCGTTGGCGGCGACCTGCCCACCACGGAAGCAGAACTGGTCGATCTCTTTGGCGTCGGCTGGTGGAAGTATGATGTGGAAGAGGCGGCCAACCTGCTGGAGAGCATCGGCTTCACACGCGACGCCGATGGCAAGTGGCTGCTGCCCGACGGCACACCATGGAAGATCGCCATCAACGCACCGGTCGACTTCGAGGTTCAATCCGGACGCCTGGCCTTTGCCGTCGCCGATTCATGGAGCAAGTTTGGCATCGACGCAACGGTCAACACCATGACCGGCGGCTCGTTCTGGAATGCCAGTTCGACTGGCGAATATCAGGCCGGCTCCTACTGGCCCGGCTGCGCCATCGGTCCCGATATCTATCCCGAACGTGAGTTACTGGCACCAGAAGTTCATCGTTGACACCGGGCACGCCGGCTCCCGGCAACCAGCATCGCCACTCAAGTGACGAAATCGCGGCCATCCTGGACGAGCTGGAGAAGGTGACGTCGGACGATCCACAGAATGTCGAGCTGAGCAAGGATCTGCTGATGCAGATGGCGCTGGAGATGCACTGGATCCCGATGTTCGGCACCTCCAAGTTCGTGCCTGTCAACGAGACCTACTTCACCAACTATCCGACTGCCGACAACTACTACGAGGGTCCGTGGTGGTGGTGGTCGAACTTCAAGTTCATCGTCTCCCAGATCGAGCCGAAGCAGTAGACGTTGCACTGTTATCCTGGCCCTGACGCACCAGATAATGGTAGGGCATAAGTGGGTATTGGGCGGTGCCGAATCGCCGCCCATAACCCAACTCTAGTTCATTCGCAACGCGATAAGGAGTCAAGGAGCGAACGAATATGCACGTCATTCGGTTTCTGGCTACCCGCATCATTGTCTATCTGCTCGTGGTGTGGATCGGCGTCACCATTATCTTCTTTGTGCCACGGTTTGTGCCTGGCAACCCGGTTGACGCCATGTTGGGGAAAATGATGTCACAAGGCACGACCATGGATCCCAAGCTGGTTGAATCGATGCGGCAAACCTTGACCGAGTTGTTTGGCCTGGAAGGCACGCTCTGGGAGCAGTATTCGGCGTTTCTGCAGCGTGTGTTACTGACCCGGGACTTTGGCCCTTCGCTCTCCTACTATCCGACGCCGGTCAGCATGCTGATCGCCAAGGTCGTTGCCCTGGTCTTTAGGGTTGATGTTGACAGCGTTGGTGATCAGTTGGACGTTGGGCAATCTTATCGGGTTGCTGGCCGGTTACCACAACAAGAGTGCCGTCTCCAAAGCGATCGAAACGGGCGCCATGATCGTGTACCCGATCCCGTACTACATTCTTGCGCTGGTGCTGGTCATTCTCTTTGCCTATGTCTGGCCGATCTTTCCCTTTGTGTTCCAGGTGAGCGGCGACGCCGGGCACCTGGCCCTGGATGGTGAGCGTCGCCTACAATTCCTTCCTGCCGCTGATGTCCATCGTCATCGTCAGCCTTGGCTGGTGGATCATCAGCATGAAGGCGATGGCCATCGACACCAAGGAGGAGGACTTTGTCCAATATGCCCGCTATCGCGGTGTCAGCGACAACAAGGTGATGGTCGGCTATGTGGCGCGTACCGCCATTCTGCCTCAGGTTACGGTGTTGGCGTTGAGCATCGGCGGCGTCTTTGGCGGCTCGCTGATCACAGAAATTCTCTTCGGCTATCCGGGGATGGGCAGCCTGATCTACAAGGCGATTCTGGGGTCGGACTACAACCTCATGGTCGGCGCCATCAGCATTTCAATCGTCGCAGTGGCCACGGCAACGCTTGTTTTGGATATCATCTATCCATTTATCGATCCGCGAATCCGCTACGACTAGATGCGGAATTCATTCGCATAACTACTATCCATCTGCGTCGCAGATCGCGAGGTGAACCGATGCGTTTAGTCAAACCAAGACTCGTGGTTGGCTTGGTGATTGTCGGTGTTTTCGTGTTTCTGGGGATCATTGCGCCCCTTTTGCGCCGAATGACCCCACTGACTGGAACACCTATTTCCGCAACATGCCGCCCAGCTCAATACACATCATGGGGACCAACAACCTGGGGCAGGACATCTTCTGGCTGCTTACCTGGTCGATCCGCAATTCGCTCTGGATCGGTCTGGTCGGTCGCTACCTTTGCCACGCTCATCGGCGTGCTCGTCGGACTCGCTGCCGGATTCTTGGGTGGCGGTGCCGATCGCGTTCTGACGACTGTGCATGGATATCATTATCGCCGTGCCGTCGCTGCCCATCCTGATTCTCATGTCGGCGCTGCTGGGCGGCAATACCTCGCTTGCTGATCATCGCCGGTGTGCTGGTGCATCTTCAACTGGCCTTGGCCCGGACGGCAGGCGAGGGCCATGTCGCTCAGCCTACGCGAACGTGAGTTCATCAACGTGGCCCACGCCTCCGGTGAAAACACGTGCAAGATCGTCGTGCTGGAGATCATGCCCTTTATGCTCGGCTGGGCGCTGGCCAATTTTATCAACACCATCCTGGTGGCCATCTCCGCAGAATCAGGCCTGGCCATCATCGGCCTCTCCAGCCTGAAAGATGCCACCCTGGGCACCATGATCTACTGGGCCATGCAGCATCAGGCATTGCTGCTGGAACAATGGCTGTGGATCCTCTCGCCGATCTTCTCGATCATGCTGTCTCTTCATCGGCCTCTTTCTGGTCTCCACCGGCTGGTCTGACTACTTTGCCACGAGAAGAGGTCGGCAATGATCCGCATCAAGAATGTCAGCGTCTATTACCAGACGGTGCAGGGCACGGTCAAGGCCATCGAAGATGTCTCCTTTGAGATCTTCGACAACGAGATCATCGGCATTGCCGGCGAATCCGGTTGCGGCAAATCCACCTTGATGAAGGCGATCTACGGCAATGTCGAACCGCCCATGTATCATCGCCAACGGCTCCATCGAGATGGAAGTCGAAGAATTTGGCGAGACAAAGATCATCCCAAACCAGGAGATTCACCGCTACTGGTGGGATTATCTCTCCTACATCCCGCAGGCATCGATGAGCGTGTTGAATCCGGTGGTGCGCATCAAGAACCAGTTTCTGGATTCGTATCTGCGATCGAGAGATCCACGCGCTGGGCAAACAGAGCACTGCTCGGCCAGCATGGCCGCCTATCTACAGGAACTGGAACTGCCGCCCGAGGTGTTGAACGCCTATCCCGCACCAGCTGAGCGGCGGCATGCGCCAGCGGGTGATCGTGGCGCTGGCCACCTTTGTCCACCCACGATTCGTGCTGGCCGACGAGCCGACGACGGCGCTGGATGTGGTGGTCCAACGCGGGATTCTGACCATGTTGATGAACCTGCAAAAGCAGCTAGCAGAACACCTTTGTCATCGTCTCCCACGACATGGGCGTACACTATCAGATCACCGACCGCATGGTCATCATGTACGCCGGCAAAGTTGTCGAAATTGCCAGCACCGATGTGATCTTTGACCGTCCGCAACATCCGTACACCGAAATGTTGATCACGCTCGCTGCCGCGTCTGGGTGATGATCATCGAACGGTCCGGCATCAGCGGGCGTCCGCCAAGCCTGCTTAATCCGCCCAGCGGCTGTCGCTTTGCCGACCGCTGCTATCTTGCCGACGACCGCTGTCGCGAGGTGCAGCCGGAGCTGGTGGAGGTGGAGCCTGGGCATTTCGTTGCCTGTCTCAAGCGAGAGCCGGGCGTCAGACGCCGCAGATCACGTTGGAAGGAGCCTGCGAGCGCATGAGCGAGCAAATTTCTTGAGATCAGCAACGTCAGCAAGATCTACCGCATTGGCGGACTGATCGGCGCCACCAAGATTCGCGGCAGTCGACCAGGTCACGCTCTCGCTCGAAAAGGGCAAAGCCGCAGATCCTCAGCCTCGTGGGCGAATCCGGTTCCGGCAAGACGACGCTGGCGCGTATGGTGCTGCGTCTGATGCAGCCGACCGCATGGCGAGATTGTCATCGACGGCATGAGCACCGGCGGCGGCCTGAATCCAGAGCTGCAAATGCGAGCCTTCCGGCGCAGGGTGCAGCCGATCTTCCAGAACCCATTCGAGAGCTTCAGCAGCCGCAAGACCGTCGACACCTATCTCTTTGAGACGGCGCGCAATATTCTAGGGCGCCAAGACCAAGGCAGAAGCCCATCAGGCGGTCGACGAGGCATTGGTCAATGTGGGTCTCTCCGCCGAGCGGGTGATCGGCCGCTATCCCAATCAGTTTTCGGGCGGTGAACTGCAGCGCGTCTCGGTGGCGCGCGCCATGATTCCTCATCCGGAACTGCTGGTGGCCGACGAGCCGGTCAGCATGATCGATGCATCGCTGCGCATGAACGTGGTCAATCTCTTCAAGAAGCTGCGCGATGAGTTCGAAGTCAATATCCTCTACATCACCCACGATCTCTCGACCGCCTACTATGTGAGCGATCTGATCGCCATCATGTACCGTGGCAATATTGTCGAATATGGTCCGTCCAGCAGCGATCCTCAAAGCATCCAGCCCATCCCTACACCGAACTGCTTGCTCGACTCGGTGGCCAAAATCGGCGAAAAATGGAGCGAGATGGTACGCCTGCCCGACATGGAGTAGCAAGGAGTACGGGTATGTCGGCTGCAAGTTTGCGGGCGCTGCCCCTATGCGCAAGACATCTGCCGCAAAGTGAAACCGCCCGAGGTCAAGACCGAGGATGGTCGCGAGGTGCTCTGTTTCAAACTGGTCGACTTCGAAATGTGGAGCAACAGAAGGTGACCGATATGATATCATTCAACGGACTTGGACGAAATCTGGGCAATCTCGTCCTGGCTGAGCAATGCGGACACCCGTTCGATTAGCGCTGAAAATCCGACCGGTGCGACGGGGCATGGGCGCCATGGCCGAACCGGCGCCGGACGGTCCGGCACGCGAGCTGGGGCGTGGCTGGAAGTGCCGGCCCTACGTCGACGGTCGAACCGGGTGAAACCGCCGTGCTGGCGGACATCGCGGGTCCTGGCGCGATCCAGAGCATGTGGTTCGGCGGCACGATCATGGATCGGGATTTCATCCTGCGCATCTACTGGGAAGACCAGCAGCAGCCGTCCGTGGAGTGCCCGCTGACCGACTTCTTTGCCATGCCATACAGCTTCCAGAATCCGCAGAACGCCCAACGCGGGTCCGGCCACCCAGATCAGCTCACTCCCGTGGCCGTGAACCCGACCGCGTCGCTCAACTGCTTCTGGGAGATGCCCTTTCGCCGACAGGCGCAGAATTACCATCGAAAATCGCAATCCCGTGCGCACCGCCGCCTGTTTCTACCAGATCAACTACTGCCTGACCGACGTGCCCGCAGCAGGCAGCCTACTTCCACGCCCAGTTCCGGCGGCGCAATCCTCTGCCCTACCTGGAGGAATACACGATTCTCGACGGCGTCACAGGGCCGCGGCCACTATGTGGGCACCTCGATGGGCTGGAGCATCAACAACAACGGCTGGTGGGGCGAAGGCGAGATCAAGTTCTTCATCGACGGCGACGGCGAGTATCCCGACCATCTGCGGAACCGGCACCGAGGACTACTTTGGCGGCGTCCTACAACTTCGACCGCGACGGCCATATACCGTGACTATACGACGCCATTTATGGGCATGCATCAGGTGCTTCAGACCCGACGGCGCCTACCAGTCACAGCATCGCCATGCGATGTATCGCTGGCACATCATGGACCCGATCAACTTCCGCAGGACCTGCGCGTGACGATTCAGGCCCTCGGGCTGGCGCAAGGAAGGACGCTACTATCCCGGGCCAGCATGATATCTGTTCCGTGGCGTACTGGTATCAGACGCTGCCCGCGCGCCCTTTCCCGAGCTTCCGGATCGCGACTTTCTAGAAATCGTGTAGACATGGTACGTTTGGGAGGAAGAATCATGACCAACTCGTTCAACGGTCTGGGACTGAACCTGGGCAAGCCTTTCCCGCGTATCGAACGCTGAATCCCGTTCCATCAGTGCGGAGAATTTTACCGGCGAGAAGGGCAGAGGCGGGATGGCCACAGAAGGCACAGGCGCCGACGCCGCCCGCGAACTTGGCGTCGGCTGGAAGGTGTCGCCCTGCATCCACATACCCGGCAGCACCACCGTCACGCTGGCCGACATCGACGGTTCTGGTGCGATCCAGCAACTCTGGTTCACCGTGGAGCCAAAATACTGGCGGGCGCTGATTCTGCGCATCTACTGGGACGACGAAGTGATGCCGTCGGTCGAAGTTCCGCTGGGCGACTTCTTCTGCATGGGCTGGTGCGAGCGCTGCCAACGTCAAGTCGTTGCCCATCGCGGTCAATCCGGCCGGCGGCTTCAACTGCTACTGGGAGATGCCATTCCGCAGCCATGCCAGGATCACTCATAGAGAACCTGATTCCCGACAAGATCAACCGTTTCTTCTATCAGATCAACTATACGTTGACCGAAGTGGAAGCAGATCGTGCCTATTTCCATGCCCAGTTTCGCCGTCAGAATCCGCTGCACGTACAAGGAGGTCTATACGATTCTCGACGGCGTCCAGGGGCAGGGTCACTATGTGGGCGTGTATATGGCCTGGGGCGTCAACAATAACCTCTGGTGGGGCGAAGGCGAGATCAAGTTCTACATCGACGGTGACGCGGACTTTCCCACCATCTGCGGCACCGGTACCGAGGACTACTTTGGCGGCGCCTGGGGCTTTGAACAGCCACCCGGTCGCTACAGCGACTTCTCTTCGCCGTTCTCAGGTATGCCACAGGTGATTCGATCCGATGGCTTGAACAAGGCCAATACCCGCATTTGGCTTATATCGATGGCATGTGATGGACCCGATTCGTTTCAAGCAGGACCTGCGCGTCACCATTCAAGCGCTCGGGCTGGCGCATGGGACTGGAGGGAAAGCCTCGCTACCTCGCCTTGCAGGATGATATCGCGTCCACAGCATTCTGGTATCAGATAGAGCCGCACGCTGCCCTTTCCGGTGCTGCCCAGCTTTGAATTCCTGGAAGTGATCTAAGAAAGGAGCTACCAGTGGAGTGTTTTCAAAGGGAGTCCATTAGGGGAACTTGCAAGAATCCGCAATGTAACGACCCGTCGTGTCTCCAGTTGGGATCGCACCGGGGGCAACATGGATTTTCTGGTTGTCCAACCCGGCCAGATGGCAACACTGGCCGATATTGTCGGAGCCGGTTGCATCAATCACATCTGGTGCACCCATGCCTGCGAGCAGGACGACTACCTGAGACGGGTCATTCTGCGGGCGCGCTGGGATGATGAGGATGCATATTCCATTGAAGTTCCATTGGGTGATTTCTTTGGCGTTGGGCATGCGAAGACAGTCAACTTCTCTGCCATGCCGCTGCAGATGAGCCCCGCTGACGGGCGCAGGCTTCAACTGTTGGTTTCCCATGCCTTTTGGCACACGAGCAGAGTTTTTCCTGCTCAACGAGGCTGACGTGCCGATGAACTTCTACTACTACGTCGACTATGAATTGCACGAGACCATTCCAGACGATATGGGACGGTTTCACGCCCAATGGCGGCGGGAGAATCCGACCAAAGGCGTCAGTCAGGAAGACATGTCGGAGTTGATTGAAGAAACGCGTCAAGCCTTTGCTGCTGGGAATCCACTCTTTGCTCAAGCACCGGAAGAAATCATGAGCAACCTGGCCTTTGAATTCGGAGGACGGAATATTGGCGGCAAAGGTAACTACATTATCCTGGAGGCCGAAGGTGCCGGTCACTATGTGGGGTGTAATCTGAATTTTCATAATCTGCGCCGTGAAGATGACCTTGCCTGGCCGGACGATAAACCATGGCCCACGCCGCAGGAAGAATCAAAGCTTGCCACTCCCGAAGAGCGCATGGCCTTCTTCAAGCTCTTCAACTGGTACGGTGAGGGCGACGACATGATCTTCATCGATGGCGAAGAGTGGCCACCGAGCCTGCATGGAACTGGCACAGAAGACTATTTCAATACTGCCTATTGTCCAGCCGTCAAGTACGACAGTCCTTACCACGGATTGACACTGCCCGGTGGCCCAAACTGGAGCGGCAAGTCATCCTACTATCGTTTTCACATTGAAGACCCGGTGCACTTCCGCAAGAGCATCAAGGTCACCATCGAGCATGGACACAACAACAATCGCTCTGACGATCTTTCCAGCACTGCATACTGGTACCAAACGGAGCCGCATAAACCATTTCCCGAGATACCGCCGGTCGGACAGAGATTGCCGCTGGCCGAGGGGTGATATAGTTGACCCCAATGTCAAGCCCACGAAACGGCGAAAATAGGGTGAAAACTGGTCTTGTATAGTTGGTGCGTTATGTTAAGCGGCGCTGGTACCCACACTCTTCCTTACACCTGGTAATGGTGACCCTCACGGCAGCAGGCTTTTGTCAACGCTTGCTGACGAGATAGGCCGTGCGTTGTTGAGTCTGGTTCTGCAAGCCAAGCTCTCTGCGTGCAGTCGATGGCAGATTTTTCGTCAGAGACAGAGCAAAAAGAAAATCTGCCGTCTTGACAAAAGTCTGCGGCCGTTGGAGAGAATGAGAGACCAGGTGTAAGGGGGTCGGCACTTGGTCTGCTTTGATCTCGATCGGCACAATGCACTTCGGCCGGTGTGCGATAGTCCAGTGACTGATGCAAACGCTCCTGATTGTAGAACGTGAAGTATTGTTCGAGTCCAGCGGTTAGAGCCGGCATAGTTGGATACTCTTTGATATAGAGGTCTTCGTACTTGACCGCGCCCAGAGGGCACCCGCAGAGCCGCTCGATGAAAATGTTGTCCAGTGCGCGACCACGACCATCCATGCTGATGCGGATCTCGGCGTTTTCCAGACAGGAAGTGTAGGCAGTTGCCGTAAACTGAACGCCCTGGTCGGTGTTGAAGATTTCAGGTTTCCCAGTCTGCAGAGCCTGCTGCAGCGTTTCAAGACAGAAGCCGCCATCCAGTGTGTTGGAGAGATTGCCAGGCGACGACATATCGGCTGTACCAGTCCATGACGGCGACCAGATACATGAAACCTCTCGGCATGGGAACGTAGGTGATGTCGCTGCTCCACACTTGAAACGGACGAGTAATGGCCAGATTGCGCAAGCAGATACGGATAGACCTTGTGCTCCTGTGACGGGTCGTCGTCTTCGGCGCTGGATAGATGGCCTGGATGCCCATCTTCTGCATCAAACGCTGGACCCGTTTGTGATTGACTGCATAGCCCTGCCGACGTAGATTGGCTGTCATCCTTGGCCAGCCATAGAAAGGCGTCTTCAGATACTGCCTCTGTCAATGTTGATTAGAAACGGTGTCCAATTTTAGTCGTCATTGGGAGGCCATGCCATGGTTGGAAGTTGAGGACTTAATTCAAGGCGGTGGAAAATCCAAGAAATATCATCCGTGGGGACAGTCGGTTGACGAAGCTCGCTACTTTATCTCAGCATTCAGTCGACCCCCTGATGTGGTATGGGAGCCGTTCATGGGCGGCGGTACCGCGGCCGTGGCCTGCGAGCAAAGTGATCGGGTGTGGTTTGGGTTTGAGCGGGAGCCTCAATATGCCAGAATTGCTCAAGACCGAGTGAGAGCGGAATCTGGTGAAGAGCATGGGTAGGGGATGTCCCTGGTGAATATTTCAAGGAGGTGTACCAACGAAGTAACTGAAGCGGACGCGCGGTTCTTTTATCCTGCAAATTTCGCAATCAAGAAATTCAGGGCTGGTCTGGAACTAGGGGGTCCACGCCATTTAACTAACCCGTCTACCCGATCTGGCTAGCACCCTGATCGTCATGAGTATATCCCGTCTGATATCTGACAGTGACGGCGCCGTTTTCGTCCCTTTGTTTCCGACACTCCGCTTTGTTCATCTCCCGATCGTTAATTGCCCATCTGATTCAGTCCCAAGATCCGCCAGAACTCAGGCACTTGGACGATCTGCACCTCGTCCAAGCCCTTCAGTTCCAGGAGTGCTCGATCTCCCGTGACCAGGTAATCTACTTCCTCAGCGAGGGCGTATGCGAAGAGGTAGTCATCGTCCGGATCCGGAAACACACTGGGAAAATTTTCAAGCCGAGGAGGGAAGTCGGCTACAAGTTCAAGAGTCTCCAGCAAGTCAGCCAGGTCACCTGCTTGAATGTGGGTACGCAGGTACTCCTTCTCTTGGACCTTCCGGGTAATCTCGGTGAGTAACTCCTGGGGAGCGACCAGTTCAATTGAGGGGGTTGAAAAACAATATTTGACGACTTCGGTAATGGTGCGAGGTTGGCCGGGTGCTAGAAGATAGCTGATGAAAATGTTGGCATCGAGAAGGACTTTCATGGTTCCGATTCAGCGAGTTGACGATCCTGCTCGATGAGGTTTTGAGCTGCCTCTTCATCAAAGCCTGACAAAAGATACGCTTCCTCGGCAGATAGATCCTCTTCCTTCACTCGCCGCTGGACACGTTGGCGAATGGATTGCAGTTTTTGCCAAGCCTGTTGCCGCTTCTGCAGTCGGCGAAGCTGGGTCACTTCTTCGTAGGCATCGTATGACATGATGACAGCGGCCGGTTCGCCTCGGAGCTTGACCACCACCTCGTCTTGATTCTCTTGCGTCCATTTGAGCAGCCCGCCAAACTGATCTCGGGCTTCGCTGGAGGTCACGGTTTTGGGCATATCGTCTAATCTACCTGGGTTCATATATACAATGTATTGTACAATTGCAAGTATATCTTAGCACCCAAGACAGTGGCGGTCAATCCTCTGGAGCCGGTTGAACCCTACCAACAAGTAGCTTGATATAGGGTACCAGCGAGATTCGCGTGTAAATATACGCTACGAGTAGAAACGTCCGCCTATTGAAAAAAGAAAGGCCATTTGGAGGCTTCTTTTATACATTTTGGCTCGCAGAAGTCAGCCGATTTTGTATTTCAGCCTGATAAAAAGAAACGTTCGATTCTTTGTCAAGTCTTAAAATCTTCCGGCTCTCTCTGGTAGAAACCCTACCGTATATTTTCGCGCGAATCTCGCTGGTACCCCAAGATGCTTCTCCTCGGCAGGTCTATGCTGTCCTGTTGGATGAAGGCGTCTACCACTGTCACTGGCGTACCATGTACCGGCTGTTGGCTGAGAACGGTGAGGTGCGAGAGCGACGCAACCAACTGCGTCACCCGGTCTACCAGAAACCGGAGCTGCTGGCGACCGGCCCCAACCAGGTATGGTCCTGGGACATCACCCGGCTCAGAGGTCCAGTCAAGTGGAGCTCCTTCTATCTCTACGTAGTCCTGGACATCTTCAGCCGCTACATCGTAGGTTGGCTCGTTGCCCAGCGGGAATCGGAGGCCTTGGCCCGGCAGCTTGTCAGTGAGAGTTGTCGCAAGCAGCAGATCGGCAAAGAGCAGCTTACCTTGCATGCAGATCGGGGTTCGCCCATGATTGCCAAGAGTATGGAGCAGTTGCTGAGCGACCTGAGTGTGGCCAAGAGCCACTCGAGGCCGTACACGTCGAATGATAACCC
This sequence comes from uncultured Chloroflexia bacterium, assembly GCA_963715415.1. Lineage (GTDB taxonomy): Bacteria > Chloroflexota > Anaerolineae > Caldilineales > Caldilineaceae > JAWKOK01. The sequence continues at coordinate 51,938 of CAVQSG010000005.1, read as the reverse complement.
GTTTTCGGAGGCCCAGTTCAAGACCATGAAGTATCGACCCGACTATCCGCAACGCTTCGGCTCCATCGAAGATGCCCGGACCTGGGCACGAGCGTTTGTCAGTTGGTACAACCAGGAGCATCGTCATACAGGGATCGCCTTGATGGCGCCGGTCACCGTCCATTACGGACTGGCCGGGCAAGTCAATGAGAAACGCCAACGGGTCTTGCAGGCCGCCTACGAGCAACATCCGGAACGATTCGTGAAAGGAGTGCCGACACCACCGCAGCTGCCAAGTGAAGTCTGGATCAATCCGCCGACCGTTTCGCGTGACGGCGCAGGTGAGTCAGAGCCAGAGACCTCCCCCTTGCCGGCGATACCGAGCAGCCCTTCCGGTGCGCAGGAGGCGTCAAGGGTCGGCGGCTTTTGGCCGACTTGCGAAGCCCTTGACGCCGACGAGCACCGGGACACAATCGGCCATCGCTGGCAAGGGGGTGACCACACAGCAAATGCTACACTAATTGTTTGATTTCACTGTCCAATACTATTGACACATTCCGATGGGTGTGTCGGTGTCGGGCAGGTGAAAACGGAGCGTAACCCGGTAAGTGTCGCCGTCGTGATGTCTGATTTGCACTTCCAGGTCGGCGTAGTCAGTGCGCACGCGATGCGATACCTTTTTGGGTTTGGATGTGTTGGAATATGGAGGACTACTTATCGAAACGCCAGTTGGCGCTTAGCAGCCGTCCGGAATCAGGTTAGCGACCTTCCTGAAAGCTGTCGCGTCGGAATGATGTCCTGACAGTTACGTTGAGCGCAGACCGTAGAGACGTTCGCCTAATAAAAAGACTTCTCATGTCCGGCAGAGCGATATGAGCACCAACATTGCTGACGTCGATGCTCATTCGATCATGTCGTTGGTCGTTGATGCGCGGACTGGCCACACGATGCGGCTCAAGCTTGAACAGAGCGAGGATTCCACAAATCTGCAACTGCCTGAACAACGGCTTCTGCGATAAACTGCACACGATTTTTCATCTTCGCAAGCGACGAAAAGCATTCCGCTGACCCTGAAACTCACGGTGGGTGGAGCTCTGATAGAACCGTTGTGTTACGCCGCATAATTCGTACAACGCCGGGCTCAGGTAGCTAACACGGCGGCGTCGCCTATGTGGGCGACGTGGGCGTCATCATGATCGATATGCAGGACCCGGCGTAACCGCGCATCATGGGCCAAGTCGACACTACTGGATCTACGCTTGACGTTGCTGCTGCTGACGGCGATATCTGTGTCGCTGCTGCAGTATTGGCGTTGCAGACGTGAACCAGCCATATCTTGCCGGCCAGCGGATTGTCGACAGACTGTTGTATCACTACCCGCGCTCCTATCATTCGCCGGGAATGCCAGGGAAGAACGCAGAATGTTGCAGCGTCCGGTTCAGGCCGGTGATTAGGTTGATGGTCGTATCCTGAAAAATGGTGACGTCCGGTGTTGATGCGCGTTGAATGGCCACTGCAGGCTCCGCGGCTTGCACGACATCGATGACACAGTTCACCGTCAACCCTGTTCCATTGACGTTGATGCTGATCGTATTCAGGCCCTGGGTGGCATCCCACGGAACCTGGAAGTCCAGGCTTGCATATCCGTCGGGATCGATCCAACCACCTGTGACGAATTCATTTCCCAGTCGAGTGATGGCCAGTCCACCGACCAGCCCGTCAGACGCCACATTGATGCGGTCGCCCGGTTGGGCCGCGAGTGCGGAACGACAGAACGGAGATTGGCTGACCCTGATCGGGAACACGGGGGGTGTCACGACGGGATTCACTAGCCATTCGGAACGATCCATACCTTCCAGCTCGATGTTACCGTCCAACCAATCCAGCACGACCGGTGGCTCAACTGCCGTTTGCAGAGGTTCAGTCAGGAGTGTCTCGATTTTGGGGCGGTAGTTAACGGCGTCTATGTCGATGTCGACTGCGTCCAGGTTAATCTTTACGGTGATGGTGTCATAGACCGGCATTCCCCTCTCCATGAGTTCGATCATATCCGCATCAAGTAACGTCAAGTCCTCTGTTACCGCGCCGCCACCTTCCGAGGATGGTGCAAAATGAGGATACATCACGAGTGTTTTCAACTCGCCGGATATCTTGCCTTCCAAACTTGGCTCCAAGACGAACTGGTTGTCGAGATAGCGATATGCGGTCAGCTCCACCGTGCCGTCAGCTACCTCGGCTCGCACGAACAGGTCGACGCCATCGATCCGTACCTCCGGTATGCCCATATCCTGCCTTAAGCCGCTGTTGTCTGGCAGATTGAGATCTACGCCACTGTCGGCCGTGAGATCGAGGAGGTACAGCGCATCGAATGGCGTAGTCTCCGCTTCATCCCGCATCGTACCGAACATTTGCTGGTCGATATAGAGCGCCGGCTGATTTCCACTCGAGACATCACCGCGGTCCAGGGCCACTCGAACTGACGCCAGGTCTCTGTAAGCAGACAGACCTGCAATGCTCCCGACACCATCGACAATCCGGTAACCCGATAGTCGGCCCGGCTCGAAGTCTCCTTCCGGGTCAAGGTCCTGGCCGATGACGGCGAGCGATCGGTCGTGAAGTGATAATCGCTCGATTTCGCTGAGCTGAATGTTGTCCACTAGGCCGGATTCGCCAGGCGCTAGTGGCACGGCTGCGGCTCCCGTTGCCGCGGCGTTGCCCTGTTGTACCGGGTTCATCAGTGCGTCGGGGTCTGACCGGTGCTCCAGCCCAAGAGCATGTCCGATTTCATGGGCAACGAGTTGATCAAGCGGATCCGGGTAGGTGAAGTGGCGATCCGAATCTGGCCAATTTCGGTTTTGCGCACCGATCTTTGGGTGAAGGTAGAGCCGGTCAGCCACCACGATCAGACCGTCCACAGGTTCGGCACAGGGACCGTCGGGAAGCTCTTCACAGCCGCTCCAGCCGATCATCTCCAGATAGCCACCGTTAGGCTTGTGGAAAAGTCCGATATTTACCGCTGTGATGCCATCGCCGTTGTGCCCCTCTTGATCCCAAATAGCACGGCAATCCTGTAACATTTTGCGGAATTCGCCAACACCACCTGACGATAGACTGAGTACGTCACCCTCCTTGGCATGTGATGTATTCGGATCCGGGATGATGGGCACACTCAAATTCGTGGTTGTCGTCACCACGGCTGAACGCAGCACGATCTCTGCGGTGTCGGCGAATATTCCGTTGGTCGGCAATTCGAGTCGCTCTTGCATGATGCTGTCGTACGACAAGGCGTTCATCAACTGGAACTCGGATGCCGTCGGACTACCCTTGAGGATGCACCATGCGACCGGAACACGGGCCACATTGCCGTCGCCGATGTCGGCGGCAACGGACGAAACACCGGTCAACGCAAGCAAGATTGCGATCGGCAGCGCATACAGCAGCTGGCGGATTGACATTGTGTTGCTCCTTGTCTCTCGATTTGGATACGCCAGGTCGAAAGAGGCGTCAGAACCGGACGAACCCCCACAAATGACCCGCTCTAGCGCACCACGAATACCCGCGGGTCCTGTTCCACTCCGTCCACGGGCTTAACATAATTTTGGTAGACGAAGCTATTGTCGGCAAACGTGATGAGATACTTGTGTCCACGTTCCAGGGAAGTCAGCCGCACATAGATGTTCCCGTCATCTCGCCTTGCGGCGGCAATTTCTGCCCCGTCGATGTGGCCGATTGGCTTGAAACATGACTCGCCACAGAATCGATATACATAGAGATCGTCGGCCGGTGAAACTGGTCCGATGATGAACAGCGACAGTCCGTCGCCCAGTCGAATCACCTGACTATTTACGAAGACGAGAGGAACTTGTGGCGGAGCTACACAGAAATCGACCGTGGCAGTAACTTCGCCGTCAGACTCAAGCGTAACGCGATGTGTGCCGACCGTGGTGGGGCACCAGTACTTCGTGTAGGTTGGGTCTGAACTTTCCCAGACATCGTTCTCGACGAGCGATGGGCAGAGTAATTCGGACACGGGGAAATCGGGCTCCTGCGGGCAGACATTCGAACCGGGCACCTTTCTTACCGTCACTTTGGAGCCCGTGTCAGCAAAATACGCGATGCAGACCTTCTGGCCGACCTGCGGCGCCAGACCGGGGTCCGATCCAAAGACGATGGCAGGCGTTGCCGAGGGTGAAGAGGTCGCGCAGGCGAACAAGGGATCGACGAATCCGAGCGCATCGGCAATACCACTATCCGCGTCTCGCAAATCGTTGATCGGTACAGACGGACCGATTGGCTGCGAAATCGGCACAAACGGTCCGATTGGCTGTGCAATCGGTTCAGGAGCCGGTACCGCAAGGGACGCTGATTGTGGCAGTGGTACTGCATTCGCTACGGCTGCGTCGGGTGCTGCCGCTAGGGGAATAGCAGGAGCTGGCGCAGAGGGCGCAGCAGGCGCGACCACATTCGCCGTAACCGCACCTGGCATAGCAGCAGGCGGTGCGCTTTCTGAATCTGTGGAGGCGGCAACATTGGCGATTGTCTCTGGTCGGGGTGGTACATAGAGTGTCTGATCGATCCGGACGAAGTCTGCCGACGGTAGACAGTTGACTTCCTGAATACGTTGCGCGGAAGTACCGGTCTCTCTGGCGATAGTCTCGGCACGATCGCCGGCAACAATCGTTCTGGGTACCCAGCCCACAGGGACGGCGCGCACACAGGGCGTTGCCGTCGGCGCGGGTGTTGCCGTGGGTGGCAGTGTGGGGGGCGGTAATGTGGGTGTAGCCGTCACCGCAACATTGTCGATGCTGGCAACACTGACCAGTTCACTGTCGGCCGTTACCCAGCACTCATCGCCGGTGACGCCTTGCGGGCATGTGATGCGCCACCACGAGCCGTCAAGATTTTTGCTCAGGATCGTCGTCTCGGCGCCGGACGCATAGACGCCAACCGTTGGATACTCTGTGCCCGGACCCGATCTGATGTTGAGCGCGATGTTGGTCGTCAGCGCGGCCTGTACCGGGGTCAAGGTTGGGGAGATCGTGGCCGACGCAGTGAGTGTCGCGGTCACGCCGATTTTGCTTTCCCCGGCAAGTACATCCGTCGCGGCCGTTGTTGTCGCCTCGGGTGGCGCAGCGATCCTGCTCGGTGCTACGGGTTCATCACTCGTGGCAGACCCTGGGGCGCTTTCTGGCCTGCGATTGCAGCCGCCGACAACCAGGAGGATGAGGACGAGCGCAGCCCAATATGACCAACCCTTGACGGCGGAGAACGGTCTTCGCTCTAGCATCTTGTACTCCATTCCGCGTTCACGGCCCTCCAGAACCCGTTGTCCACTTCTGTGCTACCAGTATTTGGCTGGCCGGTGGGCGTATTCTGCTGCTGGTAAAGTAGATGGTATGTGCGGCCCTGGTCCAAATTGTGGCGCGCATTCGTACAATCACCGGCATAGAGGTCTAGGCGGGCTTGCCAGGTAGCAAATACCCCTTTGCGTTCGTTGAGATTGCTCAGATTTTCCGCCTCTTCGAACGCCTCGCGTGCATGGTTCAGCCCTGCGAGCCTCTGCGGGACACCGTGCGGATCGGGTCTGATGTGGACCAGCGCCAGATCGCTGTAGGCCTCCGCCACCAGGTAGGCAATCCGCCCCTTTCGGTCCGGCTCGGCCTTCCGGTAAGCCGTGACCACCGCGGTCAAATCTTCTTCGATTTGCGCCCAGTTGGTGTCGACACCGGGAATGGTGACCCCGGCAATCGCAAGACAAACCCTTGCCCGTGTCGTGAAATACGCGGCCTTCAGCGGTATCTCCAGCTCCACGCTTTCTTCCTCCAGTTGACCGTATGGCGTGAGGGCCGCTGCATATCCGTCGATGGCAGCCTTTAGTTTGTCGACATCGATCTTCTCTGGAACACAGTCGTCTCGGCCCTCCAGAAATATGACCTCCGATTTGCCAAGCTGTGCACACGCGTAGTCGGGATCGATCTCCAGGGCCTGATCGTAATACCCTGTCGCGGCCACCAGATCATCGAGGTGCACCGCAGTGCTTGCCCGGAACAGATAGAGCACACGCCGTACGTCGAGATTGTCTAGCTCGGCGTCGTCTGTGGCCAAACCGAAGTGGTGGTCAGCTTCCACATAACGACCCAGCGAGAAATAGCCAAGACCTATCACGAAGTTGGCAAGACCATCGGATCCCTTGGCCAACTCCATGCGCATGTCGCGGCTGGTGACCGGATTTTCGTTGATGTTTCCGGCTACGACGTAGTGGCCGAAGCCGTAGGACCCCGATGCTTCTTCCGCCTGGCGCAGTCGACGCCACGCGAGGTGAAACATGGGCTCGAGCTGCGTCTGATCGCCGTTGACGTCCATGACACCATAGATCAACAGATCCGCGCCGATCTCTTGGGCACGCAGGGCCGCGCTGTCCCATCATCTCCTTCCCGTTGACCCCTCTGATGGTGTCGATATCGTCCGGTCCACGGAGGTCGATTTGAAACTCCGTGTTGAGTCCATCCATTTCCTGTTGCAAGAACCCAAAGAAATCGCCGGCCGAATCCGCCCCGGCCTCACTCGGTCCGATCCCGTCGGAGCTGCGTTGACCGAAGCGTGCTACGCCTATATTGAAGTCACCCGTCATTAGCGGTTTGGGTAGCAGCAGGGCCCTTATCTCGCCAACGGTTGACTGCACCGACAGTGAGCTGGAGGTCAGTACGAGCAGAAAAGCCGCGATCAGAATGGCAAATCCGGCAACCAGGAGCGCGGGCAGGCGTAGGTACAGACCACCTGCATATCTCGAGTCGATCGCGAGTGATGCGGAACCGGCAAGGTTGATCCGCCTTGACTTGCCAGAGAACGCCGTCGGCCAGGCTGGTGAAGAGAACGGGAATCGCCGCGCCGGGCAACTGCACAGTCAGAATCGATGCACGGGCTTCATTGGCTGCCTGGTCAACGCAGCCATGGGCGAGAAGTTGTTCGTAGAATGTGCGGCTGAAACGATGCGCCGTATCGACCGCGAACGTCACCCTGCATCGCGACGACTGCCGGTACTCCGGCGTCAATGAGCGAGGGCGCAAACCCCCTGTAGGCGTCTCTCGTGCCTTGCGTCGCCGTCCGGCAGCCGGCAAGCATGAAGAGCCGGGGCATAATCTGGTCAGACATGTCGGACTCGGGCTGCAATCGCTGTATCATCAGGGCCAGATGGTCGCCATACACGGCCTCCACCTCAGCGGCCGGATCACGGGACGATGGCAGGAAGAGAAAAGGAAGTCGATTGTCGTCGACTGCCCCATGACCAACGAAGTGAACGATGTGGCAACCCTTGCGGATACCTTGTTCTAGTGAACTGTGTGAGCAGGGCTGCTCGACCAGAACGATTTCGACATTTAGCCCTTTAATTGCAGAGTAGACGACCTCCAATTCCTCTTCGACATTCAGGCGTAGTGAATCCATCGGCGGGTCGGCAACGGCAACGAGTATCTTCAGCGGACTCGGCAATGGTTGCGTAAGATTTTCTGCATCACCGCGCAGGGCGCGGGCAAACGGTGTCGCCCGCGCAGCGGCGATGTGAGAGCGTCGGATCTCCAGAGACACCCCGTCGCCCAACACTTCGCGCAGATTTTCCCACGGAATATCATGTAAGGCGGGGTTCGCGTTCTCGATGCGAATTCTCACGCGGCAGGCGGGGAACCGTTTGCGCGTCTCCTGCCAGACGAGACGCAGTTCGCCGTTGCTGAAGAGCCAGTCGAACAGGCGATCCCCGTCAGACTGTGGGTCGTCGACCGGTGTCCACGGTAACAGACCGGGTTCGGCATGGCCTTCGAAGATCTGATTCGTTGGGCCGACGATCAGCGCGACGGGGATCTGTGGCAGCACGCTGGAGCGGATCTGAATTTCGATGATTCCATAGGAAGGCACTGAGAACTCCATTGCCTATCTGCGACGGAACTCTGTCTACGTAGATAGATGCGCGTGTTACTAGATTTCAGAAGTCCCGTTACTGTTGCGCTGCGGTCTGCAGAGAGTGGTGGGAAGTATGCAGGCTGAACGGCAGAGGCGGCTCAGAATGCATGTTCTCTTTTGGAATACTATACAGGTACTGAAGCCTTGCGGCAAGTGTCTCGTACAAGGGGAGTTGGCAATAAGTCATGAGAGGTAGACTACGAACAAGACAATGTTGCCAGGGGTTTGCTGGATATCGGTTGGAAAGTAGCCCAGATAGCGCAGGCTGCACAGCAACAACGCGATGCCCAAGCGGTTGGCATCCCCTCTCCGAGTTGCGATCAAATGCTGGTCGGTCGGGGTGAGGGTGAAATAGACGACGCAGTCAGCAGGCGTGACTTCGTCTGGAAACTGGCTCAAACGAATGCGTTCAGCTTGACTCAAGAATCGGCGGGGCATCTAATAGTCCACCTGCAGAGCTTCCATAGCATCGATCCGATCTTGTTCGGTGGGTAAGCTGTAGCGGCGCGTCGTTTCCAAACGGCGATGACCAGCAATTTCCGCCACGATAACCAGGTCTGTGCCATTCCGTACCAGGTTGGTCAAACAAGTGTGGCGCAAAACGTGTGCTGACAGCGATACGTGAGCCTCCTGTCCAAATTTTCGCAGCAGAAGGTCAATGGATCGTGGAGACAGGCGTTGTCCCCGTCGATTCAGAAAGAAGGCAGGGTCGTCGCTGTTGGAGAAGCGTTCTTTGTGCATGACCAACCAAGCATCTAGCGCCTTGCGGACTTCCGCATTGAGAGGTACCTCTCGATACGTATCTCGTTTTCCCTGACGAACAACCACAGTTCCTTTACGTGCTGACACAAGTACGTCGCCTTGATCGAGAGCGGCGCATTCGCCTATGCGCAGCCCTGTATAGAACAGGAGCGACGCCACCGCTCGATCGCGTTGCGAGGGTGACCGTTCTACCGCCCGCAGGAAACGCCTTTGCTCATCTTCGGTTAGAGCCCGAGGGGCTTGCTGGGAAATGTCTTCTCGTTGCACCTGCGCCGGTGACATCTGCAGAAATCGGTAGAAGTGCTCTAGAGCAGCCAACGCGATATTCACCGTTGTGGGCTTTCGTCTGCGCACTGTCTTGAGGTGTGTCTTGTAGTCACGAACAGCATAATCGCGGGCATGTTCGTCCTTGAGAGGATCTCCATATTCAGTAACGGTTTGGTCCAGGTAAACACAGTACTGCCGGACCTGGGTGAGATAGGTGCGACGGGTGTTGGCCGAGAGCGGTTGCTTGTCCAACCAGGTTTCGTAGTTAACGAAAATGGGATAGAGAGCAGAATCTGGAGCGATTTTCATCCGGACCGTCCTGTTATCAGAAGTGGAAATCTCTGGCTATTATAGACCCATTTTCGCATTATCAGAAGTTCAGACGGTAAATGCTACTGATAAACATGTCTATCAATCGTTCAAATCATTGGTCGCATCACGTTTTGTGGACATTTTGTAGCCATGTTTGAGTACACTTTACTTACGACTGTCTATATCTTCGTCTCGTCCAGGAGAGCAAGTCTAGTCCTTTCATAAACGTCTTTCCATAAACATAAAGGAGTCACGTCATGGTACGTTTTGTTTTCTTGATAGTGTTGATTCTGCTAGCAACGCCGTTCTTGAGCGCTTGCCAGCCGCTCCAGGCGCCGGAGGCCGTCATGTCCGAATACGCCCATCCGGAAGCACTAGCCAGCACCGATTGGCTGGCCGACCGCCTGGACGATCCGGGCCTGCGCATCCTGGACACCCGGGATTTCCTGGCGGAGGGAGCGTTGGCAAACCGTGTGGCTAGCTATGAAGCAGGTCACATTCCCGGTGCCGTCTACGTTGATGCACGAGATGACGTTTCTGATCCCGATGGGACTGCTCAACTGTTGATCTTGCCACAAGCTGCCTTCGAGGATCTCATGGGTCGGCTGGGCATCGACAACGACACCACTGTGGTGGTCTACGACGATGGGGGGAACACCTGGGCTGCCCGCTTCTGGTGGGCACTACGTCTTTACGGACACGAAGACGTAAAGCTGCTCGACGGCGGCCTGACAAAGTGGATGCTGGAAGATCGGCCGCTGGAGACAGGCGCCAATGTACCCGTGCCCGCAACGTTCACGGCTGCGTATCGATCCGAGCTGTTAGCCACGGTGGATGACGTGCTACAAGCTATCGAAGATCCAGACACGGTCATCATCGACTCGCTGCCTGCGGCCTTCTACAACGGTGAACAAAGCTGGCCCGATCTGCGTCCAGGCCATATTCCAACAGCGCTGAATCTCTATGTGGATGACAACCTAGATCCAACGGACGACACGTTGCTCCCTGTAGATGAGCTTGCAGAGATGTGGCAGGCGATTGGCCTGGAACCGGACCAACGCGTCATCACCTACTGCGGGGCCGGTTACGCCGGTGCTATGAATCTATTCGTCCTCTACCAGATGGGCTTCGAAGATATTAGCCTTTACGACGGCTCCTGGATGGAATGGGGGGCGGACCTAAGCTTGCCTGTGGAGGCGGGGTAGGCAACTAGAAGAGTGCCTCTACAGATCTACGCTGATTTGCATTGAAGACGGACGGATAGTGATCTCGTAGTGCCATCAGTTTAGTCTAATCGAGCCTGTCTCAATGGTCGTCACCTGCTTCTGTCCAGAGGCAGGTGATCATTTTTCCTTAGCGTACGTTTTCGTCCTTTCGGTAGGCGCTACAGTGTGGCAGATCGGCAGCAGGCTCAGCTCTGACGCCATCGGCATGGGCGTGGGTGTACTGTTCGGTATTATGGCAGGCCTGCCCACTGCGCTGCTTGTGCTGGCCACTGGGCGCAGGCGTGACTCTGATCACAGGCCACAGGCGCCGGCAGCGCCTACGATCCTGATGATCGGCAATGGTAAGCCAGAGCGTGAGCAGTGGCATGTGACAGACGCTCGCGAGTGGCTGCTGACTGACTCTGAGAGCGAGGTGAGACGGTGAAGTGGCAAACCATCATAGCGCTGCTTGTGGCTGCGCCTGTACTCGCTCTGCTTGGCGGCGCTGGCTTTCTGGCGTATCAAGTGGGCCAAACCTGGGACGCTCGCAGCACAGACAGTCTGATCAGTGGGCTTGTGGTGAGTTGTGCCACAGATGGACTGGTGATCAGTATTTTGTTGGCGCTGATCGTCGGCATACCTCTGGCGCTGCGAGCGTATGAGCGTGGTGGCCAGGCTCGCCAGGCATGGCCCGAGTACAGAGCACTGCCACCTGGCCGGCCTACCTGGGCAGAGCAGCCACCTATGCTCGAGGACAAGAGCGCCGGCAGTTGGCAGACTACCGGTCAGGGCTACGACCTATGGCAAGAGCAAGAGCCGGCAGCGCGCGAGTGGGAAGATCTGTAATGCAACCAGAACGATATAAGGATTGATGCGGTGTGAACGAGAGACAGGGTAGTACGTGGCAGAGCTCTGGGCAGATCCGACAGGGACCAAGCGTGTCAAAAAGTGAACCACCGCATAATCCGAGTTGAACGAGCCGGTGTGGACAAGGGAAGGGGCTATGGGGTTTAAGCAGAGCGTCGAATGTGGGCCAAGAGAATGTTGGAAGCGCAAGGGTCAAAATCGCAGTTGGCATCCAGGAAGTGGTTCAAAGTCAGTGGTTGGAAAAGATCCGAAAGCCCCTTGGTAAAGGAGGCAGAGACGGCAAAATTGAGACAGAAAGAAAAGATGCAGTTCATGGCAGGCGCGCGGGCAGGTCCAGAAGGCAAGCTGAGTCTGGATGGAGATCGGGCTCGGAAGTGGATGCCGGGATGAGGACCGATTATGGAGGCTTGTGGGGGCGGATGGAATGAATCAAGGACATGGTCTGACCACACTTCGGGCAAGCCAAATCCGAGAGCTGAGTGTCGGCTTCAGAGGCAGACTGTTGGAGGATAGGAGAGGCTGGGTCAGAGTCATCAGCCCCCAACAAGGAGCGAACTCGATGCAGCAAGTGACGGTTGCCAGGGCTGAAGAGGCCGTAGTAGCGGACTTTGACAAAGCCGGTGGGCAGGACGTGTTGCAGAAAGCGGTGGATGAATTGCTCAGCCGGTAGAGTAGCACGTTTGGGCTTACCACTGTCGCCCTTCTTGTAGGTGAAGGTGACCTGGCCATTTTCAAGTTTGAGGATGCGGTTGTTGCTGATAGCCACACGAAAGAGATAGGGAGCCAGATACTTGAGGGCAGCTGCGCCGGAGCCAACGGGTCGACAATCCGCCACCCAGTCCTGGGTCCAGGTTTGAGAAGGCAGTTGGGCAAAGAGGTCGGTCAGCTTGAGGGCGTCACGGAACTTGGCTCGAAAGAGAATTGAGAGGGGCTGGGCATGGACGAAGAAGTTTTGCCCCGAAGGCATCCAGCTCTCTCCATCGGCTGCCAGACCTCCTCCGGGGACGAGAAAATGGATGTGTGGATGAAATCTCATGTCTCGAGTCCAGGTCTGTAGAATCCCGACCATGCCGATCTTTCCACCCACAAACCGCGGGTCCTGAGCCAGTTGTTGCAGGGCAGCGGAAGCGGTACGAAAGAGCAGGTTGTAGACGATTTTCTGGTGGCTACGAGCTAGGATTTTGAGAGGGGCGGGCACGGTGAAGGTCACCATGAAGTAGGGCACGGGCAGGAGCAACTCTTGCTGCTTTTCCAGCCACGTTTGAGCAGCATCATTTTGACACTTGGGGCAGTGGCGATTGCGACAGGAATGATAGCTGTAAAAAGTCTCCTCGCATTCACCGCAGTAGTAAATATGTCCGCCCAAGGCCTCAGTGCGGCAGGTTTCAATAGCCGCCATGACCTTCAAGTGACTGGGGGGCATTTTCTCCCCATACTTGGCTCGATAGGCGGGTCCATACTGGCGGAAGATGTCGGCCATCTCTACCATGTCAGCTCCTCCATCAGCTGATTGATGGAGTCAACAGCCGAGGCTTGGGCTTTGTCGGTCAGGTGGGTGTAGAGAGCCGTGGTGCGCAGAGAACTGTGTCCCAGCCAAGCCTGAATCAGACGCAGGCTGACGCCGATTTCCAACAGATGTGTGGCCCAGGAATGGCGTAACGTATGCGGGGTAACCGGCTTGTGGATGCCGCATTCTTTGGCCGCTCCTTTGCAGGCATAGATCAGGCTGCTGCGGGGTTGCGGATTCGTCACCTGGGCGGGTGACTGGCCGGCAGACGGTCGGGCCGGAAAGAGCCAGGTCGGATGGCGATGGGTCGCCCAGTACGCACGCAGCATGAAAAGTGTGCTCTCAGGCAGGGGAACGTAGCGATCTTTTCCCCCCTTGCCACCGCGTACGTGTCCGCTCATACGCGCACTATCGATGTCGCCTATCTGCAGCGTACGACCTTCTGATACGCGCAGACCACAGGAATAGAGCGTAAAGCGGAGGGGCGTACCATGAACGTCGAACCCTAACGCATCACCATTGGCGAACTATCTGACAACCTGGTCCGAATCATCGATCTGGTCCTGGCCAGCAATGAGCGGATCATGGTCGAAAAGGAAGACGGTCGCGTGGTGACGATCAGCCCGGTGGCAAGCACGACCAAATCCGACGAGGACCTGGCCGCCTTTATGACAGCAGCCGGAAGCTGGCACGATGTCGACACCGATCGTCTGATCGAAGATATCTATGAAAGTCGAGAGGCCTCGTCCCGGCCCCATATCGCGCTATGAGAATCTTGGTTGACACCGATTGGGTAATCAATTATCTCAAGGGTCGCGCGGAGACGATCAGGGTAATGCAATCATTGGCCGGCGACGGCCTGGCCATCAGCCTGATCACCTACGGCGAGATATATGAAGGAATCTACGGTAGCGCCGATCCGCTACGACACGAGGTATCTTTCAATCAGTTTCTGCGCGGCGTGGACGTTCTGCCGCTCACGCGTGTCACGCGTGAAATCATGCAGCGATTTGCGAAGATTCGCCTCAAACTGCGGTCCCAGGGCCTGCTCATCGGCGATCCAGACATCCTCATTGCCGCCACGGCCATGCACCACAACCTCCAGTTGCTGAGTACAACACCAGGCATTTTCAGCGCGTGGACGGTCTCCGGTTACACAAGGTAACACGATAGTCGGCCGGCGACGGCCAGGAGATTTTCGACTGCAACGATGGGAACCGTTTCGTCAGGACCTGGCTGACCGGGGGTTTGACCAACAGCGGTTACTCTTGATGCAATTCTTCTACATCGGCCACGAACAGGGCGATGGCGTCCGCCGCGTCGACGATGTCGGTCAAGTACAGATGACCAGGCCGCATAGAGCGTTCGTGCGCTTTCCAACACCTGCTGTTGAATCAGAGATTTCAGCCCATTGCGCGGGACCAGATCGACCGGGCGTCCCCATAGTTCGGTCAGTTCACGCTGCATCCTCCCTAGATCCACAAAGCCGACCTGGGCTTGGGGTGCAAAGTCGACGAGCAGATCGATGTCGGTGTCGGCGCCAAAATGTTCATCAAGCGCCGAGCCGAAGAGGGCGAGCCAGCAAATCTGGTTCCGGCGGCAGTAGTTGCGCAGCGTTTCGTGGGGAATAACAAGGGGCGATCGCTGGAATCTGCTCATTTCACTGCGCGAGACCAAGAGCCGGGGTGATGTCGAGGAGTTTCACATTGAGCGCACGGTACGCAACGGTTTCACCCAGCCAAGTGAGTGGCGCCAGACCGAGCTCTGGCTGACCACCCGTCGCCTGCGGTTGGCCATCATCTTTCCGCGAACACGTCACTGCAAACGCGCGCTGCTGCACAAGCGCAGTGTGGACGAGACCGTCGAGCTGGGGGGCGAGCACATTCAGCCGCTGCCGGACGGCCGCCAGATTGTGACGTGGGAGGAGCGAAATCCCAAACGAGCGGAGATATACACGATTCGGTGGGAGTGGTAGGTCATGCCCCCGCGCAATTACATGGACTTTGCACCCACAGGCTGCTAAAATAGGGTGCAAGGAGATGACACGATGGCAACGACGTCAACCATGACAAGCACCACCGATACCGCTGCAACTGGCTCAATCGCAACGTTGCTCACTACACACCGCGAGGAGATTTTGCGTCTGGCCGCCGTCCACGGCGCGCACAACGTGCGTCTCTTTGGATCGGTGGCGCGCGGGCAAGCGACAGCCGACAGCGACCTCGACGTGCTGGTCGATTTCGAGGCTGGCCGCAGTCTGCTCGATCGCATTGCGCTCATTCAGGACTTGGAAGACCTCCTGGGAATCGATGTCGATGTCGTCACCGCGCGTTCGGTCCATCGCGACCTGCAGGCCGAGATCCTGGGGAGTGCCCAACCGCTATGAGTGACGCGCAGCTCTACATCCGTCACATGTTGGATTGCCTTACGCGCATCCAAGAGTACACGGCACCGGGCTACGCCGTATTCGAAGAGGACACCATGATGCAGGATGCGGTCATGCGCAATCTGGAGATCATGGGCGAGGCGGCCAAACAGGTTGAGTCTGATATCCGTGAACGATTTCCTGATGTGCCATGGCGGCGCATTGCCGGCATGCGCGACCTTCTCATCCACGATTACATGGGCGTCGACATCGATGAGGTCTGGAATGTCGTCGCCAACCACCTCCCCGAACTCAAGCGGCAGTTGGAACAGATTCTCGCCTCATCCGAAAACTGAGCGTCGCCTATCGCGCGAAAGGCTACACTATATGCGCATTTGCCGCATAGTCGCAGTGTGAACAAGACCATCGAGCTGGACGGCAAGCACATCCAGCCGCTGCCGGACGGTCGCCAGATTGTGACGTGGGAGGAGCGGCATCCCAAGCGAGCGAAGAGCTACAAGATCCGGTGGGAATGGTGAGGCTGGTTAGTGAGGTCGACTCGCGAGCCACCGCTCAAACGACTCTAGACTCTCCATCGACTTCTTGCCCAGCAGAAGACCTTCGACGCCGATATCCTCGTCCAGGTCGGGCCAATGAATGCCGAACCGGGCACCGCTCAGTTCGAAATTGTTGCGCTCTGCCGGGGTCGCATGCGCAAGGCGCGGGTACCAGCCAATGGGAATCGAGATCGAGCGCCCATCGGCAAGGTCGACCGTCAATGTATCTTCGGTGACCTGTACATCGACCACACTAGCGAGAACCGGTGCCGCAGAAGGTATCCCATTCATGGCGTAATGTCTCCAAATGCGAGCGTAGTATCCGCTCAATGTCGCGCAATTCTTTGCGTCGGTAGCCGTAATTATCGACCAGCATGACATCCGGATCAAGCCAGAATTTCGCGCTCATATCCTCACGGTCGACCTCTAGAGCCAGCAATTTGTCAAGCGCGGGTTGATGGCGTGTGGCGTTGGCCGGCTCAGCCTGGCTTAGGGCCGGGGCGGCGCTCGGTGCTCAGGTAGGCCTCGATCGCGTCGCGCGTCGTCCACCAGTCGCGGCCCAGCTTGATCCCGGCGATGGTGCCCTGGACCAGCAGGTTGCGGATGTGGCTGCGCTGGAAACCGCTGATGTCCGCGGCCTGTTGGACCGAGATGAGGCGGGCTTGGATTTCGGCGAGGAATTGGTGGAGGTCGTCCTGACTAGGCACGGTGATAACTCATGCTAGACAATAGAAGGCGGCTGTTTTACATGTATGTCTACGGATAGAAGAAAACCACCGGCCCATGGGCCGGTGGTTCGCGATGCGGCTGACGCCAATCGCTTCTGCAGGTAGTAGTCGGAAGTGAACGATGGGTGGAAGCCCGTCCGAGTCCCGGCAACTGCGCTCAACCTAGATAAGTATTGAACCACTCCAAGGTTCGCTGCCAAGACTCGGCGGCAGCATCCGGCCGGTAAGCGTCGGCACGTTCGTCATTGAAAAACGCGTGAGGTGCGCCCTCATAAGTATAGGCTTCGGCGGCAAGGCCGGTCTCGTCCTGGATGATCTGAACCATCTCAGCAAGCGCATTGAGGTCAAAACGATCCTCGGTGCCGTAGTGGGCCTGGATCGGAGCCTTGACTTGGACCGCTTCTTCGGGTGTAAGGAGAGTGCCGTAATAGGGAACGGCTGCGCCAACCCGATCGCTAACGACGGCGGTCTGCAGTGCAAGCCCTCCACCCATGCAGTAGCCTACGACGCCGGCCTTCTCACCTGCCACATACTCCTGATCCAACAGGAAGGCCATGGCCTGGTCGATCTCGAGTACGGCTTCCGGCTGATCCAGTTCCATGACCAGTTTGCGTGCTTCGTCGGGTTCGGTAGCGACGGCGCCCTTGTAGAGATCCGGCGCCAGAGCAACGAAGCCTTCCCGTGCAAAGCGCCGGGTCACGTCCATGATATGTTCGTTTAGGCCCCACCATTCCTGGATCACGATCACGGCTGGCACCGGGTCACCACCTGCCGGGCGTGCCAGGTAACCGCTGAGCTGTTCGCCGTCCCTGTCTGTGTAGGTCACCATCTGAGTGATAAGCTCGCCGTCATCCATGGGCTCGGTGGCTAGTTCTTCGTCTGCTTCCGGCGTCTCGATCATCTGGGGCGCGGGTGCGTTCTCCGGCACGACCAAGGTACAGGCAGCCAGCATGTTGGCAGCTGACAGGCTGCCAACAGCCACTGCTGCCCGTCTCAGAAATTGGCGGCGGCTCACCTTACCCAATTGATAGGATGTGACCAGGTTCATTACTTCAATCCGTTCCATTTGTTTCCTCCTTTGTACAAGTTTTGCACAGTGTTAACTCGGCGGTAGTGTAGCACAGTCCTGCAGGTAGGTTTGTAGGCTTGCTTCAAAGTCTATCTGTGGCTTTTCTCGCGTCGATCGAATGCGAGTAACGCCGATTCCACCGATCGACGCGACGGCTCCCCGCGCCGCAGCCCGGCCACGCGTTCCAGCGGCTCCTGACATTGAGGCAGCCAGGGCTTGACCCGACAGATTGGCGGGAAGTCATCGTCCTCCACGGGCGTGATGTGGATGCGCATCAGCAATTCGGCGGTGTCGACCAGACCGTCGGCGTCCGTCACCCGGACCGCCACGCGGCGGGTCAATACCTGGCCGACCTGAGCGCCGGAGAGATTGAGCTGAAGATCTCTGGCAATCAGCTCGTCCTGAATCTGTTCGGTCATATGGGAGTACAATCCAGAGAAAGTCAACGATTTTGGAGGTGTACGATTCGCCGATCCGCTGCTGGGCATCCATGTTCTCAAACTGGACGTGCGCTGAGATTGCTGATGAGTCTAACCAATTGAGTGGAAACATTTCGTACCATCCCTACACACAGTTTGTCGGTATCCACGCCATGCTCTACGATGTGGTTGCTTGATATCCATATCGCACGACACAGATAGGCATGGGCCGTGGCAAAGCAGCTTGACAACTTGCGGGGAAGATATTTCTTCGATCTACGCACCATCAGACAGGATATCGTGGCCGGGCTCGTCCTGGGCATCGAGAGCGTACCCGATGGGCTGGCCCAGGGAATTCTGGCCGCAGTCAACCCGATCTATGGTCTCTACGGCTACATGGTCGGTACCTTTACCGGTGCGCTGTTCACCAGCTCGGTCTACATGGCCGTCCAGGCGACCGGCGCTATGTCGCTGGTGGTGGCTAGTGTTCCGCAGGTTCGCGATGGTGAGTTCGCCGACGCCAGCCTCTTCGCACTCGCTATTCTGACCGGTATCTTGATGTTGGCAGCGGGTCTACTCAAGTTGGGCGCGCTGGTGCGCTTTGTTCCCAACGCAGTGCTGGTCGGCTTCGTCAACGCAGTCGCCATCCTGATCGTGCTGGGACAGCTGGACGACTTCACTGGTTACGCTTCAGCCGGTGCCAATAAGGTCCTCAAGGCCATCGATCTCTTCTTCAATCTCGACCAGATCCATCTGCAGACGTTGTTGGTGGGAATCACCACGATCATTCTGATCCTGGTTCTCGAACGCACCCGCCTCGACGCGCTGGGCATGGTCGTCGCCATTGGTGCGGCGTCGCTGATTGTCCCCGTTGCCGGCTGGACCGACGTTGCCCAGGTCAGAGACATTGCCGACATCCCCAGCACCTTGCCGCGACCGGTGTTGCCGCCTTTGCGGGTACTGTTCCCCCTGATTGTGCCCGCTTTTTCGCTGGCCTTTGTGGGCCTCGTGCAGGGAACCGGAGTCAGCAAGAACTACCCCAACCCGGATGGGCAGTACCCCAACGCGTCCGGTGACTTTGTGGGCCAGGGCGTGGCCAACATCGCGGCCGGCTTCTTCCAAGGCATGCCGGTCGGCGGCTCTGTCTCAGCCACGGCGCTCGTGACCAACGCCGGTGCGCGCTCGCGGTTGGCCAATATCTTTGCCGCCGTCGTTATTGCGGTGATCATCTTGCTCTTCGGCAATCTGGTCAGCGCGGTTGCCCTGCCCGCCATTGCGGGACTGCTGATCGTGGTGGGCGTCCGGGCGCTCAAACCGAATCAGGCAGTGATGGTCTTTAAGACCGGTCTGGTTCAGAAATTCGTCATCGGCATCACCTTCATCGCCTCTCTCGTGACACCACTCCAGTATGCCGTCCTCTTTGGCGTGGCCCTGTCGGGGCTGCTCTACGTAGTCCAGCAATCCGATCAGATCGTAGTCAAAGCCTGGGAATGGGAGCCAGGCGACTTCCCGGTCGAGAAAGACGCACCGGAAACTGTGCCGTCGAACGCAGTGACGGTGCTGATTCCCTACGGCAGCGTCTTCTTTGCGTCCGCTCCGCTCATCGAGAAGCAGCTGCCGACGATTGCCGACGACACACGCAACGCAGCGATTATCCTCCTCTTGCCGATCGAAGACGATTTGGGCAGTACGTTTCTGCAGGCGCTTGAGCGCTATACCAGGAAGTTACACGAGCACAACAGCATCTTGCTGCTGGCCGGCATCTCCAATCGGGTCAAAGCGCAGCTCGACCAGACCAAGGTCTCGAAGATCATCGGTCGCGAATATATCTTCCTACATACTGAGAAGGTCGGCGAAGCTGCGGTGCAGGCCTGGGATGCTGCACACCGGTGGCTGGAGAGCGTATCTGACGGTGCCGTGCAGAACGGCACGGGTACGGCGGGCGATGATAGATGACAGTCTGTCAGTGGCAGCCAGGAGCGGGCGGATGACACCGACGCAGACACCTAGGTTTTCTTTCATCGTCGATAGTTGGTTAGGCCGGTTGCCCTGGTCCCTGGGCTGGAGTGGCTTCGCGATCGGCGCCGCCGCGTTCCTGCTCTCACTGGCCGTATTCTGGCTGGCCGGTGGAATACAGGTATATCAGGCAATGGGACTGGGAGCGCTGCGACTCTTTTTCCCGCCTCTCGTCATCGTCTATGTTCTGGTCGTCGTCAGCTTGCTCGAGCGTTCAAGCGCAAGCGTAGTCCAATCGTTGCGTCCCTTGATCCAGTTGGCTGACGATGAGTTGTTGGAGATGGTGCAGCACGCCTGTCGTACACGGCCTGGACGGGAACTAGGGGCATTCGTCGCCGGCGCGGCCTTCTTCTTGGCGGTGGAGGGGCGGTTCCACGGCGGTACAGTGTTGTTCTGGGCGTCGCTCTACTACTATCTCACCAGCATACTCATGTTCGCAGTCGTGGCGTGGAGTATCTATGCCATCATTACCATCACACGGCTGACCAACGTCTTGTTGCGCCAACCGCTGGAACTAGACATCTTCGACGTGACGTCCATGGAGCCAATCGGCCTGCAAAGCCTGTCGCTTTCCCTTGCCTTCATCGGCGCGATTGTGTTGAGCGTTCCAAGCAGTCCCTATCCACCAGCCTCCTGGCAAAATTTCCTCATCTTCGGTCTGTTACTCGTCGTCACCGTACTTGTCTTTTACCTCAATATGTACGGTGCCCATCGTTTGCTGAAAAATGAGAAACAGCGGCAACTCAGGTCAGTCGAGGCCAGATTTGCCCGAGCCTACGCACGTCTTCAGCATATCGCAGCCAACTCCGGTAATGTCCATCTGGCAGCCACCGAACTGAACGCATGGGCCACAGCCAAGCAGGAACTCAACCAGACTCGGACCTGGCCCTACAACACGGAGATGTTGCGTACTCTGTTCATCTCCGTGCTGACGCCAATTGCGCTGGGGCTGGCGCGCATCATCGGTCCACTGTTGGCCGGATCGTGAACTAGAAGCGATCCTAACCCCTTCATTAATACTTGATCACGCGGACGTCAACGAGTTCCCATCGACCGCGGATCCGGGCCACTCCGGCCAGCATCTCGGTGAACTCATCGTCGCTGAACTGTGTAATGGGTCGCAGGCCCGCCACGATCTTGTCCCGTGAGCACAGTAGCGCCGGCGCAACGGCCGGTGCATAGATGATGACCATCGGCTGCACGACCGATCCTCGTACTCGCGGTTGCCTTGCCCATTCCTGAGGTGCCTCATGTGATGATTACAATTTGCCTTGCATTGTGTGCTCCTTTCGCGGTTGCTTACATTCAAATTGCTCACAAGGAATCTTCTCAAGATCACGACCCTACTGTTCTTCGTGCCGTAGAACCCGACGGCTTCTACGGTAGACGTGTCGCAAGGTGACAGCGATGGACACACCAATCAATCCGGTCCACGTGAAGAGTTTGTGATGTTTGTACTCTGGGCGCAGCCTGTAACCATCGCGTTCGATTGTATTCAACACGCCCTCGAACCGCATGCAGTACCAATACCCTGCGATCTTGCAGCGAAGAACGTCGAGTTCGTCCAAATAGCGTTTTCCATCAAAGAAGCTTGCGTGCGCCCATTCCACGCGCTGTCGCACCCAGGCTCGGTAGGGTAGGCTATCGATCTCCTCTGGTCCAATGGCGTGCGCTTCCAGGTACTCACGAGGGATGTTGAAAAAGCCATCGGCTACGTCCTGCAGTGTATCGCGCAGTAAGTGTGTGACGTGCGCGGCTGAAGCTGCGGACAGGCGATGCTTGGTCGATCGATAGAGATGACCACGGCCAATGAAATACTGCAGCCCATCGGTGACCGATGCGGCCAGCCGTTCCGTGTACCAGTCCAACTCCTGTTGGCTGATTGTTCGCCCTCTACGGTACGCGTCGAACTCAATGACTGCCAGCATATTGCGGATGAAGGACTGAAGGCCGGTCTCCGCCGCGCCGTCGTTCCTGATGAGATCGGCCAGGATTGCCTCTTCCGTCGCCAGTCCGTCCACGGGTTCATGCCTGTATAGGCGCTCGATCAGCTCGCGTTGACGCCTGGCAAAGGCCACGCTCTCGGCATTCGACCGGGAAACCGAGTCGATGATGTCGTCGGCCCAGCGGAAGTAGGCATAGGCTCGGTAAAAATCATCCATCCGCTCGTTGTCCACCAACAGCCGAGCCGTCCAGTAAGTCTGTCTGCTGCCCTTCTGGGTGATCGAGCGGGCTAGTCTGGCAGTCGATTGCTCCATATGGTACGTCCTTCCCGTGGCTATTCCACGCCTTTGACGGCCAACTGCGAGGGCGCAAACGACTTGGCCCGCAGTGACTGGCGACTGTCGGCCTCTTTCAGAATGCGCTCCGTAGTCAGACAAGCGGATAGGAGCACCAGCGGCAAGCCGTTGCCAGGGTGCGTGCTACCACCCACGAAGTATAGGTTTTGGTACCGACGATTTCGGTTCTGCAGCCGGAGATATCCCACCTGACGGAAATTATGGCTCAGGCTGCCAAACGCGGCCCCTTTGGCCACATTGTACCTATTGAACCACGATGTGGGTGTAAATGCGACCTCAAACTTCAGATGCTGTGGGAAATCGTTCACTCCTAGTCTAGCCAGCCTTCGGTAGACCGCGGTACGCGCTTGCGTCTGCAGCGCCTGCCAGTCTTGTGAGCGTGAGTCGTCATGTAGACCACGTTGAAGTGTAGATTCCGCCTCCCGAAGACGACCCTGCTCGCGCTGAGTCTGCGCCAGCCCTGACATGGCCGCAAGTGTCAATGTGAGACTATGCACACGGGCGGCAATTGCCTCCGCCTCAGAGAACCAGCGTTGAGCGGCCTTGGCACCAGCCCTCAGCCAGAGATCCGTGTAGCCCAAATTGAAAGCCACCCCGATACGCGCCTCTTCACGAAACTCATTCAGCCGGCCACTCCCCCGCAGCCGCGCGAGCGGCAGCGGAGGGTTCACGCGGGTGACGATGACCAGGTGCATCTGGGGCGGAGCATGGTCGATCAGGTATAGCACGGCATCATGGACCGCCTGCGACTCAATACAGAAATCGTGGCCGTCGCCTGGACGGCAGATGAGGAGAGCAAGGATCATGCCATCGAAATCCACTTCTGTGGTGATCGTGTCGGGGTTGGTGGCACTGCTGGTGCTGTTGGTTGTGCCTCCTATGACAGCGGATTCGATCAGGCCATTGGTGGCGGTAACATCGAGATACACAGAAAATAGCCGGAGCAAGTTAGGCTCGCACGCAGAAGCGAATCCAGCGGACGGATTGACGCAGATTTTCGCAGGCAATGGAATTGCGAGCGTATGCGGCCGGATATGCAGAATTCAAACTATCCGGCATTGGCGCATGCCTGTGCATAGATGAATTGGCTACTCGCTGACGGGCGCTCAAGGAGCTCGTGAGTGAAGCATCCGTGCGTTCATCGTGTCGCCAATCTGTCGCCATCATCGTGATATATACCTTTGTAGGTGAATGACCCTAGTGAATCCCGGCAGAAATCCTTGTACAGTTCCCAGGACGGTTAGCATGGCCGAATTTCTGTCGTGGTATTCACGCCGAAATGAACTAGCCAATGGGTTCACAGGCATTCCGATGCACAGGAGGAGATTTCATGCAGATGAGAACGTTGGATACGATTATCGCCGGCCACCCCTTCTTCAGCGGTCTGGCACCTGAGTATCTGCAGTTGGTTACAGGTTGTGCAAAGAATGTGCGCTTTGACGAGGGCGAATTTCTCTTCCGCGAGGGAGAAAAGGCAGAGGTGTTCTTTCTAATCCGGGCAGGACGAGCAGCACTCGGCATCTCTGCTCCTGGGCGCGGCTTCATACCGTTCCAGACGGTGGGCGCTGATGGTGTCTTGGGATGGTCCTGGCTTTTTGAGCCGCATGGTTGGCTCTACTATGCCAAAGCGATTGAACCTGTGCGGGCTTTGGCCTTCGACGGAATATGCCTACGCAACAAGTGTGAAGAAGACCATGATTTCGGCTACGACTTCATGAAACGGTTCGCCGGCATCATGACGGAGCGACTCAAGGCAACACGGCTGCAATTGCTGGATGTGTACGCTGCCTGATCAGAATACACGCAGGACATCACGCAATAGGATTTGCGCCCGAATGCTGGACGGCACCAGCATGTTACGCATTCCCCCCTCCTGTCACAAAGCAGTGCGTTCCCGCCTCCAGGGCATGCTGCAAGCCCTCTACCGCTTCGTCGTCCAAGAAGACAGCGCCCAGTGCCATGCCAGGAAGTCAAGCTGTAGCGGTCGTATTGGGTGGCACAGTGATGTCCCAGGTAAATGTTCCGCCGTCCAGTCTCCACTCGGAGCTGAGATCTCCGTAGGGAGTCTGTACTGCGCCCTTGGCCTGAGTCAGCTCCCCACCCGGTTGCGGACGTAGAATGGCGTACTTGTAGTAGGCAGGCTGTGTCGGATCGATGTCTATGCCGGCCACATCGTAGACCATGTACTGGACGCATGTTCTATAGTCGGTCCAACCAGGGGCAAAGAGATCGTCGCCGACAACCCGGCCGTCGATTAAGCACTCATCGAGGCCCAGTGCCGTGATGTGAAGGCGAGCAGATTTCACCGGCGTCGGCTATTCGAACGTGCAGCGCAGATAGGGCGCCGGGATATTGGTGCGATATTCACAGCGCAGGTTGTTGACAGTAGTCGTTTCGTCCCCTTGACTAGTATGCGCCGGGTTGAGTGGTTAGCGCTTCGGCCAAGGCAAGCTGCGACAGGATCTCGGTAACCGTCTCCGCAACCGATTGATCCGAGTTGTCGAGCCAGTAGCCAATGCGCGGTGTCTCGTTCCGCAAGACACGGTCAAACGCGTCAACGGCCGCGCGGTCGATGTAGCTGGTCTTGTCGCGGGTGGAAGCTCGCTCTGCCACCACGTCGGGACGCGGGCAGAGGACGACGACGCCCAGTCGATAGGGGCTGAACGAATTCACTACATCGCCAAGCGCCGCGCCGATCACAATGTCCTGATAGACCACCGTGAACCCCGCCTGAACGTAATGTTTGGCCACCTCCGTGGCCAGTTGGTAGCGCAACCGGAGTTGGCGCTCCGCCTCAACCGGGAGTTCGAATGACATTTCAGCACGGCCGTTGACGATCATACGACGAAACAGATCGCCGCGAAGATGTACGCTGTTGGGCAAACGCTCGGCCACGGCCTGTGCGACCGTGGATTTCCCGGACGCCATGTTGCCGGTGAAGAGGACGATGTCCGGATATTTCGGATCTGGTGGTATTTGCGCCATGGTCGAGCTAGATCGGTTGCGACTTCCTACTGGAGGTTCTTGCTCTATTGTTTTGGCAACCAGACGCGCATGGCATTGGCACCGCGATTGGCCCAGGCGTAGTAGGGAATCGCCTTCAGTGTCAACGGCTTGTCCGTCGGCCATCTTGCGTCGTGCTGTAGGTGCGATACATGTCGCCGGCCCAGGCATCGGAGATCCACGACCGAGCCGACCGCTTCGATCGTGACAACTCCGCCGAGAAGATCAGGCTCCCAGGCGTCAACGAGCGGTCCGTCGGCGTCGATCTGCACGTCCAGCAGATCGACCGCCGCATCCTGATCGATTTCCTCCAGACAGAATACGACCGGGCCACGTTGGATGGCGACACAGCCACGGATTGCATCGACCCGCGGATGGCCGGTCATCAACACCGGCCGCATGGGCAGATCCAGCTCGACGATGTCGCCGGGCTGCCATTGGCGGGCCAGCACCGCATAGCCCTGCTTCGACCACTGGCCGTCAGGATTCGCCGTTGATCATGCATGTGGCCGCCTCGCACCAGCCGGTATGCGCGCACGAAGAGTCCAGTCGTTGCCGTCTGGTCTCGTCGACTGTCAGCTTGACCGATCCGTCCCACGGGAAGTTGGCCTGCATGGTCATCTTCACAGGCCCGCCGGATGCCAGCGTAAGATCGAGATTGGCCGGCGCGTACTGGTGGATCTGGATGCCGGTCTCGTCGGTAGACGCGAAGTAGTGGGAAAGCGAAGCCAGCAGGCGCATGACGTTGGGCGGACAGCAGGCGCAGCCGTACCACTCTGGTCGCTCGATGACCTTGTAGTCGCTCGATGCGATCCGGTCCGCGGCTCATCAGCGGATTGACGTAGAAGTAGCGCTGTCCGTCCAGCGAAATGCCGCTGAGAAAGCCGTTGTAGAGCGTCTGCTCCAGCAGGTCGGCGTAGCGACTCTCGCCGGTGGCCAGCAACATGCGCCAGCTCCACATGATGCTGGCGATCTGGGCGCAGGTCTCGCAATAGCAGGAATCGGTTGGGCAGCTCGTACGGTTCGCCGAAGGCCTCGCCCTCGATGCAGCGCGCCGAGGCCGCCGGTGATGTACATCTTGCGCTCGGTCATGTCATGCCACTGGCGCAACATGGCGTCCAAGAGCGCCTGCTCACCGGTCTCCAGGTAGGCATCGGTGACGCCGGCCGTGAGGTATAGAGCTGGCGCACGGCATGTCCTTCCATGGTCGACGCCTCGCGCACCGGCACATGATCCTGATAGTAGCTTGGTCGGCGTCCAGTGGTAGACGGCCTTGAGATGGCCCTGGCCGCGTTCGTCCAGGAAGAAGAGGGCCAGATCCAGATAGCGTTTCTCGCCGGTCTCCCGATAGAGTTCGATCAGCCCCATCTCGATCTCTGGATGGCCCGGTGTCGAACGGCGTTTGTCCGGCCCGAAGACCGTGTCGATGTTGTCGGCCACACGACAGGCGATGTCGAGCAGGCGGCGGTCGCCCGTGCCGCGCGCATAGGCGACGGCCGCCTGGAAGAGATGGCCGGCGCAGTAGAGTTCGTGGCCGTGCTCGATGTCGCTCCAGCGTTGGTCCGGCTTGACCACCTGCCAGTAGGAGTCCAGATAGCCGTCGTCGGCCTGGGCTGCTTCCAGCAGATCGATGGCGTTGGTTGGCCATCTCCTCCAGTTCGTGGATTGGGATTGGCGGCCAGCTCGTAGCCGATGGCCTCCAGCCACTTGTAGACATCCGAATCCATGAACATGGGCGTGCGATATTCGCCCTCGCCGCGCACCTGCTGCCAGCGCAAATTGTTGAAATTGCCCGACTTCTCAAGCTGGGCGATAGCCTGGTGGTCAGGCTCACGCTGCGGTTGATCTCCTGGCGCTTTGACCAGAAGCCATCCTGCAGTTTGACGCCGTCCAAGGGTACCGTGCGCCAGCGTGCGTATGGGCTTTTTGCTGGTATCGACAGGTCCAGTGGACATAGGACGATTACTCCTTGTGTTGATGGGCAATCATAAACTTGATCATTGTCTTCAGTGGAATCAAGGGCCAGAGCAGTACTTCCAGGCACTCCTATCTAGCCCTTGATTCCGCTCATGACAATCCCCTGAATGAAATAGCGCTGGGCAAAGAAGAAGAGGACGACGACCGGCAGGATCATGGCGGTGGACGCCGCCATCAGCAGATCCCAGCGGGTGCGCATGACGCTGCGGAAGGTGGCCAGACCGATGGCAACCGTAAAGTTCTCCGGCGAATTCAGATAGAGCAGCGGGCCGATGAAGTCGTTCCAGCCGTTGAGGAAGGTGAAGATAGCCACCGTAATCAGAGCCGGTTTGGCCAGCGGCATCATGATGCGGCCGTAGATGCCGAATTCGCTGCTAGCCGTCGATGCGCGCGGCGTCGGCCAGATCTTCGGGCAGGGTGCGGAAAAACTGGCGCAGCAGAAAGATGTTGAAGGCGCCGCCGCCGAAGAAGAAGGGCACCGTCAGCGGCAGAAAAGTGTCGATCCAGCCCAAGCGGGTAAAGATCACGAACTGGGGCACCATGAGCACGAAGTAGGGCACCATCATGGTCGAGAGGACGATGGCAAACCAGAAATCGCGGCCGGGAAAGCGAATGCGGGCAAAGCCATAGGCGCAGAATGAGGCCGAGGCCAGAATGGCGATCTCGTTGAACACGACGATGATCAGCGTGTTGGCAGATGTAGAGGCCGAAGGGCTTGTAGGTCAGAGCGTCAGAGTAGTTCTGCAAAGCGTACCGGGTTGGGGATCCACTGGGGCGGAAAGATGAAGATGTCGTTTTCCAGCTTCAATGAACTGCTCACCAGCCACACGAAGGGAAAGGCCATGACGACAGCGCCGATCACTAGAATCACCCAGATCATCAGTCGCCACCAATGTTCGCCGTTGGTCGAGCGACTGACGCAGACGCTCGGCCCGGGAACGATTCGCGGATACTGAGCCAACTGGCCGTGATTGTGATGTAGAGACATCGCTCACTCTAGTCATGACTCATAGCGTCTCCCCATGCATCCAGGAACTCCGACAGTGGCCAAGTCGCTGCAGACTTGTGATCATGCGTGCTGGATGCTGCAGCCGTTATTCATAGTGTACCGATCCGCCCACCGACTTGAAGACCAGGAGCGTCAACACCAGGATGATGGCAAAGAGCACCCACGCCAGGGCGGCCGCATAGCCCATGTTGAGATACTCAAAGCCGTTGCGATAGAGATAGAGCACGTAGAAGAGCGTGGCATTCTGGGGGCCGCCATCGGTGATCAGGTAGCCGGCCGTGAAGATCTGGAACGAGCCGATGATGCCGATGATCAGGTTGAAGAAGATGATCGGCGACATGAGCGGAATGGTCACATGGCGCAGCTGCGCCCAGCGGCCGGCGCCGTCGATCTTGGCCGCCTCGTAGAAGGTCTCGGGAATCCCTTGAAGACCGGCCAGATAGATGATCATGGTGCTGCCCAGGGTCCACAGGCTCATCATGATGAATGCAGGCATGGTCCACTGCGGATCCTGTAGCCAGGCGATCTTGGGCAGACCCACCGCGCGCATGCAGCACATTGAGCAGGCCGAATTCCGTGTTGAAGATCCAGGCCCAAAGCACGGCGCTGGCCACCGCCGGCACGATGCTGGGCAGATAGTAGACGGTGCGGAAGACGCTGATGCCGCGCACCTTGGTGTTCATCAGCAGGGCCAACGCAAAGCCAAGCACCAGGCCTAACGGCACCGAGAAGAGCGTAAAGACGGTCGTGACCTTCAGCGACTGCCAGAAGAGCTTGTCCTCGCGGCAGATGGAGAATGTTCTCCAGACCGACAAACTTGGGGTCGTCTGATCAGATTCCAGTCGGTAAAGGTCAGCCAGACCGCAATCAGGGCCGGCAACAGAAACCAGAGCAGAAACCCGAGAATAAACGGCGAGATAAAGACATACCCGACCAATGTGCGTTTGCCCGCGCATGGTCCGCGGCGACAAATCGATCCAGCATGCGAGTGGCAGTGGCCATGGGCATCTCCTTCCTGGACTAGTCTGCTATGCTGGCCAGCAACTGATCGACTGGAGACCTGCCTGCACGTCAGACAGATCTTCACGTCGAGCAACACCATCGGCGAGGATCTAGCCTTCGCTCGCTTCCTCGCAGAATCGCGTTCGCTTCAGGAACGGCCTTGGCTGAGAGCCTCTTCGGCTGTCATATCCCCGATCCAGACGGCGTCCATGACCGGCGCCAGAATCGAATTGGCCTGTGGCCAGCCCGCCGGCAGATAGATCGACGTGCCAAAGCGCGGCAGGTACTCGGTCACGATCTTGGCGTAGTCCGTCGGATGGACGCCTTCCGTGATCCATTCCTGCAAGCCCTCTTCGGTGGCCAGGGCGGTCTGGCTGGGCAGCCAGAGACCGGTGCGACAGAATTGGAGCTGATAGAAGGGCGTCGACAGGAAGCGCACCCACTGCCAGGCCGCGTCCGGGTTCTCGGTGGCGGCCAGAGCGCTGTGGAGGTGGGCCTGCATGTGGACGCCCTGGGAATCCATCTTGGGCAGCACGCCGGTACCCAGCGGCGACTCGATGTCCTTCATCCAGTCCAGTGCCCACGAACCGTCGATGGCCATGGCCAGCCTGCCCGTGTCCAACATCTGGGTGTTGGTCATGCCCAGGCTTTCCATGGCCGTGGACTGGGGCATGACCTGGTGCACCAGCATCAGGTCGGCCAGATTCTGGATGGCCTGCGCGCCTGCCGGTTCATCGACCACCAGCAGATGGGTCTCGGGATCCAGGAAGTTGTTGCCATTGGCCAGCAACGGCAGAAATCAACTGCGTGGCGCCGCCTCCACCGGCCGGCAGCATCCAGTGCACGCCCCATTGTTCGACGTTGTCGATGTCGAAACCGGCATCGCCCGGATGGTTGCCGTTGGCGTCCACGGTGAGCGCACGTGCGGCCTCCACGAACTGATCCCACGTCCATGCCTCATCCGGATCGTTGCTGGGCGGTTCGATGCCTGCCGCTTCGAAGGTGGCGGCATTGTAGTAGATGTGAGGTGCCACCCAGCAGGAGCCGATGCCGTACCACTTGTCGTCGAAGGTGCAGCGATCGTGTTCCTGGGGCTCAATGAAGTAATCCTCCTCGCCCAGGAGCGGATCGAGTCTCGAGCTGGTCGGTGATATCGAGCAGCAGCCCATCGCGCACGTAGGTGCCGAAGTCGCCGCTGCCGATAAAGGCCGTGTCCGGCGGCGTGCCGGCGGCCACGTTGGCCAGGAATTTCTCC
Organism: uncultured Chloroflexia bacterium; assembly: GCA_963715415.1. Classification (GTDB taxonomy): domain Bacteria; phylum Chloroflexota; class Anaerolineae; order Caldilineales; family Caldilineaceae; genus JAWKOK01. The sequence continues at coordinate 21,386 of CAVQSG010000005.1, read as the reverse complement.
TGGTAGTTCTCCGGCGTGTGCAGCCAGTCACCTTGATGCTCGGGCTTCTCCTCCTCGAAGACGGCGATGGCGTTGCGCACGCCTTCATCTTCGCCTGGACCGCCCCACCCCATAAACGAGATCGTGACCTCTTCGGCGCCAGGTGCGCCACCACCAGTTTCGGCCTGGGGAGGTGCACAGGCGACAAGGACAGCGCCGCCTAGCGTGACCCCTGACAACTGCAAAAACCTGCGTCGCGACATACTGTTTGTGGACATACAGTTCTCCTCTTGATAGATAATCGAACAGATCGAGCAATTGGGCAGCATTCACATGAGTTGGGCGACGGGCAATATCGACGGTTCACTCGATGACAGGTACAAGCTGTAGCAAACATACGCTGTGGGATGGCAATGTCACTGTGAACTCAAGCCATTCAGCCAGTGCCGTTGCCTCGCGCAGAAATCGTGTCTTTAGTTTCGCCGCCTGCACCATCTGTATCAGTTGTTCTGCAGTGGGTGCCTGCGGAGAGCCCATGTCGGTCCAAGCAGTATGTGAATTACTTGTTCCTTCGGCCACGAGTGATTCGTAGACCCGGTAGCGTTGATTCGGCGCAATCCCTGCAAACGTGACCCTGACCTCAGAGGGGGTCGTTACGTCCCAATCATCGTGATGACTACACAGAAACACCTGGATTTCGTCCGTTTCGTCCAATGCCGCCAGTCCGGAGATGTCCGGTAGATCCTCGGCAGCGTCGGCTCTGCCGCGTGCCACAGGATTCCGATCACGATCGCTGGTTAAGCCTAGACGGGTGCCGCCCATTTTTGCCAACATGCGGAAGACGTTCAAGACCGGTTTGTCGATGCCGTTGGTGCTCAACGTGCGAAATCCTTCGAAGAACTCCCGGTCCTCAAACAGAAATGCCCAGGTCAGCATCCCACCGATCTGTACGCCGGACGACGCGGCTCGGTCGATCAACTTGGTGACAGTACAAGCCAAATAGCTGGCGTAATATTCGGTATTGCGGTAGAAGAGATTGGGGTTGTCGCCGATCGTACCCGCTGCCCAGCCGTCGGGATCACATTCGGACAGAATGACTTCGATTTTCCCCAATTCAGGAAACTCACCGATCACACTCAGACCGGTCTCCACATTGGACAACAGTTCAAACATGGTTGGCGTCACTTTGGGCGCATCCGGGTCAGGTCGAAACGTGCCACCTTTCGCATGATAGCTGACGAAGTCGAGACGGGTTCCAACTGCGCCGGTAAGATGATTTGTCCCACGTGTGACATGTTGCAGAAAGGCATGAAGGAATCCGCTAGAGTCCGGCCGACCAGTCCGACTCGTCGTGGCGGGACCGCCCATTCGCGCCTGGGGCAGTGCAGCGTGTAGTCCCGCTACCGTATAGTCATACAGGCGGCAGAACTCCTCAACCGTGCCTGCCCAATAGAAGATATCCGGCTCGTTCCACAGCTCCCAGTACCATTTGCTGACTTCAGCCAACCCGTAGCGCTCACGACAGTGCGTCGCCAGGTGGCGAATCAATTCCAGCCAACGCCCATAATCTCGTGGAGGATAGCGCCATCCGCCCTGACGCGGGTCGTCATACGGCGTGTCAGTCGGTGCAGTGGACAGCGCCTCCGGCGTAAAGCCCAATTCGACGAAGGGAATCAGACCCAACGCGATATAGCTGTCCAAAATCCTATCGATCAACGTCCAGGAATAGACAGCATTCCCGTCCGCGTTCTCTGTATATACATTTGTCGACCCCCACTTCAATTTGGGTGTGCCGTCGCCCGAACAGAGAATGAAGTGGCAGCGGATGTAAAAGGGACCGTCGGACATTCCCGCTATCTTCGTCAAGAGCGCATGTCCGTGCGTCGTATATGTGTAATTCGGCTCATCGTAACCGACATAGCGCCAGATCCGTCGAAGTGGGCTCCGCCGGTCTAGATGAATCGTTACCGATGCCTGGGCAATTGCAGGTTCGAGCGACATGAGCGACCCGTTGCTGGTCTAAATGATTTCGAGCGCCACAACCGACATCTTCGGCACCTGAATCTCCAGTTCGTCGCCGGAGATCGTGGCGCCGCTGAACGCAGCCGGCTTCACCTCGTTTGGTTTCTCGAAGGTATTGTGCGCATTCATGGCGCCGCCTTGCAAGACACGGCCCTGTACGGCGCTCGCTTTCATGCCGCGCACGAAGGCACGCACGGGGATATCCTTGTGCGGGTTGGCGTTGCTGAGCGTGATGTGCAGCTTTCCATCGGCGTCGACCGAGGCCGACCCCGACACGGCGGGCACAGCTGTACCCTGCGTATTCGTAGCGTTCGCTCTGCAGATCCATGGGGACCAGCGTGGCATCATGGTGTACGCTGTACATCTCGAACACATGGTAGGTGGGCGTGAGCAAGATCTTCTCGCCCTCGGTGAGGACCATCGCCTGCAGCACGTTGACGGTCTGCGCGATGTTGGCCATGCGCACCCGGTCGCAATGGTTGTTAAAAATGTCGAGCGTTGTCGCCGCCACGATGGCGTCGCGCATGGTGTTCTGCTGGTAGAGGAAGCGCGGGTGCGTGCCCGGCTCGACCGCGTACCATGTACCCCACTCGTCGACGATCAGTCGCGACCTTCTTGGCCGGATCGTACTTATCCATGATCGTCGAGTGCTTGCGCACAAGCTCGTCCATGAAGAGACCCTTGGAGATGATCTCGATCCACTCGGCCTCGTCGAACTGCGTGGCCGCACCCCTGCGCGTGCCGTCGGGCAATCGCTCGACAGAGGTGTAATAGTGAAGGGCAAGTCCATCCATGTAGGGGCCGCCACGCAACTGGTCGTGTCCGGCCTTGGCCATCATGACCTCGGTCCAGTGATAGTCTTCGTTGCTGGCTCCACAGGCAATACGATAGAGTCTGTTCTCGCCGTAGTTGCGCGCGTATGTGCCATAACGGCGGTAGAGGTCGGCGTAGTACTCGGCCGTCATGCGGCCGCCGCAGCCCCAGTTCTCGTTGCCCACGCCAAAATATTTCAGCGCCCAAGGCGTCACTGCGGCCATTTGCCTGGCGCAGATCGGACATGGGGCTCTTGCCGTCAAAGGTGACATACTCGACCCATTGCGACATCTCCTGCACCGTGCCACTGCCGACGTTGCCGCAGATATAGGGCTCGCAGTCGAGTTGTGCGCAGAGGTCCATGAACTCATGGGTGCCGAAGTGGTTGTTCTCCACCACGCCGCCCCAATGTGTGTTGACCATGGTCGGCCGCTTGTCGCGCGGGCCGATGCCGTCCATCCAATGGTACTCGTCGGCAAAACAGCCGCCCGGCCAGCGCATGACCGGCACCTTGATTTTGCGCAGGGCATCGACCACATCGGTGCGGATGCCGCGCACGTTGGGAATCTCGGAATCCTCGCCGACCCAGTATCCTTCGTAGATACAGCGCCCCAGATGTTCGGAAAAATGGCCGTAGATATTGCGGTCGATTTTTGTCTTGGCAATCTTGACGTCCAGCGTGATCTCGTTCATTGGAGTTCTGGCATCCTCTGGTGGAACGGGGGCATGGGCTATGCTTCCTCAAACCCCAGCTTGGCTTGGTCCGTGTAGAGATAACATTTGACCGTTCGTCCCTCGACTTCCACATCGGGCGGATCGGCCGTATGGCAAATGTCCATCACATGCGGACATCGGCCCGCATATTTGCACCCCACGCGGCTATACTCTGTGACCTCCATAGCCCCGAGTTCGATTTCCCGGGCCCACTGCTCCCGGGCTGCCGCAGCCGGTTTGGGCACCGATTCCTGCAAGAGCTGGGTGTAAGGGTGGAGAGGGTCGGTCCAGCACCGCTTCCACCGGACCGGACTCTACAACGTAACCGCGCAACATGATCGAGATGCGGTCACTGATATAGTAGGCTGTGGCCAGGTCGTGAGTGATATAGACTACGCTCACCTGCTGCTCATCACGCAGCTTTCGGAACAGGTTCACAATGGACATGCGCAGCGAGGCATCGACCATGGAAACCGGCTCATCGGCCAGAATCAGGCGCGGCTTGGGAATGAGCGCTCGCGCCACGGACACACGCTGAATCTGCCCGCCGGACAATTCATGTGGATAGCGCCTGCTCACCTCATGCAAGCGACAGTCCAACCTGCTGCAGTGCCTCGTCGACCACAGGCGCGGCCGTGGCGCCGGTTCTTTGCCTTACCGAATTGGACTGGCGGTTTCAATAGAGATAATCCTCCACCCGGCGCAGCGGGCTGAAGGTCTCAAATGGATTCTGGAACACCGGCTGCACATGGCGCATGAAGTCCATGAAGTCGCGGCGTCTTCTTGATTGTGGACAGGTCGCGTCCCTCAAACACAACCTTTGCCCTGGGTCGGATTCAGGTCATGGAGCAACACGTTTGCCAACGTGGTCTTGCCGCTACCGCTCTCGCCCGCGATCGCGTAGATCTCCGGTTTGTCCGCATACAAGGAGAACGACACATCGTTCACTGCAACGAGATGACCGCCTCGCGACAACTCCACCGACGTGGAAGGTAACCGTTACATGGTCGACATCGAGCAGCTTTTCGTTCGCACTCATGCGCTGCCTCCTTCTCACCAGATGGCAGGCAACCCGGTGGCGACTCCGACATCGCTACCATCTCAGGTGTCTCAGTCGAGCACCTGTCCATGGCCAAGGGACAGCGTGGATGGAAACGACAGCCGCTCGGTGGATCGGCCAGATTCGGCGGCGCTCCGCTCAGGCCCTCTTTGTCAGATTTGTCGCCGATCACCGGCAGTGAATGGATCAGATGTTCCGTATAGGGATGGCGCGGTGCGTCGAAGATGGTCTGCGTAGGTCCTTCTTCCACAATGCGGCCCGCGTACATAATGCCCACACGGTCGGCCACATTGGCGTGGACGGCCAGATCGTGGGTGACCAGCAGCACCGTGTTGTTGCTGTACGCCTGGATTTCCTTGAGCATCTGCAGCACGCCGCGCTGCATCACCACATCCAGCGCAGTCGTCGGCTCATCGGCAATGATCAGGCTCGGATGGAAGACCGTCGCCAGGGCAATCGCCACACGTTGCCGCATGCCGCCCGAAAGCTGGTGCGGATAGAGGGTCAGCACGTCCGGCGGCAGACCCAGCTTCATCACGTGCTCCCGCATTTGCTTACGGAATGTCGTCTTGTCCGGGATGCCCTGATGCGTGCCACGATATCCTCGAACGTGCGGCCGATCTTGCGCACTGGGTTCAGTACGCTCATCGAACCCTGCATGACGTACGAGATCTCTTTCCAGCGCACGTTCTGGCGCATATCTTCCGGATCGATCTTCAGCATATCCACTTCATACCCGCCGAAGTTGTAACGGATGCTCCCGGATTCAACACGCAGCGGCGGTTTGACCGTGCCGGAGATGACCTTGATGAGGGTCGTTTTGCCGCAGCTCGATTCGCCGGCAACCCCGTATATCTCGTTTTCATACAGCTCCATCGACACCCCATCGACTGCGCGCACGGACCTGGAGATACCGTACATTTCGGTACTGTAATAGGCGCGTACATCTTCGAGTTGCAATAGGGCCACGGCTCACGCTCCCATCCGTCTGAGACGCGTGCGAGGATCGATGAACTCGTTGATGCTCGAGAAAAGCAGGTAAAGTCCCAGGAACAGCACCACAGCCACGAGAATGGGAGCGGCCAGCCACCACCAGATGCCGGCTACAAGGGCCTGATGCTGATTGGCCCAGTAAATCGCCGTGCCAATCGTCGGCACCGAGACATCCGAGAGCCCGAGTACGCTCAGCGTGACTTCCATCCCAATCGCCCACAGCATGTTGTTGATCGTGGTCGCAAACACAATGGGCAAGACGAAGGGCAGATGTTCGCGCAGCGTGATCAGGACAGAACTCGTGCCCGAATAGACCGCGGTGCGCGTGAAGGAACGCTCCTTCAGGCTCAACACCTGCGACCGGATCAGCCGGCCATCCCACGGCCAGCCGAACAGGCCTAGCAGGACGCCCAGCGCAACGAGGCTCATCGAGCCCCGCATCAAGAAGCTCAGCAAGATCAGGATGGGCAGCACCGGCAGCACGACGAAACTGTCGTTGATCGACATCAGCGCCCTGTCGACGAACCCGCCGCGATAACCTGCCGTAAGCCCAACGGAGATGGCAATGATACGCGATACAACCGCACAGATGATGCCCAACACGAGCGAATTGCGCACCGCATAGGCCATCCACCAGAAGAGGTCTTGCCCGCGCGAGGTCGTGCCAAAGGGGTACTTGAGCGACGGGGGTCTATCCTGCGGCACCACGAAGGTTTTCTTCGGGTCGAAGGGCGAGACCGTGGCGAACACGGCCATGATCACGATGATGAGCAGAAAAACGAACGCCACGCGAAACCGGCCGTCGTATCTGAGTAAATCACGAATTACTGTCAGCATGGTTCACTCTCTACTGGTAGCGGACCCGCGGGTCAAACAGCGGGTAGATAAGATCAAGGATCAACACCATGGTCGCTACCCCGACGATCGAGAGTATCGTAATCCCCATGATCAGCGAGTAGTCGTTGGCCAGAACCGCTTGAAAGGTGAGCGTGCCCATCCCAGGATAGCCGAACACCACCTCCATGATCAGGGCGCCGCTGAAGATCAGGCCAATCTGCAACGCCAATCCGGTGATCTGGGGCAGCATCGCATTGCGCATGATGTATTGGGAGAGGATCCTGTTCTTGCGCAATCCGGCATTCTCGGCGTACACCACGTAGTCCTCGGAGATGATGTTCGAGGTCAGCGATTTCATGCCGAGGAACCACCCGCCGATCCCAATCAGCACCAGGCTCAACAATGGGAGTATCGAATGCCAGATCACCGTCAGCGCAAAGCTGAGGCTCAGTTCAGGATGGGTGCCGGGCGGGTAGGCGCCGCTGAAGGGGAAGATAGGTATGTAGTAGGCAAAGACCACGAGCAGGACCAGCGCCATGATGTAGTAGGGGATAGGCCGCACGGCCTGGCTCAACACATCGATAATCTGGATTGCGCCGTTCTTCTCGTAGTAGCTGGCCATCGCCCCCAAGATATTGCCCACGATCCAGGAGATCATGATCGAAGTCATGAGCAGGCCAAAGGTCCACCACATGGCCCTTGCCAGAAGCATGGACACGGGCGTGGGAAAGAGCGCTAGCGACGGTCCCAGATCAGCGCGGAACAGGCGGCCCCAGAAGGCGAAATACTGCTGCAAGGAGCTGCCCTCCAGCCCGTACATCTCGGTCAGCGCATCGCGCATGCTGATGATCGCATCCGGGTTGACCTGTGACCCGCTCATCATGACCCGATTGATCTGCGCCTCCACCGGGTCGACGGGTGAGAGGCGGGGAATGATGAACGTCAAGGTCACGCCCAGAAAGATCACCAAGAAGTACTGGAAAATGCGGGGAATGAGGTAATTGAGGACGAACTTGCGCACGTCTGGTCCTCCTGATACGATGACATCCCCTCTGCGGCACTGCCGCAGAGGGGATGTCTACAGAAAGGCTATGCCTTGGGCCTGATCTTCACAAACATGTACTTGCTATTGGCCCAGTTGGGAACCGGGTTGGTGTAGGGATCCGCCGCGGTTGGGAATCCCTCCCAGTATCGTCTCGTCGCAGCACGTGAACACGTTGTAGGACATAATCGGCGTGATCGGCATCTCGTACGCTGCCAGCTTGACGAACTCGATGCCCAGCTCGATGCCCTTGGGATCGTCGAAGTCGATCTTCTGGATCTCCTCGATGATACGGTCAAGCTCGGGATGCTGCCAGCGCATGCGGTTGCGGCCATTGGCGTTCACGCCGCTCGGCGCGTACAGATCCGAATGCCAGGACTGGAGGAAGAAGAAGAGGTCCGGATGCCCGCCCCAGGTCTCGATCGTCCAGCCGAACTCGGCATCGAAGTCGCCGATCAGGGTCATGGCAGCTTCGGGAAGCATTGTCGCGCGTATCGTGCGTAGCGTCTATGCCGAACTCGACCCAATTCTCGACGATCATAGCGGCGCCACGGCCCATCACTGCCCGCGTGTCGCCTTCGGCCAGCAACGCTATCGTGAACAGGTCGCCGTTGGGCAGCAGCCACTTGCCGTCAGAATTGCGCGTGCAGCCCGCCTTCAACATCAACTTCTCGGCCGCCTCCAGGTCATGGTTCCACCAGCCGTAGCCGGTGAACTTCTTGATCTCTTCGGGATCCGTCGGCACCAGATCGCCCAGCGACTCGCGCGCCGCATCGGCGATCTTGATAGCCGCATCCGGGTCGTACGGCTTGTACATCTCGCCCCCGCCCAGGTCCAGCTCGAAGTCGTTCAGCCAGCCCTGAACCGGTTCGAAGTAGAACTTCGGATGCGTGCCAGTCGGCGGTATGTGAATTGCCGAAATGGTCGCCGCACCACGATACGAAGCCATAGCCACGCGCACGATATCGATGGCCAGCGTCAGCGCCCAGCGGATGTCACGATTGTCGAGCCCAGGCTTCTCGTTGTTGTAGATGACCGCAGGCAGCGTGGGATCCGGATGCGCCCACGGGAACGAGGGGAACCATGCCCTTAGAGGTCGGGTTCGTCCTGGCCAACGTGATCTGGCCTTCCGGCGCCATGTCATGGATGACGTCCAGGTCCCCGGCGGTCTGGGCGATCACCTTCTTGTCGCTCGGTCCCGGGGAGATGTACATGGCGTACTTGGGCGCCGGCATGCCGAAGCGTGCCAGGGTCGTGCGTTCCCAGTCCTCGCGCCGCTCCCAGATGTACCAGTCGCCGTTGGGATCGTAGTCCTTGAGGACATACGGGCCGAGGCTGACCGGCGGATTGAACGTGAAGGCCAGCGGGTCGGGCTGCGCCTCGAAGATGTGCTTGGGCATGATGAAGCACGCATTCCAACGCACGGTGAAGACCGCATGGAAGCGAGAGTTCGCTTCGGTCAGGTTGAAGACAACCGTATAGTCGTCTGGCTTATCCATCGTGTCCACGTACCGGGCGAACTGGCCGGTGAAGGCAAACCCGGGTGTGTCCTTTTGGACCTGGACGGTGTAGATCAGGTCGTCCGCCGTGAACTCGACGCCATCGCTCCAGTAGATGCCCTCGCGCAGCTTCACCGTCATCTGCGAGAAGTCCTCGTTGTAGATGGGCTTCTCTGCCGCCAGCGAATTGTCCCACACGCCGTCGATGCCTTCATCCGGGTCGATGTACCACAGCGCGTCCAGGGCCAACTGCTGGAGACCAGTCGAAGAGGTCTGGGACGCCGGGCTCGCCAGCGGTTGAAGTCGTCCGGAGGCCTACCTACGCGCCGGTCGGGTCTTCGAGGATCAACGTTTCTGCCCTGGGTATGCCGGGCGCTACTTCACCGCCTGCTGCCGGGGCAGCGCGCCCTCGCCCGCTGCTGGTCCCGTACCTGCCGGACCCGCCGGACCGGCGCAGGATACCAGTACGCCGCCGGCAGTGACAAGTCCCAACTGTGTCAGAAATTCACGTCTCGAAAGTCGATACATGCTAACTTACTCCTCCTAAGTGAACTGAAGTGAACAATCCTTGGCGACACTCGACGATTTGCCTTTGGAGGAGGACTGTCGTTGGTGACGAACGTCTCCAGGCGTTCAGTCTTTTCAGGGATCTCTGTCGAGAACAGCGTCTGATCTCCGGCAGCATCGTGACCCGTATCTTCTACATTCTCGCCTCCTTCTGTGAATATAGTCAGTTTTGACCATAGGCCGTGAAGAGATGTGACATAAACGGTAATTTGGGGATTAGAACCCAATAGTTGGGCAGCGTGGGGACATCCTTGCCTGTGCGCACCGATGGGATAGACGAGTGCGCGCAACTGCCATCTGTGTTTGTCACGAAACGCGCAACACAATGCGCTGCGAGACGTTTGCAGCCTTCGCAACATCGCACACGGTCATGGATCGCTTTCGCTAGGAACGCATGCCGTCTGACATATTCGAGAGGAATTTTCCTAGTTCTGGCCTTTTCTGTGGTTTTGTATTTCTGCTGTCACTACAACGAATTCAGACGGCAACGAATTGTATTATGGGCGACCAGGTTCGGCGGCTACTGGACAATGATCGCCGAAAACGAGAGCAATCATTCGTTCCTGTCTGAATTCGTTGTAGTGATCTGTAACAACCACAGAAAACACCAGAACAAGGAATTTTCATGTGCGCAATCGTATGCTGTGCATCGTAGTCTAGCATGCGGCTATACCCAGGTCAATAGACAATGTTGTCATCAAAGGGCCGCTCAAAAGTTGCGATCCCAGGCAACATCGTGGACTTATCATAGGTGCGGATTCGTCAACGTTGCCAACTGGACAGTTTTCAGTATGATAGCAACCGGATTCGTCATCATCCCAGTTAGGTTTTGAAGCGTACAGCAGCATCGACCGAACACAGTCGCTTTGGAGAGCACACCCATGACACGCACCATCCACGCGCCCGCGCGGCACGCAGCTTTCCTGCGAGAACTGGCAGATCGAGGCAGCCTACCGCATGCTTCAGAACAATCTCGATCCGCAGGTGGCCGGAGATCCGGAGAACCTGATCGTCTACGGCGGCCGCGGCAAGGCCGCCCGCAACTGGGCCTGCTTCGATGCCATCCTGGCGAGCCTGATCGCACTCGAACCGGACGAGACGCTGCTGGTGCAGTCCGGCAAGCCGGTGGCCGTCTTCCGCACCCACGAAGACGCACCACGCGTACTGATCGCCAATTCCAACATCGTGCCCGCCTGGGCCACCCAGGAGAACTTCGACAAGTGGGAAGCGGCCGGGCTGATCATGTACGGCCAGATGACGGCCGGAAGCTGGATCTATATCGGCACCCAGGGCATTCTCCAGGGCACCTTCGAGACGCTGGGATCGTTGGCACGCCGGCATGGTTGGGGCACGCTCAAGGGTAAGCTGGTCGTCACCGCCGGTCTGGGTGAGATGGGCGGCGCGCAACCGCTGGCCGTCACCATGAACGAAGGCGTCGGTCTCTTTGTGGAGGTGGACCGCAAGCGCGCAAAACGACGTCTCGCTCTGCGCCAGATCGACGTGGTGACCGACAGCCTGGAAGAGGCCATGACCTGGGCCGAGGCAGCAGTCGCCGCGGCAGACACCCAAATCCATCGGCCTGATCGGCAACGCGGCAAAAATCCTGCCCGAGTTGGTGCAGCGCGGCGTCATCCCCGATGTGGTGACCGACCAGACTTCGGCCCACGATCCGCTCTACGGCTACATTCCCGCCGGTCTGTCCCTGGAGGAAGCCGCGGCGCTGCGCAAGGAAGATCCGGTCGAGTACCAGCGCCGCGCAGTCGACTCGATGACGACCCACGTGCAGGCCATGCTCGACTGGCAGGAGGCGGGCGCCGTCGTCTTCGACTACGGCAACAATCTGCGCCAGCGGGCCTATGACAACGGATTGGCTCGTGCGTTCGACTATCCCGGTTTTGTGCCGGCCTATGTGCGCCCGCTTTTCTGCGAAGGCAAGGGCCCCTTCCGCTGGGTGGCGTTGTCCGGAGATCCGGAGGATATCTATACCACCGATCGCGCCATCCTCGAGCTCTTTCCGCAGGATGAACACCTGGCCCGCTGGATCACCATGGCGCAGGAGCAGATCGAATTCCAAGGGCTTCCGGCGCGCATCTGCTGGTTGGGCTACGGCGAGCGCGCCAGGGCCGGACAACGCTTCAACGAACTGGTGGCCTCCGGTGCGGTCAAGGCACCAATTGTCATCGGCCGCGATCACCTGGACAGCGGCTCGGTGGCCAGCCCCAACAGGGAAACCGAAGCCATGCTGGACGGCTCCGACGCCATTGCCGACTGGCCGTTGCTCAACGCGCTGGCCAATACGGCCGGCGGCGCGACCTGGGTCAGCATCCACCACGGAGGCGGTGTGGGCATCGGCTACAGCATCCACGCCGGCCAAGTCATCGTGGCCGACGGCTCAGAGGCAGCCGCACGCCGGCTCCAGCGGGTGCTGACCATCGATCCAGGCATGGGTGTCGCCCGTCACGTGGACGCCGGCTACGACCGCGCGATTGAGGTCGCCCGCGACCGCGGTGTCAAGATCCCCATGAGCGGCTGAGAACGCTCCATGCACGGCGGCAATCACTGTTCCATTTCGGTCCGGCCCGCAACGGTCGACGATGCAGCGACGCTGGCCACCATCGGCGAGCAGGTCTTCGTGCGCACATATGGTTTAGCGATTCCGCCGCCGACACTGGCATGCTATGTGCACAGATGCCTTAGTCCAGCGGCCTTCCACGAAGACTTGTCCTTGGCGGGCCAAGTCTACTTGGTGGCCGAAACTCTGGACACGGCTCTCGGTTATGTTAAGTTACGGCAGGCTGCACCTCCTCCGGACTGCACTGTACAGGAACCAACACTCGAGATCACCTCGCTCTATGTTGCACTCGATACGCAGGGAATGGGCGTAGGCTCCGTACTCATGGATGAGGCTGTAACCGTCGCACGACGCGGAGGGTCCGTATCACTATGGCTCTGCGCATGGCGCGAAAACGCTGCGGCGTTGGCTTTCTACCAGAAACTGGGTTTTGTGCGCGTAGGAACGACGACGATCTTCGTCGATGATGTCGCCTTTGCAGACTTCGTATTGGCGCGCTCTTTGAATGTGCGCAGAGTTGGACAGCACAGCTTGGTTTGTGGTGGCCACGGACACGATGAACGATGACGCCGAGCTAAAACGGGTCTATTCGCCGCGCATCACCGAGATCTTCGAAGAGGATCGGGCGATCGTTGAGGGCCAGCGTCCCGAACTTCTGCCGCTCGATCTGCAGGCCGAGTTGCACCTGCGCTCAGACCGTGTCGCCATCGCCTACCGCACATGGTTGCGGCAACTCGGCGTCACATTCGGTACAGCGTAGGATGATTTACGCCTATGTCAATCGACTTGCCGACGGCCTGGGCGTAGAGTTGGAGTCGTTTTGGCAGGAAACAGATGGGTAACCAATGAGCCTATCAACTGTGCTTCTAGACGGAACATCGCTGACCATCGAGCAGGTCTTGTCCGTGGCCAACGGCCAACCGGGATCCCCTCGTGTCGCGCTGTCGGAGGGCGCAGTCGAGCGTGTCGACCACGCCGCGGATGCGGTGCAGACGTTGCTCGACCGCAACGAAATCGCCTATGGGATCACCACCGGGTTCGGCGCCTTCAAGGACCATGTGATCTCGCCCAAGCAAGTGACCACGCTCCAGAAAAACATCATCATGAGCCACGCGGTCGGCGTGGGCGATCCCTTTGACATACCGACCACGCGCGCCATTATGCTCATCCGCGCCAACACGCTGGCGCGTGGCCACTCCGGGATTCGTTCCGGTACACTTCAGAGGCTCATCGATCTGCTCAACTACGGCATTCATCCGCTCATTCCGCAGCGCGGCTCGCTGGGCGCCAGCGGGGATCTGGCGCCCCTGGCCCACATGAGCCTCGTATTGCTGGGCATGGGTGAGGCGGAGCTTGACGGCGAGCTTCTGTCTGGAGCAGACGCGTTGGCGCGCCACAACCTCACACCGATCACCCTGGCAGCCAAGGAGGGGCTCGCCCTCACCAACGGCACGGCCGTCATGTGCGCAATCGGTGTGCTGGCGGTGACCCACGCACGGCTGCTCAGTCAGGCGGCCGACATCGCCGGGTGTCTCAGTCTGGAGGCGCTCCACGGCACGACGTTGGCCTTTGATGAACGGATCCATAGTCTGCGTCCGTTTCCGCGCCAGATGAACTGTGCGGCCTACCTGCGCAATCTCTTGGCGGGCAGCGACTTCACCCGTCATCGCGATCCGACCAATGTCCAGGACGCCTATACCCTGCGTTGTATCCCGCAGGTGCACGGCGCCGTGCGCGACGCCGTAGCCTATGCGCGCTGGGCCATGGAGATCGAGCTCAACGCAGTGACTGACAACCCACTCATCTTCATCGATGAGGCGACAGGCGCGATCGATGTGATCTCGGGCGGCAATTTCCACGGCGAACCACTGGCCATTGCCATGGACTACCTGGGACTGGCCATGACCGAACTGGGCAACATTTCCGAGCGCCGCCTCATGCGACTGACTGATGAAGCCAGCAATGCCCACGTTCTCCCTGCATTTCTGACCCGCAACGGCGGTCTCAACTCCGGCTTCATGGTCACGCAGTACACCGCAGCCGCGTTGGCGACCGAAAATAAGGTACTGGCCCATCCTGCCAGTGCAGACACCATTCCGACCTCGGCCAACGTGGAGGATCATGTGAGCATGGGTGTGACTGCAGGACTGAAAGCGCGGCAGATCAACCACAATGTGGAACACATTCTGGCTCTGGAGTTGCTGGCTGCCGCACAGGGCATCGACCTGCGACGCGACAACCTCGGACAGAAGGCGAAGCTGGGACAGGGTACCGATCCGGCGTACCGACGAATCCGTTCCGTAGTGCCAATGCTTCACGAAGACGCGGTCATGTACCCACTGGTTGAGTCCGTGCGAAAATTGGTGGCGGACGGTTCCCTGGTGAACAGCGTCAACCGCGCTGTCGACCACAACTGGAGGATCTGATGAGCACTTTCGTAGACCTTCTCATGGTCAACGCGGCGCAACTTGTCACCTGCGCGGTGTTGGACGGACCAAAACGCGGGCCCGATCTGCTGGACGTGGGCCTGATTCGTGACGGCGGGCTGGCCGTATCCGACGGGTTTATCGTCGACGTAGGTCAGAGCCACGACCTTCTGCGTACATACGATGCGCGGCATGTCGTCGACGCCACTGGCATGGTGGTCTGCCCTGGATTCGTCGACTGTCACACCCATGCGGTCTATGCCGGGCAACGAATCGACGAATTCGAGTTGCGCACCCGCGGGCGCACCTATCAGGAGATCATGGCGGCCGGTGGCGGCATTCTCAGCACGGTTCGGCAAACGCGCCAGGCGGCGATCCCTGCGCTGATGCAACAATCTCGCCGGCGGCTGGAGCGGATGCTGCGTCTCGGCACGACGTCTGTGGAGATCAAGAGCGGCTACGGATCTGGATACGGTCACCGAGCTGAAAATGCTACAGGTCATCGATATCCTGGCCCAACAGACGCCCCTCGATGTCGTGCCCACCTTTTTGGGCGCACACGCCGTTCCCAATGAATATCGGCAACAGCCCCAGGAATTTGTTGATCTGATCGTGACGGAAATGTTGCCGCGCGTCGCCACCTGGTACGCCGGTTCATGGATGAACCAGAGTGGCGTGATCCTTTACAACGATGTCTTCTGTGAGGCAGGTGCCTTTGACCTCGAACAGGCGCGCCGGGTATTGGAGGCCGGCGAGGCGCTGGGCATGCCGGCCAAGATCCATGTAGACGAGTTCACTTCGTTTGGCGGTATTGGAATGGCTGTCGGGTTGGGCGCGTGCTCGGCCGACCACTTGGATGTCACGACGGCCGCCGACGCCGCGCGGCTTGCCGCATCCGACACCATTGGCGTGCTGATGCCGGCGGTCAACCTGAATCTGGGCGGTACGCATTTCGCCGATGGCCGCATGCTGATCGATGCCGGCGCCGCCGTCGCGCTGGCAACCGATATCAATCCGGGATCGGCGCCTTGCCCGTCCATGCCGATGGTGATGGCGCTGGCCTGTCGTTACAACAAACTGCTGCCCGGAGAAGCGCTCAACGCCGCAACCATCAACGCGGCCTACGCTGTCGGTCTCGGCGACCGGGTCGGCTCGCTGGAGCTGGGAAAGCAGGCAGATATCCTCCTGGTCGACGCGCCGGACTATCGCTACCTGGCGTACGAGTTTGGCGTGAATCTGGTTAAGACAGTCTTCAAGCGCGGCACTATCGTGGGTGTGTAGATCGCTATGGTCAAACTAACCGATTCCCATCTCATCATGCCGGGCATGGCAACTGCCCATTCTCATGCCTTCCAGCGCGCGCTGCGTGTCCACACCCAGCGCAGGACAACACGGGCTGGTTCGTTCTGGTCCTGGCGCGACATGATGTATGCGTTGGCGCTGAAGCTGAAGCCCGAACACCTCTATGCCATCGCCAGGTTTACCTATGCAGAAGCGGC
This sequence comes from uncultured Chloroflexia bacterium, assembly GCA_963715415.1. Taxonomy (GTDB): domain Bacteria; phylum Chloroflexota; class Anaerolineae; order Caldilineales; family Caldilineaceae; genus JAWKOK01. The sequence goes on along the minus strand of CAVQSG010000005.1, from coordinate 5,363 downwards.
TATGTCCGGTGTCACCGCGGTTGGCGAATTTCACTACCTCCACCACGCGCCGAACGGCATCCCGTACGCGGATCGGCTCACCACCAGCGAAGCAATGATCGGCGCAGCGAAGAGCGTCGGCGTGCGGATCGCGCTGCTGCGCACCGCGTATCTGCGCGGCGGCCACAACCAGCCATTGGCAGCGGCGCAACTGCGCTTTGGCGATCCACATGTGGAAGCCGTTGTCGGCGACATCGAAGAGCTACAGAAGCGGCATGGCGACGACCCGCACGTCGCCATCGGCGTAGCCGCGCATAGCGTGCGTGCGGTTCCTCTTGCCGACGTTGTGGCGCTCGCGCAGTTCGCCCGAGAATCAGAGTTACCGTTTCATATGCATGTCGCCGAACAACGTCGCGAGCTGGACGAATGCGAATTCGAGTATGGTGCGACACCGGTCCACATGCTGGCAGATCGCGGCGTGTTGACCTCCAGCTTCGTGGCGATCCATGCCACGCACGTCAACAAAACCGAGTGTGAACAGCTGGGACAGGCGAGAAGCAACGTCTGTCTGTGCCGCACCACTGAACGCGATCTGGGGGACGGGCTGCCGCGCGTAGGCGCGCTGGTCGAAGCGGGCGTCTCCATCTGTATTGGGGCAGATAGCCATTGCAGCGCGGATGCCTTTGAGGAGATGCGTGCGGTGGAGCTGGACGAGCGCTCGCGGGTTGAGGCGCGCCACGCAGCCATGGAGGCACCGGACTTGCTCCAAGCAGCGACAGGCAACGGCTACAGCGCTATTGGCATGGACAGAGTCCCTTTGAACGATCAAGTCTTTCTACGCAGATCGGACCCGGCGCTGGCCGGATTCAACGGCCGGCAGCCGGAAGACGCCATTGTCTTCGCCGGCACACCCCGAGCAGTCGATCGCGTGGTGGTAGACGGCGAGACCATTGTCGAGAATGGGCTCCATCGAGACTATAGCGCCATTCTCGACGCCTTCCAGCGCACGCTGGTGGAACTCGGTCTCTGAACAGGTGGTCTACGCAAACGCTGCGTGCGTTTCCTACCCCAAATTGCCCACGAACTCACCGAAGCGGCGAATAGCCTCGTTGGTGTGCGGATGATGGTCGCGCATGAAGCGCTCCGGATCCGGATCCGCACGGTAGACATCAAGCACTCCCTGGGCGGCTTCGTCAGTCTCCATATCGAGATAGCTGGAGGCCAATCGCAATGAGAGATCGCGCGCGGGGTATTGAACGCTGTTCCGGGCAACGTTGCCAACTGACAGTTGTCGAGCAAGTAGGCGGCCAGATCGGTTGACGTATACACGTCGCGGGCGGCAAGCGCGTCTCGCCACCGATCGAAGTTGGGATAGAGATAGAATCCGCCGTCCGGCTGCGCACAGGGCACGCCAAACGCGGCCAACTCTCGCCACAGATATTGGGTGCGGATGGCGTGTATGGTCGTGCATTCCTCAATGTAAGCGCTGATCTCCCGGATCGTCGCTGAAGGCCGTCAGCGTGGCGTACTGGACCGGTCCTGTCGGCGTCGACCAGATCTCGCCAGCGATCACCCGCAGCGCATTCATGAGCTGTTGTCCGTCGGCGTGGTCCGGTACAATGCCGACGCCCAGACGCCAGCCGCCCAACGACAGATGCTTGCTCAGCCCCGACAGCACCACCGTTCCCTCGGGGTAGTAGTGCGCGATGGAAACGTGCTCGGTGTGTTGGTGGGGAATCAGTCCGTAGATTTCGTCGCTCAGGACGATCACGCCATGTTTTCGACAACTTGCGGTCAGCTCGGCTAGAAAATCCGGCCGGTACATTTGGCCGGTCGGGTTGTTGGGGCTGGTAATGAGCAGCATCTTGTTGGCAGCATCGGACGCACCCACGACCTTCTCGAATTTGTCGATATGAAAGGCATAGTGATCGCTCGGCACGGCCGGGATCTGCCGTACGCTCTTATGCAGGAGATGCGCCTGCGGTGCGTAGCTGACCCACGAGGGCGTCGGCAGAATGAGTTCGGCGTCGAGTGCCATCTGCACGGCGTAGATCAACGACTTGCTCCCCGGACCGATCATCACCTGCCGGGGTGCAATAGGCAAGTCCATGTAACGGCTGTAGAAGCGCGGCAACTGCCTGACGCAGCTCCGTCAGGCCCTGGCCTGCCAGGTAGCTCTTCTGGTGGCTATTGTCGCGCAGCGCCTGTTGGACCTTGGGGTGGACCGGAAAGCGCGACTCGCCGAAGCCCAAATGGTAGACCATCCGGCCCTCCGCCCACATGGCGTTGACGCGTTCATTGATGACAAGGGTCGGTGAGGGTTGCAGTTCCTGACCCACCGCAGAGGAAAGTTGAAACGGTGACGCCGTTGTCGGAATCATTTGTCATGCTCCTGTGCAGAGACAGTTGACAGCACAAAGGAAAAGAGACGGTCAAATCACCCGACCCAGAAGTAAGGCGACAAGTCGCCACAACGGTACAGTTTGCGGCACATTTTGCTTCATGACAGATTCCTCCTTAAGGGTGTGGCGAAGCGGACAGTCACATGCGGCTGTCCGCAAAAAACTAAACCGTACAAACACTGATGGGTGTGAAGAAACGGATTGAGCAATACCGGCGCTGGGCGCAGCCCACAGGGCTCGCGATTACGGATCTTTGCCTGCATCCATGATGATGGCATCTGCGGCGTATTGATCTGGCCACACGACTTGCATGTCTGACGATGTCTGATCGGTCTCCGTATAGCGCAGGAAGAGCATTTGGCGATCGGGCCACTGATGCCACATATAGGCGGGCGTCGTTACGCCGTCCGGGACCGATCGGGTGCCGTACGGGAAGAAGTATTCTCCAGACGCCAATGTGATCTCCGCCTCTTCCAACGCGGCGATGACATCAGATCCCGCCAAGCTATCCGCACGAGAAAGCGCGTCGGCGGCAAGGGCTGTGAGCCCGGTCACATCGCCTGCTTCACGAACGCACTGCGTACACCGGCGGCAGGTGAGTCGGACACGTGTCTGCCACGAAATCGCCCTGGTCCTCGCTGACCCACAGCGACCCGGTCGTCGGCCGAATACAAGTCGCTCGCCCGTGGCGTCGACGTCGAGCCCGTGGCGAACGTCATGTCGTACGCGTGGTCCCTGAGGGAGCCCGCGCGAAGGACTCGAAGATGGCACCGCCGTCCGCGTGCGAGTCACGACGACGCGTCCGTCGACGGGAATGCGGTTCTCGTCCTTCACGCCGGCACGAACCACGCAACATCCGCGGGTTCTCCGGGTGAACCGCCACCGCGAACCCGAACACGTGACGGAGCCACCTCAGGCATCTCCCGCCACACGCGGCGCCGTCGTCGAGCGGAAGATGCCGTTGTGGTGCTGTACACCACAGAGCGTCCGGCACTCGTTGACCGGCTCGTCAGACCGATGCGGATCCTGAATGACTCCTGGTCGTCACGCGTCCTCGGGCGGCATGTACTCCGCGCGCATGCCTTTCGCGCCGAGTGTCCACGTGCGCCCGGTCGGTCGGCTATCCACACGCCGCCGCACGAAACCGCCACGAGACGTGCCGCCGTCACGGGGATCGACCGCGATCGAGTGAATGCCCGGATGGTCCTCGCCGCCCGAACCAGCGCTTCCGCGTCGCGGGTCGATCCCAGAGACGGGCGACCAGCTCCCACGCGCTCGCCGCGGTCCGAAGAAGGAACAGTCCCCGGAATCGTCCCGCACCAGAGCCTCCCGTCCTGGCCGGGGCCGCCTAAGCGACCACATCAGCTCCAGAGCCCAGGCGTGACCTGTCCCACGGAATGGGGTTTGGCGAGCGTAGCCCTGCAGGCGGCTCCGGATACGACCGGACCGCGACTCTCCCGCCACGCGTCCCGCCGTCGTCGGAGCGGTGCAGCTTCGCGCCGAAGTGGCCGTGGTCGAGTGCCGCGTAGACCGCCCCGTCGCGCGGGTCCGCAAGCACGATCGAGAAGTTGTCGCCGAGGAAGTGAGCCGCCCCAATGGTCCATTCACCTCGCCCCCGATCGATCCGGAAGGAACCCCTGCGGCTTGCCACATAGAGCTGGTTGGACATCGCGATCACCTCGCCGACTGCTCATTCGAGATCGTTCCCGGAGAGATCAGCCTCCGGAGAGAGCCTGCATGATGTCGATCACCGAGTCAACCTCCACCTGGTCGGTAGGGCGTCTCGGTCGGCGAGCGAACGCCCATCGACGAAGATCGTCATGTGCTGCCGCAGACACTGGCGGTCGTCGAGCACGTAGCTGCGGGCACGCTGATTGTCGCGGAAATAGGACTCCAGCGACTCGCCCACCGTTGTTCCAGAGACGACTCTGGTCGGACACGCCACATGGCGCTGGATGTTCTGGGTGAATCTGACGGTGGGCATGCGAGTGCCCAAGATCTTGGCCAGTGCACTCTACCAGCCGTGGTGCTGGCGTGAATCGGCCGCATTGGGAGGAGATTCGGCTGGCGACTCGCTGAATTCGCGGCATGATAGAGGCACCTGCGGCGTCGCCCTGATGGCCCTTCCGTCCCCCGATGGGGCCTGAGATCTCCTTTTTCCGGGTCAACGTCGCGGCACCCGATGGGGAATCGGAGAGGAAGGGAGAGCTGGGATGCGATCTGCTGCGATCTCGTTGGTCCTCGTGGCCGCCGCCGCTCTTGGTGGCTGTGCGGCGAAGCCGGATCTTGGGCCAACTCCTGCGGCGTGGGGCCGATCCGGAGCCGTCACACGCTCACTGGTCTTGGCTGGATCAGGTGGTGACGCGGTGCCCACGTGGCTGGCTGGCCGCAACAACGCTCAGATGGGAGCAGAGCAGTTCACTGAACTTCGGCTCGCCGAGTCGGCCAGTATCCAGCGGCTCTGGATCACCGGCAGGGGTCTTCCACGCGAGAGCTCGAGTTTCCGGACACGGACCTTCGAAGCGGGCCCCCGTTGAAGCTCCCCAAAGGCCCTTTCGGCATCCTTGAAGCCTTCGCCAGCCTCGCGTAACCCGTTATCTGACTTGCCCTTGACGTTCACGCCGCCTCCGGAGATACTGGGGATTGCGGAGGCGTCCGGCGGGTGTCGTGCCGGTGCCTTTGTGGAACGCGGGTGAGGTCAGGATTGGCGTTTCGGGACAGGTTTCGGAATTGGTTTCGGAATTGGTTTCGGTATGGGTCTGGGTTCGGGTTCGGGCGGGGTTCGGAAGGCCTCCTCAACGAGCGAGAGAATGGTCCGAGCCAAACAGGGGGGCTGTTGGCTATGTCAACGACAACGAAGAAAGATCTGATCGACCGCATTGCTGATGAAACCAATCAGAAGCGCACCGCAGTAAGAAGACGGTCCAGGCATTCCTGGACTGTGTGATCAGCGAACTGGGCGATGGCAATCGCATTGAGTTT
>CAVQSG010000004.1:0-40417 GCA_963715415.1 uncultured Chloroflexia bacterium | reverse complement strand
AGCCATCGAGCGCGCCAGGAAAGCCGGCTCGAACGCCCCGTAGCGCCCGCCGGTATCTCGGCGACATTTTGCTGGGGACCCACGCCCCAGGGTTTGACGCCTGCCCGCGTCCAGGCGGGTTTGTTTCCGCTTATGTCCAATATGGTTGACGAATCGGCCGCGCGACGCTTTACTTCAACCCTTAATATCTTCGAATCGTTGAATACTTGAACTTTTTCAGATCTAATGGGCAACGTTCTGAGCCAATAGTTGGGAACCCCCGTCATGCCAAAGCGCCAGGTGGTCGCTAAAGAATTAGCCGAGGTGATCCGGGCGATCGCCCATCCCGACCGGATCCGCATCATCGAAGAGCTCCGGGCCGGCGAGCGCGATGTCAACTCGCTGGTGGAAAGTCTCGGTCTGCCCGGGCCACGAGTGTCGCAGCACCTTGGTTTGATGCGCCTGCATCGGGTTGTCCAGGAGCGCCGCGACGGTCGCCACCATTTTTATCATCTGGTCCATCCGGAAATCGCCAGTTGGATCGTGGAGGGCCTGAGTTTCATCGAGGGCCGTTTGACCGGTATCAGTCCGTCGGACATCAAGACTGCAAAAGACTTGTGGTCGTTACCGCAAAACAACACCGCAAACACTTAAAGGAGCCAGCCATGCCTAAATTTGCCGCCGGGGTCATTCGTTTTCAGAATGAGGTCTATCCCGAGAAAAAGGAACTGTTTGAAAAACTCAGCCTGGGCCAGTCCCCCGAGGCCCTGTTTATAACCTGCTCCGACTCGCGAATCGAAACCGCGATGATTACCCAGACAGATCCAGGCGAACTGTTCATCTGCCGTAACGCTGGCAACATTGTTCCGCCGCACACCACTCAAACGGGCGGAATGACGGCGTCCATCGAGTTCGCTGTCGCTGTTCTGAACGTTCCCCATATTGTGATCTGCGGCCACACCGAATGCGGCGCGATGAAGGGCGCCATGAACCCGGAAGGCCTGGATAGACTGCCACACGTCAAAGAGTGGCTCAGTTTTGCCAAAGCGGCTGTGGATATCGTCAACGAAATCGGCACTGACCTGAGTGCAGACGAGCGGATGAAGCTGCTCCTGGAACGTAACGTCACTTTGCAGCTCGACCATCTCAAGACGCATCCTGCGGTCGCCGTAGCGATGGCAAAAGGGCAGTTAAGACTGCACGGTTGGGTTTACGACATTAAGACCGGCGGCGTAAATGCTTACGACGATAGCACTGCCAAATTCGTGCCCGTTGACGAGCGTTATGCGGCGGAGATGGCGAAGCTGGCCGCGTCTCATAACTGCGCGGCGTAGCTTGTCCAATTCGAACTGTGGAGAGTTGCTATGAAGTTTCTTGATTTCTCTAATCTGCGCGGCGACGTCTACGGTGGTTTGACTGCCGGCGTCGTAGCCCCGTCCCTGGCGCTTGCCTTTGGCGAGGCCTCCGGCGCGCCAGCGTAACTACTGCCGGTTCACAGGGTCGGCATCACAGCAATTTAAGAGGAGTCTCCAGTGTTCAAGTTCGACTTGAGTAATCTTCGCGGCGATATCTTCGGTGGTTTGACATCCGGTGTTGTTGCGCTCCCGTTGGCGTTGGCCTTTGGCGAGGCGTCAGGCGCTGGGCCGATGGCGGGCGTATATGGCGCAATCCTGGTGGGATTCTTTGCCGCTCTGTTCGGTGGCACCGGAGCGAATGTATCCGGCCCCACGGGACCGATGATTGTTGTGTTTGCCGGGGTGTTCGCATCGTTGAATGGCGACCTCGGGCTTATCTTCGCGACGGTGGTGTTGGCCGGTGCGCTGCAGATCATCTTCGGCGTATTAAAATTCGGCCAGTACATACGACTCGTACCCTACCCAGTAGTCTCGGGTTTTATGAGCGGTATCGGCTGTATCATTATTGCGCTGCAGGCCGCGCGATTATTCGGCCATGAACCCGAGGGCGGCGGCACAATACCGGCATTAATGGAGATTCCCGGCGCCATTATGGACCCGAACTTGTCGGCGTTTGCGCTCGGTGTCTTGACCCTTGGCATTGTCTTCCTGTGGCCAAAGACCTGGGGCAAGTTTTTGCCGGCGCCGCTGGCGGCGCTACTTATCGGCACTGTGGCTGGCCTTGGACTCAGCGCTGCGCCGGTACTCGGCGAAGTTCCCACAGGTCTGCCGGCGTTCGTGGTCCCGCACTTCAGTACTGGCGCGGCGTTCGTGATTCTTGAAGCGGCCTTCATTCTCGCAGTGCTCGGTGCGATTGACAGCCTGTTGACTTCGCTGGTAGCGGACAACATGACGCGCACACGACACGACTCGAATAAAGAACTGATCGGTCAGGGCATCGGCAATATGGCTGCGGGGTTTTTCGGCGGTATTCCGGGTGCCGGGGCGACGATGCGGACGGTGGCGAACATACGAACCGGCGGTCTGACGCGCCTCTCAGGCATGCTTCATAGTGTGCTACTGCTCTCCGTAATCGTGGTGCTCGCACCCATCGCGGCGCTGATTCCCCATGCGGTACTGGCGGGAATTCTCGTTAAAGTCGGCTGGGACATCATTGACGTGGCTTACCTGAAGCGCGCACATCAGGGCCCTCGCTGGGATCTGTTGCTGATGATGATCGTGGTCGGGCTTACGGTGTTTGTCGACCTGATTACAGCTGTCGGCGCCGGCGTCGTCCTAGCCTCCCTCGCATTTGTGAAACAGATGGCAGATGCGCAGTTAAAGAGCTTCGGCGGTGAGTTGCCTTCAATCCCTTATGATTTGTCCCTCGAGGAAGAGGAGCTTATCAAACGCGTGAAAAAGGACCACGTCACTCTATTCGACTTTGGCGGGCCCTTGAGCTTTGGCGCGGCTGCGGACCTTGGTCACCATGTGCGCCAGCGTGTGAGGAAAGATGATGCCGAGGCACTGGTGCTCGATTTCACCCGCGTGCCGTTCGTTGACGTCTCCGCGGCGCGGGCGGTGGAGACGATAGCTGCTGATGCACACCATGAAGGCAAGCGCGTGTTCATCAGTGGTATGAATGATGCGGTCAAGGAGGTTCTTGCGGGACTCAACGCAGATCACCAACTGCCATCGGACGCCAACTTCCCGAAGCGCATCGACGCGATTCGCGCTGCGGTTGAGCATTGCGAAAGCGTTGGCACCACACCAGCTTCGCAACCGAAAACCGCCAAGACCTGACACGCGGCTGGAAGGAATTACGCCCCGTGAGCTTGCAGTAACGCTTGCGGGGCGTGACCCCTCTAGGCAATCCGTATTGCGGCGCGGGAAATCGAAGCATAGGACGGAACCATTGATGCTTAGGGACAAAGCGTTTATTGGACTGGTGGCGTTGTTCCTCTCGCCATCTGCTGTCGCCCAGGTCGACGAAAATCAGGCCGGTATCCTGGACTTCACCCGGGTGCTTTTTTTCGATGTTTCAGCGGCGCGTGCCGTGGGGACAATCATCTGCGGCGCTAAACACTCTGGCCGAACCGTCCACGTGGCTGAATGAGGAGGTGGCCAGCGTGTTTCCGGGTCTTGAGGCCGATCACCGCCTACCCGCGGACACACGCTACCAGCGGCGAATTGATGCGCTGCGTGTGGCGGAAGATGCCTGGTTACGCAAGGCAGGCAAGCCACGCAGCGGTATCGCAGCAACCACGGTTTCGGCCACCGCGAAATGATCTACCACCGGCTTCCCCGAACGGGAGGCTAGGCTCCAAAAAAAGGCCCCGTCATCGGGGCCTTTTTTTTTGCGCTGTACCGCGCGCGCGATGCCGGACCAGCGCTGCTGAAAATCATTGCTGTGTCAGCTTCCAGCGCGTGTTGTCCTCAACAACGCAGGCGAGCAATTTGAATCCATTGCCAAACAGCGACCGGCCATAAAGTTCGCGAGCAGGTACCTGACCGGTACCGGCTCAAGCGGACCGCCTGAACACAAGTGGAGGCCATTCTGCCCGGCAGTACCGTTAACGCCATTGGTGCGACGCTGGACCTGGACTTCGGGACGGACTACACGGTCATCGCGCTGGGCACTGTCTCCAGCGCCACGGCGCCCATTCGGCCGCTGATTATCGATAATCCCACCGACGAACGTCTGACACCGGGTAATTTTTTTCGCACAGGTTGTCCATGCGGCCGCCGCGGCGCCAGACGTGAGTGTCTATCTGACGCCTTTCGGCGCCACGTTGTCCGCCTCAGCGCCGATCTTCTGATTGCTGCAGTCGACGACACCGGTTCCGGCGATACCGCCGTCAAGCTGGTAGTGCTGGATGGCACCGGCGCCGCCACGCTGTTAGCGGATGGCACGCCGGCAGCGGTAGTAGCTGTGCATGCTTCCCCGGATGCCGGCAGCGTGGATATTCTCGCCGACATAGAAGCTACCGCGAACGATGAAGCCCTGCCCCTGGCGCAGGTGATCAACTACGCGGCGTTGGCGGATTGCACGATCTAGGCGCCGCCCTGACAAGGTTCGGCGGTCGAGTGGCCCCCGAGACGTTGGTCTCGGGGGGGCTTTCTTTTTTGGGGCAGGCCCTTTGACGCCGGGGCAGCGGCCGGGCCCGGATCATGGCCGTTGAGCGCCCCAAACCGGTGCCTGCAGCTTCGCTGCTTGCACCCGCGTGGCGCAGACCGCGCCCCCAGCGGCTGCCCGCGGCAACGAAACCCGCCGGAACCGGGGTTGGCACGGATCGTGCTTTGGCTTGCCTCTGAGCGCCGGTGCCAGCCGATCAGGGCCGCGCTCGAATACCCACTCATAACGCTTCCGGCAAGGGCGGATCATCATGATGAAAGCAAGGCATTTATGCGCCGTGTTGGCGCTGGCAACGGTCGGTGGCAACGCCTTCGCGCAGGGCACAGCGAATATCGGCATCAGCAACAACTACCTGTGGCGCGGGCTGACCCAGTCCAACAACGAGGTCGCGTTCTCAGGCGGCATGGATTACGCGTTGGACAATGGGTTTTACGTGGGCACCTGGGTTTCCAACGTTGAATACGCGTCTGACGACACCTATTCCTATGAGAACGATCTGTATTTCGGTTATTCGGGCGGCAACGACACGTTTACCTACGATGTGGGCTGGCTGTATTACAACTACGATTCCATCAACAATTTCGATTTTCACGAAATCTACGGCACCCTGGGTTGGCAGGACCTGAGTTTGTCGGCCTACGTGCTCAGCGGCACCGAAGCGGATGAGAGTCCCACCCAGGACTTTGGCTTCGGCAAGACCACGTACCTGTCTCTTGACTACGGCATCGAGCTGGATAACGGACTGGGCATCGGCTTTCATGTGGGCCGTCATAACGGCGATTTCAACGAAGCCTTTAACGGCGTGCCGGGCGCCTACACGGACTTCAATATTACTTTTTCCATTGAAGATTTTTCGCTCACGGTCAGCGATACCAATCTGGCCGATGCCGGCCCTTCGGACAATCTGGACAACGACTCGGTGAAGTTTGTTGTTTCCTACAGCAAAGCATTCGGTCTGTCGAAATAGGTGTGACGGTTGTAGGAAGCCCCTGGCGTCTGTAGGCGGCGCCTGGTCTGGTCTGAGGCGGTCCTTAACCGGGCCGCTTTCGAGCCGATCACGCCGTCAGCCCTACTGTGCTCCCGCGTCGGCGGATGGCTGTTCATCACAGTGAGATTTCCCAGTCTGTTTTTTAGTCGTTTTTAGTGTGACTATGGGCGTCCTTCCGGTTGGGTCCCATCGGTGCGAAGTTTCCGCATAAATACCTGGTCGTTTGACAATCTGCGCGGTGATGTCTTCGGTGGCGCCACGGCAGCAGTCGTTGCCCTGCCCCTGGCAATAGCGTTCGGCGTCGCGTCCGGTGCCGGTCCGGTTGCGGGTCTGTATGGCGCCATCTGCGTGGGTCTGTTCGCTGCGCTGTTCGGGGGCACGCCGGCGCAGATTTCAGGGCCCACCGGGCCGATGACCATCGTGTCGGCCTCGGTCTTTACGACCTATGCGGGTGAACCCGCCCTGGCCTTCACCGTCGTCATGCTGGCGGGCTGCTTTCAGATGCTGTTCGGGGTTTTGAAATTCGGCCGTTTTATCAACCTGATGCCGTATCCGGTGATCTCCGGTTTCATGACCGGTGTCGGCATTATTCTTGTCATTATGCAGTTGGAGCCGCTGCTCGGCTATTCGAGTCCCACCAGCGTCACCAATGCCATCTCAGTGCTCCCGGCCCAGCTCGCCCGACCCAATTTCGACGCTGTGATACTCGGCCTGATATCGCTGTCGATCTGTGTGTTGACGCCCAAGCGATTGAGCAGAATCATTCCCGCTCCTCTGATTGCGCTGACCGCGGGCTGCCTATTGACCGGGGTGTTGGTGTCGGCGGACACCATCGGCGCTATTCCGTCCGGGCTCCCCAGCTGGCAAACACCGGCGCTGCGCTTCGATCAGCTCAATGAGATGCTGGTGTCCGCGGCGGTGCTGGCGGCCCTGGGTTCCATCGATAGCCTGCTCACCTCCCTGGTTGCGGACAACGTTACGCGAACCTTTCACGATTCTGACAGAGAACTGGTGGGGCAGGGCATCGGGAATCTGGTGGCTGGGTTTTGTGGTGGTCTGCCGGGTGCCGGCGCCACGATCCGGACCCTGGCCAATGTCAACGCCGGCAGTCGAACGCCGCTGTCGGGTGTCATCCACTCGTTACTTCTTCTGGCGGTCGCGCTGGGTTTTGGACCGCTGGCCGCCTTCATTCCTCACGCGGCGTTGTCCGGCATTCTGATCAAGGTGGGCATTGACGTGATCGACTGGCGGTCCCTGCGGCGCATCGCTCGGGCGCCGCGCGTCGATGTAGCGCTGATGATCATGGTTCTGTTGCTCACGGTATTCGTCGACGTTATCACGGCCGTTGCCGCTGGGGTGGTTTTCGCCAGCCTCGCGTTCGTTAAGGATTCAGCGGAAACCCAGATCGAATCCATCCGCGCTCTGTCGGATCCTGAACACGCCCGATTCCTGACTTCCGAAGAGTCAGAGCTGTTTCGCCGCTGCCAGGGCCGGCTGCTCTTTCTGTACTTCTCAGGGCTGATGAGTTTCGGGGCGGCTAAGGAGATGACCCGCCGATTCTCCAACGTGGGAACCTACGACGTGCTCATCATCGATCTGCACGACGTTCCCCGCATCGACGGCAGTGCCACCCTCGCGCTGGAGGAGATTGTCGAACGTGCCGCTGGCGAAGGTAAGCACATCGTGCTGGCTGGCCTGTCGGCGGATGTGGCACGGATGATGAGCCGTATGGGCGTGATTGACCGATTTCACGCCACGGACCGTTTCGCAAACCGTCGCGACGCATTGGAGAGCGCGGCTCGATTCCTGGAGGCCCGGGCGGTATCCGCGCCTGAGTCTGTTAAGAACGCTTAACACTCCTATGTGTCAGGGTTAACTTACATGTGTTCCAAAAGGCATTTCTTTTGCCGGGGGCGAGGACACTCCTATGTGTCAGGGTTAACTTACATGTGTTCCAAAGGGCATTTCATTTGCCGGGGGCGAGGCCTGGCGGGCGACCGTGCAGGGGGGATCCATGGCCGGGATGTACGAGCCGGTCGATTTGTATGTGGAGGACATTGAATGGCGGATATAGACGATCCGGATCGTGTCTGGCCGACGGGCCTGACCATCAAAGAGTCAGAGGAACTGCATGAGCATGTGATCGATGGGACGCGAGTCTTCTTCGTCATTGCGCTGTTTGCGCACTTCCTTGCGTACCTGTTCACACCCTGGCTGGGATAAGGAGAACGACAAATGAACCAAGGTCGAATCTGGTGCGTTGTCAACCCGACGGTGGGGCTACCGCTGTTTCCAGGCGCGGTGGCGGCGATCGCACTGATCGTGCACTACACGGTCCTTTCCAACGTTGACTGGTTTGCTGCTTATTGGAACGGCTAAACGCAGCACGCTGAACGATCATTGTTGTCATGAAACTGGAGGCCTGGCTTAGCCAGGCCTCACTTTCCTCTCCAGGCTGGAGATGACATGGGGCGGCTCCGAATAACAATTATTAACGGGCTGGCCAACCTGGCGCCGCGCTATCTGCCGTTCGCCGACGTTGCTACGCCCGACCTGCCGCTCTCCCGCTTGTTACGACTGTCCCTGTTCCAGGTGACCACCGGCATGGCCCTGGTGCTGCTGGTCGGCACTCTAAATCGGGTGATGATCGTGGAACTCGGCGTGCCTGCTTCGCTGGTGGGCATCGGCACCATGGGCTTCGGCATGGCGGATATTCTGCTGGAGCCCTTTGGCGGCCAGATACTGAACCTGGACGTTTCCGCAACCAAAAGTTAACCGCGCTGCTCGCCTTCGACGGTCTGCTCGGCTTCGGTTTTGCCTCCCGAGTGCTCGGCCGCGGCGGCAGCCCTTATGGCATGGCACGGCTTGGCGCGGTGGCAACCAGCGGTACCCTGCGCGATCTGGTCACCGCTGCAATGGGTACCGGCCGGGAAATTCTCGGCTTCAGCGGCCTCGCCATGGGCTACATAACCGTGTATGCCATGGAAGCGGTTTGTCTGCAGCACGAAATGGATCACCTGATCGGCAAGACGCTTGTGGATCGGGTGTCAATGTTCCGGCGGCTGCGCATCCGGGCCGCCATCGCGCGCCGGCGACGCGCCGCCATTCGCAGCGCCAGTACCGCAAGGTAGAGAGTGCTCACCTGCCGGGCACGACCCACCCGGCGCCCCCTGACGCGGACCGCTTGAGCGGCAGATCAACCGTGCGACTGAGAGGTCATTGCAGCGTCAGGATGGGGCCTGATCCGACGCCGCCGCCGGGCCCGGACCGGGCACTGCTTTTGCCGGCCCGGCCTCGACCGTAGAGCGCATGTGCAGGTCGCGTTGCGGGAAGGGAATCTCGATACCCTGCTCGCGCAGGGCCTTCAGAATTGCCTCGTGAACCGCGTGCGTCAGGGGCAAGCGATCCTTGAGTTGTCTGGAGTAAACGTAGAGTTTGAAGTCCAGCGAAGATTCGCCGAAGCCAATGAAGTAAACCCTGGGGGGCGGATCATCCAGAACCAGCGGCAGCGATTGCAGGGTTTCCTGCATGATCCTGTGAGCCTGCGCCACATCGGAGTTATAGGATACGCCGACCCCGATGACAACCCGGGTAATCGGATCTGAAAGGGTCCAGTTGACGACCTGCTCGGTGATGAACGATTTGTTGGGCACGATAATCTCTTTTCGGTCCCAGTCGGTAATGGTTGTCGCTCGAATCTGAACCCGGGAGACAGTGCCCGTCAGCTCCCCTACCGTGACGGTATCGCCGACGCGTACCGGACGCTCAAACAGAATCACCAGCCCGGACACAAAGTTCGCCACGATCTCCTGGAGCCCGAATCCCAGGCCGACGCTCAAGGCAGCAACCAGCCACTGAATCTGGGACCAACGCCAACCCACGGTGCTGAGGATCGAAACCACGCCGATAGTGATTACAACGTACCGCACCAGCGTGTTGATGGCATATCGGCTACCGGGTTTCAGCGTGAGGCGTTGCAGAAACGCGATTTCCATCAATCCGGGCAGATTCCTGGAGGCGACCACAGTCGCGGCTGCGATCAGTACAGCGAACAGTACATCGGCCAGTGTCACCGGCGTGACCGACTCCACCCCATCGACGATCTCGGTCTGGGACCAAAGCGCCACCTGATCCAGAAGATTAAGCGCCGGAAGCACTTGTGCCCAGATAGTCCAGCCGGCAATGACCGCGACGAGTAGCAGGGCCGACTGCACCAGCTTGCGTGTCTGCAGATCCACCGCGTCCAGATCCAGCAGCGTCGTCTCGGTTACCGGCAGCTCTCCTTCCGCTTCGGCAGCCATCTCCTGAGCCGGTCCGTTGCGATGTTCCTCCCGCCTCGCGTCCCGTTCCTTGAGCGCCTGCTGCCAGGCAATCTTGCGGCGCGCCAACGCCAGCCAGCGGAGCACGACCATGTTGACTACCAGCAATGCGAGCGCAAGCCAGATCGTGTCCACCAGAAGTGAGATCAGAGTGCCCGAGGTGTGCAGAAATCCCAGTACCGCCATCACCGCGAACAATAGCGGCCCGCCGGCAGCCAGCGCATACCACAGCCATCGCAGCCGGCTCGCCCACCCGGACGGCCTGTTTCTGTAGTAACTGGCCACTACGCCGGATTCCGGCTGCAGCAGCGGATGCAGGACCATTGTTAGAACGACCATGAGCGCAACAAATGCAACCCGACCCAGGGTGGACCGATCAGACGCAACCTGTGACGAATAGAAAAGGATGGTGACGAACACCAGTGGAACACCGATCGCTACCAGGCGATCGAGCTGTCGGCGAACGATCACCAGGCTCTGCTCGTCCGCCCCGAAGTGAATCCGTGCCACTCCGTCGTGGGCGCTGACCACCCGGAACAGCAAAATGTTATAGAGAAAGGGCGCAACCCCCACGAGGCTGCGGGCTACCGACATGGAGAACGGCGTCTGTTGTGTGCTCTCAGTCAGAAGCCATCCCGCACAAGCAAGCAATAGCGGCAGGGGCATAGCCCGAATCGCCGCCATGGCGAGCGCCGCCAGGGTGAGACCGATATGGTCCGTCGACAAACGGCCGACCTTTGCGTTGACCCGCTTGTACTGTGCCGCAAGGCGTCCGCGAGTGATCACCAGCGCCGCGAACAGCAGCGCGGCGGCAATTGCAAAGACCGCGTGGTCGCGAATGGAGTTTGTGACGCCCGCCAACACCGAAACCCAGGAATCGGGCGACGTCACTGATGCCAGGGCAGTCAGAGCTTCCCTCCAGTCACCCAGCCCGAGCACAGGCGCACTCGGAATCCAAAGCAGGTTCTGATCGAGGAATTCCTGATACTCAGCGGTTGCTCGCAGCAACCGTCTCTGGGCGTCGTCCAGATCGCCCAGAACCTGCAGGTAAGTACCGTAGGTGTTGTCCGCCTGATTGATAAGTTCCCGGCGGTCCCTGAGAAGCGCCCGCGCCTCAGCGCGCGTAGAGGCCAGCTGATCCGCGTCCGACACGTCTTCCGCGACCTTCGCCATGACCTGCTCAATGCCCCCATCCGGGCGGAGCAGCTCGCGCCTTTCTTCCTGAATTCGAACCTGCGCAAGACCGATATCAGCCAGCACCCCCCTGCGTGAGCGAATCTGGGCTCGATCCTGGGCTATCTGCGGCAGGTTGCGCCGCTCCTCGAGAAAGAGCTGGCCGATGACGCGATTCAGCCCACCGACCTCGAGCCGTTGCCGGGATCGCGCCAGCCGCTGCCCGATACGCTTGACTTCGTTTTCAACCCGATCAAGGTCTACCGTCGCTTGCTCAATCGCTGCTGCGACGGCCGGCAGTTCCCGTGTCAGGCTGGCATTGCCCTCTGCAAGCTCACGCACTGCGGGATGCTTGTCAGTTGCGGCCAGTTCCACTGCCGCAGCCGCCTGCTGGGCAACCGTAATCGCCGCCTGACGCTTGCCATTCGCCTCGGACCGCAACATATCAACACGTTGTTTGATCCGCACTGCGCGCTGCGCAGCCACATCGCGCTGCGCCTTCAGCAGGTCCAGACGCACACCGTGGCTCGATATTTCCCGCTCGAGCCTGTTGATTTCGGCGCTGAGGGCTGTCCGTCTGATTTCCACAGCCAGCCTGCGCGCATCCGTCACGATGCCGTCTTCGCCAGGTGGCGGCGGTGCCCGAGGGGCGGCGGCGATTTCCCCTGCTCGGCTGCGGACCTCTTCGAGGCGGGCACGTGCTTCGCCCGGGCGATTGTCCTCAGCCACGATCTGTGCCTCAAGGTCCGCAAGCTGCGCTTCGACCTCTGACAGCTCGCCGGCCTCCCGGGTCAGCCGCAACTCCAACTCTGCGAGCGACATTGTCTCAGTGATGCCGAGACTCTCGGCCGTGACCGGGGAAACGTCTTCCTCATCGAGGCTTTCCCTGAGGGCGGCGATCTGTGCCGGCGCGGCCTCCACCATTTGCGCGTAGCCAAGGGCGGCCTTTTCAGCATCAAGCTTGCGCCGGACCTGGCCCTGGGCGTCGCGCAGCTGATCGATCACAGTCTCGCGAGTCTCCTCGCTCAGTCCAGCGCGCGACTGGACAGCGCTGATAGCAGACTCAAGCTGCTCGACATCGATGTTTGCCGAGGCCGGCATCTCGGGTACCAGCAGTTCCTGTGCCCTGACTGACAGCACCACGACCAGGAGAGACAACGAGAATCCGGTAATCCCCGATTTCATCTGCCGCGTCGAAAGTGCCCTGGCTGGTCGCATTGAAAGGTTTCACCTACTCGGAAATAGATTTTCCCGCCGGCGCGATATCGGTCGATAGTCCTGTGCCGTGCGCTGGCCGAAATCAGGATCGCACTACGACCCCTGCCGCCTGTTCCGCCGCGGCATGATACGTACTTTTCGCCAGCTCCAACAACCGGTTCCGCGCGGCGAAACCATCAAAGACTTCCCTGGCGGCAATTAACTCGGGCCAACGCCAGGCAGCGACCGCCGCGCAGCGCACCGACTTCAAGAATACCCTCAGTATTTGCCTTGAAATCAAGCAGCCCGTGGTAAAATCGCAGACGGCCCCTGAACGGAGCCACCCGATACCAACGGAGTGATTCGAGATGGGATCCCAAATAGCTAGACTAAGCGGCCTCGGGCGAACCCTGCTGGAGACAATGACGGCTTCGATACTGGCCTTGCTATTCGCAATGCCGGCTGCCGCGCAGCAGTCTTCGACTATCGACGACAAGTTCAGTGTGAGTCTTGGCGTGTTTTTAACGGACCGGGGTACCCGCACAAGCGTGGATGGCGATGTCCCGGATAGCGGGACCGACGTCGATCTGGAGAACACACTCGGGTTCGATAAATCGGATACCGTATTTCGCATCGACGGCTACTACCGTTTCAATGAAAAACACCGCATCGACTTCAGTGCTTTTGATTTATCGCGAGTAGCATCCAAACAGATTGACACCGAATTCGAATGGGATGGCGAGGTCTACCCTGTGGATGCGCTGGTCAATGCGTCCCTCGACCTCAAGATCTACAAACTCTCCTACACCTGGTCGTTCATGCGGCGGCAGGACTGGTACCTCGGCCTGACCGGGGGCCTGTATGTTCTAGATATTGGCACCTCAATCGGTGAGGCTTCGCTAGGCCAACGCTCCAGCGGTGGCACCACCGCTCCGCTACCGGTTTTCGGCTTCAGAGGACAGTACGATTTTTCCGAAAATTGGGCATTCCGCGGCAGCGCTGAATTCTTTGCTCTGGATTACGGCAACTATTCAGGGAATCTGTCTGACTTGTACCTCGGGGTGGATTACCGATTTTCCAAGCACGCGTCGGTTGGCGTCGGAATCAACAGCGTGAGGCTCGACGTTGGAGTGGATGAAACCAATTTCAACGGCGACCTGGACTGGCGATATGATGGCGGCCTGCTTTTCTTCAAGTTTGATTTTTGATGTATCCGGCCGACCAATTGCAATCAGTTATCGGAGAAATTAGGTGAAGAAATTGATAGTTGCTTTGGCAGGCATGGCGTTCGCCGCAACGGCGGTGGCCGATAATCTGACAGGTGTGGATAAGATGATCTGTGCCGCCGGACAGGTGCAGATCTGTGTCGAAAACGACATGTGTTATCCGGCGACCGCCGCCGAGCTTGACGTCCCGGACTTTGTAATCATCGATCTCAAAAAGAAACTGGTCTCGACGACCAAGGCGAGCAATCAAGATCGTTCCACGTCTTTCAAATACGTCGAGAGAGTCGATGGGCTGGTCTACCTTCAGGGAGTCGAGGCGAAACGCGCCTTCAGTTTCGTGATTGACGAGGCAACCGGTCGTATGACCGTTTCGGTGGCGCGTGACGGACTCGCCGTCAACGTATTTGGGGCCTGCACGGACGCTGATTTATAGCGTCGATTCCTATGCCCGGGCTTAGCCAGTCGTATTCTTCTTTTCGGCTAAATTGAGTTGGCAAAATTGCCAATCACCATCCGTAGAGGTAACTCAGCGAGAAGATCTGGAAATCGCCGCCAGATTTAGTAACGGCGCCGGTGCTAAAGCTGCCGCGAAGTGCGTGTCTACCTGAAATCGGTAATAGCAGCGTGGCGCCGGCGCGAGAATTGCGTTGAAAGTCCCCGCGCTCCTGACCGCCGATGGTGGTCCGGCCTCCGACATAGAAATTCGCGTCAAGCGACATCCAGAAGCCCGGACGGATACGCTTGACGAGGTGGAACTCGGTGGAGAGTAGCGGATCCTGCTCCCGCGTCTGGCCGAGAAAATCATTGTTGTCGCCAAATAGCCATGTCCCCGCCTCGAACTCCAATAACCAGGTCGGACGCAGCGGCCATATAAAGCCAATCGCAGGCTTGATCGACCAGCGATTGGTGCCAAGGTTAATCACCTTGTCCCGCTCATACTCGCCGGTTGGCGCCTGGACCAGCAGGCTTGCCCCAAAAATGGGTCGCGGCTCCTTTCGCAAGGCCTGAAAGCCGGAACCATCCATAACTGGTGCGCCCTTTAAATTAACGGACAGACGGACCCGCGCGTCGGCAAAGCCCGTAGTTTCCCTGCTGCGAAACTCGCCTTCCACCAGGCCCTCTGTCTTGCCATCTGAATAGGGCAGGTTCAGTTGCATACTGGCCGATCGTCCGAACAGACCGAAGGAACGCTGATAGGAAGCCTGCAGGTAGTGGATGCTGGAATCCACGCCGGTGAGCGGCAAGGATGCGTCAGTCACGATATCGCCGCTGGAGTGTTGGTAGCCCAGCACCATCACATTCGTCCCGTTCGGCAATGGCCAGTAGGCGCGGGGTGTCAACTCCTGCGCCTGGGCAGCACCATGCCAGGGAACTGCTGCCAGCAGTACCGCAACTCCCGCGAGAGCCTTAACGATCGGCATTAGGGCACGCACCGAAAACTGTTACGCGTAACCCTTCGCAGGCGAATGACAGTGTCGGCACGGCGCCTGCACGTGACCAAATTTAAGACATCAACCTGCATCATTCATCTGTTTGATTATCGCTATCTTGCATATCCTGGTGGCTTGGCCAACTCGACCCCCAGGGAGTCCAGGACGCCGACGGTCGCCAGGTTGATTCGCTCCGCAACCTCCAGGAACTCCTGCCAGTTGGCCGTTGTGACGTGTGCGAATACTTCGATATTCTTCGAGAACTCGCCGAGTTCAACGAATCGTACGCGCCACTGACCTTCCGAAACCTGATCTTCGGCAGCGATCACTGCGCGCAACTTCTTCAGAACTTCCGCGATCTGGGTCTCGGTCGTACTCAGCGCGAGCCGAACGACCTGCCGGTGCAGCGTGCGGCTCCTTTCCGAGGCGTTCATGATACTGGCAGTGGCAAATATTGAATTCGGGATGATAACGATGTTGTTATCGAGCCTGCGAATGCGCGTCGCGCGGAGGCTGATTTCCTCAATCGTTCCGGTCACATTCCCACTTGTACAAAACTGTCCGATACTCACCGGTTGCTGGGTATACAGCGTAATCGCGCCCAGGATGTCTTCCAGGGGCTTTTGCAATACCAGCGCGACCGCCAGGCCGCCGACACCGAGCCCGGCGACCAGCGCCGTAACGTTGACGCCGATATTATCCAGCCAGATCGTAACCGCCAGCAGCGCTATCACGACCTTGACCGTGCTGGTCACCGGCCGCATCAGCATGAGTCCGCTCTCTCTACCGCGCGCCTGCAGATAACTTGAGTACAGATCACGAAGCAGATTAATGGTGGCAAACAGCAGCCAGACGAGAACAATGGTCACCACCGTTCCGCCTTGTGCAACGCGGTTCGCCGTCACGCCCAGGCCAAGGTCTCGCAAAACCCAGCCGCCGACCAGGACAAAGATCGCCCAGGTAATCGGCCGCGTCAGGTAATGTCTGACGCGTGTCCGGGTGGCGACTTGATAGCGCGTGATGGCGCGATTTATCGGCCAGGTGAGCGCAAGCCATGCTAGTGCGGCCGCGGTTGCGGCGAGAACTGCGAACACCCACTTGAAAAACTCGGCGCCGAGAAATGATCCTTTCGGTATCTTTCGACGAACCTTTTCTACCAGCGGGCTGTAGCCAAACTGCTCATACAGCTCCGGTATCTGAGCTACCGTCAGGTCCGAAATCCGCCAGACCTGGCTGTCATTGGCGCCGGAAATCCGCTGCAGGTACAGAGTCCTCGGGCCAAGAGGCGTTGCAATCACGCCAAGCGCGTCCCGGTCCCTGGGCAGGTCGTCGTCAGCGTGTCCGCCCGCATCGCGGCTCAACGCCTCAAACTCAATTTTCAGCGTGCGCGAGACAACTATATAGAGCTGCTCAGCCAACCGAGCGCCTTCGGTGTCAGGCCGTTCTTCGGGCAGGTAGCGAAGATCAAGATAGCTGGATGCGAGCGCGTAGTCACCCATTTCCGCGGCACGCATGAAACCTCGCGCGGTCGCCAACGGTGTATGTTGATTGAGCCGTTCCGAGTCCCGTTGCGCGGCCGCCTGGACCATGTCGGGATCATCGTCTTGCTGCGCAAGCGCGACCCAGGGAAGCCCCAGGGTCGCGAAAAGCAACAAGAGCGAAAGAGGACGCGCAAATGTCATCGGCAGTCGCTCAGTATTCGCAACCCAAGTGGACCCAATCCACTACTTAACCATATAGTCCTTGGCTTCGAGGCAGACACCGAACGCCTTCTTGAAGTTCTCCAGCTGCTGCGCCGTCGCCTGTTCGCGCTGTTGAGCCTGCCCAGCAGCCTGCTGTTGCGCTTGCGCATTCGCGGCTGCGCCCTTGCGGCGACCGTGAATAGCGCCCGCAGCAGCGCCCCAGGCAGCGCCCTCGCCGGCATCGTCGTTGGCGATTTCGCCAATCAGGGCGCCGGCGGCAGCACCGCGCACCGCGCCGCGCGCGCCGGATGCCTGCCCGGTCTGCTGAGCGGCCTGCTGTTCAGCCTGCGCCTGCTGTTGATTGGCCATCTGTTGATCAGCCACCTTGAATGGATCCGAACCCGTGTTGCTGACCGCCCACTCGTAGCAGGTGGCCTCGTCCTTGGACTGTTGCGCGGCATCCTGGCCTTCCTTGGGAAACACATAAACCTGCATCGTCGAGGCAAGCGACTGATTTTGTGCGTCAGCAGCGACGGCCACGGCCAACATTGCTGGCAGAAGAGCCCATGTAAGTTTTCGATTCATCGTTTTGCTCCAGTTCCAATGTGTCGGAAATCAACGCCAATCTCACCGACTTAGCGCCGGGATTGCTCTACCAGTTCAAAGTCGCCGGGCATCCAGGTCTTGTCGAAAAATGGCTGTAGCGGTCCATACAGGCGCAGCAGCACGTTGTAGCTCTTGCCGGGCATGGTTTGCACCCAGTTGCCCTTCTTTCCTTTAGGCGGTTTGGGAGCGAACCAGACCGTGTAAGAGCCGTCAGCGTTTGCCTTGATGGCTTTGCTGTTGCTGTCCACGCCACCGGCTTTCTGATCGGTCTCAAGAACGGATCGCGTCTGGTTATCGTACACCACGAACGACCAGAAATCCTTGGCCGGAACCGGACCCGGCAGCGTGACCGTATAGGTATTGCCACCGTCGAGGTAGCGGCCTTCCGAATCGTGGGCACCAATCTCGTAGGCCGAGCCGGTGCCAACCTTGGCCCGCGCCATAGCCGGTGTAATTCCGGTCGCGTAATAGTGGAACACGATGCGGTCGTCCAGCACCCGTCTGTCCTCACAACTGGCGAAACAAGAACCGGTAACCCACCATTCAGCCATTGACCGCCGCGTTCCTGAGCGCTTGCCGGGCCTGTAAAATCCATCGAACTGGCTATGCTCAGCGTGGTATACCGGCGAGCGACCGTCTTTGTAGCGGCCACTTTCCTCGTTCTAGGGCGATTTGTTTCGATGTATCCATTTCTCGCCCACGCAAATGTCGGAATTCGTTGTACGATACCGCACTGGGTTCGCAGACCGCCGTCGAGGGAACTGCCGTATTCAGCGCCACTTAACACTAACAAGAACAACGATAAGGACCAGCTAATGAATGAGTCCACAGCCCCGAAGTCGCCCATATCGCGCGCAGTTGATATCGCTATCAACCTTGGGCTTATATTCCTGATTCTGGTCTGGTGCTTCCAGATCCTCAGGCCATTTATTCACCTTATTATGTCGGGCGCCATTATCGCCATCGCCGTGTACCCGGCTTTCTGCAAACTCGAGGCGCTGCTCGGCGGGCGGCGCAAGCTGGCACTCACGATCATCGTGGGCATTGCTTTCGCCATTATCGTCATTCCGGTGTGGTTGTTCACCACGTCCTTCATCGAGTCGGGTATGGCACTTCG
The DNA here is from genome assembly GCA_963715415.1 of uncultured Chloroflexia bacterium. Taxonomy (GTDB): domain Bacteria; phylum Chloroflexota; class Anaerolineae; order Caldilineales; family Caldilineaceae; genus JAWKOK01. The sequence goes on along the minus strand of CAVQSG010000004.1, from coordinate 22,170 downwards.
CGAGCAAGTGCAGGCCGGTGTCCTGAGCATCCCCCCGCCCGGCGACAGCGTTCGCGACTGGCCGGTAATCGGTGAGCGGCTGTACGCCGTGTGGGCAGATGCCGCGTCCGGACTATCGGCTTTCCTGTCCGAACATCGCGACCAGGTAAAAAGTATTGTGCAGATGCTGCTCGGAAACATCGCCAGTACCAGCCTGAGCGCCCTGCAATTCCTGATCTCCGTCCTCATCGGGGCGGCGTTTCTCGCCAACACGAAAGGCGCGACACGAATGACCCGCGAATTCCTGACCAGGATTGCGCGGCAGCACGGCGAGCCGCTGCGCGCGCTATGCGTTGCCACCATTCGCAGTGTTGCCGTCGGTGTGCTGGGTATCGCCCTCATCCAGGGTGTTGCCGCCGGCCTCGGCATTGCTGTTGTCGGGCTGCCCGCCGCAGGTGTATGGGCGCTGATCGTGCTCATACTCGCTATCGTCCAGCTGCCGCCACTGCTTGTGCTGCTGCCGCTCGCCATCTACGTCTTCTCGATCCAGAGTACGATTGTTGCCGTGATGTTCCTGGTCTGGTGCCTTGTCGTTTCGTTCAGCGACGCTGTGCTCAAACCAATGCTGCTCGGCCGGGGCGTCGATGCGCCCATGCTCGCTATTCTCCTTGGGGCAATCGGCGGCATGATCCTGTCGGGAATCATCGGCCTGTTCGTTGGCGCGGTAGTCTTGAGTCTGAGCTACAAACTGTTCCGGCTATGGCTCGAGTCGGCAGATCCCCTCCCCGGCGCTAATAGCGAGGCGGCCGCCGAGGTCGGCTGATGCTCGCGCCGCTGTTGCTTGCTTTGCTGACGATCGCCATCAACATGGTTGTGCAGGTCAGTGCCGTGGTCGTCATGCTCACAGTGCTGAAGCGCAGAATCGAGCGCGGCTTGATACGGCCGGGACTCCGGCATATGGCGACTGTATTGATCATCGTTTTATTTGTGTTGTTCGGCGGACATCTTTTCCAAATTGCGGTCTGGGCCATCCTCTTCCTGCAACTCGACCAGTTCAGCGATTTCGCGACGGCCTTTTACCATTCGACCGTCAACTTTGCGACACTCGGCTATGGCGATATTGTCATGAACGAGCGCTGGCGCCTCCTCGGCGCCTTGCAGGCTGCCGGCGGCGTGCTGATGTTCGGACTTTCGACCGGTGCGCTATTCGCGGTCATGTCGTTCCTGTTCCAACAGCATCGCGAGAACGCGAAGGTAGAACAATGAATATCCGCCCCGGTTCGACACCGCGCGGGTTGCGCGGAATTGGCGCGCTGGCCTGCCTGAGCATGCTGACTTCCTGCGCCATGGTCGGCCCGGATTTCGCGCCGCTGGAGCCAGGCGCCGATGGCCAGGCCAGTTTCGTTGCTACCGAAGGTCTCGAACCGGCGGCCGACGTACCGGAGCGTTGGTGGCAAGTATTTAGCGATCCGATCCTCAATCACCTTGTGGACGAGGCGCGTCAGCAGAATCTGTCCCTTGAGACCGCTGCATTACGCGTGCTGGAAGCGCGGGCCCGTGTGGATATCGCGACCGGCCTGCGCTACCCGCAAGCTCAGGTCGCAGTTGGCGGCGCTACATTCACTGACCCGCCCGCGTCGGAGATTCTCAACGTCCTTGGCATCGAAGACTTCTGGAGCTACAGCCTCGGCGCCACAGTGTCCTGGGAAATCGACTTCTGGGGACGCTATCGTCGCGGTATCGAGGCAGCGGGCGCGGCGTATGACGCCTCGATCGCTGCTTACGACGAGGCCGTCGTGCTGCTGACAGCGCAAGTCGTCAGCACCTATGCCACGGTGCGCGAAATTGAGCAACAGATTGCCATCTCGCGCAGCAACGTCGACCTTCAGCAAAGAAGCTACGACATCACCGAGACGCTTTACCGTAACGGCGAGGACTCCGAGCTCGACATGCAACAGGCGCTGAGCCTGTTGCTCGGCACCCAGGCCACGATTCCCTCTCTGGAAGCCTCGCTGCAGCAGTCGAAAAACGCATTAAGCAGTTTGCTTGGCAAGCCACCAGGCTATGTCGACGAGATGCTTTCCACCGGCAGCGGGTTGCCAGCCGTGCCAGCCGACCTTGCCGTGGGAATGCCGGCGGACATGCTCCGGCGGCGTCCCGACGTGCGCCAGGCGGAGCTGTTGGCGATGGCGCAAAATGCAAGTGTGGGTCTCGCCACTGCCGAGCTTTACCCCAGCTTCGCTCTTTCAGGAACATTGGCCACGTCGGTAGGCGGGCCAGCTGACACGCCCCCTGGCGACATCTTCAGCGGCGATTCCATTGCTCTGAGCGCGGGCGCAAATTTCGTCTGGCCGTTTCTCAACTATGGTCGCATCAAGAGCAATATCCGCGTCGAGGACGCACGCCTCCAGCAGGCCCTGCTGAATTACCGGCAAACCGTGATCCAGGCGGCACGCGAGGCCAGCGACGCGATGGCTGCGCTGGCGGGCGCACGTTTCCAGGATCAAATTCTCACCAACGCGGTGAAATCGGCGGTCCGCTCGAACGAACTGTCACTACTGCGTTTCAGCGAAGGATTCTCCGGCTATCAGCGCGTCCTCGACGCCCAGCAGCGGTTGTTCTCGCAGCAACAGCGCTATGTGAGCAACCAGGCGGCGATCGTGCGCAATGCAGTTAACCTCTACAAAGCCCTCGGCGGCGGCTGGCAGGGCCGGACCGGCATGCCGTTGCCGAACCCGGAGACCCTGGAGAAGATGAAATCCCGGACCGACTGGGGTGGGTTACTCGGCGACAACACCGATTGACATTATGAGCGATGCGCCTGCCAAAGAAGGAGCCGCAGCTGTCGATGAGGAAGCGCAGCCGGCGCTGGCGCCGACTGCGGGCCCGGATCCGGTGCGTCGTCTGACGCTGATGCTGCTGGTGCTGGCATTCGTGCTGATTGCGCTGCACCTGTTTGCCGACCGCTTCACGCCCTACACAACCCAGGCGCGCCTTAACGCCATCGTTGTACCCATCGCCGCCGAGGTTGCGGGATCGGTCGTGACTGTCGAGGTGGCAAACAATCAGCCCGTGACAGCCGGGCAGGTACTTTTTCGGATCGATCCTGATCGTTATGGGCTCGCCGTACAAACCGCCCAGGCCAACCTCGAGTCAGCACGGCAGGCAGTCGGCGTATCAATGGCGAATGTTGAAGCCGCGCGTGCAGCGGTCGCCTCCGCGGAAAGCCAGCTGAAGCAATCAACCCAGGATTTCGAGCGCATGCGGCGAATTCGCGCCGAGGATGCCGGCGCCATTTCGGAACGCAGGGTCGAACAGGCGGAATCCTCTCGCGATGTTGCCAGGGCCAGGCTCGAGCAGGCCCAGGCCAGCCTCAAGAGTGCCATCGAAAACCTCGGGCAGGAGGGCGATTCGAATTCCCGCATCCTGCAGGCCCGTGCTGCCCTGAGCAATGCTCAGCTCGATCTATCCAACACGGTCGTGGTTGCGCCGGGCGATGGCGTCGTGACCGACGTGCGTATCGACGCTGGCACGTTCGCAGCAGCCGGCGCGCCGCAGATGACCTTCATCGGCACGCGCAACGTGTGGGTGCAGGCGGACTTTACCGAGAACAACCTCGGTCATATGAATCCGGGTGACAAGGTTGAAGTGCTTTTTGACGCGTTGCCGGGGAGGGTATTCCAGGGCAGCGTCCGCGAAATCGGGTTTGGCGTACAGGTGGACAGTGCGCCGCTCGGCTCGCTACCGACAATCCAGAACGATCGAGACTGGCTGCGGGACGCGCAGCGATTCTCGGTGCTTATCGACGTAGCCGAGCTTAGCGACGGTGCGGATCGGCAGCGCCTGAAGGTCGGCTCGCAGGCATCCGTGATCGTCTATGCCGGCGACAGCTTTGTGCTCGATATGCTCGGCAAACTGTACATCCGGATGGCAAGCCTCCTCACCTATGCCTACTGAGGCCCACGTGCCGTTTGCGGCCGGCTCGGCGATCGCGGATCGACGTATCCTGCGGCTCGCGTTCGGCACCAGCCTGTCGCTGTGGTTCTCCCAGGTCGTCGGTTGGGATTTGTCCTTCGTCGCACCGGTGTTTACACTGCTTCTGCTCGCAACCCCGCTACCGCCGCCAGCCTTTGGCAAGGGCATCGTGTTGGTCATCGCCCTTGTGCTGCCGGCCGTAATCGGCAGTTACCTGCTGCTGCCCTTTTTCCAGACGCTGCACAGCGTCTCAATCATCCTCGTGATGCTCGCCTTGTTCCACAGTTTTTACTTCACGGCCCGTGGCGGCCCGGCCATCGTCGGCACGTTGCTGACGATTGGTATCACGATCGTCGTCGCGATTGGCAGCGTTAGTGGCGCAGCCCTGGCCGCAGTCCTCCAGGGGCTGGCGTTGGGCGCCGCCGTCGGACTGGCCTTCGTCTGGCTTGCGCATTGGCTGTTGCCGGATATCAATCGGGACGTGCTGGCTGCAGAAAAACCCGCCGTTGCGAAGCCAGCGCCCGAAGAAGCATGGCGAATGGCTCTGCGCGCCTTTGTGGTCGTCCTTCCGGTCGCCATCCTGTTTCTGTTCAGTTCGGCGAGTGCGTCCTACGTCGTCGTGATGATCAAGGTCGCATCCATGGGACAACAGTCGGAAGTGGCAGACAGCCGGCAGTTAGCCCGTTCCCTGATCGTCTCAACACTGTGGGGCGGCGTTGGCGCGATCATCACCTGGCAACTCCTCAGCATCTGGCCGTCGCTGATCCTCTACACATTGATCGTCGCCATTGGCGCGCTGTTCTTTGGGCGCAGGATCTTCAGCGGGGCGGGGCTGCAAGCCGATGCGGCCACCTGGTCGTATGCGTTCCTGACGATGCTCATCCTCGTGGCCCCCGCGGTGCTCGATGGCATCGGGGGCGCCCCTGCCGGAGCCGCGTTCTGGTCACGGCTCGTGCTGGTGCTCGCAGCATCGTTGTATGGCAGCCTGGCGATAGCCATCTTCGACGCCCTCTGGCCCTTAACCGCTGGCAATCGACATACGCTGGCCGACCATCTGGACGATCACGCCGGCGAGGTTGCGACACGTTAGTCGCTTCTCCTCCCGACGGTGAAGATCCCTAGCCGGGTTTTGGTTTCATGTACAGGAGCCGTCGTATGTCCGAATGCTTCGTATTAGCCACATCGCTGGTTAACAACCGATCAGAGCCATTGCTCTTTTGTCAGATAATGACTCCGGGCGTTGGCGCAGAGTAGAATCCTCGGCCTACAGGAGATTTGCGGGCGTCGTTCAATGGTAGAACATCAGTGTTGCAGGAACCACGTTGAGCACACCTGTTTAGCTGCAGGGCGAGTAATCGAATCTCCCGGGCGGCGAGCGATTTTATGGGCGCAGTGATCGACCTGTTTTTCCAGAAGACGCCACTGTGGTTCTTTTTCCCGTTCACCGTTGCCCTGGTATTTCTATCGGTTACTGCCGGACATTGGCTTGGGCGTCGAATTCGAGGAAAGGAAGCGGACGAGACAGAGCGTCCGGCAGGCACCATTGTTGGTTCGAACTTTGCATTGCTCGCGTTTATTCTAGCGTTTACTTTTAACATGGCGTCTTCTCGCTTTGACACCCGCAAAGAATTGTTGCTGGATGAGGTAAGCGCGATCGGTACGACCATTCTGCGCGCGGACTTCTTGCCTGAACCGGAGCGTAACGTGTCACTCGGGCTGCTCGCCGAGTACGTTGACATTCGCGCCGAGGACGTGGTGCACGTGGACCGACTGCCACGGGCAATAGCGCGCTCCGAATCAATTCAGGATCAGCTCTGGTCCCAGGTGGCCGGTTTGGCAATCCATGACCGGGGCCCGGAATTGCTACGGCTGTACGTAGAGTCTCTCAACGACGTCTTTGATTTACACACCAAACGTGTCACCGTTGGAATGAAGTATCAAATTCCTGGCATCGTCTGGCTGACACTATATGTTATGACGATTTTGGCGACGACGGCGATGGGCTATCAATTCGGACTTGCGGAAGGACGCAGTAGAACAATCGTTATCGTACTGACGCTATCATTCTCGGCCGTGATTCTGCTGATAGCGGATCTCGATCGGCCCAGCGAAGGTCTTATCTGGCTCGACCAGGCGCCGATGGTGGACCTGCAAAATTGGGTTCACAGGGGGGGCTAGCAACGGCGACTCCGGGCTGTCCCTGAGCTTCCGTGCTGTATCCAGCTGTGGGTTCACAAGGACGAGTCAGAGGTTCAAATGTTGCCCCGCCCAAAGGGCGGGTAAAGAATCGATGGTCGCTTCGGGCAAGCAGGCATTGGAGACTTACTTTCGAGGTTAGAGACGGCAACGCGTAGGTGTTGGACTTCGGGGGCTATCATTGATGGCTATGCATAATCCACCGCACGCAGCTTCAATGCCGCGGAATTTGGCGGTAACCTCAATTGGAAGGTGTGTACCAGATCGGTGACGTGTAGGCTCTTTCCTGCAAGGTCATCTGCGCCTCTTTCGGCATCTTGAGGCCGAAATACCTGGCGTCGTAGGCGGTCCAGCGTGGCGTTGGTATTTCTATGACACGCGCATAGTAGAAAGCGCGCAGAGTCGGGTCGAACTCCGGGTCCTTCCATACCGTGATCAACTCCGGTGCACCTATCGTGTTGCTCCAGGTCGCGTTTGCGATGTCCACGGTATTGCCGACCGCAGCTTTGGCGCGGCCAGTCGAATCGATCTTCCGGTTACCGGACACCGCCACGTCGTATACGCGTTCCAGCAACGCGCCGCTGCTATCCATCCAGCCCTTGATGATCTGGATACGATCCAGGTTCGCACCGATCGGATCTCTTCAGCGCTGCGACCAGGAACGACAGGCGACTTGCCGCGTGGTGCATTGCGCAGATCACCACCCATCGGCACGCCTTTCGAATAACCAATGTTTGCCGGCATGCGGCTGTTCGCGTCCTCCGGCTACGAAGTCCCAGCCGCCGAAGAAGCGCACTGCCATTCGCGGGCCCTGTCGTCGCATAGGTTTCGCGCCGCGCCATCGCATCCCAGATCGACTGCCGCGTATTCTCTGTTGCCCACACTGCCGCGTACCCGCTGGCCGAGACCTCCCAGCCCATGACGACGCGGCTTCCGTCAGGCGCCTTCACAAAGGGCTCGAGCGCCCGTTCCGATTCGGCTCGTGAACCGATGTCTTACCGAAGAAATTGTCCTCCTCGGCGGTGCTGAGGCCCGTATGGCTGTCGGTCGAGCCGACCATGCCAACTTGTAGGGGTTGATCCCGAACTCTGCTTTCCAGTTTCAGACCGAGCTTCAGACCCGAGCGCGCGTACTCGTACTCGAGCATCGCGGGGTCTTTGCCTTCGCTGACGTCGAGGTTGCCTTTGTCCCAGGTCTCGAAATTGGCAAACTCGTCGTTGGGCGAAAGCCTGGGGTGCGATTCGCCGTCCCCTTTCATTTGAGTCACTTCGTAAAGCGGTTCGAACCTGGCCCGCGCCTCGACATAGGCGCTGTCAATCGGGTCGTCGGTAAACGGCTGTATCGGAGAAAACATACGGCCGTTACTGACGTTGCCGTTGTGCGCGATGGCCAACACCCGCCCGCCGGTCTTTTCCTCGTAGTCGCGCATCCACTGATACAGGTCCCGTTCCCGCGGGCTGCCCCACGGCGGGTACGACGGTGAACGGGATACACCTGGCTGGCCTTGTCGCCGTTGTCGCGAAATATGACGTTGCGGTGGTTGTTGTTGGCAGCCATCGACGTCCACTCGTAGCCGATAAATGCCGTGAAGCGACCCGGCTCATTGTATTCTTCAGCCGCGGCGATCGTCGCAGTCCATGCATCGCGATACGCGGTCGTGCCGGGCGCATAGACCAGCGCCTCCGGGAACTGTCCCTTCGAAAACGCGGCGATGATCTCCATTGCCGTCTTGCGCCCCATTGCCGCTCCCGATCTGGTCGTACCAACGGCGTCCCGTCGGGTCGGCCAGCAACTCGGGCTTGCCGGCGATGATGTCGGGGAAGAATCCCATGTTGTCCGAGTGATCCGCCACGACGAGAAAGTCGAGTGGCCGGGAGAGCCTGACGCGCGCTCCCGACGATGCCGTGATTTCCTCGCCGCTGGCAAACTGGTATGCCTCGCGCGGCCCGATCGTGGCGCCGAATGCGCCCGCATCCATCGAGAACGACGTATGCAGGTGCGTATCGCCAAACAGCGGTCGCGTCGGAAAGTTGCGGCCCGCATAGGGCGAATAGGGCCTTGTCCGCGTGCACGCGCGCAGCGCTGGACGGGTCCAGTTCCCCAGCATCCTGCGCAAATGCAGGCGCTGCCGCTGCAAAAAAGAGCAAGGTGGCAGCCACGGTTCTTCTTGCGGCCCAAAGTCCCATCACCATCATACGAACCTCTTGTTGGATCTTAATCGATGCGGCGAGCCGCCACGCCGGGGACAAATACCAAAAAGCCCCTTGCAGTTGTGTATGGCTTGCTGAAAAGAGCAGCCTCGGAATCGTCCCGAGGCTGCTCTTTAATCGGCGTTCTGGAGGGATTACTCGCCGACGATGTCGTCGACAGCCTGTTTACAGCTATCGCTGACTGCTTCCTCGTTTTCTTCAAGACATGCGAGGATCCTGCCTTCGCCAGCGATGACGTCACCGCAGTGCGTTTCGATGTCTGCTGAGCACTCCTGGGCGAAATAGCTCAGCGCAGCCGACAGCTCCTTGATCAGGCTTGAGGCCCTGTAAAGCGCGTACTCGCACTGGCCGGAAAGCTTGTCGGCATGGGCCGCCACGCAGTACAGCAGCCGGCCGTTACCCGGCGTGACCTGGCTGCAGTAACTCTTGAGCTCTGTCTGGCAGGCGTCTACGAGGTAATCGACGAGGGTGTCTTGCGCAAATGCCTGGGGAGTGGCGAACAGGGTAGCAAGTGCGATGATCGCCCCGTATTTGCTTTTCATTCTTCTTCTCCAAATTGAACAGCACCAAGGCTTCCAGTATAGCGCGCGATCGAGGCAACTGTCCTGAGTTTCCGCCGGCTCTGCTGCGACACATTGTTCGATCTCAGCGTCCGTGCAGGCACCGAAATTGCGGCTGGTTCAGTATCACCTTGTCGATTACGAAAGGGAAAGATCAACGCAATGACTACAGGCCAGAATCGTTGTGAGTTGCTCAGCCGGGCCGACGTCACTCGACCTGATGTTCTGGCCTGGCGCGGTGGTTATGAACTTCATCCGCGCGGGAGCAGCCTGGAGCTACTGTTCTGTTACAAAGATGCCATTCTTTCCTTGCGAGCTATCCACCCCGCCAATGGGTTGGCCGTCATACCATGCAATACAAGGCTCATGGTTACCGTGCAGACAACCACGAGGGCGATAAGTCGTGCTCCGGGCAGGCCCTCGTCCAACACAATTACCGTAAAGACGATGCTTGCCAGCCCCCGGGGCCCGAACCAGCCCAGGAACAGCCGGCTGGACGCAGGTTCACCGCTGCCGATCAACGAGATGTAGATTGGAACCATACGCACAACCGTCAGGCTGAGTAGCGCATACACCAGGACCTGCCAGGTAAGCAGCCCGTAAATCTGGTCTATGACGACGACGCCGAACATCAACCACGTCAACAATGCCAGCGTTTCGCCGATGCCCTCGGCGGGGTTCAGAAGCGCATGCGTGTCACTTTTCGCGAGATAGCCAAATAGCGCACCACCGGTAAATGTCGCGATGTATCCGCTGCCGTGCAGGCTCTGGGCGAGTCCGAAACAGGCGAATGCCAGTGCAACAATCATAATTTGCATCCAGACTTCGGTTACCCACCCCAGGCGTCGGCAGATTCGAAACAACCCGGTTCCGATGGTAGTCACGCCGAGTCCTACCAGCGCGCCGATTCCCAGCTCCTCGGCAATCAAGGTCATCGCCAGCCCGCTGCCGAGGCCTCGTTCGGCGCCGAGTTGTAGCGCGATAAAGGCCAGTACGATGGGAACGCAAAGCCCGTCGTTGAGACCACTCTCTACATTCAGTCCTTCCCGAAGGCGGACGGGAACAGACTGGCTCGTGATGACAGGTTTGCCGAGTGCGGCATCAGTGGCGGCCAGCATTGCACCCAGAATAGCCGCCTCGTAGATCGTCAGTGCGTCGAACATGACCAAGGCCAGCCCGAAACCCAAAAGGACTGCGGCGGGTAAACCGATCAGGAGCATCCGCGACGGAATACCGAAGCTCCGCCTCAAAACCGACAGGTTCGCGTTTGACGCGTCGACAAATAGAAACAGGGCCAGCGTGAGATCTGCAAGCAGGCGCAGGTCAGACCTGGTTGCATCACCGGGAAACCAGCCGAGCACGGGCCCCGCGATCACCCCCGCTACCACAAAGATCATCGGTCCTGAGACGACACTGCGTTCTATTCGCCCGGCAGTGATACTGTACAGGAAGACGAAGATGGCGAGTATGGCAAGCTGTGCGTGCATTTTGTCCTTCCAGTACTTCGAAACTGCCTTGGTGGGATCCTCTACTCGAGCCGGCCGAACAAGCGAAGCCTCAACGCGGCATGATTCGTGCCTTCGACCGGAGAGCGCCGCATTTTGTTTTTCACGAGAGCCGTTCCGCTGCTCGCGTGTTGGTCGCGAGCTCCGCATCGATGCTGTGTATCGCATCGTATTGTGTCAGGTGAACTTCGCCAGTCAGCTGTTCCAGGAAATCCGACCGCTCCAGGCGATCCATGACCGGGCCCTTGACTTCGGAAAGATGGAGCATAATGCCACCGTCCTTGAGCCGGTGATTGATCGCCTCGAGGCTTTCCAGGGCCGAGGCATCAATCGTGTTCACCGCCGGACACTCGAGGATGACGTGGCGGACCTCCGGATTGGCCGCGACCGCTTCGTTGATGTACTCCTCAATGAAACGGGCGTTCGGGAAATAGAGGCTGGCATCTATCCGCAGAGACAATATCTCTGGTGAGGTCACAACCGTGTGGCGGAGCACGTTACGGAAATTCATCGTGCCTGGTAGTTGGCCTACGGTCGCTACATGCGGCTTCGACGTCTGGTAGAGGTGCAAGAAGATCGAGAGCCCGACACCGGTAATCAACCCAGCCTCCACACCCGCGTACAGGGTGACGAGGATCGTGCCGATCATCGCCGCGCCATCGGCCCGGGAGTAGTGCCAGATATGTTTGATCGCGCCGATATCAACCAGCGACATGACCGCAACGATGATGACGGCGGCGAGGGTCGCCTTCGGCAAAAAGAACAGCAGCGGCGTCAGAAACAGCGCGGCAAGTGCAATGCCGACTGCCGTGAAGGCCCCGGCAGCCGGAGTTTCTGCGCCGGCGTTGAAGTTCACGATCGAGCGAGAAAGGCCGCCGGTGACCGGAAACCCTCCCGACAGGCCTGCGCCGATGTTAGCGGCGCCAAGGGCGATCAATTCCTGGTCCGGATCCACGCGTTGGCGGCGCTTGGCCGCAAGTGTCAATGCGACCGAGATGGACTCGACATAGCCGACAATGGAGATCAACAGCGCTGGAACGATGAGTGCCATCCAGAGCCCCACCTCAAACGGTGGCATGGCGAGGCTCGGCAATCCCCTGGGGACCATGCCTACGATGGTGACGCCACGATCGGCAAGTCCAAACCCCCACGCTGCAAGGGTCGTCGCGGCAATTGCCCCGACCGGGCCGACCTTCGCCAGCGTATCCGCGGTACGTTCGCCAACCCCGAACCGGCAAAGCAGGGGCTTGAGACCGCTGCGCACCCAGAATAGAAATACCAGCGAACCCAAGCCGATCGCCGCGGTGTACGGATTGGTATGGCCGAGATTGGGCAGCATGGTCTTGACGATTTCCACGAAGCTGTGACCATGTGCGTGGATGCCGAGAACCGGGCCGAGCTGGCCGGCGGCAATCTGTATGCCCGAGGCCGTGATGAAACCCGCGATGACCGGGTGACTGAGGAAGTTCGCGAGAAATCCCAGCCGTAATAGCCCCATGGCAGCCAGCATCAGACCGGAGATAACGGCCAGCGCGATGGCTGCGCCAGATACTCCGGGCTTCCCTCGGAAGCGACCTTGCCAACCGCCGCGGCAGTCATCAGGCTAGCCACAGCAACGGGCCCCACCGCGAGCGTCCTCGACGTGCCGAAGATCGCGTAGAGAATCAGTGGTGCTATCGACGCGTACAGTCCGACCTGCATCGGCAGTCCGGCCAGCAATGCATAGGCCAGCGACTGCGGAATCAGCATGAACGTAACGATCCCCGCGACGACGAGGTCGCTTGAAAATGTCTGCTTGTTGTACTCCGATCCCCACTCCAAGATTGGCAGGTAGCGTTGCGCCAGGCTCTTGATACTCATTCAGTTTCTCCAGCGGCGGTTTCGCCGACCCGGGAAGCGAAAAACTTCGCCAAGAAGGCCCAGACAATTGCGGGCACCGGAACTGACAGCAAGATCATCACCAACAGGTCCGGATCGATCACCGGAAAGGCAGTAATCGCAACGAACATCGCACCACCATTTCGAGTGCAGACTCCCAAGGCCATGGCACCGCGCTGGGGCTGATTCAGACCGAAGCCGAAGAGATAGGCAACGGCTGCCATGCCGAGAGTGAAGAGCACTTGTGCGCCAACGGCAAAGCTGCCGAGCGCGGCGACGAATTCCCGCGCATAAAACGCCACTGTGAATATCAGCAGGAAGAGCGTAGAGATTCCGGCGATCTTCTTCACTGCGGGGAATATCTTGTCTGCCACACCGGTTGCATAAATCCTGATAAGAACGCCGATCACCAGCGGCAGCAATACGGTCAAAAGGAGCGGTTTCCCGATCTCCCAACTCCTTACCGTCAGCCCCGGAATCAGAACCGGCGCCAACAATGGCATCAATATGACGGTGCCAACAACCGCCATCGGCATAATCGCGGCAGCAAGAGACATATCGGCGCGGGCCATTCTGATGAACATGGGTAAGGCCGGCGCAGTAGGTGCCAGGCTGAAGATGAGCAGGCCCATGGCAAAGCCCTCCGACAACGGCAGGATCTGCGTCAGCAAGATCGCGAAAGCGGGCCCAACCACCCAGCTCCAGCCAAGCGTCAGCCCCAGGACCCGGACGCTGCGCAACGACTGGATCGTCTCGCGCAGATTGAGTTCGAGGCCCATCGATGCAAGGTTAGCCACCGCGTAAAACATGGCAACAACGCCGAAAACATCCTGGCTACTCATGGTCGATCTGCTTCGGCGAGATCGCATCGAGTGCTGCTTCGAAAATCTGCCTCATACTTTGTTGTTTATCTTCGGAGTGATATCTCTGGTGCCAGCCTTCTTCGGTCACCAGGTCACTGATCGCGAAGATCGAGCTCACGCTGACGCCGCGATACTGCCCTACCGCAAACAACCCCGCAGCTTCCATCTCTACCGTGACAACGCCTTCGGCGCGGTAGAGATGGAGATCCTCGATCGTCTCGCGGTACGGCGCGTCCGTGGTCCAGCTGGTCCCGGTCTGGACAGGAACGCCCCTACTCTCGATAGCATCGGATAGCCTTGCGGTCAGTTCGGGACACGCATCGGCATACTTGCCGGGAGGCAGGTAATGGAGGGATGTACCTTCGTCACGAATTGCGCGCTCACAGATCACGATATCCCCAACGTCCAGTGTCTCCTGCAGCCCGCCCGCAGCGCCGAGACTCACGAATGTCGTAACGCCGGACGCGATCAATTCTTCAAGCGTCATCACCGCGGTAGGCGCACCGAAACCCGCTGCCTTCATTGCGAGTATTCTGTGATCGCCGTGCGGCACGAGCTGCGCCCCGGCTAGCCAGCCGTCGCACTCAATACGTCCAGGCAGCGTGCAGACCCATTGCCATAGGTGGGTGTCGTAACAGACGATCGCCCCGGCAGGAATCTCGACGGATGGTCCCAGCCCTTCCTTGTGGCGCTCCTGAATGACCTGGCTCGGCTCTATCACGGCCTTGCCGGCATAATTCTCCTTTGGATTTAGAATGCTCATCGCAAGTCAAATACACTGGGTATCGGCGGCGAAACATGCCTTGTCCTGGGGGCGGCTCAAGGCTCTGAAGTGATGGCCATTAGCGGGACAGGACACTAGGCCGCTGCTTTCTCTGGGCCGGCAAGCCTGGCAAAAATGGGCGGAGCAGCCAGCAGCCCGACGATGACGTGCAACGGCACGACCAGCAACACCATCAGGAACATGCCATCAGGTGGGTTCGAAATACCGAAGAAAGCCACAAATCCGGCCGAAATGTTCCGCGAACTCATTCCCAGCGCGATGACACTTTTCTGGTTTTGGTCCAGGCGGAAACCAATGACATAGGGAAGTATCGCCATCAAGACCATGAACAGGATCCATGCGCCAGGCGCAAAGCTGCCAATCGTACTGAGCATCTCCTTGCCGTAGATCCACAGGGTTGTACCCAGGCAAAGCAACAGGAATATGCCGCCGGTCTTCTTGACAAACGGAAATATTTTGATCGCCACCGCCGGGTTGTAAGCCCTGATCGCAATACCAATCAGCAACGGAATGAGCACCAGCGCAATCAGCGGCTTCGCAAGTGGCCAGATGCTCAGGGTAATGCCCTTGATAAGCAACGGTGCCATCAGTGGCATCAATACGACCGTCAAGACAGTACCAAGCAGGATGTAGGCTCCGGTAAAGGTAAGGTCTCCGCGGGCTTTCGCTGCAGCCAGTGGCAGAAACGGTGCGATTGGCGCGAGACTGGCAAGCATCAGCCCGGCGGCATGCCCCTCCGATAACGGCAGGATCTGTATGAGCAACCAGGCGACTGCTGGGCCAACCACCCAGCCCCAGATCAGCGTCGGCCCAATCAGTTTGAGACTGCGCAGCGACCTCATTGCGTCCCGTAGATTGCACTCAAGGCCCCCTGCCATGAGGCTGGCCACGGTGAAGACGACAACCGTCAGGTTGAACCAGGTCTCAATGGACATAGCGGAGTCCCTTTTTCGCTCTAGCCGGCATCAGGCAGCAAGAGCCGGTCGGTAGTCAGGGCGCAGGTCCAGGGCGATCCCGAGTTTTTCCAGCCGTTTAAGACTCGCTGGCCAGCCTGTGGGCTGTCGGGATCCTCGACGGCATCCCCTTCCATGCCATCAATGATGTTGTAGACATTTGTATATCCGGCTTTGGCGAGAATATTTACCGCAATCGCACTTCGGCCACCGGACCGGCACATCGCCATGATCGTGTCGTCCGGCTTCAGCACGCTTTGAACGCGGGCAACAAAATCCGCTGTGAGCTGCATTGGGAACTGCTTCTTCTCGTCGTCCCACTCATAGGACTGAGCTGCGACCGGGATTTTCCAGGCCATGGCCGGGTGGCCGACGAAAAGAAACTCCTCTGGCGTACGGACATCGAGGATGATTACCTCCTCAGGATTCGCCAGCCATTGTTCGTACGCTTCTTTCGCCGTCACATAAAGTCCCAGCGCGGTCTTCTTGCCTTCCGGGAGGCTGCTACTTGCATCATTCATTGTTCACCTGCACTTTCCATGCACATTGCCCGCGACAACATGCCGCCTGAGATAGTCTTCGCCTTGAAGTCGTTTTGCAGCAGAATCCGGGTTGCGTAGTGGGCGCGTTGGGCCGAGCGGCAGATGACATTAATTTCGCGGTCCTTCGGAAGCTCGCTCATTCGTGCGCGAAGTTGTGGCAGGGGAATATTGACTGCGCCTGGCACGCTTTCCACGACCAACTCCACCGGCTGACGCACATCGAGAAGAAAAGCATCGCCCAGGGAGTTCCAGTGGCTCACGGGCATGTCGCCTCGCAGGATATTTGCAGCGACCATCCCGGCAAAGTTGACTGCATCCTTCGCGCTGCCGAACTGGGGTGCATAACAAAGTTCGGATTCTTCGAGGTCATAAATGGTCGCGCCCATTTGTATAGCCATCGCCAGCGCGCTAATCCGCTTGTCCACAGCGGGTCCGTCCACGCCGAGCGCCTGTGCACCAAGAACCTTCCCGTCCGATTTGCGGAATACAAACTTCAACCCAATCATCGCGGCGCCCGGGTAGTAGCCGGCATGCGAATTCGGGAACAGGTAGATTTTCTCGTAGTCCTCGTCGCCGAGCCGCATGAGCGTCTTCTCGCTGACACCGGTCCACGCGGCAGCACCACCAAACAGCCCAATGATCGACGTGCCCTGAGTTCCGCGGTAGCGTGAATCCCGACCGGCAATGACATCGGCCGCGATCCGGCCTTGACGGTTCGCTGGCCCCGCCAAGGCGATCAGGCTGGCTTCGCCGGTCCCGAAATCTGCGACCTCAATGGCATCGCCCACTGCCAGGATGTCGGGGTTGCTCGTAACCATGTGCTCATCCACATGAATGCCGCCGCGCTCGCCGATCTCGAGCCCGGCCGCCTTGGCCAGGGTCGTATCCGGCCGCACACCGAGCGAAAGAATGACGATATCCGCGGGATACGCCTTTCCCGATTGGGTGTGTACCTCGAGCCCGCCACTTTCCATCTTCCTGAACTCGGCCACGCCGTCACTCAGCGCCAGCTCGACGCCATGCCTTTCGATGTGGTCCTCGACGAGCCGGGCGAACTCGCGGTCGAGCGGTGCCAGGACCTGGTCGAGAAGTTCGACGAGCGTGACCTCGAACCCCGCATGGACGAGGTTCTCTGCCGTCTCGAGGCCGATGAATCCACCGCCAATCACGACCGCTCGCCGCACAGGCTTGACCATTTGAATGCCCGAATAATTCGACATGCCCGCCAGGAACGATGTGCCTCCCGCGATCCACTTACGAATCTCCCGCGCGTCCGGCACCGTCCGTACTTCGAATATTCCCGGAAAATCGATGCCGGGCAACGGTGGGCGAACCGAAGGCGCCCCTGGCGACAAAACCAGCTTGTCATAGGTCTCGGTGCTTGTTTCGCCGGTTGAATGATCCTTCAACTCCACCGTCTTTTCTTTTGTATTGATTGCGATCGCTTCACAGTTGATACGCGCATCGATCGCGAACATGGCCCGGAACATTTCTGCCGTTCCCACCAGGAGGCTCGACTCGTCTTCAATGACATCGCCGATGTGGTAAGGAAGCCCACAGTTTGCGTAGGAAACGTAAGGCCCACGTTCAACCATGATGATTTCCGCGTTTTCATCCAGGCGTCGCAAGCGTGCCGCACACGATGCGCCACCTGCCACTCCGCCAACAATGATGACCTTCATTCTCTATGCACCCTTTTTTGCTTTCACAAGCGCTACTGCCAATCGTTTTGCGAGTAGGGCGGGCGGCAAATAATGGCCGATTGCACGCCCTGAGGTCGCTTTGCCCGCAATGCATTTAACAGCCGGTACGAACGCCACGGCGAGCGGGCCAATCCCATCTACTTTCGCAAGTTCAGCCGTGTCGCGATAAGCGTGACGCATCATCGTTTCCGGTTCCTCGGTCACCCTGACATCTTCCCAACGGAACTCCTGGATGTTCTGATTCCAGCCGAAGTTGCTGACCGTCACGTAGCCAGCTTTTCCGGAATGTCCGGAATTGACAATCACACCGTTACGCACGAGGAGGTCGTGCGCCTCGGCAGTCAAAAGTCTTCTGTTTTGGTTCTGCAAGTCTCTTGCGCACCTGATTCATACGGCACCTGATTCCTGGTGGCTGGATGCGCTGCGGGACTGATCGGGGAGGTCAGTGGCTTTTGGTGTCGCGATTTGCCAATAGTTCTCCACGTGAATCTGGCCAAGCGCAGTCTCCGAATCGACCTTGAAACCTTCCTGTCCCAACAATTCGATCATCGACTCACTCATGACCGGGCTGCCGCACATGAATACCTGAGTGTTCTCCGGTTCTGGCCGGTTGCCCCATGCCTTTTCTATGGCGCCGCTTTTCCAAACGTCCTGAACATGACCAATCTGTCCTTTCCAGGGAACGACCTCATCTTCCGGTCGGCTGACGACAGGCAGGTAGGTGAAGGTGGGTCGAAGGTGCTGCATGGCCATGAGGATGGATCGATAGCCTAAGTCACATGAATGCCGTACTCCATGGATCAGCACGACCCGCCGCTGCGGGGGAAATTTCAAGTGCGTCGCGAGCATGCTGAAAAGCGGCGCAATTCCCGCACCCGTCGTACAGAGAACCAGGCTGGAACCCTCAGTTACCCGCGTATCGTCGTAGGTAAATCTGCCGGAGGGAATTTTTGACAGCCAGACGCGATCGCCGATTTTCAGGTTGAACAGGCGTGGCGTGAGGGTGCCGCCCGGCACCATCGCAATGTAAAACTCCAGGTATTCCTTTTGCACCGGGGACGACGCGAGACTGTAGGCGCGCTTGATGAGTCGTTCGGGTTCCTCAAGCGGGCTCTCCGGCTCGGCAGCGGCGCAACGTGAGGCCGTGCCGGGCAATCCCAGCATCGCAAACTGGCCGGGCTTATAGTCCGGGAAATCCCAGCCGTAGGGGACGACCTGCAAAATCATCAGCCAGGGCGATACTTCGTTCCGCAGGGTGACTACTGCGTTGGGTTCTTGCTCAGCCATAGCGTTTAGCCTTTTTCGCTTTCGCCAGGAGTTCGTCCTGCGCATCCACTCGTTCCCACGCGAACTCCTTGCGGCCGAAGTGCCCGTAAGCTGCCGTCTTGCGGTAGATCGGCTGCCTCAGTTCGAGGTGATCGATAATCCCGCGCGGCGATAGCGGAAAGACACGTCGCACGAGCTTCGACAAGACTTCATCGGGAAGCGTGCCGGTGCCGTAGCTGTTGACCATCACCGACACCGGGTCCACGAGGCCGATGCAGTATCCGATCTGCACCAGGCACTCTTCCGCCAGTCCGGCCGCAACCATGTTCTTCGCAACGTACCGAGCCATGTAGCCAGCCGAGCGATCCACCTTCGTCGGGTCTTTGCCGCTGAACGCGCCGCCGCCGTGTGGTGCCCAACCGCCATAGGTGTCAACCATGATTTTGCGTCCGGTCAGTCCGGTATCGGCTTGAGGGCCGCTGACCAGGAACTTGCCCGTGCCGTTCACAGTAATCTTGCTTTGCTTGTCGAGCAGGTCACCAACTACAGGGAGAACGACATTGTCGACAATCTCCTGCTTGGCCTCGTCAGTGGTGAACTTGCCATTGCTTGTCACCACGGCTGCGGTATGCGAGGCGGCGATCACTATGTGATCGGCGCGCACGGGTTTCCCGTCGCGATACTCGATCGTCACCTGTGTCTTGCCATCGGGACCGAGGTAGGGCAGCGCGTTCTTTTTGCGTACATCGGACAGCTTAATCGCCAGATTGTTCGCGAGGGTGATCGGTAGCGGCATCAGTTCTTTCGTCTGCTGGCACGCGTAGCCGAACATCAAACCCTGATCACCGGCACCGATGGCCTTGCCCTTTTTGGACACACCCATGCTGATATCCGGAGACTGCGTATGGATAGTCCTGAGGATGGCGGCGGTATTTACATCGAAGCCATACTCAGGCGAAACGTAACCAACGTCATTGCCGAGTTTGCGCACGACTTTGGAAATATCAAACAACGCGCTCGTCGTAATTTCGCCACCGACGACCACCATGCCCATGGTGACATAAGTTTCGCAGGCCACTCTTGCCATGGCGTCGCGCTTCAGGCATTCATCGAGAACTGAATCCGAGATCAGGTCGCAGAATTTATCCGGATGCCCTTCGGTTACCGACTCGGACGTAAAAAACATGCTCGGCGGATACATTGACACGCTGTTCAGCTCTCAGTTACCGGCACCTGGCTGATTGCTTCAGACGCGCACACGCTCAGACATTTGCCGCAACCGACACAAATGGCCGGATTCACTTTCGCTTTGCCGTTCTCGTCGGTGGAAATCGCTTTCTCGGGACAGATAGCAATGCACTCGCCGCAGGCAATGCACTCGCGCGGATTCACGAGCGCACGAACATTGGATTCCGACTCAGACATTATTCCGCCGCCGCCTGCTCACCGGTTCGACCAAAAGCTTCGTCAATAATTGCCTGCAGGTGCTGCACGACCTCATCGGACGGTGTCTTGTAATCGTCCAGCTCGTAAACCTTGCCGAGGTATTCGTACTTGGCAAGTCCGAAGCGGTGATATGGTAATAACTCATAATCGATTACGTTCTTGTGCGGACGAATGAATTCAAGAACCGCGCGAATATGCTCCTCGTCCGCATTCACCCCGGGAATCAGTGGTGTGCGTGCGATAAATTCGACGTCCGGGAACGTCTCGTAAGCGCGTTTGAAATTGGCAAGGATCCGCTCGTTCCCGGCACCGACCCATTTCTTGTGGCGCTCCGGGATCGTCAGCTTGTGGTCGTGCAGCATCGTGTCGACGTGCGGCAGTACTTTTTCCACATTCTCCCAGGGCACGTTACACGCGGTTTCAATCGCTGTATTCATACCGCGCGCGTGGGCTTCTTTCAGCAGGGCCGCCGTGAAGTCCGGCTGCAACATGCATTCGCCACCACTAACCGTGATACCGCCGCCTGTTGAGTTGTAAATGGAGGCGTCTTTCTCCACCTCCTCAAGAACTTCATCTACTGTCTTCATAGCGCCGTGCATGTAGATCGCATTCGTCGGGCACAGCGCCGCAGTCGCCGTGTCGACATCCAGAGCCAGATCCCAATTGACTCGGACTTTGTCATCCTCGCCCTCGACGACATAGTACGCGCCCTCTGGGAAGGGTGGTTTCAGGCACAGACCGCATTTTTCCTTGCCGACGCAAAGCTTGGCATCGTATGCCGGCTCGAGATCCGATCGGATACTTTCCGGATTGGCGCACCATTTGCAGCGTAGCGAGCATCCCTTCAGAAAGACAACGGTGCGGATTCCCGGACCATCGTGGCTGCAATAGCGCTGAATATTCAGAACGCGTCCGGTCACTGTGGACGTCTTGGCGGATGGACTGCTCATGTCTTGCTCCCGAGGCAGATGCCCAGCGACTGGGCTATCTGTACGAATTCACTGTTTGCAGGTACGGTTCTAACCTTGTTTATCGCTTCTGCCAAAGGTACGAATTTAATGTCGGGCGGAGCGAACGCAACCATGACGCCGTCCTTGTCCGCGTGTAATGCCTTCACTGCCCCGGCACCATATGCAACACCCAGTTGACGATCGACGCTGGTGGGAGCGCCTCCGCGCGCCCAGGGACCCAGCACCAGAGGAAATGTCTCCTCGGCAATCAGCATTTGAAGCCCGTTCGCCACCGACGCAGCCGCCTGGCCTGATCGTCGAATGACATGCTCGCCACTGTCATCTGTAGTCGCCAGCGGTGACAGGGATCCCTTTAACGATATCGGATCTGCCTTGGATTTCTTGCCCGCAACAAAGCGCGCACCTTCGGCAACAACAACCAGCCCGTACTGGCGTTTCGGGTTTACCTTGCTTTTCAGATGGGCAGCGACCGTCTTCAAATCACAAGTTATTTCGGGAATCAGAATCGCATCAGCGCGTGCCGCAACGCCCGCCTGCAATGCCAGCCAGCCGGCCTGCCCACCGAGCACTTCAACGACGCCGATTTTCCGGGCCGACTGCGCCGCCTGGCGTGCCTTATCCAGCATTTCGATCGTGAAGCTGAGCGCGCTGTTGAAGCCGAACGACACAGAAGTTAACGCGATATCGTTCTCGATAGATCGCGGTACGCAAACTGTATTCAAGCCTTTGCGATTGAGCTTGTAGAGAATGCTCAAGCCCTGACCACCGACGACCGAAATCAGTGCGTCGATCTTCTCTGCTTTTAGTCGTTTCAGAATTTCGCCCGACAGATCGACTTCCTGCACCATCTCGTTCTCGTCCAGCTGGCGAACACGAAAGGGATCGATCCGAGACGCCTGGCCAAGCAGGCCTGCGCCGGCGGGATCCATGTTCTCGATCAGTTCATCACTGAGAACTACCAGTCCGTTGTCAGAATAGCGATCCGGATACAACAGGCCCTCAAAACCGTCGCGAATACCGACGACATCCCAGCCTAACTTGCTAGCCGCCAGCGCCGCTCCCAGGTACACAGAGTTCATACCGGGAACGTAGCCAGCACCTATATTGATCGCAACGCGCCTTTTTTGCTTACTCATGATTTCTCTTCCTGTCGTTCGAAAATCCGTTGTACTTCAACAAATTTTCTTACCATCGAACGATTGCAGCGTCCGTTCTATGATCTCGTTCTGAACACCCACATGCAGCTTGGTGAAGAACGCGCTGAAACCGGCGACTCGGACCACGAGGTCGCGGTAATTTTCCGGATGCTTCTGGGCGTCTCTCAGCTTTTCGGTATCAA
>CAVQSG010000003.1:0-300628 GCA_963715415.1 uncultured Chloroflexia bacterium | reverse complement strand
CAAAACCTGGCCGGTGCGCGCTGCCGTGGCGGTCAACGGGATGAACTGGCTGAACAGCATGGCCAGAAGCAGCGCAAAAGAGATAGATCGTTGTTGAACAGGGCGATGAGCCATGGATGCTCTCCTCCAAACGTGCGGATAGACGGGGAAGTCCCCCAATCATAGTGAACAACGGATGCTATCGCGGACGGAGGCGTACTGTGGAATGTTCCCGGTGTGGATTTTGGGATGGTATTTCAAAAAGGGGCATCCGTATGATGTAGTTTCATACGGATGCCCCCCCAGTTTGTCAGGAGATCTAGACCGGTGCCTTACTCGCTGACCTCGATGACGATCGACTCGATGACGTCGTCACCGGTCAATTCGTCCAGTAGATCGACGCCCTCGACCGTCTGGCCAAAGAAGCTGTAGGCGGAGTTGGCTTCAACCGGCGGATCGATGAGCGCCAACAACATGACGCTGCTGCTGGACAACGTCGATCCTTGCATCGGAATATAGGCGAGGGCACCTTTGGCCGGTATTACATCCAGATCTAGCTCAGCGCCGAGTTGGTAGCCGGCGTCGCTGTCCGGGCTGCCCCCGGGCGAGCCGATGATGACGACCTGCTCGGGAACTATCTGGTTGACGGGAATGCCGTCGAAAAATCCAAGGTTGGCCAGCACCACAAAGTTGTTGACGGCGACGGGCGCAATGTCGTCATAGAGGTCGATTACCAGGTCGCCTTTGCCGGTCGTGATGCGAGCCTGATAGTTCTTCTCTGTGTCGATGACCATGGCCGGTTCGCTGTTGAAGTACGCAGTGCGCTCTGCGACGGGTACGGTAGCCAAAGGGCGGTCGCCGTCGTCCTGCATGTTGGTCGGCGGGTAAGGTGTCGGTGTAGGCGGCAGCGGCGTGGGCGTGGGCAGTATGCTTTCGCTCGCCTCTTCGATCGTGATCGACTTGATCAGATCGCCGTCAAATTCGGGATCTTGGCCGGGATCCCGGCGCGTGAGGTCACCCAGGATTTCGCTGCCTTCGATGACTTCGCCGAAGATCGTGTGGCCGCCGTTGAGCCAGTCGGTCGGCGCGAAAGTGATAAAGAACTGACTGCCGTTGGTCCCGGGACCCGCATTGGCCATGGCCAACAGCCCGGGGCGATCGAAGACCATGCCGTCCACGATTTCGTCGGCAAAGTTGTAGCCGGGGCCGCCCGCGCCGGTCCCGGTCGGATCTCCGGCCTGGGCCATAAAACCGTCGAGCACACGGTGGAAGGTCGTGTTATCGTAATAGCCTTCGTTGGCCAGAAAGACGAAATTGTTGACGGTCATCGGAGTGCGGTCGGCAAAAAGCTGGACCACGATATCGCCCTTGTCCGTCTCGATGGTCGCATAGTAATAGTTTGCGGGATCGATGACCACCTCGGGCTGCTCGGCGTAGTAGCCGTTGCGTTCCATGGGGTCCAACTCTGCCAGCGGACGGTCGCCACTCATGGCCGTTGCATCGACGGCCGCGAATTGACTTTCCGCCGCCGGCTCGGTTGTGGCGGCTTCACTGCTCGCTTCCGCTGTGGGCGCGGAAGACGGTTCATCGGCGTCGCTGTCGACCGGCGTTTCGATTCCGGCACAGGCAGCAACCGTCAGCATCAATGCGATGGTAATGGCAAACAGTGAAAAGGTTTGCACCCGGTTTCGTTTTCGGCGTATATCGGTCAGCAAAAGAGTTCCTCCAAGAATGAATATCGTTGTGTTTACACGGTTCATCGCCTACAGCTCGTACGCTGGGGGCGCAACTATAACGGCAGAAATCGGACAGCATGACCTTGGTGAAAGCGTCGGAAGTCTTCTACAGGGGTTTACCGCTCCTATGTTCCAGGCTGACGGACACCGCCGTCGCGGAATTCTAAACGCCAAACGGCATAGCCGGCTGTCAGCAAGACGACAGTACCGACCACGCTTGCCTCGACGCGGTTGGCCTGGGTCAGAAAGACTGCGCCCAGACCGCCCGTTCCGGCAATGAGATAGCAAAGTAACACCGCCTCGCGTTGGCTTCCGGACAGAAAAGCCAACCGGTGGCTGAGATGATCCTTGCCCGGTGTGGTCAACGGATTTTTGCGCCGCCGCAGCCGGCTAATGAAAACCAGCGTCGTGTCGAAGATCGGCAGACAGAGCACCAGCACAGGGATCATCCACGTAATCGTATTGCTGTTGCTCAGGAAGCGCAATTTGATGCCGACCGCTGCGAGCAGAAAACCGAGAAAAAGGCTGCCGGTGTCGCCCATAAAGACGTGGGCTGGGTTCCAATTGTGAAAGAGAAAGCCGGCGCACGCGCCGGCCAGCGCCGCGGCCAGCGCGCCGACCAGGTACTGGCCGCTCATGGAGGCCAGCAGCGTGAAGTAGACAGCCGCAATCATCGCAATGCCACCGGACAGACCGTCCATGTTGTCGAGTAGATTCATGGCGTTGGTGATGCCGACGACCCAGACAAGCGTCAACGCAATGTCCATCCAGTTGCGAAAGAGCTGAACCTGCACACCGCTGTAGATCAAGATGCCGGCCGCGGCCAGCTGGCCGGCCAGTTTGACGTAGCTGCCGAGGCCCCACTTGTCGTCGACCAGGCCCATGAGGCTGATGAGTGTAGCGCCGACGAAGATGCCGACCACTTCATTAATATGGCGTCGATCGCCGAAGAGCAGAAGAACGGCGATAAAGGCCAGGTAAATTGCTGCGCCACCGAGTAACGGCACCGGATTGGCATGAAGCTTGCGCACATTCGGGTTGTCGACCACGCCGACACGAATGGCTACTCTGCGCAAGACCGGTGTCGCTCCCCAGGCCAACAAGAGCGCGCTCAGGGCGATCAAAAAGTAGGGCGTCACTGCTTATTCTCCAGACCCCAGTGTATCCAGGAAGGCCACAAGATCGGTCTGTGCATCAGCCGGCGCCAGCTCGATAGCCTGCTCGATAAACAGACGTGCATTCTCCGTTTGCCCGACCTGTGCCAAGATCTGCGCCAAGATGTACGGGTGTCGATAGTCATCCGGTTCCAGCACCATGAGCGCCTGGTAAACTTCAACCGCCCGGTTCCACTCCTCCCGCTCGACGTAGAGCGCGCCGAGGTTCTCCAGCATGGCCGCGTCGTTGGGGTTGAGTTGGCGCAATGCCTCGTACTGAGCCAACAGTTGCTCGACATCTCCCTTCTGGCCGGCGATTTCCGACAATACCTGGCGTATCTGGATCAGTTCATTGATGCGGTCCGGGTTGGTGACGTCGACCGCCATTTGGCCGTACTGCAGTGCATTATCGAGATCGCCGGCATCGCGGTAGAGCAAC
This sequence comes from uncultured Chloroflexia bacterium, assembly GCA_963715415.1. Taxonomy (GTDB): domain Bacteria; phylum Chloroflexota; class Anaerolineae; order Caldilineales; family Caldilineaceae; genus JAWKOK01. The sequence goes on along the minus strand of CAVQSG010000003.1, from coordinate 297,320 downwards.
ATGAGGTTACGCAGCGCGCCGACGTTGTTCGGCTCCAGCTCGATTACCCTGAGATCGGAGTCGATGGCTCCCTGCAGGTCACCTGCGCGCGCTTGAGCCACGCCGAGATAGCTGAAGATGGGCGCAGTGGGGCGGTGGCGGTGGCTGGCGTTCAGCTGTTCAATGCCTCTCTCGAGCAGTCCAATCACCTCATCGTAGCGACCTTCTGAGTCCCAAAGATCGGCCAACAACAGATAGGTCTGCTCGTACAGCGGGTCGATGCCGAGACTGGTGACATAGGCTGCTTCGGCCAGTTCACGCTCGCGGCGGGCCAGATGGGCATTGCCCTTTTCGTTCCACAGATGGGACGCGTTGGGGCTCAAGCCTACGGCCATGTTGTACTGTTCGATGCTTTTGTCCAGCATAGCCTGCTGCAGTTCGGGCGCGTCCGACGAGATGTCGGACCACGTGCGGTAGAGACGGGCGAGATTGGCCGTGTGGTCGGTGTTGAGCGGGTTGACGGTTTGCGCTTCCAGTAGCACGACTTCGGCGGCGCGCAGGATATCTTGGCGCGACATTCGGCTGATATCGGTCGGCGCCAACGCAAGCACATCGTTCAGATTTGGGTCGGCGCTCAAGATGCTCTGTCCCTCGACCGGCGTCTGTTTGGCCTGTTCCAGCAGCGCCCGCCCCAGAAAGAGCATGTAGTGGTCTTCGGTCGTGCGAGCCGCCAATGCACGCCGGTAAAGCTCAACGCTGCTCAACCAGTTGGCCTGGCTGTCGAATTGCTGTCCTTGTTTGTAGATGACATCTGCACGCACCAGAGCCGTGTTGATATTGGAGACCACACCGAACAGGAGAAATGCAGCGACGATCGCGGCACCGGCTGATGCTGTCAAGCGCCCACCGATTCGGACGCTTGATTCGCGCAAGACCGGCCAGGCGTAGACCGTTGCCGCCGCCAGCGTCCAGATGATGACCAGCCAGGTGTAGACGGCAAAGTGGTTGGCGACCAGGTTCAATTGGCTATCCAGATCGGTGCCGCCAATGCCGGGGATCAGACGCCGGGCATGGAAAAGTCCGAAGGCCGACATGGCTGTCGCAGAAATGAAGGTGTGGAGCACGTAGCCGCGCAACCACCAGCGCAGCGCCGCTCCGTCCGTCCGTTGCAACGCAGTGACGGCGAGACCCAGCGTCGACGCCACCAGCCACGTGAATAGGAGAAGAAAGATCAGCGCAGGGTTGCCCACCTCACGTCCGCCGGTGACGCGCGTGGTAAAGCTGCTGATCAGAATGGCCGCCGCGTTCTCTTTGCCCAGAGCGTTGGTCGTATAGATGAAGACCAGCGTGAGGAACATGATCAGGTCGGTCATGAGCATGGCCGGTAGGAACGGCAGGGGTGAACCGGTGGCCGTGCGACGGGGGGGCTGTCTGCGTTTTCGGCCCTTTTTACTCTCGGTTGTGTTCGCCGGCGCCTCTTCCTCTGCTCTGTTCTCGACGGCAGCAAACGGTTCGGTCACGGCCCAACGCATGCCCAACGCCAACAACAGCGCCGTCAGAATCCAGAAGTAGGTGCGTGTGGCCGCAATGGCAATGCCAAAGTGAATTTCTACAAAGTGGGCGGCGATCGTTGCCAAGATCGCCACGATCAGCAACTGGCGCGGCTGATCCGCACTCGAGCTTTCCTGTTCGGGGTGTAGAAAGGGCGCCAGCATGATATAGAGTACGAGTCCCGCCTCCAGACCGGCCGGTACGGCCACGCCCACATAGCGCCACGTCCCGTCATAGATGAAAAAGATGATTGCGAGCGCGACACTCAAGCTGCCCAGAAGCGCGGCAAAGAGGAGCTTGTCGCGCCGGTTGAGCAATAGACCCAGCCAGCGCAACGCCCAGTAGAAGATCGAAATGAAGAGCGACATGTAGGCAATAAAGCCCAGGACGCCGGTGATCACCAGCGAATCCCAGGTCTCGTTGTGGGAACGGTCAGGGCTGGCGTTGCGGCTTTCCACATAGGCCAGCTCCGGCGGGTAGAAGGGGTTGTACGCAACCCACATGGCCTCCGGACCGTAACCCACCAGCGGACGGATCGGGTTGACCGCGTCGGTCGATCCGTCTGGGTAGATCAGTGGATCGTGGGGGGCGACCATGTCGTTGGCCCCCTGCCAGATGAGGATACGCACCTGCGCCGTGCGACTGCCTTGGTCCAGTAATTCGGTCAGGCGACCGACGTAGGGGACGCCGCGCAACGAGCTGAAGAGCGGGGTGGTGTTCATCAAGACGATCATGAGGATGCCCAGAACACCGATGGCCACCCAGCCACCAAGCAGCGCACGCCAGAAGCGCGGTCGTAGGGCGCTCAAGGCCAGCAACACGAAGACGTAGATACCCAACAATAGACCCAACCAGGGCCCGCGGCTTTGGGTCCAGAAGATTGCCAATAACTGCACCATCAGGATAAAAAGGTAGGCGCCGCCGGCCAGTGCGCTGGGCAGGTCCAGATTGCGTGACTCCTCTCCCGCATCCGAGAGCAGAAAGGCGAAGCTGCTGTAGATGCGTTCAAGGGTTAGAAAGACGGCCATGATCAGATATGCGGCCAGAAAGATGGCATTGCCGGCGTTGGCCGCGATGCGTACCGTTACATCACCGCCCCAGGGAAGCGGGTCGATGGCGTAATGCTGGATGACGCCGTAGATAGCGATTGGCAGGCTGGTGACGATCACAGCGTGCTGGAGGCGTCGAATCTGGCCTGGCGTGCGCAGATGTGCCATAGTCAGCAGAGCGATGATGACATAGCTGAAGAGCGTGTAGGTGCCTTGAAGTCGCTGATACGAACCCCACCAACTGACGAATGGCGCCACGCTGAAGAGGGTGCTGATGGTGTAAGCGATCATCAGAAGCAGAATCGGCAACAGAAAGGGCGCACGCCAGAACGATCTCCAGGTCACCTGGTCTCCATCGTGGTCTTCGTCTCGATGGGCCGGGAGCCAGGCCGGTCCACCGTCAGCAAGCTTCACAAACCAGGCCAGCAACATGACCACCATGACGGTGCGCACGAGGCTGATCTTGTCGGGTTCAAAGACGCGGCTGGAGAAGACGTTAAAGAAGAGGGGTGAGACGACCAGGGCGGCCAACCAACCGGCTTCGATGACGGCTTCGCACCATAGGTCGATCTTTGTGGGTGGCTTCATAGATGTCCGAATAGATCGCGCTGACTTGCCTGGTCTGTTGTCGATTCACCTTCCAAACCTGCGTATCCTACCCTAGCGATTTGGCTCGGTCAAAGGTTGGGAAGCGGCGATTGGTCTTGGTCGCCACGCGCTGCCCAAGGCAGGCAGAGTCCGATCTGCGAGAGCATGTCGGGGTTCAGCCGTCGTCGTTGGATAGCCCGTGGGTCGATCCTCGGGCGGTGGCCGGTTGCGGCGAACGGGTGTGGTAACGGGCGCCGCCTAAGGCTGCTCGCAAAGCGGATGCGCAGCACCTTGACATGGGCTACAGAACGACGTCCCTTGGAACAGGGACTCTTCCGTCAAGTTGATCCCGGCCGCACCGTGTTCGCATCGGGACGGTCATATATAACAGGCCGCTACGCCCGATCCGACCTCGCGTACCGGCAGAGATGTTCGACCAGGACGGCGACCGCCTCGTGCGGGTCCGTCCCGAGCGTGCGTTAGCCGTCGAGTATTGGGAGCAAAGCCGCGACACCGGTGGCGAGGGAGAGGACGAAGCCCTGAAGGCTGAGTCCAGAGCAACGCCCTCAGGTTTGCTGCCCAAAAATCTAGGACGCTTCCCCCATCAACTCCCGCCGCCGGGGCGTCACCTGCGATGCAATCTCATCGAAACTTGCCTCCGGATGCGCGTCACGCCACAACCGTAACTCCTCATACATGGCCTCTGCTTCTCGAAAAAACGCAGCCTTTTCTTCGTCCCTGCACATCATTTCCCCCTTTGACTTCACTCGTCTCATTTAACCATAGTCTATCTCCCTCTTCTCTCTACAAGAATCTGGAACGGACCCGAAAACCGGCTCCCGATTGTGATTCCCGGGTAGCTGTGCTACTGTTGCGCCGGAATCCGGATCCCTAAGCGACAGAAACGGTCCATGATGACATCAAATCCAAACCCAAGAAATCAAGTCCTGGCCGATGCCCTGGAAACACAGTTGGTTCCCAACGTCATCTGGATCTTCGGCGACCAGCACCGTGCACAGGCGCTCGGTTATGCCGGTGATCCCAACGTCCATACACCCAACATCGACCGCTTGGCCGGCGAAGGGATGGCCCTGACTGCTGCAGTGGGCGGCTGCCCGCTCTGCTCCCCCTACCGCGGGTCACTGCTCTCGGGTCGCTATCCCCACAACAGCGTGCCCGGCACACCAACATCAGTTGCCACCGGGGCAACCGACCATCGCCACGGCCTTCCACGATGCCGGCTACCGGACAGCTTACTTCGGCAAGTGGCATGTCGACGGCTTTCAAGAAGGCAGGGAGCGTGCCGGGCTACACATCGTTCCACCCGAACGGCGCGGCGATTTTGATCATTGGGTCGGCTACGAAAACAACAACAGCCAGTGGGACTGCTGGGTTCACGGCGGCCAAGGCGACGACGCGTTTCAATACCGTCTGCCCGGCTATGAAACAGACGCGCTCACCGATCTCTTTGTTGACTATTTGAAGGCGCGTGGCGATGAACAGGGCGAAAGCGATGGACAGCCGTTCTTCGCCGTCCTGTCGGTGCAGCCACCGCACGATCCCTACGTCGCGCCCGGAGGAGTGGATGCGCCGCCACACGCCGGCGCGGAGTCATCCTGCGCCCGAACGTACCGGGCATCCCGCGCGTCGTCGAGCAGGCGCGACGGGAGCTGGCCGGCTACTACGCCATGATCGAGAACTTGGATCTGGAACGTCGGACGCATTCGTACTGCGCTGGAGGTCGCCGGACTGGCTCACAATACCCATATTCTCTTCTTCTCCGACCACGGCGACATGCACGGCTCCCACGGCCAGTTCCGCAAGACCAATCCATGGGAGGAGTCCATTCGCGTGCCCTTCGTCATCGGCGGACACGTGCCGCGCTACACCAACCGGGACGGCCAATTGCCCGTGCCGGTCAACCACGTCGATATTGGCCCGACAACTCTCGGTCTCTGCGGCATTGATGCGCCGGATTGGATGGAGGGAACCGACTACTCGGGCCTGCGCGTGCCTGGTAGATCCGTCGGCGCTCTGCCCGATTCCGCGTTCCTGCAACTGGTCGTGCCCACCGGTCACGCCGACAGCACAGACCGGCCCTGGCGCGGGGTCGTCACCACCGACGGCTGGAAGTATGTGGTGCTGGAGGGGCAGCCCTGGATGATGTTCAATCTCAACGAAGATCCGTACGAACTGGCTAATCTGGCCCACAACACGCGCTTCGCCCAGGAGCGCCGGCGGCTCCAGGAAAGGCTGGCAGCCTGGATCGGGGCGACAGGAGACCGGTTTTGGCTGCCCCAACTGTAGTGCATGGTCTTTCAGTGGAACATGAACCTGGCGCGACACGGCACCCGCCGGAGCACCGGTGCTATCCTCTTGACGCAGCGACTTCACTACAATGACGCGGGAGAACCATCCGCCTAACCGGAAGGACACAGTGGTGAATCCGGAGTCCATCGATGCAGTGCAGGAAGCACTGCATTCGCAAAGCTATATTGCCGACCGTGGTCTGGCAACCGCGATCTATCTGGCCCTGAAGCTCCGGCGCCCGTTATTGCTGGAAGGCGAACCCGGCGTCGGCAAGACCGAAGTCGCCAAGGTGGTGGCCGGCCTGCTCGATACCGAATTGATCCGGCTTCAGTGTTATGAAGGGTTGGACGTAAACCAGGCCGTTTACGAATGGAACTACGCGCGCCAGATCATGCACATTCGTTATCTCGAATCACAGCAGCGTCCCTTCGGCGAGGAAGAGCTCTTTGGCGAGAGATTCCTGCTGAAGCGCCCCCTACTGCGCGCATTGGAGGGGAGCCGAGATCAGCCGTCTGTTCTGCTGATCGACGAGGTGGATCGCAGTGATGAGGAGTTTGAGGCGTTCCTACTGGAGATTCTATCGGATTTCCAGATCACAGTGCCGGAAATTGGCACGATCCGGGCCGAGCAGCGGCCGATTGTCATCCTGACATCCAACCGGACGCGTGAGTTGCACGATGCGCTCAAACGTCGTTGCATCTACTGTTGGATTCCCTACCCCGACTTCGACAAAGAACTGGAGATCGTGCAGGCCAAGGTGCCAACTGCGTCTGCTGAGCTAGCCTTCCGGGTAACGGCCTTTGTCCAGGAGCTGCGCAACGAGGACCTCTATAAGGTTCCGGGCGTGGCCGAAACAATCGACTGGACGACAGCCTTGGTCAGCGCTCAACCAGACAGCCCTGGACGAAGCCGTCGTGCGCGATACCCTGGGCGTGATCCTGAAATATCAGGATGACGTGCAGAAGGTGCAGGACGATCTTTTCAACGGACGTCTACAACCGCGCCGGAATCGCTAATGGATCATGCAGAAGGTCAGGACGGGTCGGGCGCCCTCCTACACAATCTACTCCTGTTCGGCCGCGTGCTTGCACGGCTTGGGTTTGGAGGTGAACCCCGGCCGTATGATCGAGGTTCAGGAGGCATTGCAGCATATCTGTATCGGCCACAGGAGCGATTTCTATTACACCCTGCGCGCCTGCCTGGTTCGGACGACGTGAAGAGCTGCCTCTCTTCGACCAGGCCTTTGCGCTCTTCTGGCGCAAGCCGCCGGTCGGGAGCCCGGAACTTGACCTCCGCGACCTCCGGAACCGATATCGGCAGAAGACCGGTCTGGCGTGAAACCGGTGAACCTGTTGCCCCAACCGCAATGCCGTCCATCCGGACACTTCACTTGACGAGACCGATCCCGCTGCTTGGGAAGCCGTCGAATTGACGCGCACCTACAGTGCCCGCGAACGATTGCGTCAAAAAGATTTCGCCCAGTTGACGGCCGGCGAGTTGGCGGCCATCCGGCAAATGATCGCAGCGCTGACATGGCAGGTGGATCGGCGCCGGACGCGGCGCAACATGCCCGGGCATGACGGTGTTCTAGACATGCGACGCAGCCTGCGCCGGAATCTGCACCACGGCGGCGAACTACTTCTCTGGTCCTACCGCACACCCAAGATGAAGCCACGTCCGCTGATCATCATCGCCGATGTCAGCGGCTCAATGGAGAGGTATACGCGCCTCTTGCTTCATTTCATGCACGCCATGGCGCAGGGGCAAGCCAGGCATGTGGAAGTCTTCCTGTTCGGCACGCGTCTGACCTGCATCAGCCGGCAGCTTCGCACCAAAGATGTCGATCGGGCCTTGGACAACGTCACCCGCGTGGTGCGTGATTGGTCCGGCGGCACGCGGATGGGCGAGGCGCTCAAGGAGTTCAATTTCGTTTGGGGCCGGCGTGTGCTGCAGGGTGGTCCCGTTGTGCTCCTCATCAGCGACGGCTGGGATCGGGGCGATCCCGGCCTACTCAACCGGGAAATGGGCCGGTTGCGGCGCTTCTGCCGGCGCATCGTCTGGCTGAACCCTCTGCTCGGCAGCGTTCAATATGAACCGCTGACACGGGGCATGGTGGCGGCACTGCCCTTTATCGATGATTTTTTGCCTGTACATAACCTGGCCAGTCTAGAGGATCTGACCGGTCATTTGAACCGGCTGGACGGCCGACGAGTTGGACGTGAAGGCGCGATGTCGTTGCGCGGCGCTGCGTTCGTCGGCGCAAGGAAACGATAATGCGTGACGTGATCGCCCAGGTTAGACGCTGGCACGCCGACGACACCTCCATGGCGCTGGCGACGGTCGTCCAGACCTGGGGTTCAGCGCCGCGCAGGATCGGCGCCAAAATGGCGATCACGGCTGACGGCCGGCTGGCGGGCTCGGTCAGTGGCGGTTGTGTGGAGGGGGCGGTAGCCGAGGAAGCGTTTGTCGTCCTGCAGACCGGGCGCCCCCAATTGCTGCGCTATGGTGTGGCGGACGAAACTGCCTGGGTGGTCGGGCTAGCCTGCGGCGGCACGATACGGGTCTTTGTGGAGGCGTTGGACGAAGAGTTCTTTGCGGCCATCGACCGGATGTTGGCTGCTGAAGAGACCGGCGCAGTCGCAACGGTGATCGCAGGTCCTGATGAGCTACTCGGCCGCAAGCTTGTGGTCGATGGCCGTGGTGTCGTCGCCGGTCACATTCACGAGGAGTTTGATGCGGAAGTCCTGGACATCTTGGGTGACTCCATCCGGCTTGGTGTAACGCGCTCGGTTCTGCTGGAGAGACCGGCGCTCGAGCTGTTCGTCGATGTGCTGCTGCCGCCGCCGACCTTGATTATGGTCGGCGGCGTCCACATTGCGGTGGCGCTGACGTCGATCGCCAAGACTCTCGGCTATCGTACGATCGTCATCGATCCCCGCCACGCCTTCGGCAGCCAGGAGCGCTTTCCCCTTGTGGACCGGCTGTTGCCTCAGTGGCCTCAGGACGCGTTTCCCCAGGTGACGATCAACGAGAATACGGCCGTGGCGCTGCTGACCCACGATCCCAAGATCGACGATCCGGCTCTGGAGATCGTTCTGAACAGTTCCGTCTTTTATGTTGGCGCATTGGGGAGTCGCAAGACGCATGCCGGCCGCGTGGAACGGCTACGGGACAACGGACTTTCTCCGCAGCAGATCGCCAAGATCCATGCACCGATCGGCTTGGACATCGACGCCCAAACCCCGGAAGAGATCGCGCTGTCGATCATGGCCGAGATCGTGGCCGTGCGGCGGTTGGGATCGGTCGGGCATTGAACTCGTGGCCCAAAAAACCTCTCTGATCCGCGATCTGTGCTATACTCGTCACGCAGAGCAATCATGTCGAAATCGAATCACAACCCGTTGACAATCCCATGCCGGAACTCTTCACCGTGCGCACGCCGCCTGACGCGTGGACACTCCTCACTGACAACTTTTTGCCTGACGTCAAGGCCGAACGGATCGGAACGGCAGATGCCATCGATCGCGTGCTGGCCGAGCGGCTGACCTCCGCCCAGGACCTACCTAACTTTCGCCGCTCCACTGTGGACGGCTACGCCGTCATCGCTGCCGACACCTACGGCGCTACCCCGGGCTTGCCCGCTTTCCTGACCGTTGCCGGTGAGGTGCCTATGGGCGCGGTGAGCACCGTCAGACTGGGCATGGGTGAGGTTGCTCTGGTCCACACCGGCGGCATGATCCCCGACGACGCCAACGCCGTCGTGATGATCGAGAACACACAGACCGTGGACGCCCAGAGCATCGAGCTCTTCAAACCGGCCTCGGACGGCGAGAATGTGATCCAGATCGGCGAGGATATCCGTCGCGGCGACGCTGTGCTGGAGCCGGGTCGCCGGCTGCGACCCCAGGATATCGGCGGCCTGCTGGCGCTGGGCATCACCCAGGTGACTGTGGCCGTGCCACCGCGAGTCGGCATCCTCTCCACGGGCGACGAAGTGGTGCCGCCCGACCAGCCCATTCTGCCGGGACAGGTGCGCGACATCAACACCTACACATTGGCTGCTCTGGCCCGGCGCGCCGGCGGCGAAGCGGTCCTCTACGGCATCGTGCCCGACGACCGTGCCGCGTTGGAGGCCGCCGCCGCCAAAGCCCATGCCGAGTGCGATCTGGCGGTGCTTTCCGCAGGCAGTTCGGTGAGCTATCGTGACATGAGTGTGGATGTCATCGCGGCGTTGGGAGAACCGGGCGTGTTGGTTCACGGCGTGAGCGTGCGACCGGGCAAGCCGACCATCATCGCGGTGGCCGGCGGCAAGCCGGTCTTCGGGCTGCCGGGTAACCCTGTCTCAGCCATGGTAATATTCGACCTCTTTGTAGCCCCGACGATCGCTCTGCTGTTGGGAGCGGATTTCCCACCAAAGCAACAACTACAGGCTCGCCTGGCCCGTAACGTCTCCTCCACCACCGGCCGCGAAGACTATGTCCAGGTGCGGGTAGAGGTGCGCGAGGGTGAGCTTTGGGCAACACCTGTCTTCGGCAAGAGCAACCTGATCTACACGTTGGTGCATGCAGAAGGTGCGATCAAAGTGCCGCTCGACTCCAATGGCATTCGTGAGGGTGCGTGGGTGACGGTCTATTTGCATTGAGGCTGCCGTCGGTCATCCTTCCCGGCGATGTTGCAGATGAGCGCAGCCGGGCGTGGATGCTGACCCCTACAGTGACATCTCCTGGACGTGTGCGAAGGCGTAATCCAGCTTCTCTAGTGCTTCTTCCACATGTTCGTGCGTGGCGATGAGGGGCGGCGCGATGCGCAGTGCATTGCCGTAGAGTCCACCTTTGCCGACCAATAGCCCCATCTGTTTCGAGGCGTCGAGCATCGCGTTGGTCGATGCAGTGGCCGGCTCCTTGGTTTGGCGATCGATGACCAGCTCCACGCCCTGCATGAGGCCACGCCCGCGCACATCCCCGATGAGCGGATATTTTGCCTGCAACTTGCGCAACCCGGCCTCCAACAGTGCACCGATTTCCGCCGACCGTGCCGGCCCAAACTCGCGCTTCATCTCCTGAATCGTCGCCATGGCTGCGGCACAACAGACAGGATTGCCGCCGAATGTACTGAGACTCAGGCCCTGGCCTACGGCACTGGCCGCGATCTCCGGGGTTGTGGCCACGGCCGAAAGCGGCATGCCGTTGGCAATGCCCTTGGCCATAGTCATGATGTCCGGTTTCAGATCGGCATGTTGGTGACCCCACCAGTGGTCGCCGGTGCGTCCGAAGCCGGTCTGTACCTCGTCGATGATGACCAGGCCGCCGTGGCCGCGCACGATCTCGGCTGCACCTTCCATGTAGGCCGGCGGCAGGGTGATAAAGCCGCCCACCCCTTGGATCGGCTCCATGATTATGGCCGCAACCTTGCCGGCGGTCATGGTGCGGATCACATCTTCCAGATCCTCCAGACACGCCTGTACGTAGAGCTCTGCGTCGATGCCGCCGAGGCTGCGATAGGCGTACGGCGTCATCGCGTGGCGGATGTAACCGATATGTACCGGTCCCATACGCCAGGGCGCCTGACCGGTGAGCGACATGGCCATTTGCGATTTGCCGCTGTAGCCGTGGCGCAGCGCGATCACCTCGGTGTTGCCGGTGTAGATCTGCGCCATGAGGATGGCCGTCTCGTCGGCATCGGTGCCGGTGGCGCCGAAGTAGAAGCTGTGCAGACCATCCGGCGTGATCTCGGCCAGCAGTGCGGCCAGTTCCACATGTGCAGCATTGGGATAGAGCGTCGATGTGTGCAACATCCGGTCGACCTGGTCCTTGATCGCTTGGTTGACGACCGGGTTGTTGTGGCCGACGCTGGTGGTGAGGATGCCGGCGAAGAAGTCGAGATACTTGTTGCCGTCGCTGTCCCAGACATACATGCCCTCACCACGGGCCAGCGGCAAGGGCGTTTCGTAGTATAAAATCTGGTTGGGCCAGAGATGCCGGCGTTGGTTGTCGAGTATGGATTGTGTCGTCGTCATCTTTCACCGAGAGTGTCATGGGTGGAACACGAGCCGAATTGAACCGTCGTCGACGTCCCCGGACACAGACCACGGAAATCTGTCCTTTCCGGAGTGAAGCCGGTTTGCGCCGGGGACGTGAAGCCTGGATTCGATCTACACCAGCTTTGCGTCGAGAACGATCTCGTCCACGGCAGCCAGTGCTTTGGAGACGGGGCAGCCGTCCTTGGCCTTGGCCGCGTAGTCAGCAAAGGTCGCTGCGTCGATGCCGGGTACGTCGGCCTCGCAGACCAACTCGATCTTGTTGATGGTGGGCCCCTCGCCGAGATGGACTGAGGCAGTTGTCTTGACGCTGTTGGGTGTGTGGCCGTCGCCGCTCAAGAGGGCTGACAGAAACATGGAGTAACAGCCGGCATGTGCAGCGCCGATAAGCTCTTCGGGGTTGGTGCCTTTGCCGTTCTCAAAACGGGAAACAAAGGTAAACGGTCCCTCGAACATGCCGCTGCCCAACTTCATGCTGCCGCTGACCGTCCTTGAGATTTCCCTGCCATTCCGCGTGCGAACTTCGTACTGCCATGTGGTTCCTCCTTGATTGGACCAAATGGTTCGGCTGACTGATGTGTCTCGCGCCGCTTCCGGCAGCGCACGGGTTATTCTGCCACAACTCGGTCCAGATGTGCACGATGGTCACGCTGGAAAACTCACATGAGTGAGCCATGGACCTGTTGGCCGCCCACAAAAGTCGCGGCAATCGAGGTCGTCAACAACTCTTCCGGATCGTCCGCAAAAATGTCCCGGTCGAGAACCACAAGATCGGCCAGTTTGCCGGGGGTGATCGAACCCTTGATCGACTCCTCGCCGCCGGCGTAGGCCGCGCCCATGGTGTAGGCGTAGACGGCCTCTTCCATGCTCAGTTTCTCCTCCGGATACCAGCCGTCGACGCCGGGATAGCCGTCAGCGCGGCGGCGGGCAACGGCAGCGTAGAGCCCCGCCATGATGCTGACGGCGTCTCCACCGGCGCGTCGGAACCGAAGGCCAGGACCGCGCCGCTGCTCAGCAGCGTGCTCCAGGCGTAGGCCAGGCGGCAGCGGTCGCCCCAGTTGGCGTCGGCGGCGACGATGTCCTGGGTGCAGTGGATGGGCTGCATGGAGGGGATCACATCCAGCTCGGCGAAGCGCCCGACGTCGTCCGGGTGCAGGATCTGCGCGTGTTCGATGCGATGGCGCAGGTGCAGGCCGATGCCGGCGCTTGCGCGTCGCCTCGATGGCGTCGAGCACGTTGCGGTTGGCCTGGTCGCCGATGGCGTGGATGTGGACGGCCAGCCCGGCCGCGCGCGGCCTTCATCACCTGGGCCTTGCAGATGCTCGGCCGTGGAGACGGCAATGCCGAAGTTGTCCGGCTCATCCTCATAGGGCTCGACCATCAGCGCCGAGCGCGCGCCCAGCGAGCCGTCCGAGAAGATCTTGAGCGCGCCGATGCGGATCCACTCGTCGCCGAAGCCGGACTGCAGGCCGATCTCGATGGCCGCGTCCAACTCGGCTCTCCGGGATCTGCTGGAGCACGCGCAGCTTCAGTCTGCCCTTGCGCCGCAGCGTCCTGATAGGCGCGCAGCGCCGGCGCCGCCTCCATGTTGTGGACGCCGACGATGCCGAACTCGTGGGCCTTGGCCTGGGCCAGCAGCACGGCCTCGACGGCTTCGGCGTCGGTCGGTTCGGCGATCAGCGTCGAAGATCAGATCCATGGCCCGCTCCAGCAGGATGCCGGTCGGCTCGCCGGTCGCCGGGTCGCGCACGATCTCGCCGCCGGGCGGATCGGGCGTCTCGGCGCTGATGCCGGCCAGGGCCAGCGCACGCGAGTTGGCCCAACCGGCGTGGCCGCACTTGCGACGCAAAAAGGCCGGATGGTCCGGCGTGATCGGCATCCAGATCGGCTTTGGTCGGGAAATGCTGGTCCGGCCCAGAAGACCTGGTCCCAACCGCGGCCGGTCAGCCATTGGCCGGCCGGCGTCTCGGCGGCGCGCGGCGGCCACCCGTTCCTGGGCGTAGCCAGGCGTAGGCACGTCATCAGATCGATCTCGCGCAGGCTCAGATCCGTAGGAGAGAAAATGCAGGTGCGCGTCGATGAAGCCGGGCATGACGGTGCGTCCACCCAGATCGACCTCACGTCCGTCGGGCGGTCGAGCAGCGCACGCATGGCGTCGTTGGAGCCGATGCCGACGATGCGCTCGCCGGCGAATCGCGACCGCCTCGACACGGGGCAGAGCGGCATCCATGGTGTGGATACTTCCATTGGTCAGATACCAGATCGGCAGGACATACTTTCTCCCTCGCATTTCTGAAACAAAACGGTATAATTGGATGGGTAAATTCAGCAGGTTCGATTGTATCACAAATTGGTTCACCGCGGACATTTATGCCGCAGGAGCCTGCGTTAGCTCAGCCCATGGCCGATCGCGGCATGAATGCCGCGGTACAGACGAAAACGGAGCCAATCATCATGAATGAACATGCAGATACACTCTTTGTCCACGCCCATCTTTTCACCATGCAAGGCGAGGGCGTGGGATACATCTGGCCGACGGCGCAGCTGGCGGTCGGACGGCTCCCGGATCGTGGCCGTCGGCACGACCGACGAACTGACGCAATCGCTTTCAGGCCGACGAGACCATCGACGCCACCGATCATGCGCGTGCTGCCCGGTCTGGTCGACGCGCCACATGCACACGCCGCTGGCCATCGTGCGCGGCGTGGCCCAGGACGTGAGCAACTGGATGCAGGCGCGCGCTGGCGCCCTACTCGCGCTATCTCTACGCCGGAGGCGGCGCTGGCCGGCACGCGGCTCAACGTGCTGGAGGCGCTGCGTTCCGGCACCACCACCTTTGGCGACTACACCCGCCCCTACGACGGCTGGGCCGAGGTCTTTGTCGAGGCCGGCGTGCGCGCCGTGCTGACGCCGACCATCAACGCGCTGCCGCGCGGGCGGCATGGCCGGCTGGCGTGTGGGCGATCTCTACCCGCTGGACGAGTCGGTCGGGCAAGCAGTCCATCGACGCGGCGCTGCTCTTCGCCGACGCCTGGCACGGCGCCGCAGGATGGGCGCATCACGGTCATGTTGGGGCCGCAGGGGCCGGACATGATCGACGCGGACCAGTTGATGATGGTCAAGCGGCTGGCGGCGGGCAACGGCCTGATGATCCACATGCACGTGGCCCAGGGCGACCGCGAGATCGACCAGATGCTCAAGCGCTACGGCAAGCGCACGCCCGAGTTCCTGGACTCGCTGGGCTATCTGGACGACCAGTTGCTGGCCGTCCATCTGACCGAGGCCACCGATGAGGAGGCCGCCATGATCGCCCACAGCGGGGCCAGCATGGCGCTCTGCTCGGGCAGCATCGGCATCATCGACGGCATTGTGCCGCCGGCCTACGTCTTCCGGCAGGCGGGCGGGCTGGTGGCGCTCGGCTCGGATCAGGCGTCCGGCAACAACTGCAACAACATCTTCAACGAGATGAAGCTGACCGCACTCTTCAACAAGATCAAGTTCCGGGATCCGACGGTGCTCAACGCCTGGGACGTGCTGCGTATGGCCACCATCGAGGGCGCACAGGCCATCGGTCTCGGCGACGAGATCGGTTCGCTGGAAGCCGGCAAACAGGCCGATCTGATCCTGGTCGACCTGAACGAACCCAATCTGCTGCCCGTGCTCGACGCCCCCATCCGCACCATTGTGCCCAACCTGGTCTACGCCGCCACCGGCCGCGAGGTGCGCATGGTGATGGTCGACGGCCGGGTGCTGGTGCGCGACAGTCAGGTCCTGACCATGGACGCGGCCGCCATCAAGACGCAGGCCCAGGAGCAGGCCGAAGCCGTCGCAATGATCGTGGCCGAGGACCCGGTGCATCGGGGCATGGCGTTGCTGGATGCCATGGACGCCGGGAAATTGTAGGGACCGACGCGGCGTGGTATCTACGCCGCAATGTACCAGTCCTACGAGAAGAACTTCTTCTCGCGCCAGCCGGCATTCATGTCGATCAGTTCATCAAAATCGTGTTTGACCTGCGCCATGACTTGGGGTTGGGTCAGCAGATCCACGGCGGTCATGGCCATGGCCTTGGCCGACGCGGATCAGTGCGTCGTCGCCGCGTTCGCTGGCGGCCGCGGCGGCAAATTCAGGCGTGTGGCCGCTCGTTCCCGGGTCGACAATGACAACGTAGGGGTGGATCGACGGCACGTGCTGGCTGACATTGCCCATGTCGCTGGACCCCATGCGTTCGCCCGGCAACGGCTCCTGACCACGGTTTCGCCGAGCAGGCGAGATGTTCTCCTGCGAAGAGCCGCGCCATGGTCGGGTTGGCGATGCGGTTGGCATAGTGGGTCAAATGTTTGGCCTTGACCCTTGCGCCGGCAGCCAATGCGCCGGCCTCGGCGCAGCGAATCACCTTCTCGAGCACCTCAAACGAAGTTTCCGACGATTCGGCCGCGCACGCTGAAAGATGCCGCTGCGTACTCCGGCACGATATTGGGCGCTTCACCGCCGTGGGTGATGATGCCGTGGATGCGCACGTCGGGCGTCAGATGCTGGCGCAGTGCGTTGATGTTGTTGAAGGTCTGGATGCAGGCGTCCAGCGCGTTGATTCCCAGGTCGGGTGCGGCTGCGGCGTGGGCGGTGCGCCCGAACAACTCGAAGTCGACCTTGTTGGAGGCCAGGGTGCCCCGGGTGGTCATGGCCTTGGTGCCGGGGTGGATCATCATCGCCGCGTCGACGTCATCGAAGACGCCGCGTTCGACCATGATGACCTTGCCGCCGCCCTTCTCCTCGGCCGGCGTGCCGATGAGCTTGACCATGCCGGGTACGTTGTCGCGCAGCGCCTGCAATGCCAGGGCCGCGCCGGTCGCGGCCGTGCCGATGATATTGTGGCCACAGGCGTGACCCAATCCGGGTAGCGCATCATATTCGGCGACGAAGGCAATCGTCGGGCCGTCCGCGATCCCCCTGCTGGTGGCGACAAAGGCTGTCTCCAGCCCGGCGACTCCCCGTTCAACGTCAAACCCATGGCGTTCGGCCGTTCCGGCCAACAGGGCCATCGATTCGTGTTCCTCGAACGCCAGTTCCGGATTGGCGTGGATCGTCTGACTTATCTCGATCAGTATCGGGCCGATCTCGTCGATATAGTCCTGGGCGCGTTGTTTTAGTTCGCTTGTCGAGAGCTGAGCCATCATGCCTCCATGGTGCCGAAAATCGGGTAAACGGGAAGTCCTATTTCACCTTGCGCGGATCGAGGGCATCGCGCAGACCGTCGCCGATGTAGTTGATAGAGATGACGGTCAGGAAGATCATCAAGCCGGGGAAGAAGGCCATCCACCAGTTGCCCTTGCGCATTTCGTCCTGGGCCGCGTTGAGCATGTTGCCCCAGGTGGGCGTGGGGGGTTGGACGCCGAAGCCGAGGAAGCTCAGACCCGACTCGGCGATGATAGAGCCGGCCACCAGCAACGTCGCGGCCACGATGATGGGCGTCGCCGTGTTGGGCAGCACGTGCCGAAAGACGATGCGGTTGTTGCGGATGCCGAGCGTACGCGCCGCCTCTACGAATTCCTTTTCCTTCAGACCCAAAAACTGACCGCGTACCAGCCGCGCCACTCCGGTCCACGAGAGCAACCCCAAGATCAGGATGATGCCGCCGACGCCCCCGTAGGCCTGTAGTGGCGGCGCCTCGATGCTACGCAGCAACAACGACATGATAATCAGCATGAAGATGCGCGGCAGCGAAATGAAGAGGTCTGTCACCCGCATCAGACCGTTGTCGAGCGTCCCGCCGTAATAGCCGGCCAGCGCACCGACGACGGTGCCGATGGAGACGCCCAGCAGGGTCGCGAGCAGACCGATGGTCAACGAGATGCGGCCACCGTAGAGCAAGCGGGTCAGCATGTCGCGGCCAAGGGTGTCCGTGCCCATGGGGTGTGTGATGGACGGTGGCTCCCGGCGTTCGCGCATGCTACTCTTCTCCGGATCATAAGGGCTGATCACCGATACAAAAATCGACCCGAAAAGCAGCAGCCCTAGAATGAACATGCCGATGACGGCCATACGGTGGCGGCGAAATTGGCGCCAGATCATACCGCGCATGGTGCGTTCTTGCACGGGCATGCCGGCCAATTCCAAAGAAGTCGCAGTCGAAGCCATATATCCTCTGACCTTATTTGTAACGTACGCGCGGATCCAGGAAGGCGTACGTTAGGTCGGCCAACAGGTTGAACAGGATGATCAACACTGCGTTGATCATCACAATACCCATCAGCATCGGGTAGTCGACCCGCTGCGCGGAGCGGAAAAAGAGCCGCCCCATGCCCGGCCAGGAAAAGATCGTTTCGGTGAAGAGAGCACCGCCGAAGAGACCGGGAAGTTCGAGCGCAATGATGGTGATGATGGGTGTGATTGCGTTTTTCATCGCGTGACTCCAGACAACGCGACGTTCATTGAGCCCTTTGGCCCGCGCGGTGCGCACATAGTCCAGATGGATGGTCTCCAACATCTGTCCGCGCATGTAACGAGTGTAGGTGCCTGCGCCGAAGAGCGCCAGCATGGTGACCGGCAGGATCATGTGCTGGAGACGCTGCCACGAGGTCGGATTCTCTACGCCGTAGGGCGCCATACCGCCTCCGGGCAGGAGTGGCGAGCAGTCAGAACAGCTCC
This sequence comes from uncultured Chloroflexia bacterium, assembly GCA_963715415.1. Classification (GTDB taxonomy): domain Bacteria; phylum Chloroflexota; class Anaerolineae; order Caldilineales; family Caldilineaceae; genus JAWKOK01. Next base: position 279,158 of record CAVQSG010000003.1, on the reverse strand, counting down.
ACAGGTTTGACCAGGCAAAGCCCGTGGACGGGCTGACGGGATTGTTGAGCCAGACGTTAAAGACGATGATCAGGATCAGGCCAAACCAGAAGATGGGAATGGCCTGCCCGACAAAGGCGAGAAAGGTGGCGACATGGTCGAAGAGCGAGTACTGCCTCAGTGCAGAGAGAATGCCGATAGGGATGGCGATCAACAGGGTCACGACGAAGGCCGTGAGCATCAGTTGAAGCGTGTTGGGCAACCGCTCGCGGATCTCGGTCAATACAGGGCGACGGGTGGCGTTGCTGTAGCCCCAGTCGCCCACGACGATACGTCCGGCCCACTCAAAATAGCGCTCGTGTACGGGACGATTCAGACCCAGTTCCTCTTCGAGCCGGGCCAGGTCCGCCGCAGTAAGATTCGGGTTTTCTTCGAAAGCCGACATTGGACCACCCGGTGCCAATGAGATCAGCCCGAAGACGATGATGCTGATCACGATCAGGAGCGGTATGGCCTGGAGCAGTCGTCGAATGATGTAGGCGGAAATGGCTCACCCCCGCAAACAGTGCCGCATCTGTACTCGTCGAATGTTGTGCCGACCCACGTGCGCAGCTCACAGCTGCGAATGATCGTTCAGCCGACCTGTTCCGGGTGCGGAGCGTCACTCGCTCGTCGCCTCCTACACCGCGGACGGAATCAGCGGAAGCGTAAAGAAGGGCGGAAGAACAGATCTCCCGCCCCGAAAGCCAACGCGGTTGAATTACTGCTTGTCCCACTCCGCCGCGTTCCAGGACTGGTTGCCCCATGGATTCACCGCAACGCCGGTGATATTGCTGCGCGACAGATGGACATCAGACCGGTCATAAAGATAGATATGCGGCAATTCCTCTGCGATCTTCTCGCAGGCGATCTGATAGGAAGCCTTGCGTGCCTCCGTGTCCGGTGTAGAACCGGCGGCGGCAATGGCGGCGTCCGCCTCCCCATTGACCCAACGACTATAGTTGAAGCCGGTGCCGGCATTCGCCTCAGTTGGCATATTGAAGCTGGCGAAGTAGCCTTCCATCTGCTCCTGCGGATCGATACCGTCACTGGTCGTGTACATCAGAACGTCGTACTGGCCATGCTTGCGGAATGCGCCGCTGGACCAACTGCCGAAGAGTTCGGCGCTGGGCACGTTCTCGATATAGAACTCGATGCCGATGTCGGCCAGCATCTCGACAACCAGCTGTTGCGACTCTTCGCGCAGTTGATTGCCGGTGGTGGTCTGGTACTTTAGGCGTAGTGGCGTGCCGGCTTCGGCCAGATCGCAGCCGTTGCACTCGCGTACGCCATCGCCGTCCTCATCGGTGAAGCCGGCTTCATCCAGCAGGGCTTCGGCGGCCGCGGGATCGTATGCGGATGTCGGTACATCGCACTTGGCCCAGGCCAGACTCAGTTCATTGCTCCCGACAGTGGTTGCGCCGTAGAGAAGCTCGTCTACCAGGAACTGCTTGTCGATGCCCAATTCGATGGCCTTGCGCACGCGTACATCGCCTAGCAGCGGATGTGGGTTGTTGATGGGATCATCGGTAGCGTCCAAGGCAGGGTCGGCCAGGTTGAGTACGAGCCGTTCGGTGCCGGGACCGGGCGCCTTGTTCACGGTGACGTCCGGGTTCTCTTCAAATTCAGGGACGTCGGCCTCGGTGAGATCCCACAGAATGTCGATTTCGCCGGAGGTAATGAGCGCCTTGCCCACCTCACGGCTGGGAATGATGCGCACGATTACCTTGTCGGCTTTGGGAGAATCGGGATAGTCGCGGTACTTTTCGTTGGCCGCCAGCACGATCTGATCGCCCGACACCCACTCCTGCATCACAAACGGACCGGTGCCGACCAGCATCCAGTTGAATTCCCAGTTCTGCATGTCGGCCGGATCTCCGGTGGCGTGGCGCGGCATGACGTAGTCGAAGCGGGAGAGGAAGGGAGCGTAGAATTCGCTGTACGTCACAACCACCGTGTTGTCGTCCGGACAGTCGACCGAGCTGATCTGGTCGTAGCCGGAGGTGGCAACCGCGCCGCTTTCAGGATGGGTGACTGCTTCCCAGGTGAAGGCGACGTCATCGCAGGTAAAGGCTTCACCGTCAGACCAGACGACACCTTCGCGCAGATTGTAGGTAATTGTGCGGCCATCTTCGGAAACACCGCCGTTATCCAGGCTGGGGACTTCAGTGGCCAGCACGGGGAAGTAGTTGCCGTCGGGATCGACCTCAACCAACCCTTCTTCCACGAAACTGGCGACTTCACCGGCGGCGGTCTGTGTGCGGATGGCCGGATTCAGAATTTCAGGCTCCTGATAGAGACCGTAGATGATGGTGGTCTCGTCGTCGGTCGCGGCATCGCTGACGGCAGCGGCTGCGTCGCCCGTGTCGCTCGTATCGCCGTCCCCTGCCGGCGCGCAGGCGGCGAAGATCATGGCTGAAATGAGTAACAGCCCGACAAAAAGAAGCCAATTCTTGCGGATTTGCACAGTTTTCCTCCTGTTGAAGAATGTAATCGCAGAGTGTAAAGAACAGAAACGTGTCCCCTACCCAAGTGTGGGGGAAAGCCGGTTTCAACTGTCAGTGCGTTTGGGCCGGAAGAACTCAAAATTTCGTAAGAAATGTTTGAGCCGGAAATTTGACGAAATCGCTGACGTTCTGAGGGTTTAGGTGGGCGCAGTATAGTCATTTGATCAAGGGTTGTCAATCGCCCAATTCATATTTCATATTCGTAGTGGATGCGTCATCTAATCTCAGATTGGCCACTCGTTTTAAGCTGTCTTTGATTTCAGCTTCAGCACCATTTGATTTTGGAGACCTATCTTGTTTCCATGGCGCCGGAAATCGGAGAACCACTTCATCTCTCGTAGGCGTTGGGCTTCGGCTGTCGTACCGGGATTTTTGCGTAGATTTAGGAATAGATTTTTCATGACATTGGCCTGTTTTCGAAAAAGTAGTTCAGTTCGGCGCGAATACCACGACGGAAATCCGGCTGTGCTACCTGGGGTAGGGACTGCCATACGATTTCTGTCGGACTACACTGCCTGTATACTCCCGATGTTGCTCATCGTGCTTCTGACCGCTCTTGTCCTGCAACCGGTTTCGGCGGGCGCGCAGGAGTTATTGACCTCGACGGTTCTCGTCCAGTTTGATCCCCACATCGACTCGGCAGCCCGAGCCGAGATTATCGACTCCATGGGAGGTCAACTGATCGATTGGTTGCCCCAAATTCAGGTCGCGGAAATCCTCCTGCCTGACCAGGACAACGTCGTATCGTCGGCGTCTCTAGCCGTATTGGCCGCGGAAACATCCGCAATCACCTTTGCCGAGGCGGATATCGTGCTCTCCGGTACGTATTCTCCCAACGATCCCGATTTTGGCAATCCCGACCGCAGCTACGCTCCCCAACTGTTGGACGTGGAGACTGCCTGGGACTACACAACCGGTGCCAGCGATGTGGTCGTTGCCGTGCTCGATACAGGTCTTGCGCTGGTACATCCGGAATTCGCGGGTCGCATCGTCGATGGCTATGACTTCATTAACGATGATGCCGAACCCAGCGACGATCATGGGCACGGCACACACGCCGCCGGTATCATTGCCGCTGCCGCCGACAATGGCCAAGGGACAGCCGGTATCTGTCCGAATTGCAGCATCATGCCGATCAAAGTCCTGGACCAGAGCAATATCGGCAATTGGTCCGGGGTGGCTCAAGGCGTTCTCTATGCAGTGGATCATGGGGCGGACGTCATCAACCTGAGCTTGGGAGCCGATCGAAAGAGCCGCACAGTCACTTCCGCCATCGAGTATGCACAGGAAAATGATGTCCTGGTGGTTGCCGCCGCAGGCAACCACGGACGCGATGACCTCTTCTACCCCGCTGCAACTGACGGTGTATTGGGCGTCGGTGCAACCGATGAGAAGGACGCACGGTGGGCCTTGAGCAACTATGGCTCCTATATCGATTTGGTCGCACCAGGTCACATCATCTACAGCACGTATCACGATCTCGACAATGTCTACGGTGGCTACGCCTTTATGAGCGGGACCAGCATGGCGTCTCCCCAAGTCGCCGGTACTGCCGGGCTGATACTGAGCCGGAATCCGGCCTTGCACGCGGATGAGGTTGCGGTGCTGTTGACCGGCACCGCTCTCGATCTGGGCGACACCGATTGGGATCCCAAGTTTGGCTACGGCCGTGTCAGTGCCGGCCAAGCACTGATCGCAGCGAGTGCACTCATCACCGATGACGATCCGGCTGAAGTCAACGATATCACCGACGCCAATTCAACCGACCAGTCTTTGACGGAAGAGCAGAATGAGGCGCCACCGACGCAGATTAACCTCGACGAGCCTCTCGATGTAGACTCCACGCCTTCAGATCCCATTAGTCGCACCACCATCTTCCTCCCTCTGGTTCACTAACACAGACATAATTGCAGGTTTGGTCATATTCGTGCGGGCACAGTCCTGCGCTGCCCGGAATGGACGCCCACCCCGGGCAGGCGCCCTTGGCCGATCAATATCCGTTTGTCCAAGAGTGAAATCGGCGGCAATTTGTGTCGTATAGCTTGCGGTAGACCGTACCGGTCGCACTCGACATCCGACCGGCCTTATGCTATCGTACCTGCCGCTATGAAACCACCTGCATCCATGGCTACCATTGAGCACCGTCGACTGCTTGACCAGTGTATTCATTGCGGTCTCTGTCTGCCGGCGTGCCCCACCTATGATGTGCATCATACGGAGATGGACAACCCTCGCGGCCGCATCCAATTGATGCACGCGGCCGCTGACGGGCGCATTGACCTGACCGGCGCATTTCGTGACCATATCGACCTCTGTCTCGGCTGTCTCGCCTGCGAGAGTGCCTGTCCCTCGGGTGTGCAATACGGCGCCTTGTTGGAGACAGACGCGCGTCGCCATTGAGGAGTCAAAACCACCCAATGGCAAACAGAAAGCACTACGCAACGTGGTATTTCGCCGGCTCCTGCCCCACCGTGGCCGGCTGCGCACGCTGTCCCGGCTTTTGCGTTTCTACCAGACCACGGGATTGCAGTCCCTAATACGCCGGACACCTGTGCTTCCCCCTCGCCTTGGTGGCATGGACGCTCTATTGCCACCGCTTCCCGTGCGCTATCCAAGCTACCGCGATCCTGCACCGGCGACGGGCCGACGGCGCGGCGTTGTCGCCTTTCTACATGGCTGCATCCAGGATGCTTTTCTCAGCAGCGTCAACGAGGCAACGGTCCGGGTCTTGCAGCAGAATGGCTACGAGGTCCATTTTCCCGCCACGCAGACCTGTTGCGGCGCTGCGCCACTTCACACCGGTGATATTGAAAATGCCCGTGCAATGGCGCGTCAGAATCTGGATGCCTTCGACCCGACCCACTACACAGCGATCATCAATAACGCCGGCGGCTGTGGTGCAACGCTCAAGCAATATGACCATCTTCTCCAGCACGACACCCGCTATGCGGAAAAGGCACGCCAATTTGTGGCCAAGGTCCAGGATATCAGCGAGTTTCTGGCGGAAAATCTCCACGTTCCACCCACCGGCCGCGTCGACGCGCGGGTGACCTACGCTGATTCCTGTCATTTGCGCCACGCCCAGAAGATCGTCGACCAGCCGCGCGCATTGCTGGCTGCGCTTCCGGGTCTTGATCTGGTCGAGCTGAAACGCCCGGATTTCTGTTGTGGCAGTGCCGGTGTCTATAACATCCTCCAACCCGAGACCGCCGCACAAATTTTGGCTCACAAAATGGCCGATATCGCCGATGCACAGGCCGATATTTTGGTGACGACGAATACGGGGTGCCACCTCCAATATCTGTACGGCGTCCGTAAAGCCGGGCTCAACATGCAGGTATACCATTTGGTCGAATTGCTTGATCGCTCATACGCTGCCGGATCCGACCTTACGCCATCGACCATTTTGTCCTCATGACACACTCTCTGCCCACCCAGCTCTTCAGCAATCGTCAGCTCGTGACCAATCCGGTTGAGCTGATTCCATATGAGATTGACGCCGGTTTCGACCGCGGCGTCCCCCACGGCGCTGTCTACGTCGAGTCCGCTGCCGACGTCAGCCGGCTGGTGCGCTGGGCCATGCAAGAGCGTGTCCCGCTCGTCGCACGGGGCGCAGGCACCGGCTTGGCAGGTGGCGCAGTCGCCGTCCAGGGCGGCATCGTCGTCATCCCCTCGCGCATGAACCGGATTCTGAACCTGGATGTCCGTGGCCGTACTGCCCACGTGCAGCCGGGCGTCACCAATTTGGCCGTAGACAGCGCTGCCAGGCGGGTCGGCCTTTACTTCCCGCCCGATCCGTCCAGCGGGCGCGCTTCGGTGATCGGCGGCAACATCGGCACCAATGCAGGCGGTCCCCACTGCTTTAAATATGGCGTGACGACAAACTATGTGCAGGGCGTACGCGCTGTCCTGGGAGACGGTACGGTTGTTCAGCTCGGCGGCCCGGCGTTGGATTACCCGGAATATGATCTTCTCGGCGCCATGGTGGGGAGTGAGGGCACCTTGGGCTTCGTCACCGAGGCGTGGTTGCGGCTAATCGGCAACCCACCCGCGGTCAAGACCATGATGGTTTCATTCGACTCGGAAGCGCAGGCAGGCAAGGCGGTCTCGGCCGTCATCAACGCAGGTCTGTCGCCGGCGACCCTGGAACTGATGGATCAACGTTCCATGCGTATGATCGAGGAGTTCACCGCTGCCGGTCTTCCCGTCGACGCCGGCGCCGCGCTGATCGTGGAGGTCGACGGCTACCCTGAGAGTTTGGACACCCAGATCGAAGAGGTCGCCGATCTATTGTTCGACAACGGTGGACGCGATGTCCGCATCGCCCAGAGCGAGGAAGAGCGGGCCAACATCTGGTACGGGCGCAAGAGCGCAGCCGGCGCATTTTCACGGATCGCACCCAGTTACTATCTGACCGACATCACCGTACGCCGAAGCCTGTTGGCGCCTGTCCTGTCCCAGATTTTGGACGTGTGCGACAAATACCAGGTGCAGACGGCCAATTTCTTCCACGCCGGTGACGGCAATCTGCACCCGCTCATCCTGTGCGACGAGAGCGATGCCGAACTGATGGATCGGGTGCACGAAGCGGGCAAGGAGATCATCCGGATCTGCCTGGACAACGACGGGAGCATTACCGGCGAACATGGCGTCGGCATCGAGAAACGCCCCTACATGTCCGCCATGTTCAGCGTCAACGAGCTCGCGGCCATGCGTGCGATCAAGGAGGTCTTTGATCCGGCCGGTGTCTGCAACCCGGGCAAGGTGCTTCCGGAAGATGACGGCGCGCCGGCCCAAACCGTTGCCCCATCCGTTGTGCAAATTCCGGCCTCGGTTGCCCCGGCCACGGCCGAGGATGCCGCGACCATCTTTGCGGCCTGCTCCCGGGAGAAAAGGAGTATATGCATCGGCAGTGCGGAAGACGGTCCGCGCGGAAGCACCCACATCTGGCTATCGACGCACAAGCTTGACGGCGTGATCGACTTTCAATCGGCCGATCTGTTTGTGACTGTGGGCGCAGGCATGCGCGTGCGTGATCTGCATGACTTTCTGACGGCACACAACGTGCAGGCGCCGCTGGCTTCCCCTTGGCCGGACAGCACTGTCGGTGGATTGATATCTTCAAACCTCAATGCACCGCTGCGCATGCGCTACGGCGCGCTGCGAGACCTGTTGCTCTGCGCCGTCGTCGTGCTGGCAGATGGGCGCGTTCTTCGCGCGGGGCGGCCGTTGGTCAAAAATGTTGCCGGCTACGACCTACCAAAACTCTTTGTCGGTGCATACGGCACATTGGGACTGATGACGGAGGTTACGCTCAAATTGACGCCGTTGCCGCGTGTACGGCGTACGCTGGCGGTGCCTGTTGCCGACTTGGCCGGCGGCCTGAAATTGGCGGGCAAGGCCTTGACCCACGCCCTCACAGCCTCCTCGATCATCGTGACGCCGGACAGCGCGGGAGTTGGACTCAAGGCGCCCAACACTCTGCTCTATACGGCTGAAGGGTTGGGCGAAGATGTGGCCGCCGAGATAGACGCAGTCACCGGCGCTCTGCGCCGGGCTGGAGCCGCAGCGATCATCGAGACCGATTACACTGGTTTGCGTGCCTGGTCCGGCTATCTTGAGACAACTGCGAACCGACAGATGCTGGTACGCGTCGGCTTGCCTGCCTCCAGCATGGACGAATTCGTCTCTGAACATACCGATCTGATCGGCGCCGCGCTGGTCGATGCCGCGTCCGGGCATCTCTTTCCGGTGCTGGACCCGAGAGAGCCGCGGTCGGTGTTGGACCACCTCCAAACCGTCCAAAAGATGGCCCGTGCCGTGGGTGGATATGCCGTCGTGCTCAGTAGCCCCCCGGGCCTGTCCGGCTACGATCGTTGGGGTCATCGTCCTTCTGCCTTTGACGCCATGCGGCGCCTCAAGGATCGCTGGGATCCGGCCGGTATTCTCAATCCCAATCTGTTTGTGGTCTAGCTGCCGTGACCCGCGTGTTGATCATCCTTCGACGCGCGCGGCTGTCGCCGCCGCCGTGCTCTGCCTGCTACTGTTGCTCGGCCTCATGATCCCGTTGGCCCTCAGCGACGCCGTTGCCAACCGCGTCGAGCCAAGCTATGTAGGCCTGGGCAACTACGTCAGTCTGGTGAACAGCCTGCTGTTTCGGCGGTCTCTGGGCAATACATTGGTCGTGGTAGGGTTGGCGCTGCTGCTTGCCGTGCCGGTTGCCGGAGTCACCCGCGATCTGTTGACCGGAAGCGGTCGTTGGAGCAGCGGATCTGATGCCGGCAGGCATCCGAGTCACACCGACCCAGTGAATCCCGGCAGAAATCCTGGCACAGTTCATACCAGAGTTAGAGACCCTAGATTTTTGCCGTGGTATTCACGCCGAACTGAACTAGGACGCATGGTGCTCATCTTGTCTTGTCTGCTGCCGCTGGCCATGCCGGCGGGGTTCGGCGTGCTGGCTTGGCGCGACGTGATGGGCCTACTCTCATTGCCCATGGCGCGTCCAAGCGTCGCATTGGTCCTCCTTGCCGTCGTCCATGGCTGGCGCGCAGTGCCCATCGCGCTTCTAGCCCTCAGCGCACCCATCGCCCATCGCTATCGGACGCGATACGGGTTGGCTACGGCAGCTGCAACCTATTGGATCGTCGCAGACGTCAGCGTCGTCATGTTGTTGACCGCCGGTGAGCCCTACAATGGCACCCACATGCTGGCCAGTTGGACCTACCTGACGTCAGTAACCGGCGGCAGTGTGGGACTCGGCGCTGCGATGGCACTCTTCGTCGCTTTGTGTGTGCCGGCGATTGTCCTGGGTCGGCCGGCTGTCAAGTGGGATGCGGATGCGTTGGATGACGATGACCAACAGATGGAGTCCAATCTGGTCGCGTCCGGCCTCAGCCATCCCGGGTGGACAACCCGCTTGCTGCGTCGGGTGTGGCCACGCCGTCTGTTGACTGGTGCCGTTCTCCTCTGGATGCTGATGCCAGCCGCCATTGTTGTGTGGCGTGCTGGTAGACCGCTATACTGGGCCTCCACCTTCGCTTTTCTCGGGAAGGAGACAGCTTATTTTCAGTGGCTTCTTGCTTGGTTCGGATTGGCAGCTCTTGTTGCCGTGTCGGCTGCTCTGGTGGCGCCGGCCGTCGGCCGCGATCTGGCGCGTCGAAGCCGGCACCGACAGGTGATCGAAAGAGGGTTGTCGGTATTGGTCCTTTCGGTGTTGCCGGTTGCGTTTGTGCCGATACTCTGGCTACAGTGCCGCAGCCCATTTCCACCGACACACGTCGCCAACGGTCTGTTGCGTTTGGAATGGCTCTACTTCGTCGCCACAGTCTGTCTGAGTCTCCCTTTTGTCGCCATGGTCGCAAACAAGCTGAAACTGGACCGGGTCGGCGAGCTCGCCGCCGTAGGTATCATCGCCTGGCTGCTCGTTACCCAGGACTTCGGCAACGCAATGGCGTTGCACTCAGACGCCGGTCAGTTGGTCAACATCGGCGTAATCGAGCGGCTGGCCTTTCGAGGCGACGTAGAGCCGTCCGTCATTGCGTTGGCAATTGCGCTACCTACGCTCATATCGTTCGTGCTTTGCGGCGCGCTATATTGGGCGGCATTTGGACGTGAGACTGCCGAACGCAAATCCCTGCCGAAATCCTCGGTGAGTTTCCGCCAGAGTAGGAGATAGTATGGACGCCATCGTCGTCGCAGTTCTTGCCTTCGTTTTCCTGGGATACTTCCTGATCTCGGCGCGGCTGGACGGCTCTCCCATCACCGCGCCAATGATCTTTGTCACTGTCGGTCTGGCGCTCGGTCCATTCGCATTCGATCTTCTCACCTGGGATGCGGACAAAGAATTCATCGAGTTCGTAGGCGAATTCACGCTGGTAATCGTTCTTTTTGCCGACGCTTCGCGTATCAGCCTGGGCAAGCTACGCAAGGAACACGACATTCCAGCCCGGCTCCTGGGCATAGGGTTGCCTCTGTGTATCCTGGCTGGAGCACTCATCGCCAACCTGTTGCTTGGGTTGGATATCTGGTTAGCAGCTGCATTGGGCGCAATCCTGGCGCCAACGGACGCCGCACTCGGTCAGGCTGTTGTCTCGAATCGACGGGTGCCTGTGCGCATACGCCAGGCGCTCAACGTGGAAAGCGGGTTGAACGACGGCATCGCCCTGCCCTTTGTACTCTTCTTTCTGTCGGTCGCAGGAGTCTCCGAAGATCCGAATCAGACCGGCTACTGGATTCGTTTTGCCGCATCACAACTGATATTGGGGCCACTGGTTGGTGTCGCTGTTGGATACGGTGGAGCCAAGGCAGTCACATGGGCGACGAACCGGGAATGGATGAACACGACGGGTCTGCGCCTCTCGTCGCTGGCTTTGGCATTTGCCGCCTTTGGCCTGGCTGATGCCATCGGCGGCAATGGCTTTATGGCAGCCTTTGTGGCCGGCGTGCTGACCGGAAATATTGCCGGCCAACTCTGTGAAACGCTCTACGAGTTTTCCGAGGCGGAAGGCCAGCTGCTCACATCTCTCACCTTTCTTCTGTTCGGCGCCCTGATCGTGCCGGCGATCATGGGCGCCGTGACCTGGCAAATCCTCATTTACGCTCTGTTGAGCCTCACCATCGTTCGCCTGCTGCCGGTGATACTGAGCCTCATGGGGCAGTCGTTGCGCTGGTCCACGGTCCTATTCTTGGGGTGGTTTGGTCCCCGCGGCATCGCATCCATCGTCTACGTATTGATGGCGGTGTCCGACGCCGAAATCCGCGGCATGGAGACGCTCTCCACAGCAGCCGTGCTCACCGTTCTGGTCAGTGTCTTCGCCCACGGTGTGACTGCCGCACCGCTGGCCAATTTGTATGCAGGGAGCGTAACGGCATCCATGGTCGAAGACGACGCCGAGATGCAGCCCGTACGCGAAATACCCATGCGCTTTTCCAGCGCAGCCGATTGATGGGGTGATCCGATTCCCAACGCCCTTTCAGCCGGTTCGATATCAACCGAATCTCTATCTTCAAAAACCGCTCTGTTTTCAACCGTAGCACAGAAAGGCACATGCTCCATGCGATCCGGTACTCTTTGGAAGAGACATACCCTGATTGGGCTTCTCTTGATTGTCGTGTTTCTGATGGCCGCCTGTAGCGGCGTGCAGCCGGATTCTCCCGAGCAGGCGCCGGCCGGCGATGAAGAAAATCCGTCCTCAGACGTAGCGACAACCGGCGCCGACGGCGCGCCGGTTGCTGAACAGTCCACAGATTCTGAGGGGGTCACGACAGAGAGCGGCCTGCGCTATCTCGAGGAAATTGCCGGCACCGGGCGTGCGGCCGCAGCCGGTGACAAGGTCACCGTTCATTATACGGGTATGTTGGACGACGGCACGGTCTTCGATAGTTCCTATGACCGCGGCCAACCGTTCCAGTTTGTGCTCGGGCGTGGATTGGTGATTCCGGGGTGGGACGAAGGCATCGATCTGATGGCGACCGGCGGCAAGGCGCGGCTGATCATCCCCAGTGAGTTGGCCTACGGCGCGCAGGGCGCCGGCGGCGTGATTCCGCCCAATGCGACCCTTACGTTTGACGTCGAACTGGTCGATGTACAGGACGGCCCGCCGGGTTCGCCCGCTGCGCCGACCGAGGTGGCCGACGATCAGTTGACGATAACCGACAGCGGACTCAAATATTACGATCTGGAGGAAGGATCGGGCGAGGCCGCAGAAGCGGGGGACCAGGTCGCGGTTCACTACACCGGCTGGCTGCTGGACGGCACCAAGTTCGACAGCTCGCTGGACCGAGACCAGCCGTTCGTCTTCGGGTTGGGACAGAACCAGGTAATTGTCGGTTGGGACGAGGGTGTATCAGGAATGAAGCCCGGCGGCAAGCGCCAATTGGTGATTCCCAGCGATCTCGGCTACGGCTCGCGCGGGGCAGGTGCGGTCATTCCGCCCGACGCGACATTGGTTTTCGAAGTCGAGTTGCTGGAAGTTCGCTAGGTCCGTCCGCCGCGACCAACCCGTATGTCATTGGGCTGGACAAGAATCCGGCTGACTATGCTTCTCTTTCGCCGCTTTCGTTTCTGATCCGAGCCGCGCATGTCCATCCCGATCACCTGGCTGTGGTCCATGGCGAACGATGCTACACGTGGCGTGAGTCCTACGCCCGCTGTCGTAGCCTAGCTTCGGCCCTGGCCCAGCACGGCGTCGGTCCGGGTGACACAGTCTCTGCCATGCTCTTCAACACGCCGGAAATGTTCGAGGCCCATTACGGCGTCCCCATGACCGGAGCTGTGCTACACAGCATCAACACGCGCCGCATAGGAAGAGAGTGTGTCCTAACCTATCAAGTAACAGAAAGTTTTTTTGCCGTACGAGGGCAGACTCACACTGTTTCTTCCCGTTGGAAGAGCGCCCGGCGCCCTGGCGGGACTGCAAACAGAGTGACCAACCTCGGGGATACAGCTTCGATTACACACTTTGTGGTACACACGCCAACAGAATCGAGAAGAGACCATGTTCGACCTGATCAAGGAATTGACGGAATTGCCCGGTCCCGTAGGACAGGAAGAAGTCGTCGTGGCCCGGATCGAGGAACTGTGGCGCGCAGAGGGCGCCGGCGTGACGCGTACGCGCATCGGCAATCTGGTGGCCCATGCCGGCGGCCACGGGCGGCGCGTCATGTTCATTGCCCACGCCGACGAACTCTGCTATCTGGTGCGCGCCGTCGACGAGAACGGCTTTCTATGGCTGGCCAACGGCCAGGCCTGGCAGCGGACCGCCGGTCTGCGCAACAGCTTCACCATCGGCCAACGGGTCACGATTCTGGCGCGCGGCGGTCCTCTGCGCGGGGTGATCGCTGCGACCACCGGTCATCTGGCTTCGTTGGCGCTGCCCGAACCACAAGAATTGACCTGGAACGATTTCTGGGTCGATACCGGGCTCAGCCGCCAGGAATTGCTGGATGCCGGCGTTACACCGGGCACGCGGATCATCTGGGATGCGCAGACCGAATTGCTGGGCAAGCATCTGATGGGCAAAGCGTTGGACGATCGGGTTCTGCTGGCGGTGATGACTGAGGTGTTGCGCCGCGTGCCCGCCGCGGAACGCAACTGCGACCTGACGCTGGTCTGTTCGGTGCAGGAGGAGATCGGCCTCATCGGGGCCAGTGCCTTCGGTGCGCACAATCACTTTGACGCCGCCGTCGTGCTGGAGATCGGGCTGGCGGGCGATATTCCCGGCATCCGCGACCACGACATGCCACTGAAGTTGGGCGCCGGCCCGGTGCTGGTGCACAAGGATGCGCTGGTCCACTACGACCACAGGTTGACAGGGCAGTTGGAGGGCGTAGCAGCTTCGGCCGGCATTCCGATCCAGCATGCGGTCTTCGGTTCGTTCGGCAGTGACGGCGCTGCGCTCATGAAGGCGGACATTCCGGCCGCGCTGGTCGCCTTCCCCACGCGCTACACACATACACCCTTCGAGATGGCCCACATGGACGACATTGAGGCGTTGATCGTGTGGCTCTGTGCGTTGGTACGCCAGGGTTGATCGGTCAGACGCTTGCTCACCGCGTCGCAATACTCGTCACGGCAAGCGGAACCGGCGGTTAGAAGTAGAGTTCGACATGATCGTCCACCAGCCGCGGCACAGCGATGTAGCCGGCTGCAGCTCGAGCGCATCCCGCAGCGGTTTCTCGATGCCAACTGTCCTTTTTGTCCTACAACGCTGGGCATTTCGTACTCTGTGGTGAAATTCATACCAGCGGTCGGTAGTCAGTGGTCGATTAGCGCTTGAACAGAATCGGCAGAAAGAGCCGATTCTCGCCTTCATCCAGTAGGCGTATGATAGATCCGTTGGAACTGCCATAAGCTGCGCCGACTTGGAAGGGGCCTTTCTGGCTGACATCACCGTAGATACTCACTTCCTGGAAGTAGTAGACGTCAGCTTTCATTTTCAACTTAAGCTCATAGGTGGTCGTCTCAACCGAGTCGATCACCTGGGACGGGATTAGCTCGCTGTTGAGAGGCATTAGACCGTTCACTGTCTCCACCAGGATATTGAAGCCCGCGCTAGCGGTCTCGGTAGCGGTCTGCCAGCGGAAAATGACCGTATCCCCAGTTCGTTCGCTGTGGATGTAGGACAGCGTCACTGGCAATGTCTCGATCGCTTCCACAAAGTTATTGCCAGTATCGGTTTCACCTACATCCACGGTGACCGGAATGTTGTTGACAATACCATTGTCTGAGTGGTCGCCGTCATCTCCGCCATCGAACTCAGTGACATCGACATAACCGTCGGGCTGGGTCTCGACCACCGAATAGACTCCGGTTGGAACGTTACTGAAGTAGAAGTAACCGATTGCATCGACGTTGTTGTCTCCATCCACATCCTTCGTGCCGTCGGAGGTCGTCACCGTGGCCACGACGCGGCCGTTGTCGGCTACAAGATCCAGGGAGACGCCGCCAATGCCGATATCGCCTGTACCGTTGTTGTTTGTATCTTCGTACACCGTGCCGCTGACCGCGCCTCCCTGCTGGTCGCCGAAGTTGGCGGTGGCGGCGCCGCCGGGCGGCACGCTGACGGGCACGCTGTTGGCAGTCGTGCTGACGTAGCCGCTGGGGTCGGTCTCCTGCACGGTGTAGGTGCCTGCGGTCACGCCTGTGAAGAGATAGGCGCCGTCGCCGGCAGTGGTTGTGGTGCCGGCCACGTTGCCTGCACTGTCGAGCAGGTCGACGGTCACGCCGCCGAGACCCGTTCACCGGGGTCTTGCACGCCGTTGCCGTTGAGGTCGCTGAAGACCGTGCCGCTGACCGTGCCGCCCTGCTGGTCGCCGAAGTTGGCGGTGGCGGCGCCGCCGGGCGGCACGCTGATCGGCACGCGTGTTGGCTGGTCGTGCTGACGTAGCCGCTGGGGTCGGTCTCCTGCACGGTGTAGGTGCCTGCGGTCACGCCTGGTGAAGAGATAGGCGCCGTCGCCGGCAGTGGTTGCGGTGCCGACCACGTTGCCTGCGCTGTCGAGCAGCTCGACGGTCACGCCGCCGAGACCCGATTCACCGGGGTCTTGCACGCCGTTGCCGTTGAGGTCGCTGAAGACCGTGCCGGGACCGTGCCTACCTGCTGGTCGCCGAAGTTGGCGGTGGCGGCGCCGCCGGGCGGCACGCTGATCGGCACGCTGTTGGAGGTCGTGCTGACGTAGCCGCTGGGGTCGGTCTCCTGCACGGTGTAGGTGCCTGCGGTCACGCCCGTGAAGACGTAGGCGCCGTCGCCGGCAGTGGTTGCGGTGCCGACCACGTTGCCCACGCTGTCGAGCAGCGTCACGGTTACGCCGCCGAGACCCGATTCACCGGGGTCTTGCACGCCGTTGCCGTTGAGGTCGCTGAAGACCGTGCCGCTGACCGTGCCGACCTGCTGGTCGCCGAAGTTGGCGGTGGCGGCGCCGCCGGGCGGCACGCTGATGGGCACGCTGTTGGCGGTCGTGCTGACGTAGCCGCTGGGGTCGGTCTCCTGCACGGTGTAGGCGCCTGCGGTCACGCCGGTGAAGAGATAGGCGCCGTCGCCGGCGGTGGTTGTGGTGCCGACCACGGTGCCGACGCTGTCGAGCAGCTCGACCGTCACGCCGCCGATGCCCGATCTCACCGGGATCCTGGACGCCGTTGCCGTTGAGGTCGTTGAAGACCGCGCCGCTGACCGTGCCGACCTGCTGGTCGCCGAAGTTGGCGGTGGCGGCGCCGCCGGGCGCCACGGTGACCGGCACGGCGTTGCTGGTCGTGCTGACGTAGCCGGCGGGGTCGGTCTCCTGGACGGTGTAGGTGCCTGCGGTCACGCCGGTGAAGACGTAGGAGCCGTCGCCGGCGGTGGTTGCGGTGCCGACCACGTTGCCGGCGCTGTCGAGCAGGTCGACGGTGACGCCGCCGAGGCCCGATTCACCGGGGTCCTGGACGCCGTTGCCGTTGAGGTCGTTGAAGACCGTACCGCTGACCGTGCCGACCTGCTGGTCGCCGAAGTTGGCGGTGGCCGCGCCGCCGGCGGGCACGCTGACCGGCACGCTGTTGGTGGTCGTGCTGACGTAGCCGCCGGGTCGGTCTCCCGGACGGTGTAGGCGCCTGCGGTCACGTCGGTGAAGACGATAGGAGCCGTCGCCGGCCGTGGTGTGTGGTGGCCGACCACGGTGCCGTTGCTGTCGAGTCAGCTGCGACGGTCACGCCGCCGATGCCGGATTCACCGGGGTCTTGCACGCCGTTGCCGTTGAGGTCGCTGAAGACCGCGCCGGAGACCGTGCCGACCTGCTGGTCGCCGAAGTTGGCGGTGGCCGCGCCGCCGGGTGGCACGCTGATCGGGCACGCGTGTTGTTGGTGGTGCTGACGTAGCCGCCGGGGTCGGTCTCCCGGACGGTGTAGGCGCCGCGGTCACGCCCGTGAAGACGTAGGAGCCGTCGCCGGCCGTGGTCGTGGTGGCCGACCACGTTGCCGTTGCTGTCCAGCAGCTCGACGGTCACGCCGCCGATGCCGGATTCGCCTGGATCCTGGACGCCGTTGCCGTTGAGGTCGCTGAAGACCGTGCCGCTGACCGTGCCGACCTGCTGGTCGCCGAAGTTGGCGGTGGCAACTCCGTTGGCAGGCACCAGTACCGGCACGATGTTTGAAGTCGTCGATACATACCCACTGGGATCGGTCTCCCGTACCGTGTAGCCATTGGGCGTTAACCCTACAACGCTATAGCTGCCGTCATTCCCGGTCGTGGCTGTAAAGAGCAGCGTGCCGGCGAGAGTCATAGAGTAATAACTTGACGCCGGAGATGCCCACCTCACCGGCATCCTGGATGCCGTTGCCGTTGCCGTCGTTGAAGACGACGCCCTCGATTCGACCGGGTAGAATCGGCACGATTGTCGGATCGGCACTGCCGCTTTGGGCTGGATCGTCCGTCAATCGGTCTGGCAATTCGATGCTGCTGACGTACGCCTTGATTGGTCAACTGCGTCACACCGGCCGGTAACGGCTGATTGATGGTTACGCGTAGCTGATCGTCGCTCGGCTGCCTCGCCCGGTAACGTCCCAATGTCTACGGAAACGGAGGCATCGCTCGCACCGTTTCCACTTGTTACAGTACCGCGATCGGTGGCCACTGATCCGACACTCAGTTGTGTATTGCCGTCCGGACGTATCGCTGGAATACGACGTCGGTCGCCTGCCCCGAACCATTGTTCAAGACCACAACTTGATAGAGTAGCACATCTCCCGGTGAGGCGAAGCCGTCGCCATCGTTGTCACTCATACAGTTGGGCGGCCTTTGTTGCCGTGATGATCGGCACGGCGCTGACTGGTGTAACCGTCGGATCGGTCTGGCCGTTTATCGACGGATCGTCAGTCAAAACGCTGGGCGACTTCGTTGCTGGAGAATGCACCCTGGTTGACGACCTGCGTGGTTCCAACGGGTAGCGGATCCCTTGATCTGTACCTGAAAACTAACATTCACCGTGATCCGCCCGGGAAACGTGCCCGACGTTCACTGCCACCGATGTGTCGCCGGTAGTGTTGCCGCGATCCACCGTACCCTCATCCGCAACGACGCTGCCGAAAGCAGGACCGTATTGGCATCCGGTGTGTCGTTCAATTGCACATTGGAGGCTGCCGCGTTGCCGTAGTTTGTAGCATGATGGTATAGATCAACGTGTCACCCGGACTTGCGACGCCGTCGTCGTCACCGTCAACAAACACCGTAGCAGTTTTGGATGCACGCAGCAAGGGCGCCGCCACCACCGGCACCGTCGTCGGGATCAGAACGCCCGCCAACCGCTGGATCGTCGGTCAGAACAGCCGGCAACTTCGTTGCTGTCCACCACGCCCTGGTTGACGACCTGGTAGACGCCTGCCGGGAGTGGATTGTCGACGATCAGCCTGGTAGCTTACCTGTGCCGTCGCACCACCTCCTGCGATGGCTCCCAAGTCAATCGCCGACGTAGGTGTCGCCCGCGCCATTACCGAGCGTCACGCTGCCCTGGCTGCTGTTCACGGACCCAATCATCAGTTGTGTATTGGCGTCCGGCGCATCCCGGTAGGTGATGCCTGTGGCCGACGTGTTGCCGTTGTTGACCAATCCGTATCGTATATAGCAGCGTATCACCCGGGCTAACCAAGCCGTTGCCGTCGTCGTCGATCAGGAGCGTAGCCGACTTCGTTGCGGCCAGCAGCGGTGAAGCAGTAATCAGCGTAATCGTGGCGTCGGCTGTGCCCCCAAGATCGGGTCGTCGGTGAGAATGGCTGACAGTTCGTTGCTGGCGACAACGCCTTGGTTGAAGCACGCGCAATATGCCCGTGGGCAACGGATAGTTGATGGTCACCTGAAAACGAATCGTCACAGAATTGCCGGCGCCGGCTAGGTTCCCTATCGCAACTGCAACGCTCACATCGTCTGTGTCATTGCCCTTTGTAACGGTTCCACTCGTAGTCGAGACCGAACCGTACTAGCAGCGTCGTATTGGGATCGGGGAAATCGGTGAAGTTCACGCCAGATGCCGCCACCTTCCCGCTATTGGCGATGACGATCTCGTAGAGCAGCAAATCACCCGGAGACGGTACGCCATCCCCGTCGACATCAGCGATCAATGTATCGGTCTTGCTCGCCTGAAGCAGAGGCACGGCAACCACCGGTAGCACAGTCGGATCACTACTGCCACCGACACCAGGATCGTCGGTCAGCACAGAAGCACTGTTGGCGCCAGAAACGACCCCCTGATTGCTCACCTGTGTTGTATTGGCCGGCAAGGGGTCTTTGATCTTGGCATCAAATGTGATTGTCGCCATGGCGCCACATTGAGCGTGCCTATATTGACGGTCAGCGTGCTTGGTGAACAGGCGGCGATTGTACCTGGGGTGGTGGATGGCGCCGGGGTACAGACTACGGTCGTATTGGTATCTACTGTGTCTGCAAAGATGACGCCTGTGGCCGGCGCGTTGCCGTTGTTGTAGACTTTCACAACATAGCGGACAGTATCGCCCGGACTAGGAACGTTATTATTGTCGGCGTCGATACTCAGGGCAGCGGTCTTGCTGGCTGCAAGCGACGGTGCCGTGATGACGTTCACGAACGCATCGTCATCCGCGGTAAGGGTTGCCGTTACCGACTGTTCCCGTTGCCTTGGCCACGTTACGATTCGGAATCGTCGTATTCGCAGATGCGGTCGGTTTTGCACGGAACGTTACAGTCTGTTGCGTGCCGGCGGCAATCGTCCAATTTTTGTCCCACGTTAGTTGGAAACCGTTTGCCAGTGTGCCTGAGATGACTGGATCCACGTTGGGGTTGCTGCTGCCGGCCACGTACTCCCAACCTGGCGGCAGCGTATCTATAAGATCCACATTCGAAGCTGTGCCACCACCAGCCGGAACATTGACAACAATGGTAAATGTTGCCTCCTGGCCAACGTTGACTTGGGCTGGGGACACGCTTTTGTCTACCCGCAGCGCCACGTCGATCCATGTTTCAGGCAGCGGCAACGTGGTGTAGCCCATGTCGAGATACGGTGTGCCAGTTCCTGCTACGTCTGGACTCTCTCCCCAAGCCACGGCTACGAGATCCGTGCTGATAATGTGCATGCCAGTGTTGTCTTTGTCGGGATCGTAGACCTGAATGGCCTGTAACTTACTCAGCTTATAAGTTGCATCAAAGACGCCGTCATTCGGGCCATAGTCAACAAAGACCGTGGTATTGTCATTCAGCGCAGTGATATAGACAGGCGATCCGTTGGCCGTTAGATTCGACGTACCCGGCGCCCAACTCACATAGTTGTCGGTGCCCAAGAAGTTCGTTGGAATCAGATCGTATCCCCAGTCCCACGTGGGTGAACCTGTATCCCCGGAAGCAATACCCCAGAATGTTCCAGTCGCTGTGAGCGAAACGCCAGAACCCACAGGTACATACCGTCCGGTCAAACTGCGATATGAACGTGTCTGCCCTGCAGGCAGCGAAAATGAACCCGAGCCTGTTCGATCTGTGTAGGTGACCGTGATCGATGATGTGTTTGGGTTGTAGAGATAAAGGTCCATCTTGGCGTTGGTCCACCCAGGCACCGGCGCCACATAGCTACTGGACCAGTAGCCGCGTGGCGTCAACGTGTAACCGCGCATCTCGGAGTTTGTGCCGGCGTTGGATTTGCCGGTCATCAGCTGAACCTGTACGTCATCATTCGCAACGATCTGTGTGCCGGCGCCCTTGACCTCATAGACCAGCGTCTTACCGCGGTTCAGCGTCGAATTGGTCACTTGGGGGGTTGCTTTGGGATCAGTGATCGTCACGGTCGTGTTGTCGTTTCGAGCCATGACAAGTGCATAGACCTTGGTGAAGTCGCCGTACGATGTTGGCGTTGCGGCCAGATCCTCACCGATAGGAACGGTATAGCTGTTCTCCCAAGCCTGAACCGGGTAGACTTCCCAAGCATCGGTAAAGACCGTGCCCGGAGATTCCGGCCAGATCGAGACGACTAGCTGCAGCAGACTGCCGGCCACATAGACGCGATCTCCACCGTCATAGAAGGTGCCGGTCACGCGTGGAGTGGGGAATATTACTGCTCTCGAAACGGTAAACCTGCCCCTTGTTGAGAGTAATCACTTCGTCACCGGTTGCGCCAGTTGTATAGCCATTTTCCCAGTGATCGTAATAGACTGTCGTGTTATCGGCGCTTGCCGTCACACCCACTACGTAGTGCATAGTCGTGCTGGGTACTGGGTCGGTGTCTATTGCGACAAAGACGGTTCGGGTCTGTGTGGCCGGCAACGGGACAAAAAACTCCTGAAATCCGGCAGGCAGCGCCAGTGCGTTCTTGTGTACGAGGAGTAAGCTGACGACGCTGATCAACAGAACGTCAATCACCAAGTTGACCATACGTTGTATTCGATACATTGCCCGTACTGAGGAGGGGTCTGTCATTTTTCGTAGTCTGATCCTGATTTGAATAAACGTGCAAGAGAGGAATTTTATTTGTAAACTCGTACGATTGCATAATAGAGTGGCGATATTGATTGGATATGTCAAACATATTAACGTCATATATCAAATATTTTTACGTTATATTGCAACTATCAAAGCAGCCAAGACGTAGGCGTGAAGCGAACGAAAATCAAATGAGAATCCAATTACGACTGGCCGCTGAGCGGGCCCACACAGAGGCCCATACTGCCCGCAACCTTGCCAGGCGAGGATCATTCAACTGAGCACGACGCCAATGAGAAACAGCGCGTCGATGGCGCTGGGCCGCACGATCACGGTAAGACCGTTGATCAACAGACCAATATTAGCCCGATCACAAGAGCCGAGATCTCTCCGATCGCGTTCGTCGGCTGATTTCGGTCGAGAGGTCGGCCTGCGTACGCGCGCCGTCGATCACACCGCCGCGTAGACGCTGCAACCGCGACCCCATGAACAGCGCATAGCCGGTCATAATCGGCGCCAACAGCAGCGGCCGCCACAATCCGGCGTCGAAGAACACGCCCAACCCCATTCCGGACCGGCTGAATAACTGCGGAACCAATAGTAGGGGAATCGCAACGACGAGCACGACGATGAACATGCGCCCACGCGTCTGATTCAGTAGACCGTCGAGTACGGTGAGAGCGGTGGATTGTTCATCAAACGGCAACGTTTTTCTGCGGTTGTGGAGGCTTGACAGAGATGCAATCATGGGGTTTGAGCGCAGCATAGCCGAGCCGCGCACTTCTATGTCAATGGGATCGGCAACGCGGGGTGCATCCCATTTTCCGGGGCGCCAGTCGAGAGCACGAAACGAACCTCATTGAGGAAGCCCCAAAATGTGGTGTGAACCCGGAAACGTGCGGAGAAGGGCGACCAGGCTCTCGTTCTTAAGCCTCGATGATCTGGACCGAATAGGTTTTGATCCGCGAGTCGCGCGGGTCACCAACGCCAGTTTCTCAACCTGGGCCTGCGCCACCAGCATCCGGTCGAACGGATCTGCATGATGGGGCGGCAAATTTTCGACAGCAAGCGCATGCTCGGTCGTGATATCCAATGGCGTAAATCGATGCCGTTTCAGTTCTTCCAGATAGTCTCCAGAGGGCGTCCGCAGCTTTCCGAGCGCCTTCTTGATGGCAATCTCCCAGGCCGTTGCCGCGCTGACGAAAACCACATTGTGGCCATCCATGATGGCTTCACGCGCCACCGACGACAAGGCCGGATCGTCGTCTATTGCCCACAGCAATACGTGGGTATCAAGAAGCAGATTCATCCTCTATCTCCCCGGCAAACAAGGCCGCCATCTCGTCCGACAGATCGTCAAAATCATCGGCGACCCAGATCTTGCCCTGCCAGTTTCCGGCCCCCAATTGCCGCGGGCTTGTGTCGGCGTCATACGGCACCAGCTTGGCGACAGGCTTGCCCGCCTTGCCGATGATCACTTCCTGACCCTGCAAGACCTGCTCGATCAGCTTGGACAGACTCGACTTGGCATCTGAAATATTGGTGATCTGCATAGTGATTCGTCTCCTTTCCATGCGACACTGCATCTAGTATAGCTGTCTGGTCTGGTCTGGTCTGCAATCCTTGCATCGACACAGTCTTCGACAATGTCGCCGGCACGGTCACCATAACACTTCCGGACGGTTCCGTGACCTTGTCCCGGGTCGAATTCGGCTCCAAATACAGCCACGGCTCGACGACCTTCTGGAACAAGGGTGACGAGGCCCTGATCGAGGTCAACGGCGAACTTGTCTACCAAGGCTGTATTGCACAGGAGTAACGGCCGCGATGCCAAAGGGAATCGAGGCCACTGATTTCCGGGTCGGCGGCTGGATAGATGGGTGAGTGCGCAGCAGGTCAACCCACACCCAATAGGAATAACAGATGAATTCCACAGCCGTCGTCTCGCCCGATGACCAGAATGTCACCTTTGTCGAACTCTTTTTCGACCTCGTTTTCGTCTTTTCCGTAACCCAGGTCGTGGCGCTGCTGCATCACGGCTTGACCTGGACCACCATCGGGCAAGCCGTCCTGATCTTCTGGCTGGTCTGGTGGGCGTGGACCCAATTCACCTGGGCGCTGAACGCAGCCGACACAACCCATCCACGCATCGAACTGGGGACGCTGCTGGCGACGGCCGTCGCCTTTTTCATGGCCATTGCGCTGCCAGGCGCGTTTGAAGAACGCGCCTTATGGTTTGCTGTTCCCTACGTCGTGGTCCGGGTGATCGGACTAACCCTCCATGCCTGGGTAACCTCTGTGAATCCACAGCAGGCGGCAGGCGTCCGTCGTTTTGCACTTGTGTCGAGTAGTGGACTCGTTGCCGTACTCATTGGCGCTGTTGTCGGAGGTACAGTCCAATATATTTTCTGGGGAATTGCTATACTGTTGGACGTTGTCGCAGCATCGATCGGAGGACAGTCGGAAGGTTGGAACATTCATCCCGAGCATTTTGCCGAACGCCACGGCCTTTTCGTCATCATCGCGCTGGGCGAAACCCTGATCGTTGCCGCGGGCAGCGTCACTGGCGCAATCTGGACCAACCTTCTCATCATGGTCGCAGTATTGGCTGTTGCCGTCACCTGTGGTCTCTGGTGGAGTTACTTCCCGCGCGCCAAACCGATAGTGGATCACGCGGTCGAAACCAGTACGGACGTCGAGCGCACCAAGATCGCCAGAGATGTCTTCAGTCTCATCCACTTCCCCATGATGTTGGGCGTGATCGCCTATGCGGTCGCGATTGAGGAAGCGGCCGTCCATCCGGACGAACCGCTCTCCGTGGCGGC
Organism: uncultured Chloroflexia bacterium; assembly: GCA_963715415.1. Classification (GTDB taxonomy): domain Bacteria; phylum Chloroflexota; class Anaerolineae; order Caldilineales; family Caldilineaceae; genus JAWKOK01. The sequence continues at coordinate 254,901 of CAVQSG010000003.1, read as the reverse complement.
TCGGGCCATGCTGGCCGCGGGTCTCGCGCTCTTCGTCGGCGGCATGGCGCTCGGAATCTGGCGGGCGACAGGGCGCGTTCTCGTTCCACGTCTAGTGCTGATTACGCTGACGGCAGTGGCGATCATCGCTCTGGGCGGACTTACACCGCTGCCCACAATGACGATTGCACTTGTGGGCATTCTGGCTATCGTGCTGGTCGAGGAATGGATGCTCAAAGTTGCCGGCGATGTACAGGTTTGACCGCGCGAAAACCGGCAATGCTACGAGATCCTGAGTTTGTAGGTCGGTGGATTCCCGCCCGATCGCTCACCTACCCGACTGATTGTCGTACTCCAACCGTGTCGGGCAAGGATACCCGACCTACGAAACTCGTGCTTTCATAAGGATTTCGGTTTTGTTCAGATCGGCGTGAAACCCACGACAGAAATCCGGCCGCCGTACCTCTGGTAGCAACTGACCAGGGACATCAGCCGGGTCCACTCGTTCAGTCCGTGATTTCCGGATTGGCCGCCATAATTTCCTCCGCCACAGTCCAGACGTCGGGCAAACGCGCGGCGATATGCTGCCCTCCACGTCGCAGGTCTTGCTCTCCTTGAATACCGAGATCGGCAAGCAGCCGGCGATAACCGACGGTATGTTGATATAGAAGTGCAGACGGCGCGTCCACTGACAACACATGCATACTGCGCGAGTAGACAGCGGTGATCCAGAAGAGCGCCTCACGGTGGTCTCCCCGTCGGATCAGTTCCCGGCTGCCGTCGATGGCGACCGGCCGGGCCGGCGGAGTCATGTCGGCGGCAAAGCGATAAGGAGTCGAGATCACCGTGGCCGCGTCATCAAATGCGTCCGCGAGCGCGTCAAGGTGAAGCTCGGCACGGGCACGAAGCATCTGGTCTGCACCCATCATCTCCAATAAGGTCGAGTGGAAATCGACGCGCCCATATTCTGCCAGCAAATCACGGACCGCAGCGTAGCGACGGCGTACGGTCGGATTCTTGAGACCCGCCACCAGGAGAATGTGGGTGGTCACCCCGGCGGAAAAGAGCCAGGCAGCCACTTGTTCGTGGAAGGGCGCGGAATGATTCAGCGCTGCGAGTCCCGCCAATACCCTGTCTCTTGCCTGTTTGCAGCGGGCGACAACCCAGCGTCGTCTGGCGTACTCGGGCGCTACTTGCGCCTGGAGTGCCGTCAGACGGCCCGTCGGGTCCAGAATGATGCCGGGTCTGCGAAAGCCCCCCACGATGGGATACTGGGTCAATACCTCCTGGGGTGACTGAAGAGTTGCCAAGGGGATGGGCGACGCTTCGATCATCACTCCTTCATGGACAAACTTACCGAGCTTCGGTGCTTCTGTGGATGTATCGAACGCGATCAACACATCCACATCGGATGTCGTCGGGATGGTGTCGTCATCGTCTAGCCAGTTGATCGAGCCATGGAAGAATGCGCCCGCGAAACCTGGGAGTTGCGCGGCTTCTTGCAACACCCAACGACGGACAATTTCTTTTGCGGTCTGTACCTGCATGGTCAGATCCTACGGAGGCGGCGAGATGATATGTCGCAGGTGACGGAATGTACCGTCGAATATGGCATCGCGTACAATGGTCTGCATTTGTCTACACTCGCCTCTATTGTTATTGTCAGAACTACACACAAAAGATGCACATACAGGAAGCTTTCCCGCCACAGATGACTGCATTGCAACAACAAAAAACGAGCCACAGATGAACACAGATAGACACAGATTTAACAGCAAAAGCATGGAAATTCTTTTGTTTAATCTGAATTCTATCGATTAGATAAGCAGAAGTAAGGCTATCCGTGTTCATCTGTGTCCATCTGTGACTTTTTGCAGTGCGGTCATCTGTGGCTGATTAGATTAATGACTCTCCATGAACGAAATCGAGGAATAACTCATGCTGGATCAAGCATCCATGCCCAAAAGCGTGCTCGTCACCGGTTCAACCGGCGCGATCGGCGCCCCACTCTGCCGCTATCTACTGGCACGTGGCCACAGCGTACGCGGATTTGCCGCGCCGCCCGACCACCTTTCTCGACGACTACGTCATGGGCGATCTCAATGACCAGGAGAAAGTGCGTTCCGCGGTGGAGGGCATGGATGCTGTCGTCCATCTGGGCGCGTATCCGAATCCGGCCGATTTCGAAGAGGTGTTGCTGCAACCCAATGTGATTGGTGCGTACTACATCTGCGAAGCTGCAGCCGAATTCGACGTCGAGCGACTGGTTCTTGCCAGCACGGTCCAGGTCATCACGGGTCACCGCAATCTCGGGCGGACGATCACGGTGGAAGACGGCCCTGCGCCGGTCAATCACTATGCACTGACCAAGGCCTGGGCCGAGCTCATGGGCGATATGTATGCCCGCGTCCACAACCTTTCGGTTATCAGCGTGCGCATCGGCTGGCTACCACGCAACGTGGACGAAGCACGGGTGCTGGCATCACGCACCCAGGGTCCGGACATGTTCTTCAGCCATGACGACTCCAATCGCTTCCACGCGCTCTGTGTCGAGTCACCCACGCCCGTTCGGGGTCAATCGGCCATTCTGCACGCAGCCAGCAAGCCGGCAACGGTCAGCTACATGGACCTGGAGCCGGGCGCGCCGGGTCATTGGTTACGAGCCGCTGGATACCTGGCCGGAAGGATTGCCGTTTGACGTCGAATGATAAATGAGAAAACGACCTTGAGTTGAATGGTCACGTGGTCGCCAAGCCAACGCACGTTACCGTCCAGAACATGTCATACACAGAATTGACGTCCTATCCCACGTGGCCCCAACTGTTCTGACGATAGCCGTTCTCTAGATAGCGGACCGGGACGCTACCGAGCCGCTTCGATTTCAGCGACAAAGCGCAGAATATCCTCGACAGCCTGTGTCCCAGTCTGTTCCAGAAAACTGTGTCCACAATCCGGATACTCGATCAGGCGTGCGTCGGGGATTAGGCCGACCATGCGCCGACCGTTCTCCGCCGGTATGAGCAGATCCTCCGTACCGGCCAACACCAGCGTGGGACAACTGATTTGGGGCAGCTGCGCTTCTGTGTCGTGAGTCTCGAGAACGGCCCTGAATTGCAGGTCGAGCGCAGTCGGGTCCGGTTCAGGATACGCTGTGCGGTCCGCGATCAGCCGGTCGACAAAGTCCGGGTTGGCGTCGATAAACGACTTGGGATAGCCGATCCACATCCGTTCGCGCAGATCCGCTTCACGGTCACCGGACGCAGGCTTGCGCACAGCCATGACCACATCCAGGGCAGGCGGGACTACATGAGGTTGCCCAAATGCGCCAAACGCGGTGCTGGCCAACATGAGCGACCGCACCCGCTGCCGATGGGTAAGAACCATCTGTTCCGCGACCATGCCACCCATGGAGGCGCCAAAAAGATGGACCGTGTCCAGCCCAACGACATCCAATAGCGCAACCGCGTCCCCGGCCAGATCCAGGAGTGAGTACGGTTCATCCGTTACACTGCTCTCGCCGACCCCGCGGTTGTCCATGAGGACGACGCGATGGTGGCGGGCCATCAAGTCGATGTGTTCGGGCCACCATTCATCTTTGGTGACACCGTAGCCGGAGAGCAGCAGCAGCGGCGGCCCCTGTTCGCCATGCACGCGGTATCCGACTCGACGTCCTTGGATTTCTGTTGTCGGCATCGTTCCATGCTCCCGTGTCGTGAAAGTGACCGGCGTGATCCTCTGACTGGAATGGCTCGCCGGCGACTGAAGCCAGGCAGGATCAGACTCTCTTCGGCTCCTCCTCGTCGGCAGGTGACACATACCCCTGTTCCACCGCAATCTCGGCAAAATGTTCTAACAGATAGCGATGGATGAAGACATAACTCCCACCCACCTTTTGCAGGAAATTCAACTCGTCGGCCGCATAGTCGAGAAAGAGGGCATAGTTGAGCGGCGCATGCCCACGCCGGGCAATGATGAGCCGGATAAGGCCGTGCTCGATAGCGTCTAATCCACCGTACCAGAGGCCGACGACTAGTGAACCGCCGAAGTCGTCGTAGACGTCGAGAAGTGATTGTCCTTCGGCCAGGGAACGGCTTGGTTCGCCGCCGGCGGCCGCGTGGATCACGGTGACTGGATATTCACTTCCGTCACCTGCGCCGATGCGCAACTCAAAGTCAAGATAGTCCATGGGACGAGGGTTAGCAGGATGTTGCGCCGATCGTGTTGCCGATGTAGTGAGTATAGTGCAGAGTCACGAAATAGTGAAGGGGATCAGAATTGTCCATGGGCTTGATGCTTTGTATTCGCCACACCGCGATGTACACTCATGAACTAAGCAAAAGACTTGACGAGATCATGATTTGTAAGTCGGTGCATCCCTGCCCGACCGCTCTCGACGTCCTGACTATTCGTGGTATTTCGACCATGTCGGGCAGGGATGCCCGACCTACGAAACTCGTCTTTTCATACGGCCGTAGGTTTGGTACCGTCCGGCGTAGATACCACGACGGAAATCCAAGGTCTCTTCCACCGGTAGTAACTATACTATCACTGCCAAAGCCCTTATCTGACGGGGCACAGTCTCGAGACCATCATACAGGTCTGCCACGATGCCGGTATCAAGGTTGTGGCGCGCACCGATTTTTCCAAGGTGCGTCGCCCGATCTATGAGCAGTATCCGGAATGGGCCTACGTGAGCCCTGCCGGTGAGATTGTCGACTACAACGGCGACGTCGCCGTCTGCTTGAGCGGACCGTACCAACAGCATTTCGCCCTGAACATCATCGAAGGGATTGTCACTACGCTGAACTTCAACGGTATCTTCTTCAAGATGGGCGGGTTTCAGGACGCGCGATTGCAGCGGCAACTACTTTCGAATTCGTCCATCTTGTCAACGGTTCCGGTCATTTTGGCGTCAGCTTCTTCGCGCCGGTCGTGATGTCCGACCTCGACGCGGCTGGGCCCTGCGGGACGGAACCCAGGGCCTTGGAGAGTCTCGTCACCGGCGAGCGCTACATACATAAATGGCAGAGCGGTACGCTGATGGTTCACGTGCCGCGTCTCGAGCTGTTCGACGCCATCAAGGTTACATTCTGACCGAGGATTGCGTCTCGACGTCCATTCGTCTAACGTAGCGTGTACCCGAAACCGGCGGAACTGGCACCGCCGGTGACGAAATGCTCAAGCGATGCTAAAATGAAGTTTCGCCCGAGAACAGGTCCGATGACGAACTGTCGGATCGTCAGACTGTGCACAACAGACTGTGTACAACGATGTGGAGGAACCAAGCCATGAACGGCAACTATTTAGATTTTGATCAAATCTCCCTGCTTGCACGCGATCGAGACTCAGAGCGCCGGCTGTTGACGCCGGGGCGCGATCGCGGTGACGATCTGGCCAGCGCAGTACGGGTCTTTCTGGAATTTTTGCGTGGCTACGAAGCGCTTCAGATCAACGGCCCGACGGTGACGATTTTCGGCTCGGCCCGTTTCGCCGAGGAGCATCCCTACTATCAAATGGCCCGTCGTCTGGGCAACCGGCTGGCGCAGGAAGGGTTGGTCGTATTGACGGGGGGCGGTCCCGGGATTATGGAAGCGGCCAACCGCGGCGCCAAGGAGGGCGGCGGCCTCAGCCTCGGCGCCAATATCGAATTGGAGCACGAACGATACCCCAACGCCTATGTAGACCAGTACGTCGAGTTCGATTACTTTTTTGTGCGCAAGGTCATGCTGGTCAAATTTTCGTGCGCGTTTGTGGCAATGCCCGGCGGGATGGGCACGTTGGATGAGTTGTTCGAGACTCTGGTGTTGATTCAAACCAAAAAGATCGCGCACTTTCCGATCATCTGCATGGGTGTGGAGTTCTGGGAGCCCATGTTACGCTTTCTTGAAAACTCGATGCTCGCCAACGGAACCATCAGTCGCTCGGATCTTGACCTGATCACGGTGACGGATTCCATCGACGAGGTCATCGCCATTGTGAAAAAGAATGCACCACGGCACAGCATTGCATGAGCCGTGAAGCATGATGGCTAGTACATGGTTGCCGGTCACTTGTCACTGAATGTGATTCTTCCTCCACTCAAATTGCCCCATACCCGGGCGAGAGGGCGCACTCGCGGCTGGCGCCGGATGTGCTCCGGCGAGTAGCGTACTTTCTCGCGTACAAACGCACGTGTTACTTCCAACATGGAGCGGTCACCAAAAAAGTGTACGCGGTAGGCACCATCACCCAAGAACCCGGCCCTGCGCTTGAAGAGCCCCAGTCGGATCTTGTTGACGGGTAGATGGTTTTTGCCGTTCAACACGTCGGCAAAGGGTTGCGGCATCCAGGCCAAGGCCAGCAACTCGGCCTTCATCTGTGCGACCGTCTGCCGCGACTTGGTCGGCATCATGTGGGTTCACCTCATCCATCAGTTGGTCGATACGCGCCGCCACGCGATCGAACTCCTCAAAACCGCCGCCGACCAACTTCAAACAGTGCGCCCGGTTCATATAGTCGTGACGATCGGCGGCCCGCAGTCGGATGCTGCTCAGCATGATCAGCTCGGTGTATGCGCCCAACAACCACAGTACGGAATAGGCTGACCAGAGCCGGTAGTCGCCGAACGATTTGTATGCATTGGCGATCAAGCGGTCATTGCTGTGGATGAAGGCGAGTGTGGTCTCCTCCAGGGGTTTGAACGCGGCGGCTGAGTAGTCACCCGTGCCCTGCGCGTCGAGCAAGAGGCCCGCCAGCAGGTTGACGCAACTGAGCGATGCATAGAGCCCTTTGGAGAAGAGCGGATCGATGAAGCCGGCAGCATGGCCAAGCAGAGCGAACCGCTCGCCGACGACTTCTCTGGAACTGTACTGGATACGTCCGGTGCGCGTCCATGGTCGCACAGCTCGGGCCGGCGCCAGTTGGCGTGCGACATCGGGGAAACGTGCAATGAAGCGGTAGAACTCTTCCTTCGGCGTGAGTTCTGTCTGGACCGGATGGACACGCGGATCGAGCATGAGGCCGACACTGCAGAGGGGATTGGTTGCTTCATCGTGGTTGTTGAACGGGATGATCCAGAGCCAGCCGCCGTCAAAGACATGGTGTAGCGTGCCTTCCGCCACGCTGTAGGGCAGCCCATATTCCCGCTGTGTGGCGCCCGCGTCATGGTAATCGGGCACGTTGATCATGTGCGTGAAAATGGTGCGCGAGTGGGTCTGCAGATCGAAATCACGCAGGTCGTGCTTGTCGGCCAGGATCGAGCGGAAACCGCCGGCGTCGACAACATAGTTTGCTGTGTAGACGGCGCCAAGCGTCTCAATGGTGACGCCGGCCGCGTCGATGGAGACATCGGTCACCGGTGTCTCCTGCAGCACCTCCGCACCATATGCAACGGCAATCGCGGTCAGAAAGTAATCGCTGTCCTGGCGATAGAGATGTAGTTCGTGACCATGGGGCTGTCGTGGAATGACGGCCTGGAGCGTGCGCGTCGGATCGTGGCGCTGCTTCGGCGTGTGGTGTAGATAGCTAAAATGGCGCTTGACTCCGTGGGAGGTGCCGATCTTCGAAAAATAGTTTTCCGAACTGAAGTAGGCCAATTCCGGCACATCATACAGTTCGGCCATGGCGCGCAACGTTTCGGAAGTTTCCAGAATCATCGATTCGCCGATGGCAAAACGCGGATGTGTCTTGGCCTCGAAGATGACCGTGCTGACGCCCTGGCGCGCCAGAATCGACCCGAGCGCCGAGCCGGCAATACCGGAGCCGATAATGGCCACGTCAAAGTGCTTGGGGCTGTTGTTCATTGTCTCTCCTCATGTCGACGATCGACACGAATTCTTCCACGCTTGAATTAGACCACCTCTACTGAATCGCTGCGCCTCTCGTCGACGATCACTCCACCGAACCGCACAACTAGGTTTTCAAGTGCCGCGCAGAATGTCGCCTCCAGCAGATCGTTGACTGCTGCCAAATTGTCGTGGTTATAGTACATGAGCCAGGTAATTATCGTGGCATCCGCATCCGGTGCAAAGATGATCAGGCCGAGCTGTTCGTGCAGGTCAAGCGGGTTCGGGTCGAGAATGCGGTATCCGAACAGATTGGGCGGTTGTCAGATGACGATCTGCTCCTCGACCAACATATCGTTGCCGAAATCGCAGATACGCGTACTGCCGAGGCCGGCGGCGCTCTCCATGGTTACGGTGTGCAGCCCTGGCACGAATGTACAGAGGCTGGAGCCATCGGTGACTGCTTCGAATACGTGGTCGACCGGCGCATTCAGCCGCGCATGTTAAACCACGCGCAGCGGTGCCGGTGTCAGGCGACTCGTATCGTATTGGTCCTGATAGTTCGCAACGATCATCGCATGTTTGTCCTCATCTACTTGATTCCACCGTGAAAAACGTCGGCCGGGCAGGCATACCCGGCATCAGCCACAACGGGCGGCCGCTAGGGTCGCGCCCTACGGAACCGGATGTCTATGTCCCGGGTCTGGCCTGGTATTCACTATATGCCAATAAACAAACCGCCTCGGTCAGCCGATAATTGCTTATTCTGCTGTTTATCGTGTTCATTCACATGTGGGCGGTGTTGTTGCCGCCATCGACCGGCGCATCACAGCAGACTCAACTCCTGTGCGCGAAGGACCGCGGTTCGCGGTTGGGCACGTCGAGCTTGAGGAAGATATGAAGCGATTGTTCCTTGATCGCACGTTCCAAAGTTGGTAGATAGGTCTCCAACTCGGTCCACATACCCGAACTGAGAAGCGACCAGGCCCGAACCAGGGCCAGATAGGGACGGCTGTCGCGGATTTCTGCCGGCAGTGCGTTGAGCCAGCGCAGCAACGTAGCAACGCGGCCCTGCGTCCACATGATGATGGCGCCGTGTTCCTCTATCATCGCGGCGGCAAACGTGAAGTTTTTGCCCAACAAGGCGTGGTCGATGGCGTCATCAAAGTAACCGTTGTCCGCATACCAGCGACCGGCGCGGCCATGCAGGTCGTCGGTGGATGCCAGATCACCTTGTTCGAGTCTGGACTGCACGAACTCGGCGAACAACTGGTGGTAGCGATACCATTGGCGTTTGTTGTCCAGCGGCACGACAAAGAGGTTGGCTTGATCGAGATCTTCGAGGATCTGCTGGCTGCCGACTTGGCCGGTCACGGCATTGCAGAGCCGGACGTTGAGCCGTCCCAAAACCGATGTCAGCAACAGGAAATCCTGGATGTAACGGGGTTGGCGGTGCAACACCTCGCTCATCAGGTAGTCCATGATATGACGATCGTCGCCGGCAAACGCACGGACGGTTTGCTCTCTCTCCTGCGTGCTGGCCTGCCCGCGCAAGGCGACCGCGGCAAGTTGCAGGCTGGCGATCCAGCCTTCGCTGCGGGTATCAAGATGCGCGATGTCACCGGCTGCCATGTCGAGCTGCATGATGTCGTTCAACAGGGATGTCGTTTCCTCGCGGCTGAAACGCAGATCGACCACGGTCAGATGCGTCATTTGCTGGCGAGCGCGCAGCCGGGGTAGTGGCAGAGCCGGATCGGCGCGACAGGTCAACATCAGATGCATCTGGGGTGGCATGTTGTCGATGAGAAAGGCGACCGCTGTGCAGATTTGTGCGTCGGTGATGGCGTGGAAATCATCTAGAAGCAGCGTGAACGGCGATGGAATCACGGTGAGATCGTTGATCAGGGTGATGATCAGATTTTCCAGCGCAGGCTGCTGGGGTGATTGAAGCAGTGATTCAGCCGCCAACCCCAGGGTCGACTGGTCGGCCGGATCGATCTCGCGCAGCGCCGCCACCAGATAGAGGAGAAAACGTACCGGGTCATTGTCGTTCTCGTCAAGGCTCAGCCAGGCGACCGGCCGTGCGGTTGACGCCACCCAAGCGGCGGCCAACCCGGTCTTGCCGAAACCCGCAGGCGCTGAGATCAGGGTTAAGCGGCGGTCGGCGCCGCTATTCAGGCGCGACAGCAAATGCGGACGTGGAACCCAGTCCGGCCGGGGGGTGGGTGCATATAATTTTGTGCGCAAGATCACGGTTGTCATGGCTATACCCAAGATGCGTCACGCATTATAGTCTTCGTCCACGCTGGTCGCAATTGTGTAGCCAGGTATTCCCTCTGCAGGAGATTGGCGGTGCTGTCCACGATTTGGTGCGTCGCATGGCAGAGTAGTCGCCCATGACCCGCCGCACCCGCAAGCAGATGTTGCAAGCCATTCTTCAGATGCCGGGCTTCACTATACGACAGCTTATAGACACATTATTCAATGGGGAGGTGCGTTCCATTCGGGGGCGGCAGGCGAGAAGATCATCGGCAGCGCCCGCAGGAAGCCCCCAAATGTGGTATGCACCCCAATAGGACCAGGGCTGGTATTCATCGTCGATCAGTGCTACTATTTCGAACAGAAACAGAGGGAAATAGCGCATTTGGAGGCGCCGTATGATGGCTAGAGACGATGTTGCCCTGCCTGAAGTCAAGCCCGCAGAAGAAGTCCACACCGAAGAGATTGTCCGCATCGATGAGGATCTCCAACTCGAGCCACGCCATCGTGTGCTCATCCACAACGACAACGTCACGACCTTTGAATATGTCGTCGACATTCTGGGCGGCGTCTTTTTTCTATCTTCAGAGTTGGCCGAGCATGTGGCATGGACTGCACATACACACGGTGATGCCATTGTCGTGGTGCGACCCCGGGCTGAAGCCGAGAAACTGGCCAAAGTTGCCAATGGGCGGGCGCGCAACGACGGCTATCCACTGACCTTCACCACTGAGCCGGAAGCATAGACGAATGACTCAAAACGCGGACGATGAGCCGAGTTGGCTGCATGGCCATGCCCACGAACCGAACCCGGTGCCGTCAACACCCGATCCGACGATCATATTTGTCTTTCCGGATGGCGCCGAACGCGCGATTTCCGTGGCTGATCTGGAACGCCATCCCATGACTGTCATACCTGATTGCTACATTATCAGCACCGGGCACGGCATCTCCGGTCCGTTTGACTTTGGCGGTGTACGGCTGGTCGATCTCATCCAGTCCGATCTGCCGTTGGAGACGGCATGGGAACAGGTCGATGTGATCAGCGCCGATAACTTCGGTACCCGGATTCGCGCCGGTGAACTGCTGGGCGTGGAAACGACCCGCCCTATTATTCTGAGCTATACGTTGGATGGTGAGAAGCTGACACGTGCCCAGGGCTTGGTGCGGTTGATTGTACCGTCGGAGACGGACGATGCCCTGCGTCAGGTCAAGTGGATTGCGCGGGTGGAGGTTTCTTGAGGGGAAGCGGAGGTACGGAGTTGATACATCGGGCCATTGGTATAGGCCGCCGATACCGGCGGCTTTTTGGTTGGAGTAAAATCGATGCAGGTGGAGAATTGACAATGCGCTTGGCAGGACTGCTGATACTCATTCTTCTCATTCTATCCGGCTGCGTGGCGACAACCGCACCAACGCCGGCTCCGCCGGACGCTACAGCTGCCGCTGCAGAAGATCCGGACCCGGCGATGGACGTAGCAATCACGGAGTTGCAGTTCGAGGGCAACGGTAACACATTTTTGGAACACATTGCGGATGTGATCAGCGCGGGCGGAGACGTAGAGTCGCATCGCTATGTAGAGACAACTGATAGCGCCGGCATGACATGGCAAGGCGAAGAACTATTGTTCGCCGGTCAAACCGTGGTGTTGCTTCAACCGATCGGCAGCGGCGGCGGGATCGGTATCGAACTACGCACTCCACCTGATGTCGATTGGAGGTCGGGGCTGGACCACGCCGGCCTCACCATGGCCGAGGAGGTGCTGCGTCCCGATCCCGAGATTCGTTTCGTGCGCGCCCGACAGACCGGCGATGGTCTCTGGTCTGTGGATGTGACGCTTGCCTACCCCGACACCGGCTGGGAAGACTATGCTGACGGTTGGCATGTGGCCACAACGGACGGGGAGATCCTGGCCACCCGCATCCTGCTCCACCCCCACGAGAACGAACAGCCGTTTACCCGCGGCCAGGGCAACATCAGCGTACCGAAAGACGTCACCGAGATCGTCGTTCGTGCGCATACGCTCGTGGGTGGCTACGGCGCCGAGACGGTCACCGTGCCGCTGGCGAATGTGGTGCAAACGGACCGCTACGAGGTCGCGAAATAGGCCGGCGCGCCCTACTCATCCTCATCAACGGCTCCTGCGGGCAGTTCAATATCTACCACATTGCCATGGAAATCGATGACGATTCGGAAGCCGAGCATGCCCAGCCATTGCCGAGCATCTTCGGGGATCGGTTGGCCGACCGACTCCTCCATGTTGTTGATTGACGATTCAACCGCTGCCTTGGTGAAGATATCGTCCTTGCCCAACATATCGAGCATGGTGCTGACCGCCAGATCGCGGTGGTCGTCGACCTGGCCATGCATGAACTGCAACACCTGCAAATCCACTTGGGCGGCATCGATGTGACGTCTGAAGTCGTCATCATCGACCACGTAGCACGCCTCCTGGCCAACATAGGCGAGTTCGGCTGCATTGCCTTCTTCGTCAAACACCAGCCCGGCGAACATTGCCGTTTGGGCCATGGGAATCTCCTAATGAGCTATTCGTGGATACGAAATCGGTCGATCACCTGACTGTCACGGCGACATGGCGGTGTTGACACCGCGGCTGTCAATCGTGCCAATCTACGCGGAAGGTCGCGACAGAACACCTGAGGCTCTGGTCGCGCCGGGATCTACTACGTGGATCTGACCGAATCTGTCGCGCAAACCGCTACATCGTTCCGTCACCTTGTCGTTGCGGACTGCGATGCTGACGGCGCGCGGTTGGCCGACCAGCACCACCAGCTTCTGTGCGCGGGTGATGGCTGTGTAGAGCAGATTGCGCTGAAGCATCATGTAGTGGGTCGTCATGACCGGGATGACCACAGCCGGGAATTCGCTGCCCTGGCTCTTGTGGACGCTGACGGCATAGGCATGGACCAATTCGTCCAGTTCCAGGAAGTCATAGTCAACGGGTTTGCCGTCGATCTCGACGGTCACCTGTCTGCATTACCAGGTCCACGCGGTGATGACGCCCATATCGCCGTTGTAGACATCCTTGTCGTAGTTGTTGCGGATCTGCATCACGCGATCACCGACCCGATAGGCGCGACTGCCGACGCATGCGCTCCGACCTGTTTGGGGCAGGTGGGTTCAACGCAACCTGCAGCGCGCTGTTGAGTGCGCCAACACCGACCACCCCGCGGTGCATGGGACTGAGCACCTGGATCTCTCCGTGGCCGGAATGCCGAAGCGACGGGGAATGCGCGTCTTGTACCAACTCCACACACAACTCCGCGCCCGCTCGGGATCGTCGGTGCGGAACAGGAAGAAATCGACCGTCTTGCCGTTGTCCAGGATCGGCATTTGACCGCGGTTGATCCGGTGTGCATTGGTGACGATGAAGCTGCCCTCGGCCTGACGGAAGATGGTGTCCAGGCGAACGACTGTGGCGCGATGCAGAGAACAGAACGAAGCCGGAGGGCGGGCCGTATTGTGAGGCCTGCACTCTGTTCTCTGCGACCAGCTCATCGCCCATCTCTTCGATCGCGCCGATGATATCCTTCAACACATTCCCGGCGCCCACGCTGGGCAACTGGTCGATATCGCCGACCAGCAGTAGATGCATGCCGGGTGGAACGGCTTTGAGCAGGTGATTGGTCAGCACCAGATCGAGCATAGATGCTTCGTCGACGATGAGTAGGTCGCCGTCCAGCGGCGATCTCCTCGTTGCGCTTAAAGGCCATACCCTCGGCCGGTTTGAATTCCAGCAGACGGTGGATGGTCTTGGCCTCGCGGTCCGGTGGTTTCGGCCAGACGTTTGGCGGCGCGGCCGGTGGGTGCGGCCAACAGCACGCGATGGCCGGCCTGCTCGCAGAGCTGAAGTACGGTACGTACAGTCGTCGTCTTGCCGGTGCCCGGTCCTCCGGTCAATACGGTGAGGCGGTGGGTAAGCGCAGCAATGACTGCGTTACGCTGTTGGTCGGCCAGGGCAAAGCCACTGGTACGCTCTACTGCTTGCAGGGCCGTCTTCCAATCATAGCGGCCGGCCTGGAAGCGATAGAGCCGATCGTCCGCCTCGCGCAGCAACCGATGCAGGCGGCCGGCGACACCGACTTCGCTGTAGTAAAGGGGCGTTAGGTAGACTGCATTCCGTTGCTCCAAGAGCGACCTTGCCTGCTCGACCGTTGACGTGCTGTAGAGAACGTCCGCCTCGGCAATCAATTGTGGTATAGCGCCATCGGTAGAGGGAGCCGGCGTTGCAGCTAGTTCATCCGCGCCCGGGCCGACAGTTACTTTGACCTGATCGTCTTCCCAGAGATTGACAATACCGAGGCCGGTCTGTTGCGCCGAAACACCCAGCAATTCGGCAGCTTGCGTGGTCAACTCCTGCACCGGCAGAAAGACATGGCCGTTGTCGGTGGCCTGGCTCAAGGCATACGCAACACCGGCCGCCACCCGTTTGGGTGCATTCGGGCGCAATGCCCATGGATTGGGCGATCCGGTCCGCTGTCAGAAAACCGATGCCAAAGATGTCACGCGCCAGTCGGTACGGATCGTCGCGCACAATGGCGACGGCGTCATCGCCGTACGTTTTGTAGATTTTAGTCGCCAAGCTTGTGCTGACACCGTGGCTTTGCAGGAAGAGCATTACTTCTTTGATTGCGCGTTGTTCCTCCCAGGCCGAAATGATCATGGCCACGCGTTTTGGCCCTACACCGGAGACCTCGATGAGTCTGTCGGGGGCCAGTTCGACGACGTTGAGCGTCTCGACGCCGAACTGCTTGACAATGCGTCTGGCCGTCACCGGACCGACGCCCTTGATTAGCCCGCTGCCCAGGTACTTCTCGATCCCGGCAATTGTCGCGGGCAGGACGGAGCGCATCGTGTGAACGGAAAATTGCTTGCCGTATTCAGGATGTACGATCCAATGGCCCGTTAATTCTACGCACTCTCCGACGTTGACATCGGCCATATTGCCGATCACAGCCACTTCACGTGCCGCACCAAACCCACCGGTGTGCACATGGCCGGGCAACTGTTCCGGTGTCAGCTTGGCTACTGTGTAGCCGTTTTCAGGGTTGTGGAAGGTAATCCGTTCGATCACGCCGCGCAGTGAGTCCATGACTGAAGGGTAGCAGAAGGCGGGGATGGTGGGCAAGTGTCTGAGGAAGAGAGGTACACCAGGGAGTACGCAAGGATACCGGGCAAGATGGCGTTCACTATCTTGCCCGGTATCCTTGCGTACTCTCACCAATTGTCCAGTAAAGGTCGGCCACGGTCTGTCTTTGAATCAGGCCGCCGTCTCTACCGGTTGTTTGGCGCTGATTTGCGGCGGCCTAGATGTCGAAACGGGCAATACGTTACGTCTGGGCGCGGATCGCGGTACGGGCGTCCCTTCACGTTCTCGAACTTTGCTGCCGACACGGAAATCAACCTCTTTGGCCTCGTCGAGCTTGGCAAAGACGACACTGTTGACACTGCCGAAGCTGTTGGATGTAAACCCGTCGGCGTGGTAATCGGTCTGCCATTTACCATCGACAATGTAGCGGAACTCATACTCTTTATCCACCGGTAGGTCGAGTTCGACGCGCCATATGCCATCGCGCTGTTGGCGCAAAGGTAGGTCGGTTTCGTTCCAGTCGTTGAAGTCACCGGTGAGAAAGATGCGATCTGCCCATATACAGGATGGAAGTTCAAAGGTAACGCGGACGTGTCCGGGGTTGGGAGAGTGGCTCTTTCGTAGCAATGGAATACCTCCTTGATTTTGGTCCGGGCGTAACTACCCGGCTCGATTTCCGTCGCCATCGAGCGGAACTCTGCGAGGGGGTAGGGGGATCGTACGTCGGAAAAACCGAATTGACTGTAGTGATTGGAACACAATTCGTTTCCGAAGCATTCGGAAACGAAAACCATATCGAAACAGTATAGTTGATATTTGTTAATTGATCATTAAGCATCTCTGATGATCGATCTACGTCTTTCCTTGGGAGAATTGTCGATCGGAGCACGGAACTCGTACGTGAAACACGCATTCCGGTATAGTCGACGGCGTAGGATTAGCACTGTGTGGCGACTCGAAGTGAAGGCGTACTTTTGTTTACAGTATAAAACGCAACACAGACGACAAAAAGGGACTTCTATACCCAAATGGCGGTACAGAAGTCCCTTTGTCAACCGTCCTCGCATGTGCCGGCAATGTCAGGTCTGGGGGAGGGACCGTGGCGGCCCTTGTCCTAGTGAATCCCGGCAGAAATCCCTGTCCAGTTGCTACCAGAGGTAGAGACCCTGGATTTCTGTCGTGGTATTCACGCCGAAATGAACTAGGGTGAGATGCTCCCGTTTCCAGTGCTCTTGAATCTCCGTCGCTTAACCGACGACAACGTTGACCAGTTTGTCGGGCACGACAATGACTTTGTGGATCTGTTTTCCGTCCATCCACTTCTGCACATTGTCCAGTGCCAATGCCTGCTTCTCCAGTGTCTCGGTGGTCGTACCGGGCACAACGGCCAGCTTGTCACGCACTCTACCGTTGATTTGCACGACGACTGTGATCTCGTCTTCCCTGGCCCTTTCGACGTCGCCGACCGGCCAGTGCTGAATGTGGACGCTCTCCTCGTTGCCCAGTCGATTCCACAGCTCTTCACTAATGTGGGGGAAGATGGGCGCCATCAACAGGACCAGCGAACGAACTGATTCGTCCCAAATGGGCGAGCCGACCACAGCGGTCCCCTTGGCCTTGATCAAGGCGTTGTTCAATTCCATCATTGCCGCTATGGCCGTGTTGAAGCGGAAGTATTCCATATCGCCGGTGACTTTGATGATGGTCTGGTGCAGTTTGCGCTCTAGGTCGCGGCGCTGCTGCCGCGTCAGGCGTGGCTGCAACCAGTTCGGGATCGGCTTCATCTATCGCCACGCTCCAGACGCGATACATGAAGCGACTCACGCCCTCGATGGCGCTGGGATCCCACGGCCCGCCCTGATCCCAGGGACCAATGAACATGAGGTAGCCGCGCACGGTGTCCGCGCCGTATTTGTCCACCATTTCGTCCGGGTTGACCACGTTGCCGCGACTTTTGGACATCTTCTCGCCGTCCGGTCCCAGAATGATTCCCTGGTTGAATAGACGGATCATGGGTTCGTCGAAGGGCACGATTTCCAGCTTCTGTAGCGCCTTGGTGAAGAAGCGCGTGTACAGCAGATGCATGGTTGCGTGTTCGATGCCGCCCGTGTACTGATCGACCGGCAGCCAGTAGTCGCCCTGCTCCGGATTCCATGGCATGTCCTCCGGCCCAATGATCTCGCCCTTCTTCCAGTATGGTGTGACGTAGGCGTAGTGATACCAGCTGGAGCACATGAATGTGTCCATGGTGTCGGTCTCGCGAGTAGCCGGACCACCACATGTAGGACATTCCACGTTCAGAAAAGCGTCGTGATATTTGAGCGGACTCTCTCCAGTGGGCTTGAACTCGGCGTCATCCGGCAGGAGGACGGGCAGATCCTCATAGGGTACAGGCACTACACCACATTTTTCGCAATAGATGATGGGGATGGGCGCACCCCACATGCGTTGCCGGCTGATCAGCCAGTCGCGCAGGCGATAGTTGACTGAAGCTTTGCCTTTTCCGTGTGCCTCCAGCCACTTGACCGCCGCTTCGACACTTTCGTCAGCGCCTTTGCCCGCCGTGATGCCGTTCAGCGGGCCGGAGTTGATCATGACGCCTTCTTCCGGCCATGCTTCATCCAGGTCGTCAGCGGTGCGTATCTCGCCGTCCGGCGGCTGGACAACGAGCACAATCGGCAGCAAGAATTTTCTGGCGAACTCAAAGTCGCGCTGGTCATGTGCGGGCACCGCCATGATCGCGCCGGTGCCGTAGCCCATCATCACGTAGTCTGCGATCCAAATTGGTATGCGTTGGCTATTGACCGGATTCACGGCATACCCACCAGTGAACACGCCTGTTTTTTCGTTATCTGCTGCGGTGCGCGCGATCTCATCCATGGCCGCCGCGGCCTTTTGATAAGCCAAAACCGCCTCTATCCGGTTCGGCGTGGTCACTTTGTCAACCAGCGGATGTTCGGGCGACAGCACCATGAAAGTCGCTCCCCACAGAGTATCGGGACGCGTCGTAAAGACCTCGATGGGATCGCCTGCTTCCGTCAGGAAGGTGACCTGAGCGCCGGTGCTGCGTCCGATCCAGTTGGTCTGCATGACTTTGACGCGTTCGGGCCATTCGATGCGTTCCAGACCCTCCAGCAACTCGTCGGCAAAGCGGGTGATGCGGAACTTCCACTGCTCCAGTTCTTTCTTGATTACCTGAGTGTCGCAGCGCTCACAACGGCCGTTCCATACCTGTTCGCGGGCCAGTGTGGTGTTGCAGTTCGGGCAGAAGTCCACCGGCGCCTTCTCGCGGTAGGCCAGGTCGTGATCGTAGAATTGGCGGAAGAACCACTGGGTCCACTTGTAGTAGTCCGGATCGCAGGTGACCGCCTCGTGCTTCCAGTTCCACATTGCGCCCATGCGACGCATCTGAATACGCATACGCGCAATATTGGCGTAGGTCCATATCTTGGGATGGACGCCGTGTTTGATGGCAGCGTTCTCAGCCGGCAGACCAAAGGCGTCGAAACCGGGTGGAAAGAGGACATTGTAGCCGCTCATGCGTCGCCAGCGTGCGCCGGCATCGGGGGGTGTGAATGCGTACCAGTGACCCGTGTGCAGGTCACCGGACGGATAGGGCAGCATGGTCGGCGCATACCACTTTGGCCGTTGCGGGTCTTCATGGACGTCGTACAGTCCGGTCTCTTCCCACGCTTGCTGCCACTTGGGTTCGATCTCTTGAGGGTTGTATTTGTCAGCCATTGTGCTGTCTCCGGAAGAGGCTGGTCGACGTTGGATATGTCCGTCTCGTAGTCACTGTTGAATTGATGGCCATTCACATGTGACTCTGCACTGTTCAGTGCAAAGCCACTACAGAAAATACAAAACGTGAAACAACATCTGCGGTCAGCCTGTTCGCGCTGAACCAAGTGCGTTTCACGTCTTCATTTGGGCCCGCGAGCCGGTCTGTCCAGGCAACGCGGGCTATTTAAGCGCGACCATTCCGCCGACGGTGGTCCCGGTCGTTGCTTGTCGAATGGGTATATACTTGATGGTGACAAACTGCGGTTGCTTACCCATGATGTCGCTCATTATAGCACAGATTTTGACCGTGCCGGCAATCACAACCGCACAGGACGTGTTCAATTACGTCGGGTCTGTTTGCCGAGCGAAACATAGCCGTTGCGGCCAACGTATCAACTGTGCACGCCACAACGAAACTTCGAGGTGATTCACCCGCCGTACAACCTCGGTTAGCGGACGCCGGCAACTCAATAGAAGGAGGCGAACGATGCATTATCCTAAGCTGATCTACGACATTGGCGCGGACGCGGAACAGTTGGAACTGGCCTACCAACAAGCGGCCGAGACGAATGAATCCGGTCTCTTCTCCGTAGCCATCGACGAGGTCTATGCGGCTCAACCGGGCAATCTGCTCTACGCTGCCTGGCATTACCGGCTGGTCTACGCAGTCAGAGAGCAGGTTCCCATGCGGTCGATTGCGTGGGCCAAGGCGGCGTTATTGGCGATCATCAACGGTGCGATCCTATGGTTGCTGTCGTCTGAAGAGTTGATGATCGACGGTGCATTGCCGGAGATTCTATTTCTTTGGTCGCCGATCAGTGCGTTGGCTGTGCTGATCTTTCTTGCCTGGGCCGGTGGCGCACGTTGGTCTCGTCTGGCTGTCGTAGCGGTCGTTGTGGCGGCTCTGACGCTGATTGCCCGCGTCACATTTTCTTGGATCGAACAGCCGCTCCAGCGTGAGCACTATCTGGTGCTAATGGCGATCCACATGCCGCTCCTGGCCTGGGCGGGGATAGGGAGCTATGCGCTAGCCGGAGAGCACAACGACAATGAGAATCGATTCGCGTTTCTGCTCAAATCGCTGGAGGTCTTCATTGTGGGGGGGCTCTTTGCGATTTCCGGCGGCATCTTCGTTTCCATCACGATTGGGCTTTTCGACGCGCTGGGCATTGTGCTGGAGGAATGGACTCTGCGTTTGTTGCTTGCAGGGGGCGCCGGTCTGTTGCCGCTTCTGGCGGTTGCTGTGGTCTATGACCCGAACAAGCCTCCCGCTGTGCAGTCGTTCGAGGACGGGTTGAGCAGGCTGATTGCCACGCTCATGCGTCTGCTGCTGCCGTTGACGCTACTCGTGTTGTTGGTCTACGTAGCCTTTATCCCCTTCAACTTCTGGAAACCGTTTGAAAACCGCGATGTGCTGATTGTCTACTCCGGCATGCTCTTCGCCGTGATCGCGTTGCTTGTCGGCGCAACACCGGCTGTCAGCGTACCCGTGCCGGAGGTTACAAACAGATGGCTGCGGCGTGGAATCCTGTTGGTTGCGGCACTGGCCGGACTGGTCGGTCTCTATGCATTGGCGGCCATCAGCTATCGTACGTGGCAGGAGGGGTGGACGCCCAACCGTGTGGCGTTCGTCGGTTGGAACGCGATCAATGTCGTCATCCTGACCTTCCTGCTTGTGCGCCAAGCCCGTGACGGGCGCGATGCCTGGTTGCCGGCGTTGTACAACAGCTTTGGCAACGGTGCGCTTCTCTATGCCGTCTGGACCGTCGTTGTCATCGTCACGTTGCCGTGGCTATTCTGAACGGCCTGACAAGTCTAGCTTGCCACCGACACGTCCATCGCCACAGGAACAAGCCAGTTCCACCGGTCTTCAAGCTCGCCACTGACAATGCCGAAGAATATGTCTTGAATTGCCTTGGTGATGGGGCCGCGGCTGCCATTACCCACCTCCATGCGGTCGACCGAGCGCACCGGCGTGATTTCAGCGGCGGTGCCGGTAAAGAATATCTCATCGGCCAGATAGAGCATCTCGCGTGGGATCGTCATCTCGGTAACGGTATAGCCGAGATCGCGGGCAATGGCCAGGGCGCAGTTGCGGGTGATGCCGCCGAGGATGCTGTTGGCCAATGATGGAGTAAAAATTTCGCCTTTGTGGATCAGGAAGATATTCTCACCGCTGCCTTCGCTGACGTAGCCGTTGACGTCCAGTGCAATGCCCTCATTAAAGCCGTTGTCCTTGGCCTCCATGACGATGCTTTGGCTGTTTACGTACTGACCGCCAATTTTCGCCAGTGCGTTGAGCGTGTCCGGCGCCATACGTCGCCAACTGCTCACCTGCACGTCGACACCCTTTTCCAGTGCCTCCGCACCCAAATAGGCGCCCCAGGGAACCGCAGCCAGGATCGCATCTACCGGGCAGCCGCGGCCGTCCACACCCAGCGTGTTGTAGCCACGAAAGACCAGCGGACGCAGATAGGCGCTTTGGAGATTGTTGACCCGAACCACCTCGGCAGCTACGTCCATCCACTCTTCGACGTTCAGCGGCGAGGGAATGCGTGCGACCTTGCAGCTAAAAAGTAGACGCTCAAAATGTTCGGTGCCACGGAAGATCGCAGGGCCATCCGGCGTCTCGTAGGCGCGGATGCCCTCAAAGACGCTGCTGCCGTAGTGCAGCGCATGGGTAAAGACGTGAACCTGCGCCTCGTCCCAGGGGATGACGGCGCCGTTCATCCAAATATAGTCTGCACGCATGGGCATGGTGCTCGTCTCCTTTGAGTTGATCGCGTTGGTTGTGCGACAGAGGTCTGCAGGGAATTCAGTGTTGATGATTGTAGTCCCTGACGCCGCTCCGGTCAAAGTAGGTGGCGAAATGTGTGGAATTATCAGCCAGGAATCGCGCTGCAAGAACTGCCTAAACTGACGGCGCTACGAGATCAGTTGTTCGTAGGCCGGCGCATCCCTGCCCGACCGCTCTCTCCAACCTGCCTGATCGTCGTACTCCAACTGGGTCGGGCATCCTTGCCCGACCTACAAATATCGTGTTTTCATACGGATTTCGGTCTAGATCGAAGTGCATTGCGGTCTGGCTTCCCAAGCCTCCATGGGTGGCAGGTTATCCGGATCTTCTAGCTGTTTGGGAAAGACCAAGTAGTTGATCTGCTCGCTGGCGGACAGCGGATTGGCGATGCCTAGTTCAGTCCGGCATAGATACCACGACAGAAATCCGATTACACGACCTCTGGCAGGAGCTGTATAGGGATTTCTGCCGGGATTCACAGTGTGAACCCAATCTTGAATTGACGAGTATTTGCCCTCTGTAGACCGCAGACAGCATAAATCGTCAATCAAAGATTGTGGAGACACTAGTACGACGCCTCGCCCAACAACTGATCCACTGCCGTTGTCAGCTGGCCCAACGTAGCGGCAATGGCGACGCTGTCGCAGATCGGTGCGTAGTGCAGCATGTCGCTGTCGCCGGTACCCCAGAGATGGACCGGTTCGGGGTTGATCCAGATCAGACGCCGGCTGCGGCGCGTCATCTGTTTGACGATGTCGAGCTGCGGGTTGTTGTAGTTGTTGCGCGCATCACCCACAACGATGACTGTGCTGCGACGGTCAATGGTGTCCATGTAACTGTGCTGAAAGTTCTTGAGCGCTGTAGCCGAAATCGGTGCTGTAGTGACCCGGCGGCATGCGAATCAGAACGTTGTCGATGGCGGCGTCGGCGTCCCGTCCCTGGAAATCGGGCGTGATGTACTCCAAATGGTCGATGAAGGCGAAAGCATGGGTCTTGGTGACCACGTCCTGGAGTTGGTAGACCAGGCTCAACATCAGCTCGGAGCAATAGCGCATGGAAGTGCTGATGTCGCAGATGACAACCAGCTTGGGTTTGAGGCGATGGTCCCGGTGCTTGATCTCCATGGGTACGCCGCCATGTTTGAGATTGGCGCGGATGGTCGCCTTGGCGTCGAGTTGACCGGTCTTGGCACGTTTCTGGCGCAGGGCGATGCGGCTGCGCAAACGGTTGGCGAGCCGGCGTACCTCGTGACGCAGAATCTGCATATCCTTGTCGGAGAGCCGGCCAAAGGGGCGATCCATCAGCTCGTCCAGCTTGTCGCCCATGGGCGGTTGTTCGCTCATGTTGTCGGCAATGCGCCGGCCGGCGTAGCTCTCCATCTGGTCGCTGAGCGCCTGTTCGTTGGCCTGAATCAATCCGCGCATCTGCTCGAGCCGCTCTTTGTTCATCCCCATTTGGGCCATCATTTCCATCATCTCGCGCATGGCGTCGCGCACTTCATCAAATTGGAGTGCCCGCATCATGCGGCGGGCCATCCATTCTTGATAACGCAAATCATCCATGCGATTGAGACCGACCATCTGGCCCAATTGCCGCAACTCGTCTTCAGTCAACTGCTCGCCACGCAGCAGTCGTTCCATCATTTCGCGCAGCTTTTTGTTGAACATGCGCATGGCCTGGGCCAGCATCTGCGCCTCTTCTGGCGACATATCCATGTCGGCCAAGATATCCTGCATGGCCGGCGTGTCGCCGCCCGCGAAGAAGATTGGGAACAGCTCGTCGAAGACTGGGAGGCTCGTGGCATCCTTGACCAGTGTAGAGCGCAAGCTGAGTCGGAATGACTCTCGATCCATAACACCCAGATCGTCGACAGCCAAAAACGCGTCCACACTCTCGGCCATGCTCACACGCACGCCGCCGGCTCGCAGCGCAGCAATGAATTTGATCAGTCGATCTTCCATCGGATCTCCTTAAGCAGGCAGGGGCCATCACCTTGCCGAGACTGTTTCAGCCTGTTGTCTGCGGTTTCCTACATTCCTACTGCCACCGGAACGAACTGTATTCATCATCGTCCACATCGACCTTGTCGCCGGATACCTGGAGTCGGCGACGCACCTTCTGCAGATCGACCTCATGTTTGAGCAGCACGTTCATGGTGTTCTGCAGAGTCTCGGCATCTAACTGTTTGGCATTGAGCGCCACCAACGACTTGGCCCAGTCCAACGTTTCACTGATGCTGGGAGACTTGCGGAGATCCAGTTCACGCAACTTCTGGACCAGAGTTACGGCCTGCTTCGCCAATTTGGGGTTGAGATCGGGCGTCTTGAGCTTGACCACCGCCAGCTCCTGCTCGATGGAGGGATAGCCGATGAAGAGGTAGAGACAGCGCCGTTTCAGAGCCTCGCTCAGTTCGCGGGTATTGTTGCTGGTCAACAGCACCAGTGGTTTGTGGACCGCAACCAGCGTACCCAATTCGGGCACGCTGACCTGGAAGTCGCTCAATACTTCCAGCAGAAAGGCCTCAAACTCGGCATCAGCGCGGTCGATCTCGTCGATCAGCAGGAGAGTCGGTTGGTCGCTGAGGATTGCGCGCAATAGCGGTCGCTGTAGCAAAAAGCGTTTGGAGAAGAAAACGTCTTCCTCTTCGGCCAGCCGATCGGCCGCTTCGACCAAGCCTTGTGAATCGGCCAAGGTCTCCTGCAACTTGTCGCGCAGAAGCTGGGTGTAGAGTAGTTGTTTGGCATATTCCCATTCGTAGAGGGCCTTGGTTTCGTCAAGCCCCTCATAGCATTGCAGACGGATCAGTTCGCGACCGGTAGCGGCGGCGATGGACTTGGCCAGTTCCGTTTTGCCGACACCGGCCGGGCCTTCGGTCAACAGCGGTTTTTCCAACTGTTGCATGAGATACGTTGTGGTGGCAATCTCGTTGCTGGCGATGTACTGCTGATCGCTCAACGCCTGCTTGATGGCTGCGGGGGACTTAAAGGATCGAGTGCTCACTAAGTTGTCTCCTGTAAAGAACATATACGCGCTGAGGTCATCCCGTAATTCTGTCGGCGGGGCATCGGCAATGAGGAGCCCGACGTCTCGACCACGTAATCACTGGACGAACACCAAAGCGAAAATGGTCTGTCTGGATCGGATCGAGCGTGTGTGATGGAAGGTCGAGCGGTCCGGACATGACCTTTGTGGGGCAATGTGGCGCAAGTGTACATCACAGACGTATGCCTTGACAACCGGGTTTCCTTGAGACGAGTCGCCGAACGCAGTTCTCGGGGGATAGATGACTAGCCGGAAAAACGCCACAGATGGACACAGATGAGTTCGGAAGTTTTGCCAATCATTCCGACAGCTATCGGAAAACAAGGCCTCAGAGCAAAATCAATCATAAGCTGTGTCCATCTGTGTGAATCTGTGGCCAAAAGGAGTTCTTGCGGCAGAGCCACTAATCTCTACGGATTGCACCGAAATGTGCCCGACTTCAGCACCGTGCGGGGGCGACCTGTCCGAAACCTTCCTCGTTCGGTTGTTGCGTAAATCCGATTGCGCTACAATCAGCCCTGGGTATGCCTGCTATTGAACACGTCAACTATGGATTAGGGAAGTGGACATGCATACAGATCGCCTCATCGATTTCACGCGCGCCTTGGTCCAACGTCCGAGCTTGAGCGGCGAAGAAGCTTCCGTTGCGCGGTGCGTGGAGGATGAACTGCGCTCGCTGGGCTTCGATGAAGTCACTGTCGACGAGTACGGAAGTGTCGTAGGCGTCATCAACGGCGCCCAGCCGGGCAAAACATTGTTGTTCGACGCACATACCGATACGGTTGGCATTTCGCCCGGTGTACCATGGGCACGAGATCCTTTCTGCGGTGATGTGGTGAACGATGCAATTCACGGGAGGGGCGCGGCCGATATGAAGGGCGCGCTGGCGGCCATGGTCTATGCCGCTGCCGACATTGACCGCAACCAGTTGCACGGGCGTGTCGTGATCAGTGCTTCGACGTTGGAGGAGGTTTTGGAGGGGGTCGCGCTGGAAAAAGTCATGGCGCGTTTCCCACCGGACTTTGTGGTCATCGGCGAGGCCAGCAACCTGACGCTCGTACGCGGCGGCCGTGGTCGTGCGGAGATTCACCTGGAGACCGTTGGGCGCCCGTCTCATTCCTCGGCTCCCGAGCAGGGCAGGAACGCGGTTCTGGACATGATGCGCGTCATCGCGTTGGTAGAGGGTCTGGATCTACTGGTGCATGCGATGATGGGTCCCGCCCTCAATGCGCTTACCGATATCATCTCCCAACCCTATCCCGGCCACTCGGTCATTCCCAGCATTTGCCGAGCAACCTACGATCGTCGATTGCTGCCCGGTGAGACAGCAGCGGATGTGCTCGATCCCATTCGCAACGCTCCGGATCTCGGCGACGTCGCCCTCAACGCAAGGATCGGCATCGGCGAGTACACTGCATATACCGGCAATATCGTGACGAAAGAGAAATTTTTCCCTGCCTGGTTACTGCCGGAGGAGGATGCATTTGTCCGCACTGCATTGTCCGGATTGGGGCAGACCGGAATGTCAACTGCTACGTCAACCTATCGCTTTTGCACCAATGCCGCGTATAGCGCCGGCGTGGCAAATGTGCCTACCATCGGCTTTGGGCCGGCGACGGAGGGTGACGCACACGTGATCAATGAGCGATTGAAGCTTGAAGACTTGGTCGGCGCTGCACGTGGCTATCGTGCGATCATTGGCGCTGTATTGGAGCGGTAGTTGGCCCGAAACCGGAGAGCAAACTAATGGGGCTGGCTTGGACAGGCGTCATCTCCTTCAGTCCCCGCTTCCAACATGCAAACGATAGAAGATGATGCCCTCGACGTACTTAATCCGTCCTCTGACTGCGGCCGACGCACGGGCAATTGTTTCCTGGTCCTACCCCTCACCGTATCATATCTACGACCTGGGCAGGGATGGTCATGATGAGGCTGCTGCCGCTCTGCTGGACCCAGCCAACCAATATTACGCGGTTGACGACAACCATGATGCAGAAGAACGACAGAAGAGCCTGGTCGGCTACTGCTGCTTTGGCCATGAAGGCCAGGTACCTGGCGGGGACTATGCTGAGTCGGCGCTGGACATTGGGGTCGGGATGCGGCCGGATTTGACGGGAAATGGACGAGGCGAAGCCTTCACCGCGGCGGTGCTGGCGTTTGCGGTCGAGCGTTTCGGACAACAGACGCTGCGTGCAACGGTGGCAGAATTTAACGCGCGATCACTACGTGTATGCGCCAAACACGGCTTCCGTCGCACGCAAACATTCGTGAGTACGACTGAAACGCCACGTTCGTTTGTGGTACTGGAGCGCACGGCGTAGCGTGGTAGCTTGAGACGAAACGAGGCATTCTGGGCAACTTGCGGTGTGCCCTCTGGTTGCGAGCTGGAATTGGTATTGTGGCGGCTAGGGTTCGCTAGACCTGAACGCGAGAGAGTTCTGCATCTTCTTCTTTGGATCTGGTCACCATATAGGCCGCCAGCACGCCGCCAATCAGCCCGAAGAGGTGGCCCAACCATGATACACCGTCCCGCAGCGGCAGAATGCCGAAGATCATCCCACCGTAGAAGATGGTGGCCAGGACGGCCAAGATAATCGCCACGATACTCCGTTCGAAGTATCCTCTAAATAGTAGATAACCGAGGTAGCCAAAGATCACACCGCTGATGCCAATATGTACGGAATTGGCGGCGCCAAACAGCCAAATGCCCAGTCCGCTGATCGTGGCCGTGATGAGAGTGACCACGAAAAACTCGCCGCGTACTACGGAGTATCACGAACCAGCCCAATAGAAGAAACGGTAAGGTATTGGCGAAGAGGTGACCGAATCCGGCGTGTAGAAATGGAGCGACAAGAATGTTGCGCAGCCCGGACATCGTGCGTGGTGTGACGCCGTACAGGTCTAGCCCACCGCTCCAGATCAGTAGATCCATAAACTCGAGTATCCAGAGAACGGTCACCAATCCACCTAAAATGACGGCATGTTGAACGACGGACGTCTTGACGCGCCGGACATGGGCTTGAACATAGGTGTTTTCAGATAGTTGGTTCATGGCGATTCGATTTCACAACGCCCAACAGGGTGCGCTACAATTCTGGTTGGTCTGAATTCAATTTGGAGCATCGGTAGATAAATTGGCCTATTCGTTCAACGATCTTTTTCGGATTCTGCGAATGAGCATGCGCATCAACGGCGTCCTCGTCGGATTGGTTTTTGGCTTTCTTTGTCTGTTCGCGCCGCCATCGACATTTCTCAGCCGCGGATTGCTGCAATCCGGGTCCGCATGGTCAGTGCGCATGGTTGGCGGACTATTGATCGCCTTTGGGCTCTCGCAGCTTCTCACCGCCAACGACCGCGTCATCGAATCTCCAACGCTGGTGACAACTTCTGTGACCAATGGACTGATCGCACTGGTGCTTCTATTTTCGTATGTGAGCGGCGATTTTGCCCAGGTTGGTCTTACCGGCCGCATTGTGTTGGTGCTGATTGTCGCAATTACCTTGACCGGAGCCGTGTTGCCCCTGCGCTATCTACGCGCCGAATATCGGGCATGACCGTTGTGACTTTTGTGCAATGTTTGTGCAATGAGTGTGGTCAATCTCACTGTCCAAAGGGACGCAATCCGATACACTCCCAACTGTATTTCTCCTCCTCCTTTGTGTACAGAGAGCAGCGACTTGTCGCTGCTCTCTGTCTTTTTGATGTAGGCCTCAAAAGATCCTCTGTCCGCATCTTGTACTCGTGACAGATGGCTTCGACAGTTCATTACGCAGGCGCGGCCAGAAAGTTTCAGCCCGCGAGCGACTCAGGTGGGTTCGGTGTTCTTCTGGGCTAGTAAAGTCCGGCAGAAATCCTTGTACGGTTATGACCAGAGGGAGCATCGCCGGATTTCTGTCGTAGTATTCACGCCGAAATGAACTTGCCTGGTCGTTTGGTTGGTAACTGGCGAACTGTGCAAAATTCGACTTGATTGTTCCGGGAGATATTGCCCTGGCGAGGACGCACCCCCTGATGGGGTATGGATAGACGTCGCACATTGTCCTGTGCTAGAATCCGGCGATACGAACTGGAGTTCTCTTTTCCGAATGGCGGAGAATCGGGCTCCGTCTATTTGGTCGAATGGTTGGTTTTTATGGGATTTTTCCGCAATTTATTCGGCGTTGCCAAACTCGACGGGTTGGCGCTCGCAGAATCGCCTCACAAGGGCGACTATGCCCAGATCGATCTGCTGGCGCGCTTTGCCGCCCCCCGTGATCTCGATGACGAGAGAATCCGCGCACGCTGGAACCGCGTCCTTCCCCGCTCCTATGATGCGTCCATCGCCATGCTGGTGAAACAGGGGTGGTTGAGGGAGAGCGACGGACTCTATGTACTGACCGACACTGCCTTGCCGTTTGTTGACGCCTACAATGATCGCCTGCAACGCGGTAAGGACCGTGCCATGGCAAAAGTTCGGCAAGCGATTGAAGTGGGTGACTGTGGAGAAGCCCTGGACATTCGCCGCCAATACGAATAGAGTCACCCGCTCGGCGTCGCGGACTGGACAGGGCCGGAACCTCAGCTGAGCCGCAGTTCGCTGACCCGACGTCTCCTATTCCTGGAACACTGGCTACCGGACGGCCTGAGCACCGAGACGGCCGATTGGCTCAAGCTCTATGCTGCCGAACAGCATCTATGGGAGGCCTACTGGCGGCTAAATCCGGAGCAGGTCCCGATCTCTGTAAAGGACGAATTGGCGTCCGCTGACATGGAACCTGCGGAAGCAGTTTATTGGCGCGCATATCAACTTGCGCTTGTCGTCGACAATCAGGAGACATGGCAACGCTGTAAAGGCGGGGATCATGTGCGTCGCATTCTACTTGCCGGTCCGGACGACGAATACACCTGCGAACACTGCAGCGCCTACTTGGGCGAGCAATATCTCGTCGCTCGTGTGCCGGAACTGCCCCATAGGAGCTGTTCATCCACCCGCGGGTGCCGTTGTCGTACGAACCGGTGCTCGAGTCGTATGACGACACAAGTGCATAATTTCGTGGCGTGACTCTCGAGTCTGAGGTGCGAGGCTTATTCACTCAGCATGGTCATGTGGTTGCGGTGGACCACGGTCGGGCCGTAGGTGTAGCCCGAGCCGCGGCTCGATGTCATCCGTGTGGCAGCCGAGCAAGCGGAGCAAATCCTCGCTGTTGTAGGCGACGAGGCCGCGGGCCAGTTCGTGGCCCTGCGGCGTCAGGATGATCACGGTGTCACCGCGGTGAAATGCGCCTTCTACCCGGGTGATGCCAGCCGGCAGCAGGCTGCGGCCGTCCACGCTCAGCGCCTTGACCGCGCCCCGTCGATGGTCAGCTTGCCCGGCCGGCTTGGGGCCGGCCAGCAGCCAGCGTTTGCGGCTTTCCAGCCGGGTCGCCAGCGCGGGAAAGCGGGTGCCCGATCGCCTCGCCGTCGACAACACGCAGGATCACGTCCGATTCGCGGCCGGAACAGATGACCACATCGGCCCCGGCATGGCGGGCGATGTTCGCGGCCTGGAGCTTGGTCGTCATCCCGCCGATGCCCAGGCCGGTGGTGGAGCCGCCCGCCGTGGCCATGAGCGAGTCGTCGATGCGGTGGACTTCGCTGATCAACCGGGCCGAGGGATCGGTGCGCGGATCCGCGGTGAAGAGACCGGCTGATCGGTGAGAATGAGCAGCAGGTCCGCACTGACGAGTGTCGCCACCAGTGCGGAGAGGTTGTCGTTGTCGCCGACCTTGATCTCCTCGGTGACCACCGCGTCATTTTCGTTGACAATCGGGATGATCCGGTGTTCAATCAGCGCCGAAAAGGTGTCCCGGGCGTTGAGATAGCGCTGCGATTTTCCACGTCGGCCCGGGTCAGCAGAATTTGGCCGACGGCGATGTCGTAGATATCGAAGAAGCGCTCCCACATGAGCACCAGGCGCGGCTGACCGACGGCCGCAAAGAGTTGCTGCGTTCACGATGGTGTTGGGCCAGTCCGGGAAGCCGAGATGGGCGCGTCCCATCTGGCGTGCGCCCGACGTTGTGATGATGATCTCGTGGCCGGCATGATGCAGTTGCGCGCATTGACGCACCAGCTCCACCAGGCGCGGACGATCGAATGTGCGTCCACCGCCGGTTAGTACGCTGGTGCCCAACTTGACGACGATCCGCTTAGACATAGCTCTGATCCGTGAACGACGCATGAAGATAGCGATCTTCTCTGACCTGCACGACAATCGATTCGCCCTGGACCGGTTGCTGGCTGATGCCGAGCGGCGCGGCGTGGACGAGATGCTCTATCTTGGCGATGTCGGCCATAGCCTCGAACTGTTCGGGCGTCTCCGGTTGGCGGGTATACCCTGTATCTTCGGCAACTGGGAGGTAAGTGGCCTGGGGCGCATGCAGGACGATCTGCCGCGCTTGGGTGGCCGGGTGGCCCTCGTCTGTCACGAGGGGCGATGTAGTTGCCGTGCACGCATCGCCTGACTTGCCGCCCTCGGTGGTGACGACCGCTGATGCTGCCGCATACATGCGGAGAGGCGTGGGCTGGCATACACTCTTTCCCCGTCTGGATCGCGACGAAGACGCCGTTTGGCGCGCGCTGGCCGTCATGGAAGAACAGGGAATTCGTGTGGCATTTCACGGACATACGCATGTACAAAAAGTCTGGTCTTGGGCAGATCAAGGCGACGCGCACCGCCGGTTGGCTGCCATGTCCCATCTGCATGAGTTGGTTCTTTCGCCGGGGCCGGCTCATGCGCCCAACCGGTATATCGTCGGCGTCGGCAGCGTCGGCCAGCCCCATGACGGGCCACTTGGCCGGTATGCCATCTACGATAGCAGTAACGACCTGGTGCTCCTGTGTCCGCTGGCCGATCTGCGCGACAGCGGATGAGCTTGAGACGGCTAGTAGATCCCGGCGCAAATTGGGCCACAGTTATTTTGCCACTCCCGATCGAGGAAATTGGCCTTATTTACTGCCGTGGTATCTACGCCGGACTGAACTAGGCAATTCGCAGCCGTGCCAAAAAGGGCCTCTTGCCCAAGTAACTTGAGAGAAGCGCTACAAATATGCCGACCAATAGCCCGGTCACGCCACCTATGGCTGCGGCATAGAGCGCACTGAACCCGGCAATCGGTGCCATGGGCATGACGGCCGGTGAAGCCAGCCGGACTTCGCGATTGACGGCAGTTCGCTCCAAGCTTAACTCGGCAACCTTGTTGCTGAGCGTATCGAACGTATTCCAGGCCAGATCGCGCTGTTGTGACAGACGCTGTTCGGCACTGGTTTCCGCTTCCAATTGAGACCGGAGAAGCTGTAACTCCTCCTCTAATTCATGAATCGTGGTCTGCAGCGGATCGACCTCATCTTGATCGGGCGTTCCCGACTGGATCAGGGTTCCCACTGCGAACAGATTGCGGTATTTCTCCACGATTGCTTCGTCGAGCACTCCTTCGACAGATGTCTCGAGCGGTTGATCCGCCAATACCTCCGGCAGAAGATCCGACAGGCTGTGTATACAGTGTCAACTCTTCGCCACTCGCCATCCGGGCCGAGAGATCTTCGATCTGCTGGTCGAGTTCCGCAATATAGGTGTCCAGCGTCGAAATGAGCGCAGCAACAGCGACGAGCTGGTCAGATTGGGTCGCTCTTTCTGCTGCCGGCCCGAGCACGATCTGCAGCTCTGCCGGCAGCTGCATGCTGTAGTTGTTCGGTATGGACGGAACCCGTGTGACCGATTCTTGCTCGGTGCCGTCAGTAGGGGTTGTCCCCTCGATGATGACCGCAGGATTATTGCGCTCCACGATGGACGCGAAGATCTGTGTCGTCAATAGTTGCAATGCCAGACGGCTGGACTCTGCGTACTGTATCCTCTCCTTGCTCCAACTGCTGTTGGATGGCGCTTGATTGGGCGAGAGCCTGTTGCGCAGCTGCACGCTGCAAATAGAGCCCGGCCAGATCGGCAAGGAGCTGGTCGAGTTGCGTTGTCAACACCGCTTGCGTAGTGCGCAACTTTGCATCAGTCAGATTTTGGAAGTCGGTCAGCCGCGCGGGTCAGCTCCTCGTTGATCGAGGTTACGAACGCAGCATCACGTGCTGTCTGCAGTGTATTGAGGACATTCTGTTTTTCATTGATCTCGCGATTCAACCGGGGGATGCGGTTTTGGGCGATAAAGTCTTGCAGTTTGGATTGCGCGCTCAGAAACTCGCCATCCGCCGTCGCAAGTTCAGTATTGACGGAATCTAGCACTTCCAATGGGATACGATTATACAGGCCGTTGACGTGCGCGACATAGTGCTTGGCCCAGGTATCGGCCAACAGCACTGCCTTTTCCGGTGTGTCAGCTGTGGCCGTAATCGCGATCAGATCGCTGGCCGATCGATTCTCGGGAGTTTGAACCACTTCGGCCTGGATCTGATTCAGCAGCGCTTCCGGCGTGCGAACCGCAACAGACAATTGTTCGCCGATTTCATTTATCACCGCCTGTGCAACGGCGCCACTTTTGACCAAGCCCAGCAGCGCATTGCGGCGCGAACTGTTGTCAGCGGCGCTGAGCTCTTCTCCGTCCGAGACAATGCGAAAACGTTCGTCGAAGTTGGCTTCGCTCGAAACACGCGCCATGATCAATGTACTGCGGGCTTGAAAGTCGGGATCGGACAGAGGCCGCGCTATGAGTATGCTGATTCCGCCGACAAGGGCGCCGATGAGCCCAAACAATAGGATTTCTTTCCACCAACTCAATAATATGTCGATCAACTGTCGCATTTGGATTTCGGTGTCAGATAGCCAATCTGACTGATCGTCGACTGGATGTCTTGTTTCGGGAACTGTCATGAACTCTACCTCCAGTCACATTCAAGGCGTCGATTGGGATCTCTGTGCGGCTGCGGATTGCCGGTCTGTCGGTGCGCCATTGTAAAGTCTACCATGCAAGATGACGACGAGCGCAATTACGATCCATGGAACAAAGCTGGTTTTTGTACCCCAGTTGGCAAGACCAAATAGGCCTGAAACATAGGCGGTGGCAAGTGCCCCTGCTGCTCCGATTATGAGAGTCTGCCCACGATCCGACTCCGTCTGACGGAGCACCACGGCGACCATGACGAGCAGATTCAGTTGTAAGGCCACGTAGATGATCAAGCCGGGCAATCCGAGATCCAGGGAAATCTGTAGCCAATGTTGATGTGCGTTTGGTATTGCCCCCATTGTGTCGGCCTGCAAAAACGGGTAGAACAGCGCAATCGTTTCCTCATACGCACCGAGCCCGAGTCCGGTCAGCGGGAAATCATTCAACGCGTATAGCGACCTGGCCCAGATTTGCTGCCGGCCCTGCAAAGTTTCGCCGTCGATGAGACCGTTTGCCGAGAAAAATAGCCCGGTCACAAGAACTCCGATCCCGAGCATCGCCAGTGCGATGCGCGCATAGCGCCAACCGAATCTTCTCCCGTAGAGGACAAATACGATCGCTAGCGCACAAACTGCACTGGCGATGCCGGCGCGGCTTTGAGTCAGCAGCAGCGATGTACACAGGACCAGGAGGCAAACACCGCCTAGAATCGCTTGCCCACTTCGCTGCCGCCTGGCTGCATCCAGAAGGACTGCGGCTGCCAACGGGATCGAGGGCAGGAGTGCATCCGCAAGAATGTTCGGATTGATCGCGTCGACCACATACACCGACAGAGGACGTATCAGTTGCACCCAGGGAAGGAGCGCCGCGCCGGCCAAAGGAGTGATGCTGAATAGAAGAGGGCCGATCAGCGCCAGGAGTGTCGATATTGCGAGCAGTAACACCACGATGAAAAACGGATGTGACCTTGATCGCGGCCAATTCGTCAGTGCAAAGTAGACGGCAATGCCCAAACTCAAATAGCCGGCGATCTCCAAGGCCGGCCCAGCGTACGGGCTTGTCCACGCACTCAGGACGATCGAGATGAGCAGTAGGACGAGGCAAAGATTGAGCGGAGAAGCCGGTCGCAACTGACGATAGCGAATGAGACGCCCAATCACAAAGGCAAAGAGCAGAATGATCATTGGGCCATGCCAGCGCATGGAAATGAACCGGCCCGGAAAGAGCACCGGAACGCTTAGGCAAGCAACCCAAAGAGGTTCAAACAGAGATGACCGGAACACAATTCGTCAGGCGACAAATTTCATAGAGATAGGATGCCGGTCAGCGACCTTGCAAACCCAGCACGACACCCAGGGTCTGTTGCAGAATTGCCAGATCCAGGATGATGCTCTGGTGTTTGATGTAGTAGAGGTCGTATTGAAGCTTGATCAACGCGTCGTCCACACTGGCGCCGTAGCGATAGCGCACCTGAGCCCACCCGGTTAATCCTGGCTTTACCGCGTGCCGGCTACGATAGAACGGAATCTGCTCCGCCAGTTCGTTCACAAATTCGGGACGTTCCGGGCGTGGTCCAATGAGACTCATTTCACCCCGCACTACGTTCCAGAATTGGGGAATTTCGTCCAGTCTACTGCGGCGAAGGAAGTGCCCGATTCGCGTGACACGAGGATCGTCCTCGCTGGCCCACGTGGCGCCGCTGTACTTTTCGGCATCCGGGATCATACTGCGGAATTTATAGACGCGGAAGAGGGTTCCGCCCTTGCCGACGCGCACTTGGCTGTAGAGCATTGGCCCGGGTGACCAGATCCGATTGCAGATCGCAACCACAGGGGCAACCAGAGTGAAGAGACAGAGACCAGCGGCAGCCAGCGCCAGATCGATTGCCCGCGAGGCCGATCGGTAGAGCCAACTCGGCGGTGTTGCGCCAACCGGGAGCGATACATACCAGTGATTGCCGACGTGCTCGACAGGGACGCGCCCAGTCAAGCGTTCGTGCATGACCGGCATCGGCGTAATTTGAACGCCTTGCTCATAGCTATCCATGATTGCCTGAAACATGCCGCCCTGCAACTCATGGCTGATGGCAATGACAATTTCGTTGATGCTGAATCGTTTGACCAGATCGACGAGCCTGTCGTGGTTGCCGTGGACCGGGTATCCGGCAATCATTTGATCGAGTTTGTCACTATCGTCGTCTACATAGCCGAGCACCAGATACACGTTCAGCGCTTCGCCTTCGTGAAATGCATCAGCCAGCTTCAGACCGGCGTCACCGGCACCGGCGATGAGCACACGATGCTGGAAATACGACTTTGTGAGCAAGCGCGCATACCCGACGCGCCAGGCAATCTCCAAGGGGATCGCCGATCCCAAAAAGAGAATCGGCACGACGCGCAACAGCGGTGTCCCTGCCAGAAACGGAACGTCGTAGATGGAGTTGGGTTGGTTGGCGGACAGGAAAAATACCAGGAGGTAGATGCCGGCAAAACAGGCAGATGCGCTTGCCATCCGCCTCGTTACCGTCCACGGATCGGACGATAGACGCAGATCGTATCCACCTACCAGGAGAACCATCAACACCCAAAATAGTCCCAATGCCACGATCCATTGGCCGTATTGAGAGACAAACGTAAGGCTGGCCGAAATATCCGGCCGCAAGAGACCCACACGGTCACCGCCAATGTCGCTGCCATGACGGCAATCACGACGTCGACGAGCACCAGGAGCCAACGTCTGTTCTGAAATCCGCAACGAAATCCGATGCTGCGTCAGGGTAGGTATGCGGGCTTTCGATTCTACCTGAACTAGATTGGAGAGAGACACGCCACTATTTCCTTACGTCTTGATGAAAATTTTCGATGATAGCTCTTTAGTAGCCGGATCCTGGTACAGAGCGAGGCGCGAACGGCATTGTCAGGATCCCCCATACGAAACCGAAGCCCCAGCTAAGATGCAGGATGACGAATATCAGTGGTAACAGCGCAAAGATTCGTCTCGAATGATGCCGCAAAGCAAGAAGGCTTCCTGTGACGAGTGCTGCTATATAGGCGGCCAGCACCACAACAATCGGCCACCATATTCCCCATATTGCCCCTATTACGAACCCGAACACGAGCGATAGAACGAGTGCCGGCCGCGACCATCTGGCGCCACTTCAGTGAGTCTGGGTGCAGTCTCAGTGTATGCACCTTCCAGAAGCCATATTGAAAATATTGACGCCAAAGCCGCCTCAAGGTGGGCCTGCTGTAGTAGACCGATCGAATGAGCGGCGTGAAGTAAATCTTGCCGCCCGCCTTGCGCAAACGATGATTTAGTTCATAGTCCTGATTGCGCAGGAGTTGCTCGTCGTATAGCCCAATACGCCGAAAGACCGCGCGGGGATACGAACCGAGATAGACCGTGTCGACAAACTGTGGTTCTGTTGCGTAACGAAATTTCGAGTTGCCGATACCAACCGGAGAAGTCGTTGCGACGGCGATGGCTTGCGCCTGCACGCTGTCGAGACCGACTGCAACTTGTGGACCACCGACGTTTTGGGCGCCGGTCTGCTGCAAGGTCCGCACGCACTGTCGCACATAGTCCTGTTCGACGATGCAGCGCGCATCGATCCGGATAACAATATCTCCCTGCGCAGCCGAAATGCCGGCATTCATGGCCGGCGACACGATTCTGCCCGGATTGTCGAGCAGAGAGAGGTGCGGATTACCTGCGATGTACTCATCAACGATGGCACGCGTGCCGTCGTCCGAATAGCCATCCACACAGATGACTTCCATCAGTTCACGAGGATAGTCCTGGGCCAGAAGCGCGTCCAGACATTCCGAAATATGGCACATTTCATTGCGCACTGGAATGATGATCGAAACTGTCGGCCATTCAGGAACCGGATCAACAACCGGCAAAGGCTCGGTCACCTCTACCGATTCCGCAGAACGCATGTCATTGCTGGGTGTTGACCCATTGGCCGTTGGGATGGTGGTTTCATGCATGCTGTGCCATTTTCTCAATGTGTACAATATTCACTGCCGTACTTTTTTCGCGACAAGGCAGTATCCCAACGGCAGTTTCAGTGGCGTCTGTGCCGCCAGTTTTTGGACAAAACCCTGTATCGGTCCCTATTGCGCATGTACGGGTTCCATCTCTTTCATCGCAGCCAGCAGCTTTTCGCGCCGTATCGCTAAATCGAATTCCTTGTTGATCCGGGTACGGCATTCTCGTCCACTGGCGTGTCTCTCTTCCAGCGCCATCCGGACCGACATGGACGTTGCGTTGATGTCGCCGAACGGCGTCTGATAACCGCACTTGCCGACGACTTCGGGCAATGCCCCTCGATCACTGACGACAGGAATGCATTCGCGCTGCATTGCCTCCGCGACGGCCATGCCAAATGACTCGTAGGCAGAGAGTTGAAGATAGACTTTGGAACGACGCATGATGTCGACCAACTCCTCACCGTAGCGCGGGCCTAAGATCTGTACATTCGGGGCGGCAATTTTCTGCAGCTCGTTGACCGCACCATCCTGGTGCGGTCCCACCAAAAGAAAGGGCACCGTGGGCATCGCCGCCCCCACGCGCACAAAATCCATCAACCCTTTGCGAACAAGGTTGTTACGGTAGACCTTGCCGACCGTCAGTACTTGCTGTTGTTTGAGCGGCCAAACTCCTTCATCTTCTACGGTCGGCAGTCCGTGGTAGAGTAGCGTAACTTTCTCTGGTGATACCCCGGCGTTGCGCACAACTTCGTGCGCAGTAAACTGGGAGACGGCAAGGATCCGATCGGCAAGCGAGAATACTCGTTTACCCATTTGCCTACGCAGGCCCGGACGCAGATTACCGTAGCTGATATCGTGCATCGCGGCCACATCATAACCGCTTGCGACCACGACAGTCCGGCGCCCGTATCTCTTCGCAAGCGAAAAGGGTATCAAGGCGTGAAACCCACCAAACCATGCGAATACGGCGTCGGACCATCGAACCTGTTCGTCAAGCTTGCGCCAGGTTGATGCCAGACGCCATGGATTACGCGAACGTATATGGTATGTGCGCACCTCGTGCTTGCTCTGTAGCAATTTGAGATCGATCTCCGTAAAGGTATCGAGATGTCGATAGACAAAGAGGATCCTCATGAAGGGTCGCACTTGATACTCAACTCGTCCACGCTTCTCTGCATCTGTGCACCCGAATAAGCATATTGTTCCATCAGGGCGCGTGCTGACTGGCAGTCACCGGCGCGGACATAGGCAGCAATCAGATCAGGCACGATATTCTCCTGCATCGCTTCGGCGCCTGTGCCAAACAACACGCGTTCGAAAACCGAGATAGCCTGAGTTAGCTGACCGGTGTTTAGAAGTGTTTTGCCGTACCAATAGAGTGCCGCCGGCTGTGGGCTTTCGGCCGCCAAATCGCCGAGAACCTGAAGCGCATTCCCGTAGTCGCGCTGAAAATAGTAGGCGCGCCCAACTAGGAGTCTGGCGCTGGTCTGTTCTTCAAAATTCGGCAGGGCCAAGAGTATTTCGATGCCGTCGGCAAAGCGTTTCTCCTGGGTCATTAGGTTGCTCACATAGCTGACCACCAGTTTCGGATTCCTGGTCACCTGCTCCATAAGACGCTGCTGCAAAGTGTCCGGTAACGCTGTTCGGTGGTCGATAAGCAATTTGAAGTATGGGAAATTCCTGCTGTCTTCCAAACTGCGGATCTCGTTCAGCATCGCCTCTATAGCGATCCGATCATGGGTCTCCAAGTAGGATTGAAGTAGAAACCAGCGTCGGAGGTCAGTTCGTTCGGTGGTATCCAGTGACAACAACTCGATCGCTGCTCCGTACTCCTTCGCATAGAACGCGACAATACCCTCCAAATAGTAGTCAGCCGCTGGGATAGCCGCATTTGATATTGACTGCTTGTTCAGGGCAGCGTTGCTGAGTGCAGCATGCGCCATATTACGCCGGATGGCTCGGCTGGCATTGACGGCAACGAGCATAAGAACCACGGTCGTCGTGCACATGAACAGAAGGCGCTGTCTGGATACTACCTGTATCATCGATGGTCTCAGCATGGCGAATGTGAGACGATAGCCGGCGTTGGTTTCGACGTTGCCTGCGTCAAGTTTTGTGCAACGAATTCAGCTCTTTTCTGCCAGGTCTGCTCCTTCTGTGCCTGGAGTACCTGCTGACGGCGGGCGGACAGCAGGACGGGATCGTCGCGGAGGGCAGTCAGCAGATCGGCTAACTCGTCCGCGTCAGCGACCACCCAGCCGACCTTTTCTCGTTCAATGAATTCCTTTATTGCTTCTTGTGGTGACGAGATAATCGGCAAACCATGCCCGATCGCCTCAAATAGTTTGACCGGCATGCAAAAATCCAGATAGGGGTGGGACTCACGCACCATGGCAAAGACATCCGCCTCTCGGTAATACTGCTCGAGTTCGGTGCCCGACGCATGGACGACCTGCAAGTTCAGGAATCGGTCGCTCCAGATAGAGGTCACGCATCTGCCGCCACTCGTAGTCGCGGCAACACAATGTCAGCATCACCCCGGCTGTCCTGCGGACTGCTTCGAGCAGTGGCGCAATATTGTAGAGTGGCATGACGATTCCACCGACATAGAAAATCCGAAGTGCAGGCTCTCGCTCCGCTTCTTGGTGACCCTTGACTCGGCGATGCGGACACAGTGCAGCCCGGCGGCAGAGCAAGAACACGGTCGTTCAGCGTCGCATCGGGCAGATGCTCGATCATGCCGACCGACGGCAAAAACAGTTGATCGACCACCTGCCGGTATTGCCGCCATTCCAAATGATGAAATGGAATCGAATACCAGCGTTTATACCAGGTTACGTGAATTCGGTAGAGATCGAAACGCCAATATACATCGCGGTAGAAGAGCCCGATCGGGATATTGCGAGAGCGCAGCCACCGAAAGAATTCAAAATCAAGCCGCGGGTTGAGGGGCAGATGGTGCGGTTCCGTGAGCATCGCCGGTGCGGCAGCCGACTCCGAATAGAGAAAGTCAATCACGCGTCCATTGAGCTGTTCGTGCTGAATCTGCCGAATCTGACGCTTGCGTTCGCCGGCATATCCTGCAACCGTATGAACCTCATAGCCCAATGCTTCGAATGCCCGAACCATCTCACTCGATCGTACCTGACTGCCGGTGACCCCACTAGACGTCAGCGGCAATGGATAGTGAAAAATCATGGACCGATTCATGATGATGATGGTTGCCTCTCTGAGGCACGATCACCGACTGGAGGCGCCTACAGTGCCAGCAATATGGGTCGAAGAATCGTGCCGAACAGTACCAGGAAAATCAGGATGAACCAGGTGATATTCCAGACAAAATTGACGAACCCACCGGTCAAGCCCAGATTGAGCATGAAGTAGCCCATCACAGCAACATACATAGGCGTTTTTGGTGCAGCCACAAGCCAATTGTGGATCACCTGCACCACCGCGCCGACGATGATCGGTCCGCACCAGAAGCCGAGCCAGCCAAAATTGGCCCAGGCTTCACCGATGAAGAGCGTATTCATCACACCAGCGGTCCCTGCAGCGACGCCTGCCGGGTTGAAGATCTCCATGACGACGCGAGCGGATCGTGCATGTTCGACTTGAAAGACCGCCTTTGCCATCCACGCTGGGAAACTTCCTCCCTGCAGAAAGTCCGTTCGTCCCGGAAATGCCTCGAAGTGTAGGGGAAGGCCCGCGACAGACGTCATTAGGATGCGGCCGATCGGCCCGCGGTTGAGGGCAATTGTGACGTCGTTCATTACCAGTGCATAAAGGAGCAAAACCAATCCGCCGACTATCGTGACAGCAACAATGATCTGAGCGCCCGAAGTGCGCCCGCGAATAAAGCCACGGATAAAGAAGAAAGTGAGTAGGTAATTGATGATCGGTCCTTTGGCTCCAGTGAAGGTCAGTGCCATGACTGCGAAAACGGCCGAGACGTAAAACCAGAGTCGCAAACGCATGTCATTTCGATAGAGCTTGCAGTAACCGTAGGCAACAAATGACGCCAGTGGAGCAAGAAACAGCGAAAACAGATTGCGGACGTAGATATTGCCTGTAAACCCGAGTTTGACGGCAATCCGCAATTGTGCAAACTCTTCGCCAGAAATACCAGACCTGATCAGGGCGAGGAACGGCAATTCGCGTGCTACCGAATAAGTATAGACGGTCGCACCCGCGCTAACTGCAGTCAGAATGACCCAGAAGAGGATCAGGCTACTGTCCTTGCGGCTCTGCATTGGCGTCAATGGGGCGTCAAAATAGCGCG
Organism: uncultured Chloroflexia bacterium; assembly: GCA_963715415.1. Classification (GTDB taxonomy): domain Bacteria; phylum Chloroflexota; class Anaerolineae; order Caldilineales; family Caldilineaceae; genus JAWKOK01. Next base: position 213,050 of record CAVQSG010000003.1, on the reverse strand, counting down.
CCACTTTCTTGCGAATGTTACCATCCAACAGTAGTTCCTGAACAGCGATCATGGTCAACGGCATGGCCAACATGACATAACAGACAGCCCAATACGCGAGGTCAAGCGATCTGGGATCCGCCTTATCCATCAGATAGTGCGGAACGTCGAAAACCAGTGCTAGGTTTATGCCCACAAACGATTGCAATACGAGAAATTCCTGTACCAAATATCCGGGTACAATTGGACCCATATTTTACGGTTTTATTCATTTACCACAACCAACCATGAAAATATTGCCGGGATTGTTTACTACGGAAAACACACTGCCGCTAGGTGCCATCGGGTTATATTGGTTCTGCCTGGGGGGAATGCAATTGAGCGAAACGGCTGCTACTAAGATGGAGAAGTGACGTATACACAGCCAGGATGCCAAAGTCGCTAGGTGAATACAATCGCGTAAGAACGGGTGAAAGCAATATGACGATTGCCTGACCGGCAGCCGTACCGGTCATCAGCAAAACCGCGCTGCGTATGAATTTCTCTTCCTGCAGAGACCGGGACAGCCATCTCTTGCCCTGGCTTACGTAGGCATACACCCGAGTCAGCATGAAACCTCCATCGGAGGCGCTATCCGGCTGAGGATCACTGCACGGCGCCACTACGTGCAAGGGATGCTTTGAGGGCATCGACACCATGGGCGTTTTGCTCTTCACTCAACATCGAGCTGATAGACGTGGCGAACTTCGACAGTACCGTGGGCTTGGCTGTGTCCGTTGGCGCCAGCGCTTGGTCGTACAGGGGTGCGGTCGCGTAACCTTTTTCTATCGAAGTTTCCAGATACTGTCGTTGTCCCCCAGTATCTCGCGATTGCGATAAGAACTCAATAGGATTCACCTTTACTCCTCGGCTCTGACTTCAATAGTTTGCTGATACATGAGGCGGCATCCCCTTGTCCGAAAATCGGCAATGGCTCTCCAGTGGGCCAGCTATGTTCCGATACTGCCGCTAGAATTCGCTTTTGATCCGCTCCTGTTACCACATTCCAGCCCGACTCCACTGTCTCCACCCACTCTGTCTCAGGTCGCAATGTAATACAGGGTACCCCAAAGAAATATGCTTCCTTCTGAATCCCACCTGAATCCGTCAGGACCATGCGGGCATGGCGTTCTAGCATCAGCATGTCCAAATAACCAATCGGTTCGATCAGATTCACTGACGAATCGTTTTTCGTGCTCAAACCGAACTCGATCATCTTGCGGCGAGTACGCGGATGCACCGGAAAAATGACAGACTCACCAATGTCGACAAGAGCATTCAAAATGCTGCTTAGGTTGTTTGGATTGTCCGTATTATAAGGTCGATGAACTGTAGCCAGCAGATATTGCTTGGAACTGAGTCTGAGTCTGTTCAAGATAGTCGAACGCTGCTGGGCGACCTCAGCAAATTGTAGGACGGCATCGTACATGGTATCGCCGACTAGATGAACACCTTGGCGAATACCTTCCCGGGCCAAATTTTCCACTGCCGTCTGAGTTGGACATAAGAGCAGATCTGAACAGTGGTCGGTAAGCACCCGATTGTGCTCTTCGGGCATTTCACGATTAAACGAACGCAGACCTGCCTCCACATGGGCGAGTGACACGTGGAGCTTGACTGCGTCGATAGCTCCGGCTAGAGTGGAGTTGGTATCGCCGTAGACCAATACCCATTCCGGCATCTGTTCTTGAATCACCGCCTCTAGCTGAACCAACATTTCACCAGTCTGACGGCCGTGGGTACTGGAACCGATCCCTAGATTGATGTCCGGGTGCTGTATGCCCATCTCATCGAAGAAGATCTGGGACATTGCGTGGTCATAATGTTGACCGGTGTGGACCAGATATTCTTTGTGTCCAGCAGCCTGCAATGCCTTGCTAACCGGCGCCGCCTTTATGAACTGGGGGCGAGCGCCGACCACAGTTAGAATTTTCATGTAGGTGTTCACCGTTTGGGGTTGTAACTCAAGCTCTAGTTTCCTAGAAAAGTCGAGCGAAAGGAAGAGAAAACGACAAACGGTGATAGGGGATTCACAATTTTGTCGACCAATACCGACATGAGTCGACAATACGCACGGCCAACGAGGCAACCATACACGCAGTCACAATTATGAATTGTGGCGCGTAGGTACCGCTAGCGACGGCGTATTTGATGTCGACTCTTGCGTTGTCATATCGGCCGGTTCACAAAATGCTGAATACTTGCAACCACCGTTTGAATGTGGGTCTGGGTCAGATCCGGGCAGATCGGAATCGCCAATGTCTCCAGCGCCGCCCCTTCGCTGGCAGGAAAATCTCCCCTTGTGTATCCTAGGTCAGCGAAACATTCCTGCATGTGGAGGGGCACCGGGTAGTAGATTTCGCAGCCGATCTGTTGTGCCCTGAGATGCTCGACGCACTTGTCTCGTTGCGCCAGGCGAATCACGAACTGGTTGTAGATATGGCGACCGTACCCGGCGTCCCATGGCAACCCGACTTGCATGTCGACATCGGCGAACAGCCGGCGATAGAGCGCAGCGTTGCGTTGGCGGGCCGACGTCCACTCGTCCAAATACTTCAGCTTTACACGCAGAATTGCGGCTTGCAAGGCATCCAGACGAAAGTTGCCCCCCACATATTGGTGATAATACTTGGGCTTCGAACCGTGCTTGCGCAGGATATCGATCCTCTCGGCGAGAGCTGCATCATCAGTGACCACCATACCGCCATCGCCAAAGGCCCCCAAGTTCTTCGACGGAAAGAAGCTGAAACACCCCATGTGGCCGATCGAACCGGCCCTGCGTCCCCTGTACTCGGCGCCTATGGCCTGGGCCGCGTCCTCGATCACATAGAGCCCATGACGTCCCGCAATCTCCATGATCGGATCCATGTCCGCCATCTGGCCAAAGAGATGGACCGGCATGATTGCCTTCGTTCGTGCCGTAATCACTGCCTCGATGCCGGCCGGATCGATGTTGTAGGTCCGCGGGTCGATATCGACAAAGACGGGTCGAGCGCCCAATCGAGCAATGGATCCGGCCGTAGCAAAAAATGTATAAGGGGTAGTAACCACCTCATCGCCAGGCCCGATATCTAACGCCATCAAGGCCACCAGCAGCGCATCGGTGCCCGATGAAACGCCGATTCCAAAGCGGCACTGGGAGTACTCCGCCACCTCTCGTTCAAGCGCTGTGACCTCCGGACCCATAATGAACTGCTGTGTTTCCAGAACCCGATCCATGGCCGCACGCACTTCGTCTTCAATGGCTGTAAATTGGGCCTTTAGGTCCAGCAGTGGAACTGAACGGTCAACCGTCATTTGGGTGGTCATGAAAGTGCTTCCTCTTCCGGCCAATCCAGGCACACCAGACTTGTTGATGATTCCAGCTTGTAGCGCCATCCGCTCTCTGGACAGATCAGAAAGGCCTCGCGATCGCGGTTGATCAGTCGATGTCCATGGCGACTCATCCATCCGCGTTGCTTGGCCGGAACGCCCATCATGAGAGCGTAATCCGGTACGTCGCCGCGCACCACTGCACCGGCGGCGATGAATGCGTAACGCCCAATGGTCACACCGCACACAATCGTCGCGTTGGCACCGATGGTGGCTCCACGTCTGACCAATGTACGCTGATATTGATCACGGCGCACGATCTGCGCTCGCGGGTTGACCACATTGGTGAAGACACATGAAGGGCCGCAAAAGACATCGTCCTCCAGTATGACACCCTCGTAAAGGGAGACGTTGTTCTGTATCTTGACGTTGTCGCCCACGACTACCCCAGCGGCGACGAACACATTCTGTCCCAGTACACACTTTGCGCCGATCTGTGCATTGGCCATCACATGACAAAAATGCCAGATCTTGGTTCCGGCGCCGATTTGGCAAGGATTATCCACATGGGAACTGGGATGGACAAAATAGAGCTGATCAGCCATGGCGCGCATAGACCGGTTGGCTTGAGTTCATGGGCCCTGCGGTGTCGAAAACTTCCATGGGTAAACCTACTGGCTCTCCGTTTGTCACCAGAGATCGCTGTGCAGCTTGTAGCACCCGTAACACTCGTAGCCCGCTGCGGCCATCCGTAAGTGGAGGGGTGCGGCTCTCGATCGCCTCTAGAAACGCCTTGCACTCTAGCCTAAGTGGTTCGTCATCGCTGAATGTGACTTCATCCCCCGCCCCCTTTACTGGAACAGGCTGGCCTTCCTGCCATTCTACACGCTGGTCGTAGAGCACGAGGCGTTTGGCTACATCGTCAAACGTGGCCATCTTTCTAGAGCCGATGACCACAAGTCGCTGTTCCTTGAAAGGATGTAGCCAGGAGACATGGATATGTGCTCGAACGCCGTTGTCGAAGAGCAGATTCGTCACCGTCACGTCGGCAATATTCGGCTGAATATAGTTCCCGCCACAAGCAAGCACCTCAAAGGGAAGAGTGCCGACCATGCGCAAAATCACTGCCACATCATGAGGTGCGAAACTCCACAGGATGTTCTCTTCGCGGCGAATTTTGCCCAAGCTCAATCGGTTTGAGTAAATGTACAGAATTTTGCCCAATTCCTCGGAACCGACCAGGTCTTGTATGGCGACGATGGCCGGATGGTATTCTAAGACATGACCGACCATGAGGATGCGTCCGCTGATGTCGGCTAGGTGCACCAATTCAGCGCCCTGCTCGTAGGTCAAAGCCAGAGGTTTTTCGACCAAGACATCCTTACCGGCCAATAGAGCCCGCTTTGCCAGTTCGTGATGGGTCTCCGCCGGCGTCGCTACGACAACGCCCGAGACATTGGAGTCCAACACGCTTGCTAGGTCTGACACTATTGGGATACCGGGCGCCAGCGACTTCGCTGTATGCCGTCCCAATTCTGTCGCTTCGCAAACCAAACCGAGCACATCCAGTTGTTGGAAATTGCGTACCAGATTTTTGCCCCAGTAGCCACAGCCGATCACGGCGACAGTCACAGATTCTTCTCCATTTCTCGTCAGGAATCGAACAATCAGATCACATGCCGGGTGTCGACAACTTGTGCTACCACCTGCCGGATCGCTCCCCAATCATACGCTGAATGATCCGTGGCAATCACGACACAGTCTGCCTCATCCAATTCAGCGTCCAGATTGTTGACGCGAACCAGTTCCATGCCGTCGACCTGCAAAAAGGGCACATGTGGATCGTGATAACCGACTTTCGCGCCCTTTTCTTCTAGCAGATGAATAATATCTATGGCTGGCGATTCGCGCAGATCACCCACGTCTTTTTTGTATGCTACACCCAACACCAAGATCTTGCTGCCCTTGACCGCCTTGCCAGCCTCGTTCAGTGCGTCCTGAACTTTTTGCACCCAATAGCGGGGCATCTCAGTATTGATTTCACTCGCCAACTCAATGAAGCGTGCGTTGTATTGAACCGTACGCAATTTCCATGACAGATAGTGTGGATCAACGGGGATGCAGTGTCCGCCCAGCCCTGGCCCCGGCGTAAACTTCATGAAGCCGAAAGGTTTTGTCGCCGCGGCTTCGATGACCTCCCAAGCATCAAGCCCCAATTTGTCGCACATGAGCAATAGCTCGTTGGCAAGTCCGATATTGACCGAACGGAAAGTGTTCTCGAATAGCTTGGTCAGTTCGGCCGCGTCGGGTGAACTAACAGGTATCAGCGTTGCGACAGCGGCAGCATAGTAGGCTGTGGCTACCTCCAGACACGCTGGGGTGACGCCGCCAATAACTTTGGGCGTGTTCTGGGTCGTCCAGTCGGTACGGCCAGGGTCAACCCGCTCCGGCGAAAAGGCTAAGAAGACGTCATGGCCGACCTTTAGACCATGTTGTTCGGTCTCTAGCCTGGGCAACAGGATCTCGCGGGTTGTGCCAGGGTAGCTGGTGGATTCCAGCACGACGACTTGGCCTCGATGTAGAAATCGGGCCACTTCATCTGCGACCGCAGTGATATACGAAATGTCCGGATCGCCGGTCTTATTCAGAGGTGTAGGCACACAGATAGAGACCGCATCGCATTCGCTTAAAACGGAGAAGTCAGCAGTGGCGCGGAGTGTGCCTCCAAGTGTCGGACTGAAGCCGCCATTAGTGAGAGGGGGAGCGATCAACGGCTTAACCGGCTGACCAGGTTGCCGCGCATACGCCACTTCACCAGTTCCCGATTCTCGAATACCGTGCACCAACCTTGCCAGACGCGCTGAGGGTATGTCTTCAATATATGACTGACCACAATTAACTGCCTCGATCTTGCTCTGATCTAGATCTATGCCAGTAACCTGGTAGCCTGCCTCTGCAAAGACAACAGCAAGGGGCAAGCCTACATAGCCCATGCCGATGATTGCAATGTGGGCTTCTCTGGATTGAAATTTCCGAATGAGCTCTACTCGCACGATTTTTCACCTGATTGTTACGGGCTGTGGCAGTTGACGTCTTCGTGTGTTGGTCATGCTGAAAGACCGCGATTCCCCGCTAAGCCGGCAACGGAGGGTCTCAACGTGGCTCATGCCCAGTTCGCTTTTCAACCCTGAGTGACAGTTGATCAGGTTAAGGGGTGAATCTAGATTTGGCAAAGCAAATCTTGACTGATACGCAAACTGATACGGAGCAGTTATTCAATCGGTTACGCCGGAACCCGGCCGGCTACATATTCCAAGACTGTGTCGGTGATGTACGACTGCTGATCTTCACTCATTTCCGGATAGAGAGGCAGCGATACGATCTCCTGTGCAATGCGTTCGGTCACCGGCAGCGAAACATCTCCCCAACCAAGTCGTCGGTAGGCCGGTTGGAGATGCAAGGGTAGCGGATAGTGAATACCGGCACCGATGCCGCGTTCACGGAGATGTGCCAGTAGATCATCGCGCTGCGGTGTGCGGATCACATAAAGGTGGTAGACATGGCGCGTGTCCGGTTGTTCGTAGGGTGTGACAACATCCGTGTTTGCCTGGAAAGAGTCGCGATACCGCCTTGCACGCTCTTTTCGCTCTTCAGTCCATCTCTCCAGATGCCGCAGCTTGACGTCAAGAATCGCGGCCTGCAATGCATCCAGTCGATATCCGTATCCAAGCTCAACGTGTTCGTACTTGGTGGTGCGGCCATGATTGCGCAGCAATCGCATGCGCGCTGCCAATTGCGCATTGTTGGTGACGGCGGCGCCGCCGTCGCCGTATGCGCCGAGATTCTTGCCGGGATAAAAGCTGAAGATGCCAATATCGCCGATAGAGCCGACGCGTTGCCCACGATATTCTGCGCCGTGGGCCTGGGCGGCATCTTCGACAACGGCAAGATTGTGTTTCTCCGCCAGAGCCATGATGGGGGCCATATCTGCCGGTTGCCCGTAGAGATGGACCGGCAGGATAGCCCTGGTACGCGAACTGATCGCCGCTTCGATCTTGTTTGGATCGATATTGTATGTTCGCTCGTCAATGTCGACGAAGACAGGAACGCCGCCGGCCATCCAAATTCCTTCCGCGGTCGCCGTAAAGGTGTGCGCAGTCGTAATTACCTCATCGCCGGGTGCGACACCGATGGCCGACAAGGCCAGGTGAATAGCGGACGTGCCGGACGATGTGCCGACACAGTACTCGGCGCGACAGTAAGCGGCGAAATGATCCTCAAATCGACTCACCTCACTGCCCAGGATAAAGGACGTATGATTGAGGACGCCTGACATGGCCAGATCGATCTCTGGGCGGATGCGTTGTAGTTGTGCTTTCAAATCGACCAACGGGATGTTCAAGGTGATTTACCATGGTGTTTTCTGGAGCCGGTCGACCAGATCGACCGGCGTTCCATTGTGCTTCAGCGAATGTTGGGCTGCCTCGAGAATCTGTACGATCTCGAGCCCGTTGCGGCCATCCGTCAGCGGCCTGGCGCCGGTCCGAATGCACTCCACAAAATGCGTACACTCGTTGCGCAACGGCTCCGACATGTCGATCTTGGGGATGTGGATGTCGCCGCTGTGAAGCTTAACCTGATACTCTCCAAAGATGTTGTCCTGCCCGACCTTCAGGATGCCCTTATCATAGATCTTGACTTTGCCCTCGCTGGCAACATCGTCATAAACAATCATCTTAGTACTGCCCACCACGGTCATCCTGCGGACTTTGCTTGGATCCAGCCAACTTACCTGGACATGCCCGATAATATTGTCCGGAAACGCAAGGGTGACAAAGACCACATCTTCAATATCGGGCTGCAAAAAAATCCGCCCTTGGGCCGATACCTGAACCGGAACCTGGCCTAAGAGGTAGGTCATGATGGAAATATCGTGCGGTGCAATATTCCAGAGTGCGTTGATGTCTTTGCGAACCCGGCCAAGATTGACTCGGTTGGAATAGATGTAGTAGACGTCACCAATTTCGCCGGCATCAATGAGTGTTTTGATCTTATTGACGGCCGAATTGTACATAAATGTATGGCCGACCATCAGGACACACTGATTGGCATCGGCTACGCTGACAAGCTCCTGCGCGTGGAGGCTTTCCAGCGCCAGGGGCTTCTCGATCAACACATGTTTGCCGGCCTCAAGCGCCTGACGACCAAGTGCATAGTGAGTATGCGCCGGCGTGGCAACGATCAGCGCATCCACCTCGTCATCGTCGATCAGTGCAGCAAAATCTGATGTTGTGCGGGTCGAGGGATAGAGTTCCTGGATACGCGCCAATCTGGGCGCGTCAAGATCGCAAACGCTGTGGAGCACGGCTCCCGGTGTTTGCACAACGTTGCGGATGAGATTAGGGCCCCAGTAACCCGCGCCCACAACACCGATTCGAATCGTCATATATCTGCTTTCCCTGCTGCACCAAAATTCATGTTTGATGTTCTAGGATAACTAATCCCTGTGCAATGACCAAAAATAAATTCGAGGAGTATACGGTTCAAACATGATTTGGGTACGACGTCAAGCAGGCTTCGGCTTTCTGTAAGGTAAAGCCTTGTGAAGTGAAACCACCCAGGTAAAACAAAGACCGTGGCGTCAGGTGAAACCTGACGCCACGGTCTTTAGTCTATGCATGTTGTTATTGACCCGGGCCGATTACCAGGGAATCGATCGTTTTTCTGCCGTGACCGACTATGGCCGGATAATCCCCTGCCGTGTCAACTCTTCGACGATCTTGCCGACGATCTCTTCTGCACTTTGGACATCGGTTTCGACCACAAATTCGGCATGGGTTGGTTCTTCATAGGGCGAAGAGATGCCGGTAAACTCGGGGATTGCGCCGCTGATGGCCTTGGCATACAGTCCTTTGGGATCGCGCCGCTTACAGATCTCGATGTCGCACTTGACAAAGATCTCATAGAAGCGTCCTTCCGGGAGCAGGGAGCGGGCGAAGTCCCGGTCGGCCTGGAAGGGAGAGATGAACGTGCAGAGCACCAGGTCGCCGTGATCGAAACCCAGCTTGGCTACCTCGGCCACGCGTCGGATGTTCTCGTTGCGATCCTCTTCCGAGAAGCCGAGATCGCCGTTGAGACCATGCCGCACATTGTCTCCGTCCAGGAACATCGTCTTGACGCCCAAGGCAAAAAGACGACGTTCCAACAGGCGAGCCACCGTCGATTTGCCCGACCCGGACAATCCGGTGAACCATAGAATGCTCGCTTTGTGGCCGTTGCGTTCTTCACGCATCTGGCGGGTGATCTGGCTTTCATCCCAGACGACGTTGCTGGACCGCTGGCGCTCCGGCTGTTTGGCGACGATCTCGTCCAGATCGCGCGCCCGGCGACGGATCATACCGGCGGCGACGGTGGTGTTGCTGTGCGGATCGATGAGGATGAAGCTGCCGGTGCTGCGGTTGAGCTGGTACGGATCGAAGTAAAGCGGCTGGGTGGTGGTCAGCTTGATACGCCCGATTTCGTTAAGATGTAGCGTGTCAGCCTGCTCACGGTGAAGCGAGTTAACATCGATTCGATAGTTTAGTTCGGAGATATAGGCGCGCACCTGGCGTGACGTGTGCTGCACAATGTAGGAACCGCTGGCGTTCATCGGTTCTTCGCTCATCCAGCAGAGGATGCATTCAAACTGGTTGGCGACCTGTGGCAAGTTCTTCTTGCGCACGATCATGTCGCCGCGGCTGATGTCGATCTCGTCCTCTAACGTCAGAACGATCGAATCGCCGGCCATCGCCTCCTTAAGTTCGCCGTCGGTGGTGACCACAGCACGGACCCGACTGGCCTTACCGGAAGGAAGAATGACCACGTCTTCGCCCGGTGCAATGCTGCCGGACGCAATCTGACCTGCGAAGCCACGGAAATTCTGGTTGGGACGAATAGCCATCTGCACCGGAAAACGAAAATCAACCAGATTGCGGCTGGAGCCGATATTGACGTTTTCCAGGTGATGGAGAAAGGTGGGGCCTTCATACCAGGACATCTTGTCGCTCTTGTGAACGACATTGTCGCCTTTGAGCGCCGAGATAGGGATGAAGGTCAGGTCACCGATGGAAAGCTTGCTGGCGAAGGCCGTATATTCGTCCACAATCTCTTGGTATGCGTCTTCTTCATAGTCGACCAGGTCCATCTTGTTGACGGCGACCAGGATATGTGGAATATGCAGGAGCGAGGCGATGAAGCCATGGCGTTTGGACTGGGTCACGACGCCATTGCGGGCGTCGATGAGAATGACAGCGAGTTCGGCAGTCGACGCACCGGTGACCATATTGCGGGTGTACTGGATGTGGCCGGGCGTATCGGCGATGATGAACTTGCGCTTGGGGGTGGCGAAGTAGCGATAAGCCACGTCAATGGTAATGCCTTGTTCGCGCTCGGCACGGAGTCCATCCGTGACTAACGCCAGGTCGACGTAGGCGTCACCGCGTGTCTGGCTGGCGCGTTCGACTGCCTCGAGCTGATCTTCAAAAATGGCCTTGCTGTCGTAAAGCAGACGGCCGATGAGGGTGCTCTTGCCGTCGTCAACGCTACCGGCCGTAGTAAACCGCAGCATGTCCATGGAGAGATAGGCGTCCTCTTCGTAGGTGACGGTCGTTTCCGCTTCAGTAGCCGTTTCCATGGAGACGTGCGAATTGACATTGCGTTCTTCGATTAACATGGTGCATTCGTTCCCTTCTTAGCCGGCCGCGAAGGGCTGGCGACCAATGACTAGAAATATCCTTGACGCTTGCGGTCTTCCATCGCGGCTTCTGAGCGTTTGTCATCGGCCCGAGCACCGCGTTCGGTGATGCGGGCCGAGGCGACTTCGAAGATGATCTCGTCCAAGTTCGCCGCGCCGGATTCGACGGCGCCGGTGCAGGTCATGTCGCCGATGGTACGGAAGCGGACCTGCCGATTTTCGATCCTCTCGCCGGGCAAGTGTTGGATGACGTCGGTCTCTGCCAGCAGGACCCCGTCGCGACTGAAGACGTCACGATGGTGGGCAAAGTAAAGCGAAGGGATATCGATCTTTTCCATGCGAATGTACTGCCAGATGTCCATCTCCGTCCAGTTGCTGATCGGAAAGACGCGAAAATTTTCTCCCAATTGCTTGCGGCCATTGTAGAGATTCCAAAGTTCGGGGCGCTGGTTTTTGGGATCCCACTGTCCGAAGCGGTCGCGGTGAGAGAAAAAGCGTTCCTTGGCGCGGGCCTTTTCCTCGTCACGCCGCGCGCCGCCCAAGGCCGCCTCAAATTTGAATTCAGTCAGGGCGTCGAGCAGCGTAATCGTCTGCAGCGCATTGCGACTGGCAGTCGGTCCGGTCTCTTCGACAGCACGCCCCTTGTCGATGGAATCCTGCACGTAGCGTACGATCAGTTGCGCGCCGAGCTTTTCCATCAGATCGTCGCGGAATTCGATGGTCTCGGGAAAATTGTGCCCTGTGTCGATATGCATGAGGGGAAAGGGAATCTTGCCCGGCCAAAACGCTTTGTAGGCCAGATGGGCCATCACGATAGAGTCTTTGCCACCCGAAAAGAGCAGCACGGGGCGCTCAAATTGCGCCGCCACTTCGCGCATCACATAGATGCCTTCGGATTCCAGCTGTTTGAGGTGAGATCGGTTGTAATTCGGCATTTGGCGAGTCCACTGAGTGAAAAGTGCAGGTTCATCTTTGGGCCACGACGAAGTCGGCCCGCAAAAATCGCGGCCGCCGGCACACTTTCCGGCGACCACTACTGTCTTTATCGACACACCTGGCTAAATCCTTCGAGTGTCACATCGTGCTCGAACGAAGAGTCCTCTCCAGGCGGCCGTCCCCGGAAGTGGCGTCAGGACCTACTGTGCGTCGACAAATTGCTCCTGATAGACGTCCCACTGCTCCTGGAAGACATGGGGGGCGACGGCATGGAGCATCTCGAGTGTTCGCTGCCCCATGGCGCGGATTTCCCACTGAGCGGCCTTGTCCACTGCGCGCAACCAGAGGAAGTGACTCCACGCCGCGAAGTTCATGGTCGTGATGATCCGTGTCTCGGCGGCATTGGGGAGCAGGAAGCGAGCATCTTCTTTGCGGATGCCCAGTTTGCGTAACTGGGCATACTTTTCCTCCGCCGTCGGCCCAAAACTGTGACATGACGGCCATGGCGTCGGCATTGGAGGCCACTGCACGCGGGATCACTGCGTTCCAACCGCCCTTGCTTAGGTCCACATAGCGCTGGCTTTCCTGACTAAAGCTGGCCAGCCGGTGGCGTACAAGTTGATGGGTGCAGGTGCGGCTAATGCCTTCGAAGAAGAAACTGGCCGAACCATGATGCAGGGCAAGTTCGGGATCCTCGAGCATCGGCTGTGTAAAGCCGAGCAAAGTGGCGCGCATGGGCGGCTCTTCCGCCGGCAGCAACGCACGCGTATCCACGATACTGGCCGGCAGAACCGGCAATCCTTCTGCAGTGGTGACGTCGAACTCGCTATAGACCTTGGGGGCAATCTGTTTGAGAATCGGCACGGCTTCCAACGCCTCACCGTGACGAAAGAAGTCGAGCCAGACGCGTGTGTTCCCGCTGACGATCCATTCGCTGTCGCCCACGTCCGTCACTTCACAATGGCGATTGAGCATGCGCCAGCGCAGCGGCTCGACCGAGTGACGGATCCGCACTGTAACGACCACATGCTCGATGATGTCTTCATGACCTTCGCGCACGCGCGCCGAGATAAATTCCGGCGCAGTGCCCATGCGATGGGTACTACGATAGCAGACGCGCCCGGCATATTCGATCAATTGCTCGGGAAACTCGCCACAGCCCTGGGGAATGGCGGCCAAATCGCTGCGCCCACTGACGACCTCAGAGGTCAGCGCAGGGTTGGGGCGTGTAAAGGCGACCAGTTCAACCTGCATGGATGCTCCTTGCCTTCGAAAAATCAAAAGGATGTATTTGATGCAATACGCGTATTTCGCAAACGGATTTGATTCGGGCATTTTGCCGCGGCGACGCGCAGGAAAGAATAGCACAAAGTCGCAGGCCGGACCGAAATCCCGACCGATTGTTAGACCGGACGTGGAGATGCAGGCGCATGTGCCAGGTGGTCAATGGCCGCAATGCAGAGTGTGGCGATGATGATGGCGCCGAGTGCCAACTGGAAAGCAAGCAAATAGCTGCCGCTTGTGTCATAAATCAGTCCGGCCAGCCAACTGCCGACGGCTGCACCGACGCCAAAGGAGGCGCCTAATGTACCGACGATCATGCCCAGAGCGGGACCGGTGAAGAGGTCGCCGGCAATCGCTGTGAGCAATCCGCTGCGGCTGCCCTCGCCGATGCCCCAGAGAAATGCATAGAGGTACAAGAGTGTAAGCGATGTTGCCGAGGAGAGGTTGATCAGCAACAGTAGGGCCAGGGCCTGCGTAACCGCACCCAGGTAAAACGTGCGGGCGCGGCCAATGCGGTCGCTGAGCAATCCGAAGGCGATGAAGGCCACTGCCGTTATCAGTCCGCCGCTGCCCAGAATCGTCGCTGCCGTCACACGTGAAACTCCGCTATCGACAAAATGGGCGACTTGGTGGACAGAGACCATGCGCACAGTAAAGAGGCTGGCAGCGCCACTCAACATCAAAAGCCAGAAACCGGCTGTTTGCACGGCCTTGCCCATAGTCCAGTCACGTCCAGGCAGTGCAGACCTCGGCAATTCTCGCGCCTCGGCCTGCGTCTGAGCCGTGGCGGATCCTGGTCTCTGCTCGCGTTCTGCCGGCATGTCGGCAGGCTCGGGTTCACGGACATGGCGCCATGCGTAGTTCTCCAGACCGTCCGGTAGAAGGCCGACGTTTTCCGGTCGATTGCGTAGCAGCAACGCCACAAGGGGGAGGCCAACGCCGGCCAATAGCAACGCCAGAAGAAGATAGGCTGCGCGCCATCCAGCCTGAGAAATCATCGTCTCCAGGATCGGCGCCAATACCAAAATGCCCATGCCCGTGCCAGAAAATGCCACACCGATGGCCAGACCGCGACGTCCCAGCCGGTCGAACCAGCGCGAAATTGTCGCTGCTTGTAACGAAAGGCCGAGTACCGTAATGCCTAGGCCGGTAATGACACCGTAGAAGATGTAAAAGTGAAAAAGTGACGACATGCGACTGGTGAGTGCAACACCGACGGCCATGATAAGCAGACCGGCGCTGAAGACGCGACGCGCACCCCAGCGATCCAGAGCCCAGCCTGAGGCTGTGCTGGTCAGGGCGAAGATAATCATGGTCATGCTGAAGACACCGGCCGTGTCAGCCCGGGCCCAGCCGAAAGCGTCACTACGGGTGAGAGTGTCGAAGAAGAGACCGAAGCTCAACCGGACACCAAAGGCGAGGCCGATCAATACAAAACAGACGAAGACAACGACCCAGCCGTAGAAGACTCCCAGACGCCGGCACAAATTCGGAATTTTCATGCGGTTGCCGGTCGGTAAAGAATGGAAGCGTCGATCATCTGTCTAGCGGCCGGCTCTGATCGAGGTGGAGCTGATGTCGAAGAGGACGTTGATGAACCAGCCTGCTTTCTGCCCCAAAACCGGTTCGGTCTTCACAGTTTGGGAATGGGTCGGATCGAATCGGGTCACACGCAAGACGCGGTCGAGCATTGTCGTTGACCCTACAGGCGAAAACGTGAACATTTCTCTCCATTCTGACATGATGTATGGTCGCTGGGTGAAGATGTACATCACTGCTGCCTGATTGTCAACCACATTCTGTTACAGGGTGCATACCACATTTGGGGGTTTTCTGTGGGCGCTGCCGATGATCTTCTCGCCTGGCGCCCCCCGAAATGGGATACATCCCCTGTTACACGATCACCGTGCCGAAGTTCCTTTGCGTACAGACGCACTTGCGTGTTTGTCCAAGTAGTGCATCCCGATCCTCCTGGAAGTTCTCAGGCTGTCAGTTGCTTGTGGCGAAAGCCTCCAGGAAGGTGTAACCAGGAATCTGTTTCTGGCTCTTGTTCAAGGGCGGACCCTGAGCGATCGTATCGTTTGCTTGCAGAGCACTGTCTATGTTTGCTATAGTAGCTATGACAATCTCCCACCCTATATGATCAGCTCATGTTCTTCAGCGCGTAGCAGTTGTCGCGGCAATGGTCAAACGATCCGGTTTGGTGAGAGGATCGATCGCGATTGAAAATGGGAACAACGCTCCTCAAGCACTATTTGCTCTACTGTGGATTCATCCTGTTGCTGACCTCTGCAATCGGGTTGTCGATTCAGCGCGCGTTGGTGAGCGAGTATCTGGCCGCTGATCTTGCGCTGGCGCGATCGTTTGCCACAGGGCCGGAGGGTGATTTTACGGCGTTTCCGTCTGCCTATGCTGTCTTCCTGGTTTCGGCCGCGGGTGACGTGCAGCTACTGACGACAGTTGACCGGTATTCGCCTCCGGATCACACAGAGACGTGGCTGCAACAAGTGCTGCGGTCCACCAGTTACGTGCAAACGACAGCACGGAGACTCACCTTTCCAAACGGTGACGGCTGGCTACTGGCGGCAGTAGAACGGCCTGATGTAGAAGGCCACATTGCCGTCTTGCGACCCAACCCACTCGGGTGGCTCAACGGCAACTGGCTATTGTATGCAATGTTAGCGCTGGTCGCAGTTGCGCTGATTGGCGGATTCAGCCTGTGGTTGCGCGTGAGCCGGACACTGATCGACCCATTGGTAGCGCTGGTTGATGTCAGCGAGGTTCTACGTTGGCGCGGGCATCTGCGTGTCGATGAACAGACGCAACTTGATTCGTTTGCACTGAAAGAATCTGAGGTCGGCCGGTTGGCGATTGCATTGACCGCGCTTGGTCGCGAAACCCAGCGCCGCTTGACGGAGATGAGCACGCTGTTGGAAGCCGGTCGTACTATCGCTTCATCGCTGGATGTGGAACAGGTTTTGGACGGTATATTGCAGCAGGTGCAGGAGGTCTTCCATGTTCAGCGGTGCGCAGTATTGGTGTTGGACGAACGTTCGGGGCTGCTGCGCATCCGTGTCAGCTGTGGGCTGTCGGGCCGCTATGCCCGTCAACTGCGCGTCAACCCTGCCGAATCCGGTTCCGCGCCTATGCGCGCTCTGCGAAATCGGACACCGGTGCAGATCGCTGACACCGAGACCGAGTTGACCGACAGCGTGTTTCGGACGCGCGCGCGTGAAGAAGGATACCGCTCCGTACTGGCGATTCCGCTGCACTCTCGCCATGCTCGGCAATCTGTGCTGGCTCTCTATAAAACGGAGCCATACCGGTATAGCTACGGCGAGCTTGAGCTGGCGTCAAGTTTCGGCAACTATATGTCGGTTGCGCTGGAAAACGCTGCGCTCTTTGCCCGATCGGACGAACATCTACAGGAGCAGACACGACGACTTGACGCCATTGTCGAGAGCCTGCGCGATGGTCTTGTACTGGAAGGATTGGATGGCGACGTTCTGTATTGTAACCAGCGTGCGGCCGATCTTTTGGACATTCGTCTGCGAACGATGCAGGCGTTGGACGGCGCCGGAATCGTCGACCGCATGGTCGCTTCTGCACAAAGTCCCGATGATGTCTCTCGTCTGTACGAACGGGCCCTGAGCGAGAACGAGGGTGATTGCGGAATGTCCGGCGGCCAGGACGATAACACATTTGATGTGGCACGGCGTTTGGCGCCGGGTATGACACAACATCTGCGGATCCATCTCTTCAATGTGACCGATGCCCAGGGACATCGCTTGGGACGCGGTCAGCTGTGGCAGGACATTACGCAGGACAAAGAACTGGAACGCATGAAGTCGGCTTTACTCTCGACGGTTTCACATGAACTGCGGACGCCATTGGCCACAATTAAGGGCTATGCCAGCACACTATTGGCGGCAGATGTGAATTGGGATGCCGAGTCGCAGCAGGAATTTATTGAGATCATCAGCACTGAAGCAGATCGCTTGGCTGAGTTGGTCAGAAATCTGCTGGACATGTCTCGTATCGAGGCAGGAATGCTCAAAATTCATCGCGAACCGTACTCACTCAACGATTTGGCGACGCAGGTCGTCGATCGAGTACCGTCTGGCGCTCGAGGACGGATCAAACTCGATCTCGATCCCTGGCTACTGCCGGCGCCCCTCGATGCTTCACGGATCGAAACTGTGATCCGAAATCTGGTGGACAATGCGCTGAAATATTCGCCCCCGGAGTGCGCTGTCGAGATCATGACCAAACAAGGTAGTGGCAATGCGATTTTTCTCGTACGCGATTATGGAGGCGGAATCGCACCTGAGGATCGGGCGCGGGTCTTTGAGCGCTTCTATCGTTCCGACGGTGGTCTGGACCGTGCGACGAGCGGCGTCGGGCTGGGACTGGCGATTTGTCGTGGCTTTGTCGAGGCGCATGGCGGAACCATTCGGCTGGACGATGTCAATTCCGGTACACAGGTCAGATTCTCGCTCCCGGTGCAGGCAGTTGTTCCGCTGAGTAATTCGGCGTCGTGGGTCGTGGGGTCAGGCTCCCGTGTCAATTAACATCGGTAAACGAATTCTGGTGGTGGACGACGAAGAACCATTGCGTAAATTTGTCGGCCGCAATCTGGCGGCACGCGGCTTTCGCGTCGAGACGGCTACCAACGGGCTGGAGGCATTGGCACTTTTCCGGACGATGCCGTTGGATCTGATCATTCTCGATGTCATGATGCCGCATATGGACGGGTTTGAAACGTGCCGTCGTATACGGCACACCTCCATTATCCCGATCATTATCCTGACGGCGTTGGGAGAGGAGTCGGACAAAGTGAACGCGCTCAATATGGGTGCGGATGATTGTTTGACCAAGCCATTTGGCGTTCAGGAACTGTTGGCCCGTGTCCATGCCAACCTGCGCAGGTCCAGTTGGGCGCACCAAGGCCGGGCGGACGAGGTGCTTCATTACCGCGATCTATCGCTCGATCCGGAGAGCCTTGCGGTGATATGCCGGGGAGAGGTCGTCAAGCTGACACAGACCGAACTGAAATTATTGCACATGTTCATGCAGAACGCCGGCAAGATATTGCCGCATCGCACGATACTCGGCCAAGTTTGGGGCGAGGCGTATGGCAACGAACCGGAGTATCTGCGTGTCTATGTCGGACGTTTGCGTCGTAAATTGGAGCAAAATCCGAGTAGGCCCGAATACTTTGTCACTGAACACGGGATTGGCTATCGTTTTGGTCAGTAGGGCTCTGGAGATGCCGTGGGCTATTTACGGGTTTTTTATACATCTTCCCTTTTGTTTATGACTCTGTTTATCTGTTGCTGCTATCCTTCTCTACGAAGCTTGAGTTTCCCGCAATTGTATCCGCCCCAAATAATGCCCATTCGTAAAGTCGTGAAGCGGGTTTCCCGATTTTTCGGCTCTCTTCTCCATCCCTCTTCGAGGGAGTATAGTTCATTTTGCATGTAAACGATGATGCCGTTTGCTTCGTCGGTGCGCCGCGTGTGCTGCTGAAGATGATCTGTCGTGGACGAAAGCCGAAGAGCCAAATAACGCAAATAGAAGGAGAAAGCCTCATGATTCAAGGTCTGTTTTGGCGCAAGTTGTCATTCCTGTTGATTGTCCTCCTGCTGCTGGCAGCGTGTGCGGCTCCAGCGACGACAAGTGAGTCTGATGCCCCGGCCGCGGCAGAGTCCGCCGGCGAAGCTGTCACCGACAGCGGTTGCGGCGACACGATCGTGCTCGGTGCAGCGGTTAGCTCCACCGGACGTTATGCCCGTGAGGGCAAGGACACCAGCCAGGGATACAATACTTGGCTCGACTGGGTAAACAACGAGTACGGCGGCATCAAAGTGGGGGACGAATGCTACAACGTCGAAATCGTCTACTACGATGACGAAGGCGATCCGGATACGGCTGCCAATCTGGTCGAGCGGCTGATCACCGACGACGAAGTTGATTTTCTTCTCGGTCCATATTCCAGCGGACTGACGATGTCGGCAAGCGCCATTTCCGAAAAATATGACAAGATCATGATCGAGGGCAACGGCTCCTCTGAGTCGCTCTTTGAGCGTGGCTTCAAGAATCTGTTTGCCGTGTTGACTCCGGCCGGTAACTATACCAAGTCCGCGCTCGAACAGCTTGCCGAGCAGGGAGCCGAAACGGTCGTCATCGCCTATGAAGATACTGCGTTCCCGACTTCGGTCGGTGAGGGCGCCGTCAAGTGGGCAGAAGAGTTCGGCTTGGAGGTGCTCGGTGTCGAAACCTATCCGGTCAACATCGCAGATGTCAGCGCGATCATGACCAAATTTCGCGATCTCAGACCCTGATGTATTCGTGGGAGGCGGTCACTTCAATGACGCACTGCTCTTTGTGCGCGCTGCGCAGGAACTTGGATTTGAACCCAAAGCGATGGTCATCACCGTTGGGCCTAGCAACCCTGAGTTTGTCACTGAAGTCGGCTCCGCCGCCAACTACATCATCGGACCGACACAATGGGAAGCGGTCATGAGTTGGGAGGACGAATATTTCGGTACGGCTGCGGATTATGCCGCTCGCTATGAGTCGATGTGGGGCGAACCACCCACCTATCAGGCTGCGGAATCGACTGCCACGGCATTGGCCCTGCATCTGGCCATTGAGAGCGCCGGATCTTTGGAAACGGACGCTGTCCGCCAGGCGCTCCTTGACATGGATGAAATGACCTTCTACGGCCCGATCAATTTTGACGAGACCGGCAAGAATGTCAACAAGCCTATGGGTGCGATCCAAATTCAAGAGGGTGTGATCAACGTCGTTGCGCCCCCTGAAGCTGCAGTCGCAAGCCTGGAATATCCCATGCCTTCGTGGTCTGACCGCTAAGAACGTACTCTTCACCGTCCGGATCGGAGCAACACATGTGACCGGCTGCAGATCTTGCCTTGGCAGACCGTTCCACATGTGTTGTTCTCTGGAACGATATCCCGACCAGTTCCCGGGAGGTTTTCATGGACCAAGTGACCCAAGCCCTTATCAACGGTATCATGCTCGGTGGCTTCTACGCCGTCATGGTGCTTGGTTTTTCGATCATCTGGGGCGTGATGGGCGTGATCAACCTCGCTCATGGTGAATTTGTGATGTTGGGCGCGTATCTGACCTGGATGCTCAACGGCAATTTGGCTGGGAACCGTTTGCCGCCGTCATCGTGGTGGCGCCGGCCATGTTTTTACTCGGCTATATCCTGCAGCGGATTCTAATCAATCGGGTGATCGATCGACCCCATCTGATCTCGCTGCTGGTAACCTTTTCACTGTCGATCATCATGGCCAATGCCGCCAAACTGATCTGGACGGCCACGCCGCGCACCGTCAACACGGCTCTGAGTGGCTTCTGGCGCGTCGGCAATGTGACCATTCCCATCACCAAAACCTATGTGCTGCTTGCGGCCATGATCATCATGGTGCTGCTACACCTCTTTTTGCAGCATACACGGTTGGGCAAGAGCATACGCGCCGCGGCCCAGAACCGCGAAGCGGCGCGCATCGTCGGCATCGAAATCGGCGCTGTCTACGCCATTACCTTTGCGATCTGTATCGCGCTGACCGGCAGTCGCCGGTACGCTCATCAGCCCGACACAACCCATCTATCCATTCATGGGGCCGCCGCTGACCCTCAAGGCTTTCGCCATCACAGCCATGTCCGGTCTGGGCAGTATCCCAGGCGCGCTGATGGGCGGAATGGTGCTCGGTCTCATCGAGGTTCTCATTGCCACCTATGTCCCGGGATGTGGGCACTAATCTGGGTATCATCTCCTCGTTTGTCATCTTGGTCGTGGTGCTGGTGACGCGGCCGCAAGGACTGTTCGGTGGACTGAAGCCGGCCGAGGCTTGACGATCATGCCCTGAGGAGCCGTATGACAGCGGTACAGCCCGCCTGCATGGCCCGTTGCTTTGATCCATATCGGATCTGTAGACGGAACAGCTACCGAATCTGGTCGACATTCTCACTGATGCCTCTAATGCTTGCTGATCTCTCTTTCTGCTGCCCGCTCTTCGCTCGATCTTTCCCGACCGTAAGCTGGTCACCAATTCGCTGCTCTTTTCGTTCACACAGATGTTCATGCTGGTGACGCTGGCCAGCGATTGGAATCTGACCGGTGGTTTTACCGGCTACATTGACTTTGGCCACGCCGTCTTTTTCGGCATCGGCGCCTACGGCACCGGCATCATGATGGCCAAGGTCGGCTGGTCGTTTGTGCCGGCGTTGGTGGTCGGTGCGATTGCGGCTGCAGTCTTTCGCCGTGCTGATCGGCTCGGCGACGCTGCGCTTGAAAGGCCCATACTTTTCGATAGCCATGTTGGGCACCTTTGTGGCCATACGCGAGATCGTGCGCGTGCTGAAACCGTTGACCGGCGGAGGCGTCGGCCTGACGTTGCCGCCCTATCTGAACCGGCCCCTCTTTTACTATGTGACGCTGATCCTGGCCATCTTGGTTGTCGAGCTTTGTCTGGTGGTTGCGACGCACCCAATTCGGCGCCACGCTGATCGCCATCCGCGAGGATGAGGTCGGCGCAGAGATGCGCGGCATCAACACCACGCTGCACAAGATCACCGTCTTCTGGATCGCTGCTTTCTTCACCGGCATTGTCGGCGGTCTCTGGGCCTATCAAAACACCTTCATCGATCCGGACGTCGTCTTTTTTGAATCGCGAACTGTGGAATTGGTCATGATGACCATGCTTGGCGGTCTCGGCACAGTCGCCGGTCCGGTCATCGGCGCCAGCCTTAATCTACTGGCTGCGCGACATCGTCTGGGCCAGCTTCCTGGACTATCACCTGATCGTCCAAGGCGTGCTTCTAATTCTAATCGTACTCTTCTTCCCGGAGGGCATCATGGGGACGCTGGGCGATCCGTCGTCCACCTCCTTGGGCCGCCTGTGGAGCAGGCATTCAGGAAACGCCTCCAGCGACGCCTACCAGCAGGTGAATACGGAGCAGGGTACATGAACTATACACTGCCAACCCGCGGCGCCGTTACGACCGGATATACGCGGCCGGATCGGACCTCCGTTGCTTGAGGGCAAAGGCATCAGCAAGTTTTTCGGTGGTCTTGCGGCCTTGTCCGATGTCGATTTTGCGGTCTATCCTCACGAGGTCATGGGGTTGATCGGACCGAACGGCAGCGGCAAGACGACCCTGTTCGACTGTCTGAGCCGTGTACAGGATGTAAGCGCTGGGCAGATCTTTTTCAAGGAGCACTGACATCACCCGGTATAAACCATACCAGGTCGCGCATCTTGGGCTGGCGCGCACGTTCCAGGTGATCCGCGTCTACAAAAAACTAACCGTCCGGGAAAACATGCTGCTCAGTCGCCAGTGGGGTGGTTTGTCCTTGCGCCAGAAATTCCGCCGCATGCCGCCACAGACCGGCGCGCGCGCGGATGAGTTGATTGACTTTCTGCTGCTCGGCCGGGTCCGTCATGAAATGGCGGGCAACCTTTCCGGTGGTCAGCAACGGCTACTGGAGATCGGCATGGCGCTGATGCCCGATCCGGACCTGATTCTGCTTGACGAGGCGACCTCCGGTGTCAATCCCACGCTGGTCGAAGAGATCAAAGATCGGATCCGCGCTCTTAACACACAATACGGCAAGACATTTCTGCTCATCGAGCACAACATCCAGTTTATATCGGATCTCTGCAGCCGCGTTGTGGTGCTGAATTATGGCGAGAAACTGGCCGAGGGAACACCCGAGGAGATCATGGACGACGACGCCGTAATCGAAGCCTATTTCGGCGCGGACGGAGGCGATGAAGATGATCGAGTAGACGGCAATGAACGGCCGCTGCTGGAGGTGCAGGATGTCTACTCCGGCTATCGCCCGGACTTCGATATTTTGAAGGGCGTCAGCCTGCACGTCAAGCCGCGTGAAATAGTCTGCGTGATCGGTCCCAACGGCGCCGGTAAATCGACCGTCTTCAAAGCGCTCTACGGCTTTCTGAATGTGCGTCGGGGACGTGTGCTCTTTAACGACCGGGACGTGACCAACATACGACCGCAGGAAGCGCTCAAGGCTGGAATAACGATCGTGCCGCAGCTGCGTAGTGTCTTTCCCCAAATGACGGTCTACGAAAATCTGGAAATGGGGATGTACCTGGAGCGCGACCGAGAGCGAATCAAACAACGTATCGAGTACATCCTGGATCTTTTCCCGCGGCTGGCGGAGCGCGCCAAGCAGAAGGCCGGCACCATGAGCGGCGGCGAACAACGCATGTTGGAGATCGGCCGCGCGCTGATGTGGGAACCGAAGCTGGTGCTCATGGACGAACCGTCGGCCGGTCTTGCGCCACTCATCACCAAGCAGATCTTTCGCGGCATTCGCCGTCTCAACAGGGAGATCGGCCTAACCGTACTTATGATCGAGCAGAACGCACGACAGGGGCTACAGATCAGCGATCGCGGCTATGTCCTGGAACTGGGGCAGAACAGCTACGAAGGCACCGGCCAGGAACTGCTCGACAATCCGGACGTGCGGCGAGCCTTCTTGGGCGGAAGATAACGAGAACGTGCGCTTAGGCACGGTATCTCTTCCGACCGCCTTTTGCTCCGGCGCCTGGACGGTGCTACAATCCCCGCCATGGCGAAACAATACTACGGTGGACAAGCCGTTATCGAAGGTGTGATGATGCGCGGCCGTACCAGCATGGCCGTTGCGGTTCGCAACCCACAGAACGCAATTGTCCTTCACGAACAACCCTTGAAGGCGAAAATCTATACCAGCTCATGGGGGCAATGGCCGTTCGTGCGCGGGCTGTCTCTATTGTGGGACGCGCTGGGGCTGGGCATGCGCGCGCTGATGTGGAGCGGCGAGGTCTCAATGCAGGAAGAGGACGGCGAGGCCGTCGAATTTTCCGGCCCTGTGGCATGGACGACGATCGTAGCCAGTTTGGCCTTTGCCATTGGGCTCTTCTTTCTACTGCCGACCTTTGCCAGCCGTTGGCTGGCCGCGTTTTGGGGCGATCATCCGTTGGTCGATGCGGTCTTTGAGGGAGTCATCCGGCTTCTACTCTTCTTGGCCTATCTATGGGCCATCGGACGTATTCCCGATGTCCAGCGCGTTTTCGGCTATCACGGTGCGGAGCACAAGGCCATCAATGCCTTTGAGTCCGGTGACAGCCTGACTGTGTCCAATGTTCAGAAACACAGTGTGCAACACACGAGATGTGGTACGAGTTTCTTGCTCTATGTGCTCGTGATCAGCATCATACTGTTCGCGCCGCTTACATTCTCCGGTGTGGAACCTACGTGGCTGGCGTTGATCCTGCGACTCATCTCTCGTCTGCTGTTGGTGCCGGTGGTTGCAGGCATCGCATACGAGATCATCCGCGTTAGCACCGCGCATCAGAACAACCGCTTCATGCGCTGGTTGATTGCACCCGGTCTAGCCTTGCAGAAACTGACCACCCGCGAACCCGACGACACGATGGTCGAGTGCGCGATTGCTGCACTCGTTCCCGTTTTGGCGGCGGACGGAATCAAAGAGACGCTGCCCGAACTGTTGCCGGGTGTAATGGCAATAGATACGATCCTTCCGGAAGAAGCCTCCGCCTCAGCCGACTGACCAGCATCCTTCTCCACCCGGCCGTGGACTACCCGGTCTCCTCGTCATCCTGTTCGATAACGACCTGTATCTCATCCCCATCGATCCGCACAACGTCACCGTGGTGCAGTTTGCGCCCACGCCGCGTTTCGATCTCGCCATTTACACGGACAAAGCCAGCGCGGATCAATTGCTTGGCCTGCCCACCGGACTCGACAAACCGGGCGAGCTTGAGGAACTGATCCAACTTGATATGTTCTTCTATCGTTGAGCCGCGCTTTGTCTCGTTTTGTACAGCGTCCATGGGTATTCCCTGTTCCTCAATTGCTTTCCAAGATGCGGCGAAAGCTCTTCAACCCGTACCATTGACAGATCACCGCAAATGCAGCGAGAACGACTATGCTGAGCAGCAACGGCAGAGAGCCGTTGTTGAACAACGTTTGGCGCAGGCCGTCCACAACATAGGTCGTCGGGTTGGCGTAAGCGATGACCCGCATCCAACGGGGCATTGCAACCAGCGGATAGAGCGCATTGCTGAGAAACAGCAGCGGCAAGTTCAGCACGAAGAGCAACATATGGTATCCGCCGACCGACTTGCTGCGCGCCGCGACACCGTTGCTAAAACCAACAAAGGCCGCAACATAAAGCACGAGTACGATGGTCGCGGCGACGATGTCGCTGAATCCGGTTTCCATGCGGGCACCAAACAGTAGTGCAATCGCCAAAATAATCAGAGATTGCACCAGCGTCTTGATGAGACCGCTGGCCGTCGAAGCCAACAAGACGCTCATCCTCGGAATCGGCGCCACAAAGTACTCTTTGGTAATGCCCTTGATCTTTTCTTCGAGCAAGGTCATCCCACTGTTGACTGCACCGCTCAGCGCGGTCAAGGCAATAATCCCGGGTGTAATGAACGCCAGATAAGTGGTGGGATTGGTGCCGAGGACGTTTAGATTTACGATACGTTCCATGCCGACGCCAAAGGTAAGCACCCACAGCAGGGGCCAGCCGAGTGTCCCGCCGATCTCCATCGAATTGGAGCGGAACTTGAACATATGCTTGGCAAAGATCACGGATGCGCCGCGCCATAGTTCGCTCGCATGGGTCGCCTTCGAAACCTTTACCGATGAGACCAAGGAACTTCTCTGGGCCGGCATTTGTGTCTGCATTTTATCTCTCCGGGATGGACGAATTGTCAAAGGAAGTCTACCCGATAGGCGCAGTTTCCGACAAGATTTCTGCTCCCGGCGATGGCCTCTTGCGTCAAAAAGTTGCATTGCGCCATTGCTTGATGGGTAGGCTCGACCCACTTCGGCGACGCAAATAATGCTTATGTCTGAACAGCATGTGAAAATTTGCGCGATTAGAAATCGCACTGCTATAATCGGCCCACATTGACATGGTTTGGCGTTTTCGATCGTCAAACGTATGCTCAGTAGACGATTAAACAACAAGAATCCAACATTTTTGTCTCTTCACGTTCGTCAGTTGACGAGAGCTCAGTCATCGGAGGAATGGGTGTCTTCAAACGACGAACCACATCACGGGGACGAAAGGGCCGCCGACCGTCCGGTTTATCGTGTAGATGCCGTCCGGCTTCTTAGAATTCTTCTGTTTGGCGCTGTGTTGCCGATATTGCTGCTGATCGTGCTCGACGTCTATTCAGGTTTGTTGCCGCTGCTGACGATCTTGGGATTGTTCATTTTTATCCCCGCCGGCAGCTTCTTCATTATTCGGGCAGCGTTAGAGGAATTTTCCAAGGTCGTTGCAGATGTCGCTCCGCCTGATGACGAAGATGATGACGCCAGATCGATCGGCGCCAATGATGAGGGTGCAGCAAGTCGCGAAGCCGGCCCTGACCAAGTGAGCACATCGAAGACGGCATTATGTGCGCCGTCGGCCGATGTTCAGGCGATCTAGGCACTACATTTGCTGATTCAGTAGGCAATGAAGCGCAGTTCTCAAATCGTAATCGTTGTCGGTTACCCAGGTTGAGAAAGGTAAAAGAGCAGTATGGAATCCGCCAGTAACCTTTACAATCGCACAAAGGACAAGGCTCAAGAGAACCCGCGCCGTACAGCAATTTGGGCCGGTCTGTTTATCCTCTTCATTCTGAGCTTTTTCGTCCCTGTCGATCCTCCCCACGTGGCCCTTTCCGGTGAGCCGATCTTCTCCAATGGCCCCAAATGGTTTACCAACTCCATTCTGACAACCGTTTTAGTCGATATTTTTGTGATTCTGCTGGCCTTTGCCGCCGCGCGTAACATGAAGGTTATTCCGACCGGCGTCCAGAATTTGATGGAAGCGGTGCTGGAGTATCTACTCAATTTGAGCGAGAGTGTTGCGGGAAGGGATGCACGGCGATATTATCCGTGGGTGGTCACGATCTTTATATTTGTGATTTTCAGTAACTGGAGCGGCTTGATTCCTGGTGTCGGCAGTATCGGTATATATCATGCCGAGGCAACCCACGGCGACGAGATCCATGTCGAAGAGGGGCAGCCTGCTGACGGGGAAGAACATAACGAAGAGCAGCCTGCCGAGGGCCAGGATGATGGGCACGGGTTCTACTGGAACAATCAGCTGGCGATGGCCGGCGGTTATTTGATTCTGGTCGACCCGAGTGCGGTGCAGCCGGCACCTGCACCGGCAGAAGAGGAACACCGGAAGTTCGTGCCATTCTTCCGCGCACCGAGTGCTGACCTCAACATGACGTTTGCTATCGCCTTGGTGACGATGACCATGGTGCAGGTCTGGGGTGTTCGTGCGCTTGGCGGCAGCTACTTCGGGAAGTATTTTGTCTGGAATGGCCCGAACCTGCCGATGAAACTGATCAGTGCATTTGTCGGCATACTTGAACTCATATCGGAATTCGCACGAATCGTTGCGTTTGGCTTTCGTCTATTCGGCAATATCTTTGCCGGTGAGATTGTCTTGGGGACGATGGCCTTCCTGATCGCGTTCTTGTTGCCGCTTCCGTTCTATATACTTGAGGTCTTTGTCGGATTTGTTCAGGCGTTGGTTTTCATGATGCTGGCTCTCGTATTTTTCAGCATGGCAACCATCAGCCATGATCACGATCATTAAGCTGTTTGTTCACGAAACATTCGGATTTGAAAGCGAAATCTTTCGAACGTTCACAATCATTGAAGGAGTAAAAAATGGATGCTGAGGCTCTGAAGCAACTTGCTGCCGGTCTGGCCATCGGTATTGGGACTATCGGCCCCGGTATTGGAATTGGTCTCATCGGCGCCAAGGCCGTAGAAGCCATGGGGCGGAATCCGGAAGTAACGCCTACAATTCAAACGAATATGATTTTGGCGATCGCATTTGCTGAGTCAATGGGCATTTTCGCGCTCGTTATGTCTTTGCTGCTCTTCTTTCTATAAAATCGCCCAGACCAAGCATCGACAGGATTCTGATCCATGTCATCTATCGTGCGGTCAGAGTAACAACCGTGTTCGTGTTTTGTCTGAAGGAGGCTAATCTTGGATCAACTTGGAATCAGCGGTGGCCTTCTGGTATCGCAGATTGTCAATTTTCTGCTGTTAATGGTAGTCCTGCGTATGGTGCTGTATAAGCCGGTCTTACGCATGCTCGATCAGCGTCATGAGCGCATCGCCCAGAGTATGAAGGATGCGGAACGCGCGAATGCCGCCGCGCAAGAAGCTGAGATGGAAAAGTCGAAAATCTTGGATGTGGCTCGCCGAGAGGCACAGGAGATTCGCTCCCAAGCGACCAGGGACGCTGAAAAGATTGCACAGGAAGTGCGTTCGCGCGCTGAGCAGGAGGCGACTGATACTCGCATTAGGGCGCAGGAAGAGGCACAGCGGCAGCTGGACGCGGTGTTGTCGGACGCCAACAAACAGATTGCGGATCTGGCGATCCTGGCGACCGAGCAGGTATTGGGTCGTGAATTGGAAAACAAGAAGGATCAGGGGCGCTTCGTTGCTGAGTTTTTGGCTCAGCAGAAGGGGAGCGGCGCCTGATGACAGACAAACGTGCGCAAGCGAACAGCTACGCACAGGCCATTCTGGGAGCGATGGTTGAGCGATGGCAGGACGCACTGACTAGTGCGTCAACAGCAATTGCCGGTGATGGTAAGCTCGTGGCGCTGGTAGGGGACGGCAGCAAATCTGTTGCCGAGAAGGAGAAAGCTCTGGGCAAGGTTCTCCCTGCAGATACGCCGGCTGAAATTCACAACCTGCTCAAGATATTGATCCAGGAGGGCGACCTCGATCTGATCCCGCAGATCAGTTCAGCACTGTCTCATGCAGCGAGCGGGCAACGCGCGCCGATAAAGGCTGAGATTTCCAGTGCAGCTGAATTGACAGAGGCGGATCAGCAGAAGCTTCGTGGATCCTTGACTGAGCAGTAC
This sequence comes from uncultured Chloroflexia bacterium, assembly GCA_963715415.1. Classification (GTDB taxonomy): domain Bacteria; phylum Chloroflexota; class Anaerolineae; order Caldilineales; family Caldilineaceae; genus JAWKOK01. The sequence goes on along the minus strand of CAVQSG010000003.1, from coordinate 183,797 downwards.
GGCGAGGGCCTGGTCTTCACATTTCGGGTGGATCCTTCGCTGATGGGTGGCCTGCGTGTGCGCGTCGGTGATCACCTGATTGATACGTCGGTCGCTAGCCGTCTGGCAAAGCTGCGCGAATCGGTCGTATCGGTTGTACGCTAACGGCATTGTCAGGCGACACGAATTCTGTCTGCATGGATGCGAACGTATAGACGCGCCGGCGGACTACGTCATTTCATATTTTGGCGTATCCCGGCATGGATCTTGACTGACATTGCCCGAAACAGGAGGATGACAAATGGCTGTGCAAGTGAACGACATCACAGCATTGCTCAAGAAACAAATTCTTGATTTTACACCGACCGCCACCCAGGTGGACGTGGGCGAAGTTATTGAGATCGGCGACGGTATCGCCCTCGTATCTGGTCTGCAGGCTGCAATGGCCGGCGAACTCGTCGAATTTACGAAATCCGGCGTACTCGGTATTGCGTTGAACCTGACGCAGAACAATGTCGGTATCATCATTATGGGTGAGTATTCCGGCATTGAAGAGGGCGACCTAGTACGCAGCACCGGCCGGATCGCATCAGTACCCGTCGGCGACGCCATGATTGGGCGTGTGATCAATGCCGTCGGGCAACCCATAGACGGCAAGGGAGCGATCGATACCGATTCCTTCCGTCCGGTCGAGCGCATCGCACCCGGTGTGATCATGCGCCAACCGGTGACGACGCCGGTGCAGACTGGAGTCACTGCCATCGACTCTTTGATTCCTATCGGGCGTGGCCAACGCGAACTGATCATCGGCGATCGTCAGACGGGAAAGACGGCCATCGCCATCGATACGATCATCAATCAGAAGGGCAAAGACCTGATCTGCATCTATGTCGCCATTGGTCTGAAACAGTCCAGTGTGGCGCAGGTCGTGGCGACGTTGGAAAAATACGGCGCAATGGAACATACGATTATCGTGAGCGCGTCGGCGGCAGACCCGGCCGCATTGCAGTACCTCGCCCCCTTTGCTGGATGTGCAATCGGCGAAGAATTTATGGAGCAAGGCCGGGACGCCCTCATTGTCTATGACGATCTCTCTAAGCATGCGCAGGCGTATCGTCAGGTGTCATTGCTGCTGCGTCGACCACCTGGGCGCGAGGCCTTCCCCGGCGATGTCTTCTATCTCCACAGTCGCCTGCTCGAACGCGCTGCACGCATGGCCGACGAAGAAGGTGGAGGCAGCCTGACAGCGCTACCCATCATCGAAACCCAGGCAGGTGACGTGTCCGCCTATATCCCCACCAACGTGATCTCCATTACGGACGGACAGATTTTTCTGGAAAGCGACCTGTTCTATGCAGGTATTCGACCGGCCCTAAACGTCGGCATATCTGTCAGCCGGGTGGGTGGATCGGCGCAAACCAAGGCGATGAAGAAGGTGGCTGGACGATTGAAGCTGGAACTCAGCCAGTTCCGTGAACTGGCGGCGTTTGCCCAGTTCGGCAGCGACCTGGATGCATCAACACAGCGTCAGCTCGATCGCGGTCGTCGTTTGACCGAGATGCTCAAGCAGCCTCAATATCAGCCGCTCGATCTCGACAAGATGGTTATCAGCCTTTGGGCTGCCGGCAATGGTTTTGTCGACAAGGTGCCTGTTGAGCATGTCAGGACTTGGGAAGCCGCCATGCATGCGTATATGGATGCTAGCCAACCTGAGCTTGGACAGGCGATCCTGCGCACCAAAGATCTATCCGACGATACTGTAAATGCCTTGCGCATTGTCCTTGAGGACTTCAATCGAACTTGGAGTCCGCCGGCATAAACCCTGTCTGGTTGAGCGCACATGTCCTTCGATAATCGCTTGAGAGCGTCGTAGTTGCGATTGTCGATATGTAGCGACCGCATCCGGTCAGTTGATAGTTCACTCACCGATTAAGGGGAGTTCGTCACCGTGGCAAATACTCGAGAAATCCGGCGCCGTATTCGGTCAGTGCGGAACATTTCACAAGTTACCAAGGCGATGGAAGCCGTGTCGGCCGCGAAGATGCGTAAGGCGCAGGCACAGGTGACGGCCACGCGTCCGTTTGCAGAGCAAGCTAGTGAGGTGCTTTCCTACATTGCGCGCCTGCCCAGCGTCGAAAATGAACTCGATCCCCTGATTCAGGGACGTCCGGTCAGTCGTGTGGGGATTTTGCTGGTAACTGCGGATCGAGGTCTTGCCGGCGGCTTTAATGCGAATGTGATTCGGACAGCTGCCGGTTTTATGCGCGAGAAACGCAAGGCCGGTCTTGATGTCGAAGTGGTCACTGTCGGCAAGAAAGGCCGGGATTGGTTGCTACGTTACGATCCGGTTGTGCGCGCTGAATTTTCCGGTTTGCCGGACCGTCCGACCACCTATGATATTGGTCCTATCACACGGCTACTGATTGACGACTTCTCCACCGGGCACTTTGACGAGGTCTATTCAATCTATACGGACTTCATCAACACGATTCGTCAGGAGCCTGTCGTCAAGAAACTGCTGCCGATCGAACCGGCGGAACCTTCAGTATCGATGGCGCCGGAGTATATTTTCGAGCCGTCGCCGGAAGCGGTATTGAGTCAAGTCCTGTATGGTTTTACCGAGGTGCGGGTGCTGCAAGCGCTGTACGAATCCATCGCAAGCGAACACTCGGCGCGCATGGTTGCCATGCGTAATGCGACGGATGCTGCGGTTGACCTGATCGACAGTCTTTCATTGACCTACAACAAGGCCCGTCAGGAAGGCATCACGCGCGAACTGATGGACATTATCGGTGGTACGGTTGCGCTCGAATAGCTGTGACAAGATATACCAGAGACAATATACCAGAGACAGTTATCAAGTGCCGGCCGATATTGGCAGGCCGCTCTTCTGTGCCGAGGATTGTCCGTGTGATAGTTGCGCCAATTGAGCCGTAGCGTCTGATGTTGATGGTGAAAAATCTAACAGGCTTTCCCGTCCGCAATCTGTGTATATGTGCATGAGACGGATAAAGCTAGCGAAATGTCTGCTCGTCAAGAGATAGTGGATTAGGAGTCCAGAATGGCTGAACAACTGGTAGGCTCGGTCGTAAGTGTTATCGGCCCGGTCGTTGATTTCATCTTTCCGGATGGCCGTTTGCCCGAGATATATGATGCTGTCAGCGTGGACCTGGGGGCAGACCGCCTGGAGACCTTTGAAATAGAGCAGCAGCTGGGCAACAATGTTGTTCGCGGCGTCTGCATGGGTAGCACTGACGGATTGCGACGCGGGATGGTCGCTGTTTCCGATGGGCAGCCAATCACGGTGCCTGTCGGCCCGGCTACTCTCGGGCGACTGTTTAACGTGGTCGGTCAACCAATCGATGACAAGGGTGATGTCGCGGCCGTGGATCGATATCCCATCCATCGGCGCCCTCCGTCCTTTGCGGAACAGAGTACACAAGCCGAACTCTTCGAAACCGGCGTCAAAGTCATCGATCTGATTGCGCCGTTTACCAAAGGCGGCAAGACAGGGATTTTTGGTGGTGCCGGTGTAGGCAAGACTGTCGTGATTCAGGAGCTCATTCACAACGTGGCTGAGTTCCACAGTGGTTACTCTGTCTTCGCCGGCGTCGGTGAACGCAGCCGCGAAGGCAACGACCTTATGCGTGAGATGATCGAGTCCGGAGTGATCGACTCCACGGTAATGGTCTTTGGCCAGATGAATGAACCCCCTGGTGCACGTTTGCGCGTCGGGTTGACCGGCGTCACCATGGCCGAGTATTTCCGGGATGAGGGTCGCGACGTTCTGCTTTTCATCGACAATATTTTCCGCTTTGTGCAGGCCGGTTCCGAAGTGTCGGCGCTGTTGGGTCGTCTGCCCAGCGCTGTCGGCTATGCGCCGACCCTGGGCACCGACATGGGCGACTTGCAGGAACGCATCACGTCGACCAACACCGGCTCGATCACCTCAATGCAGGCCGTCTATGTGCCTGCCGATGATTACACCGATCCGGCACCCGCAACAACCTTTGCCCATCTGGACGCGACGATTACCCTGCAGCGATCGCTTGCCGAGCAGGCACTCTTTCCTGCTGTGGATCCTTTGGGATCGACCAGCCGCATCCTGGATCCGCTGATCGTCGGCGAAGAACATTACGATGTAGCCCGTCAGGTTCAGCAAACGCTCCAGCGCTATAAGGATCTGCAAGACATTATCGCAATTCTCGGGGTGGAAGAATTGAGCGAAGACGACAAATTGACAGTTGCACGCGCCCGTAAAATGCAGCGTTTTCTGACCCAACCGATGTTTGTTGCGGAGCAATTTACCGGCACACCCGGGAAATTCGTCAAGATCGCCGACACCGTACGCGGTTTTCAAGAGATTCTCGCCGGCAAACATGACGATCTGCCTGAGCAGGCGTTTTATATGATCGGCACCATTGAGGAGGCTGTGGAGAAAGCCGTAACGTTGCGCAACTGATCTGACGTGCATTCAGATTCGGATAGCCCGGCGTAGACATCGCGGCAGCAACCCGACCACTCTATCTTGTATAGAAATACCTGGAAGATTGACGTCCGGGTTTACCGCAACTTTTCGTACGATTCTGTTTTAGGAGAGCAGCAATATGGGCATTCAAGTTGATATCGTTACGCCCGAGCGTCTTCTCTTTTCTGAAGAAGTGGATATGGTCACCTTGCCCGGCATGGACGGTCAGATGGGGATCTTACGTGGACACGCTCCCTTGTTGAGTACGCTGGACATCGGTGAGATTGTATTGCACCGGGGCAGCGATGTCGAGCATCTTGTGGTGGCCGGCGGCGTGGTGGAAGTACGGCCGGACAAGGTCACGATTTTGGCAGATGTTGCGGAAAGCGCTGAAAATATTGACGTCGATCGTGCCGAAGCGGCACGAGAGCGGGCGCGTAAGGCGTTGGAAGAAGGTGTTCCGGCGGAACATCGGCCTGTGATGTTGGCAGCTCTTCGGCGGAGCAATCTGCGATTGAAGGTGGCACAACGCCGTCGTGCCCGCCACCGGGAAGCTCCTGCTTTCCAGGGCGACCCCTAAGACAGAGCATAGCCGCCCAGAATCACATGATTTTTTGTCTTGGCCGGATTCCAACGGGAATCCGGCCTTTTGTCCATTTGAGTGGGATTCATGCCAGCCGGTATAATGCACTTTGGAAACTGGCCAATGTCTAAGCAGCGGTGGTAATGTTTCCGTCCACCACGCTAGTGAATCCCGGCAGAAATCCTTGACCAGTTCCTGCCAGAGGTAGTATAGCCGGATTTCCGTCGTGGTATACACGCCGAACTGAACCAGTAAAGGTCGCTGACAAGGCTATGTTTGGAAAACACATCGGAATCGATCTCGGCACAGTAAACGTCCTGGTGCATGTGAAAGGGCGCGGGATCGTTATGCACGAACCATCCGTTGTTGCGATACGGCTACGCGACAATAAAATGGTTGCAGTCGGCCATGAGGCATATGATATGCTCGGTCGCACGCCGGAAAGCATTGAAGTTGCGCGACCGATGCGTGACGGCGTTATTGCGGACTTTGTCGTCACCGAGGCGATGTTGCGCTACTTTATCCAGTCGATTGTCGGCAACGTCAACCCTATGCTGGCACCGCTCTTCAAACCAAGGGTTATGATCAGTACGCCGCGCGGCGTCACAAGCGTCGAGGAGCGTGCCGTTCACGATGCCGCCATGCAGGCCGGCGCCGGCGCCGCCTACCTGATTCCGGAACCGCTGGCCGCAGCATACGGCGCCGGATTGCCCATCGGTACGCCGACCGGCAACATGGTGGTGGACATGGGGGGCGGCACAACCGAGGCGGCGGTGGCCTCTATGTATGACATTGTCGTCTGGAGTAGCGTACGCGTCGGCGGGAATCGGTTTGACGAGTCGATCATCAATTATGTACGCAAAAAGTACAATCTGTTGATTGGTGAGCAGACGGCGGAGGAGATCAAGATCGGCATCGGCAGTGCATTGCCGCTGGAAGATGAACGAACTATCGAGGTGCGAGGCCGTGATCAAGTCACCGGTCTGCCACGGATTATCAACATTACCAGTAGCGAAGTGACTGAAGCAATGGCCGAGCCGCTACAGGCTGTGGTCAGCACAGTCCGTTCTACACTTGAGAAGACGCCCCCTGAGTTGGCGGCCGACATCATCGATCGTGGTATGGTGTTGACTGGCGGAGGTGCACAACTTCGTAACGTCGCCCAGTTGCTGACCCAAGAGACTGGTGTGCCCTGTTACGTCGCCGAGAATCCGATAGCGTGTGTTGCGCTGGGCGCCGGCAGGGCATTGGAGAACTACGAAATTATGCGCCGCAGTTTGCCGGTCGTGCCGAGTTAGTTTGACCACTATAACGCCCGATCAAATGAACCTAACGACTGCAGGATTCGCAGTCAGAAGAAACATGCGCTTTTTTGTCCCTTGATTTTGACTTCATCGGCAAGTTCAATTACAATTTTCCCTGGACTGACAAAAATTGACATATTATCGTGACGGATTCGTTTTTTGCCCTGAAGTTTGATGGCAAAATTGTGTGGATAATGCGACGATTTGACGGTCCCATTGTGCGGAACTGTATTTTGTGTAGAGGTATGATTTGAGTCGCGTAGCTGTTTCCACCAGGCATGCCCCGGCTGCTGTAGGTCCTTATTCTCAGGCAATTAAAACGGATGATTTGGTCTTCGCATCCGGCCAATTAGGTCTCATCCCCGAAACCGGCAAGCTCCCCGAAGGTATTGAGGTCCAAACTCGACAAGCATTGGCAAATCTATCTTCTGTATTGGTTGAGGCTGGTTCCAGTATGGACCATGTCGTCAAAACCACAATTTTCCTCGTAGACATGGCAGATTTTGCCACTGTCAACGGCATTTACGGCGAGGCGTTCTTGGGCGTGCCGCCCGCACGAAGTACCGTTCAGGTGGCAGCTCTACCGCTCGGCGGTTTGGTTGAGATTGAGGCAATCGCCATTGTCGACTGAGATCGCCGAACTTTTCATTTGCCATAGGTTTGGCGTCGGATAGACATATCCTTTTCGCATGGAGTGCTGCAGGGTCTTGGGCTGTTGTAGATGCAGCCGACTGCCATCGCCACCATGTCGAATTCAGGCAACGTATGCGTTATACCGAAGCTTATTTCGGTCGTGATATTATTGGTACATTTGGAGGACATTCGTTTACCCATGAGCAACGGTCAAGCATTCATGGAAGCAATGGACATTGACGCATTTACATCTGATGATCCGGGGTCGGATGAGATGCATCCAATGGCTCAGCTATTGGCGGAAATTGAAGAGTCATTGCTGGCGCCGCAGTCTGGCGATATTCGTCAGGGCATCGTTGTTGAGAAACGACAGAATGAGTTGCTGGTTGATATTGGCTTCAAGTCCGAAGGCGTTGTCAACAGCCGAGAGATCGATCGTATCGGTGATCTGTACTCGACGATCGAGGTCGGCGGCGAGATCTCAGTCTATATCATTCGCGAGGATCGTGACGGAAACCTGCTCTTGAGTATCAGCCGCGCGCTCGCCGAGAAAGACTGGGAGCGCGCTGAGGAGCTGATGGAATCCCAGGACATCTTCGAATGTACAGTGGCGGCATGCAACCGGGGTGGGGTGATTGTGAAGCTTGGTCAGGTTCGCGGGTTTGTACCGGCCAGCCAACTCAGCTCTTCCAGTCAGTCACAAGCTGACGGGGATTCCGATAGCGGTTCCGATGACCGGTGGGTTAGCCTTGTCGGTACGGACCTAAAGTTGAAGGTAATTGACATCGATCGCAACCGCAATCGTTTGATTCTCTCTGAGCGTTTGGCCATGCGTGAATGGCGACGTCACCAGAAGGAACAGTTGCTCAAATCGCTGAACGAAGGCGACACCTATGAGGGCGTGATCAGCAGCATTGCCGACTTCGGCGCCTTTGTAGATTTGGGCGGTGCCGACGGCCTGATCCATTTGAGTGAATTGAGTTGGAATCGGGTTTCGCATCCGAGTGAAGTTGTCTCGGTCGGCGAGAAGGTAGAAGTTCAGATCCTAAGTGTCGATATGGAGCGTCGTCGAATTGGTTTGAGTCTGCGCCGCCTGCAGCCACAGCCGTGGGACTTGGTCAACGACATTTATGAAGTCGGTCAAATCGTTACCGGTCGTGTGACGAAACTCGTGAACTTTGGCGCCTTTGCTCGACTGGACGATTCCGGTGTAGAGGGGCTGATTCATATCAGCGAACTGGCTAACCGACGTGTCAATCATCCCAAAGAGATCGTGGCTGAGGGTGAAGAACACCAACTGCGCATTATTCGGATCGATACCGACAAGCAACGTATGGGGTTGAGCCTCAAACAGGCGCTGCCACCTGAGGAGTCCGTATCGATCGATTGGGAAATCGCGCCGAGTGATGAGGACGACGTGCGAGAAGATGCGGTTGCTGATGAGCCAATGATGGAGGAAGTCACCTAATTGGCATTGCCGGATAGATTCCCCAACGAATTCCGGAAGGAAGAGTTGTTAACGCGTCGAACTAAGAAAATTCGATTGTTTGACAGATGATTGTCTGTTCAGGAGGGGCGTGACTCTACGTCCCTCCTGTTTTTTGTACTCGTTTCGATTGCGGAACAATCGCAGTCTGTTTTTCGCTTATTGACAAAGCACTTTGCCAATCGTTACAATGGACTCAAGAATCGAGCTCGCCGCAGATGCATTGCCGCCAGGTAAACTAGGCTCTGTTTCTCTTCGTTGCCGCCCCATCGGTCCACGGCGAAGTGCCGATTGATCGCTACAATTATGGCTGAATGGGCTGCAATCGTATAGGTGTCGACGATAGGGCATCCCACCTTAACTATCGTCTGCGCAACAAGCGCTGTCCATTGCCGAAGCGGAACAGGCGTTACGGCAAATCTCACTTATCCCTGCTAGGGTAATGATGGCTCTAGGTTCCGGCTTCTCCAGAGTATCTTGAGGATGATTTTCAATGTCTGACAAGCTTGATCGTTTTACCAAGCGTGCCCGGCGAGTTCTTACACTTGCCCAGGAAGAAGCGCTGAGGTTGAACCACAATTATATCGGCACCGAACATCTATTGCTTGGGCTCGTTCGTGAAGAAAATGGTGTCGCTGTCAAAGTGTTGCGCGAACTGGGTGTAGAACCCGGTCAAGTGATTCGTGCCGTCGAGCGCACTGTAGGGCGGGGAGAACGCGCACCGTTTGGCAAACCGACATTGGCACCGCGTACCAAACGTGTCATCGAACTGGCCGTTGACGAGGCCAGATTGATGGGACACCATTACATCGGCACCGAACATTTGCTGCTCGGTCTCGTGCGCGAAGGTGAAGGAATCGCGGTCAACGTTCTGCGTGGTCTCGGCATCAATCTAGACCGCGTTCGCACCCAAACTGCCCGCAACATTTTACAGAACCAAGCACAGACCAAGGACAAGTCGAAAAAAGAATCGAAGACGCCTCTGGTCGATCAACTCGGCTATGATTTGACGTCTGCTGCTGAAGAAAATAAGCTCGATCCCGTGGTGGGTCGGCAGACCGAAATCGAACGTTTGATCCAGATTCTGAGCCGACGTACCAAGAACAACCCGGCCCTGATCGGTGAACCGGGTGTCGGCAAAACGGCTATCGTAGAAGGCTTGGCGCAGCGGATCATTGAAGGCGATGTGCCTGAACCCTTGCTCAATCGCCGGCTCATCATGTTGGATGTCGGTAGTCTGGTTGCCGGTACAATGTATCGCGGACAATTTGAGGAGCGTCTGAAAAAGGTCATTGAAGAGATCATTGCCTCACAGTCGTTGCTCTTCATCGATGAAGTTCACATGCTCGTGGGCGCAGGCGCTGCCGGCAGCAGCGTTGATGCAGCCAACATACTGAAACCGGCGTTGAGTCGTGGTGAACTTCAGGTCATCGGCGCAACGACACTGGATGAATATCGCAAATATATTGAAAGCGATGCTGCGCTAGAACGGCGTTTCCAGCCTATTCTGGTTGAAGAGCCCTCCATCGAGGAAACGATCGAAATCTTGAAGGGTGTGCGCTCCCGCTACGAGGAGCACCACAAGCTTCAGATTACCGACGATGCGCTCGTCTCGGCTGCAAACCTGGCCGCGAGATATGTTCCGGATCGCTTTATGCCGGACAAGGCAATTGACTTGATCGACGAAGCCGGCAGCCGCGTCCGCATGTATAAGGCCCCATACGCAACAAATTTGCGTGAGACGTTTATGAATCTGCGCAAGCTGCAAAAGGCCAAAGAAGACGCGCTGGAAACACAGCGCTATGACGACGCAATCGATTTGCGCTACAAAGAAGTCGAACTCGAAGCCCGGCTTTCGGAGCTACGTGAAGGTTGGAATGAGACGGTCAACAAACCGCGAGTGACTGAAGAAGATATTGCAGAGGTTGTGGCAATGTGGACCGGTGTGCCGGTCATCCGTATCGCCGGTGAGGAACGAGAGCGCTTGCTCGAAATGGAGCAAGTTATGCAGCGACGCGTGATTGGCCAGGAAGAACCGATCAAGGCGATCAGCAAAGCTGTGCGCAGGGCCCGTGCCGGTCTGAAAGATCCGCGTCGCCCAATCGGCACATTTATGTTCCTTGGCCCGACAGGCGTCGGCAAAACGCTTCTCGCCAAGACCCTGGCCGAGTTTATGTTTGGGAGCGAAGACGCTTTGCTCAAGCTCGATATGAGTGAGTTCATGGAGCGCCACAATGTTAGTCGTCTCGTAGGTGCGCCTCCTGGATATGTAGGCTACGAAGAGGGCGGTCAGTTGACCGAGGCAGTGCGTCGTCGTCCCTACAGCGTGATCCTGCTGGACGAGATTGAAAAGGCGCATCCGGAAGCGTTCAATATGTTGTTACAGGTCATGGAAGACGGCTATTTGAGCGATGCCAAGGGACGACGTGTGGACTTTCGTAACACGCTGGTTCTGATGACCAGCAACATCGGCGCCAAGTTGATCCAGGGTGCCAGCAAGCTCGGCTTTGCCATCACTCGCGAGGACGACGAGACCCGTGAGCAGGAATATTCCCAGATGAAGGCCAAGGTCATGGATGCTCTCAAGAAGACCTTCCGGCCGGAATTCATCAATCGGCTGGATGGCGTGATGGTCTTCCGCAGCCTGTCACGCGACGAGATCGCCATGATTGTTGAACTGGAAATTAAACCGTTGCGCCTACAAATGGCCGAGCACGAGATGAAACTCGAAATAACAGAGGCTGCTCGCCTAGCCATTGCAGAAGCTGGCTTCGATCCTGAATATGGTGCACGTCCGCTTCGCCGTGTGATTCAGAACGAACTGCAGGACGAACTCAGCGAATCAATCTTGGCCAATCGGTTCATTCCAGGTGATGTCATTCAAGTTGACTATCGAGAAGTGACCGACGAGAATGATGTGACCAGCGAACGTTTTGTTTTCGAAGTAATCGAACATACACCGGTTGACGAGGGCGATACGGAGACCACAGAGGCGATTGCTGCTTTGCTCAACTAGTCGATCCCGTAAATCGGGCCACAGGTATGTTGGCGATTCCACTCGAGTAGCTTGACCCAAATTACCACTGTAGTGTCCATGCCCTGATGAACTCGTTCATTTCGGCGTAAAAACCACGATAGAAACCTGCTTGATTCACTAGATTCTCAACCCAATTGGTCGGAAGAGGCCCGCAAGCTGCGGGCCTCTCTTTTATGGGTATGAATTGTTGACCTACACACGTGGCACCTGGGCCAGTGGGAGCGGGCACCACTTGTCTACATATAGCTGCTCGGTTTATGATGGCTGGACAGCGCCCGACGTGATCTTGTCCACTGCTGTTTGGCTGCCACATACTTGTGCCTGCAACGGTTGTGCAGGACGATGGCGCAGATGTGCTTCAGGCAGCATCAACTGTTCATTCACGTATCGACACCATTTTGTCGACGTTGTTTTGTACACGCATATCTTCTCAAACCATCAATCAATACTGAAGGAGTTATCAGACATGGGTGAGCGCGTTGGATTTGTCGGCCTCGGCATCATGGGGCGCGGCATGGCGAATAATCTTCTGAAAGCCGGATTTCGTGTACGCGTGTGGAACCGCACTGCCAGCCGTGCAGACGTGCTGGTCGAGGCCGGCGCCGAACTAGGCGACAGCCCTGCCGACGTAGCCGCACACAGCGACATTATCGTTGTGTGTGTGAGTGACACACCGGATGTTGAGGCCGTAATTTTGGAAAAAGGCGGTATTATCGAGGGCGCTAAGCCGGGCTCGTTAGTGGTCGATTGCAGTACCATCAGCCCGCAAGTGACCAAGGAAATCGCAGCCCGCCTGACAGAAAAAGGCGTCGCGATGCTCGATGCCCCCATCAGCGGCGGCAGCGAAGGCGCTGCCAACGGCACGCTCAGCATCATGGTCGGCGGCGTCGCCGCCGACTTTACGCGGGCAATGCCTGTCTTTGAAGCCATGGGAAAGACCATCACACATGTAGGTGCGACCGGCGCCGGACAGACCGTCAAGCTGGTGAATCAGGTATTGGTCGTGGGCAACTGTCTGGCCATGTGCGAGGCCTTGATGCTAGCGCAAGCCGGTGGTGTCGATCTCACGAAGACGTTTGACGCAGTCAGCAAAGGCGCGGCAGGTTCGTGGATGTTCACCAATCGCGCGCCGCAGATCATCGACCGCGATCGGCGCCCGGGCTTTACCATCGACCTGCAGCAAAAAGATCTACGCTTGGTTCTGGATGCGGCTGATGAACTGGGTGTCCCGATTCCGGGTACATCACTGATTTTCAATCTTTATCGTACGCTGGAAGCGCGGTATCGGCAGTGAAGGCAACCATGCACTTGTCAAGGCATTGGAAAATTTGGCAGGGTTTGAGGTCAGCGGCGCTTAGCGACGTGCATAGATGGTGCTCTCACGCGTCGATACGGTGACTATTAACCACCGAGTGCGCTACCGCGGATTTCCATCGGAAGTTGGAATACATAGAGTGCAGCGAACGTGATCATTGTCAGCAAGAGAATCCAGGGCAAAACTGCTGCAAGCTGTCCACGTCTGTTTGCGTTGGCTTCCTTTGCAGCAGCCCAAGCCACAACGACCGAAACAACAAAGCCGGCCACCATGATGGTCGACTGGAGCGCCTGAATCATCGAAACGGACGGCACCAGCCAACTTGCAGCAGCCCAATTGGGCTCGCCCAAAAGCGGCATGTTGAGTGTTTCGTTGAAGAATGTCTGTGCTGCAGGGAGCAGCGTCAAAGCACCCGTCAAAAAGTGGAAGAGGTAGTGGGCGACCCAGATGGCGAATCCCATGGGCACAAACGCATAAGCAAAGCGCATGACCAGCCGGGCAAGCGTTGTGTCTTCCCCTGTGAGTCGTCGACCGACCATAGCGATGGCATAGATCAACGTCAACGGAACGATGAACGCGCCTGCCAAATAGATCAGACCCAGCACACCCGCCTCGCTCTGGAGATTCAGCAGCGAGGCCATCTCTATTTCCAAGGCATATATAGGGGGCGTCATAGCGTACGCATTGAGAAAGCCGACGAAGCAGGCAATCACAGCGAGCAATGCCAAGTCTAGACGTCGGGGCCATGTACGGGAAAAAAGTTCTGCTACGGGTGTACGCACAGTCCAGACAACATTGTCATGCGGACACGCCTTTGCACAGTCCAGACAGAGGGTGCAGTCCAAATTGCTCTTCAGGGTCGGAACATAGAGCTCAAGCTGGCATCCTTGTTGGGTTGCGCTACCGTTGATGCAGTCGTGTCCCACACAACTGCGGCAGACATCCGTACTTCGTGCACTGATTTGGGTTGGGCTGGTGCTGCTGTACAAGAAGTTAAAGGTGCCCAGCGGACAAACGTACATGCAGAAACTGTTGCGGGTAAAGAGCGCCTCCAGTACAAAGGCAGCTGTGAAGTAGGCCACGATAAGCCATGCCGTCAGCCAAGGACTCGCCCAAAGATCAAACAGCTCATAGGCATAGATGATCCCAACATAACCGGCGATGGCGACCCACTTGTTTCGCAGCATTTTCGGCCAGCGTGCGGTCGGCTGGCCAATCCATTTGGCCAGTTTGCGGGGCAGCATAAACGGGCACGCTGCACAGAACAGATTGCCAACGATCAAGAGCGCCAAGACCACGAATCCGCGATAGTGAACCCATGTCGCAACGGTCGCTGTATTTTTCGCGGCCAATGGACTGCCGAAAAGACCGTCGATCACCAGTAGAACGGCGACGAAAAATAGCGGAAGCTGAATTGCTGTGCGGCTATGCTTCCACATGAGGAAACGACCGAGCACGGGGACGCGCAGAATATCAAAGCGGGATTTCGCGGAGATCGTCATAGCTGCTGGTTAGAAATGTAATCGGCGCTGCACAATGTCGGAATTCTATCATAGCGCGCACATTTTGCGTGGTTGCCACGAACTGCAACTGTAGGAAAACAGACCAATCATGTGGGCCAAATTCACCGGTTATCCGCCTTCTGGTACACTTATCCACAGGTTGGAGAGGTGAATTGTGGATAACTTCTGGTTCAGTTCAGTGTGAAAGCCATGACACATATCCGGCTATGCTACTTCTGGTAGGACTGTTCAGAGATTTCTGCCGGGATCCACTTGGTATCTTTTCTATACGTAGGGTCACAGCCTTGGCTTTGCCTGGAGCGGGTGATCGCAAGGACTGTGCTTACTACCTAAGGTTGAGAAGACCCAAGCCGTTCGTGATAGGAACCGTGGAAAAGTAGATCAATGCGCAAGATTTTACTCACGCTCACAATTGTCCTTGCCTTTATCGCAAGCGGCTGGTATCTCTACCAACAGGTATATTTGCCGCGACAAAGCGCATTGACAGAACCTGAGTTTGAAACAACGTTGGTGCAACGCGGGTCGATCGCCAGTACCGTCAGCGCCACCGGAAGTATAGAGCCGGAGGGTCGGCTTGCACTGAGCTTCCGCACGCCCGGAACGTTGCAGGAGGTCTATGTAGTCGAAGGGCAAATGGTGGTTCCCGACCAGCTATTAGCCGAGTTGGACACAACTGATTTGACGCTTGCCCTTGCTCAAGCCAAGACGACGTTGGAGATCAATGAGGCTCAATTGGAGAAACTGGTCCAACCTCCCAAAACGTCCGAGTTGGCATCGGCCCAGGCCGGGGTTGAGGTGGCGCAGACCGGAATCGCCGGCGCCGAAGCGGCGTTGGCCAGTGCACAAGCCGCCTACCGCGATCTCCTGGCCGGGCCGACAGCCGCTGAACGCGAGGTAAATTTGGTCCAAGTGCGCCAGGCGGAATCCGAACTCAAGCGCGCACAGCAAGCCTACAACGAGGTAAAGGATTACCCGAATATCGGGACATTGCAGCAATCCGTTACGTTGGAACAAGCGACTCTTGCCCTGGAAAACGCACGCACCCAAGCCGCGATTACCGCTGAACCGGCCAATCAGGCGGAGCTCGCAGCGGCGCTCAACCAGATCGCACAGGCCGAGGTCTCGCTGCGGCAGGCCCAGAGTAACCTGATCACTGCACAGGACAATGTTCAGACTCTGCTTGATGGCGCAGACGAACAAGATGTACGAATTGCACAGGCACAGCTGCGCCAAGCGCAGTTGAGTGTATTGCAGGCCGAAAGCAATCTACGCAACGCTCGATTGATTGCGCCCTTTGGCGGTGTGATTAGCCGGCTTGATGTCAAGGCCGGCGAACAGGTCTCGGCCGGGCAGCAGGCGGCGCAGCTAACCGACCTGAGCCGCTTTCACATGGATGTCCTCGTTGACGAAATCGACGTGCGACAGTTGGCGGTCGGCCAGCCTGTGCGCATCCGTGTCGACGCATTGCCTGAGGTAGATCTCAGTGGCCGTGTCACTGCGATCGCCCCGACTGCACAGGATGTCGGCGGTGTGATCGCCTACCGTGTGACCGTGGCGCCTGACCTGACAGAGGCCCCGCTGCGCGACGGTATGAGCGCCACAGCCATCATCACCACAGCTGAAATTGAGGATGCAGTTCTCTTGCCCAATCGCTTCATCCAGCGCGATCGCGATAGTGGGCGCGCCTTTGTCAATAAGGTTGTTGACGGTGAACCGGTGTTGCAGGAAATTGAGTTGGGCATGCGCAACGAGCGCGAATCTCAAGTGCTGGCCGGATTGTCCGATGCTGAGGAAGTGGCTCTGGTGACGCAGAGTAGCGAAGAACAACTGCGCGGCGCGCTCTTCGGCGGGGAATAGGTGCTGCCTGTGAGTGTGCCGAAACCGGTCCCTGTCGTATCTGTCCGTGGTGTAACCAAGGTCTACCAGATGGGCGATGTCCAGGTTCACACGCTGCGCGGAATGGATCTGGACATTCTTCCGCGCGAGATGGTCGCGATCATGGGTCCAAGCGGAAGCGGTAAGTCGACGCTGATGAACATCATTGGATGTCTCGATGTACCGTCGTCCGGCAGCTATGAACTCGACGGAGTCGACGTCAGCAGACTCAACGACGATCGCCTGGCCGAGATCCGCGGACGCAAGATCGGCTTCGTCTTTCAAAGCTTTAACCTGCTCGCGCGTACGTCGGCGCGCGCCAACGTGGAATTGCCGCTTATTTATGCAGGGCTTCGCGGCCGGCAACGAAGAGAGCGCGCCGCTGACGCATTGGCCAAGGTCGGATTGGGAGACCGTCTCGACCACAAACCGAATGAACTCTCCGGCGGCCAACAGCAGCGGGTGGCCATCGCACGCGCTCTGGTCAACCGCCCGGCCATGATCCTGGCCGATGAGCCAACGGGCAACCTGGACACAAGCACCAGCGAGGAGATCATGGCGCTCTTCGGCGAGTTGAACCGCGACCAGGGCATCACGATTGTTTTCGTCACCCATGATCCCGAAACCGCCGACTATTGCAGCCGGGTGATCAGCATCCACGACGGCGCGATTGAGCGCGACCTCTATCAGACACCAAAGCATGGAGAGACCGCTGATCTACGTGTGCGCGCGCCGGAACATGTCGTATGAGCGTTGTCGAGTCCATCCGGATCGCGATGCGCGCCTTGGCAGCCAATAAGTTGCGCAGCATATTGACCATGCTCGGGATTATCATTGGTGTTGGAGCCGTGATCGCACTGATGTCCATCGGCCGCGGCGTCGAAAAGTATGTAACGGATCAATTTGCCAGCCTGGGCAGCAATCTGCTCTTTATCGCTGCCGGTAGCATCAGCGACGGCCCGCCAACTGAGCGCGGCGCGAGCTATTCCCCTATGACGCTCACGGACATGCAGGCCCTTGCCGACGGTAGCTATCTACCTGCCGTCGGCGCTGTCGCGGCTGAGTATGCCGGCAGCGCCACAGTGAGTCGAGAGGGGAAGGATCTCGACATCGGTGTCAGCGGCGTCACACCCAATTTTCCCATTGTACGCAACTGGGAGCCCACCGTCGGACAGTTTTTCAGCGCAAGCGATTTTGAGGAACGTGGGCGCGTCGCCGTACTGGGGTCAGAGGTGTACAATGAGCTTTTTGCGCAGGACGAATATCCAGTCGACCAGACTGTGTACATAAACAACCTCGCGTTCCAAGTTATCGGTGTGATGGAGGAGCGTGGCGGCGGACCGGGCGGCAATGAAGACGAGGGAGTTTTCATTCCGCTGACGACGGCCCAAGATCGCCTCTTCAAACGCAAGACTGTGAGCGGCAATTACGAAGTGAGCGTCATCTATGCCTCAATTCGTGATAACGAAAACATTGATGATGCACAGGAGCAGATCGCCGCAGTCCTGCGAGATCGGCGCGATATCAGCTATCTGGACGAAGATGATTTCAGCATTATCAGCCAGAACGACATTATCGCGGTCTTCGGAGACATCTTGGGAGCGCTGACGATCTTTCTTGGGGCAATTGCCGGGATCAGCCTGTTGGTGGGCGGTATCGGCATTATGAATATCATGTTGGTGAGTGTGACGGAACGCACGCGCGAGATCGGCCTGCGCAAGGCTGTCGGGGCCAAGAGACGTGATCTCCTCGTTCAGTTTCTGATCGAGGCAGTTACGTTGGCGGTCATCGGCGGCCTGATCGGTATCACTCTCGGCGTGCTGGGAGCACGCGGCATCAGCACTGCGTTTGATGCCTTCGAAGCTGTGGTTGGCTTGGACGCAATCTTGACGTCGCTCTTCTTTTCCATGGCAGTCGGCCTCTTCTTCGGCATCTACCCGGCTTACCGGGCCAGCCGTCTGAATCCTATCGATGCGTTGCGCTATGAGTAGCTTCCGAACCACACAAGTGATCGTTTGTGCCGGTCTGCTGGCGTTCTTATTGGTTGGGTGCCGGGCAGGAAATGCAACACCCACGGCCTTGCCACCCGGCGTCGTGCGTCCGGCACAGCCGGCGCCACAGTATCCGGCCGAGACCGGCAGATTTACGATTGTGACTCCGCGGCCACCGGTCATCGTCGCTGACGAGAACTCGATCGCCATCCCGTTCGCCGGAGGCGTTCCCGTACACGATCGTGTGCAAATTGTGCTGCCCCTGGATCAGACACCCAGCGCACTCGGCATCGTGCGGGGCAACACCACCTTGCGCAGCGCGCCGGACGGCCCAGTTGTGCAGTCGCTAATTATCGGCGAAACGGTGACGGTGACAGGGCGCAGCGCCGGCGGCACGCACTACGCACTCTACACTGAAGATGGTGCGACAGGCTGGGTATCCACGTCGGCATTGCACGTGTACGGGGCTGACGATCTGCAGGTCGTGGAGAGATCGGCCGGTCCTGGCCCGGTAGCGACCCTATTGGCCGAAGCCATGCAGCCGGTCGAGCCGTCAGTCCTGGCAACATTCGAGCTGGACAAATGATATTTGGATCCCATTTCAGATCGGATGCATCTACTCACTACCGGACAGAAAATTCGTTCTATTGATTTTTCCGATTTGAACAGGAGACTCATCTGCAGAAACTGTTTTCATGCGAGAAGGAAGTCCCTGTGTAGGCGAAGATTGACGTCGATGCTCATCGATTCATCGAGAAAATGTTGCAAGAGGGCAAGGCCGAGTTGAAAGAGACTGAGATCGCAGCGGTCAGTGCGATGGATGATGGGAATCATCTTGTTTAAATGGGCATGAACGCCAAGATAGATCATCCAGAGATAGGCAAGAGAAGCGGCGATTAGGATGCGAGAGAGACGAAGCGGGTCGGAGACATGGCACTTGTGCAGGCCAAAGCCACGAGATCTTTGGTCAGAAAAAAAGGTTTCAATTCGCATGCGGCGCTGATACCAGTAATAGGCCTCCTCGGCCAGTTCGAAGCTGGTGACCAAATAGAGCGCTTCGTCACATTCCTGATCCCAGACAATGGCGAGATGAACAGGACCGAACGCTTCTTCGGTGACCAGCACTTGAGGCAGCGAAAGCGTCATATCGGGCAGAACCGCGACCTCTTCCAGAGGAAAGCGCTCTCCTTCTGAGTAGACGATGATGTTCTTGGCTGTGCGACAAACATAGTCCCAACCCGCTATGGATCGGATTCGTTGCTGCAACTCGATGCTGTCAAACTCGCCATCACCGAGGAAAACGATCGCCTGCTCCTCTGGCAAAATCTTCAGCACTCGCTCAATCAACTCGATGTGTTCCTTGGCGGATGCATGGCCTTTGGGCCGTTGAAAGACGACCCATACCAGAGGTATCGACCGTTTCTCGTAGACCAGATTGATCATCAGTGCCATGCAGCCTCGTCCGATTTCGCTGCCATCAATGGCCAGCACCAGTGGTACATCCGATAAGCCATCCAACAGATGGCTTATGTAGGGCAAATAGTCCAATTCGTAGCTGATATTCTGGTTGCGATACCAGCGCTCAAGTTGTTTGACCTGGCTTTCTACTTTGCTGCGCAACCCGGATTGCTCGGCGACCTTTCTGCCCTGGGTGCTCTTGCTTCCGACGATGCCGGTGATGAATGCTGCCAAAACAATCGTTCTTTGCAGCACTCGACCTGTCGGATATCCGCGTAGTTGCACAAGTTTTGTTTGAATGGCACGATAGGTTCGACGGCTGTCGCTCATGGTTGGCTCCTTGATTATGTTCTGTACACACCTGGAGCTTACACGAGTTTCAGCCGTTATCCTCGTTTCATGAGAGCTTCATGCAGATTATTATGTCGTGCAAAATGATTCGTCACGAGAGAACAAGTTTTCTGTCCGGTAGTGAGGTAAGACGCCCCATCCCGGTCGTGGCGCAAACTGGGTCGATTCGGAATACGGTCCCGTTTGGGCAACGTCTCATCTCGGCCAGGGATTGCTGTCCGTTATCGGCACCGATCCTGAGAACCATCCGGAGCACGCCTGGAAGTTTACATGCGCGGTTGGTGCGCCACGGGGGATGAAAACAAGAGAGCCATCTGTGTTTATCTGTGGCTAATTTTCAGGGAAGGTCGTACGCGAGATCGAACTCGCGGGTGGTGGCGGCCTCTTTATCAAAACGCATCCGGATAGTCAATGGATCTGGATCGATCAGCCACTGAACCCGGATGAGGTCCTCCAACGCAGCGTCTGTGTCGTTGACAAGGAAAACCTGGAAGGCGAGCTCAACTGCTGGCAGGTCGCCGACGACGGCCGGGTGGTCCATTTCGAATACAACCAGACCGGTGACGAAGTCTGGGTCAGCGTCTGGGGGGCGGCGGATCAGCCGGGCAAGACCGGCGAGATCGTCATCTATGATTACAAGACGCTGGAAGAGAAGACACGCATCAAGGATATGATCACGCCGACGGGCAAGTTCAACGTCTACAACACGGTACACGACATCTACTAAACTGACAGTTTTACGAGAACATGACTTTGCTCAGGATGATAGTCCCCGCCATGACACCGACTCATCCAAGGGGATCTGTTCTGCCGGTGACTGTCACCCGGCACCGAAACCCATGTTCAGAGGCGGTCGATCGGCTCTTCGATAGGATTCCGGCGCAGGAGACGGTGGTTACACCGGAAGGCGACCGGCTGGTGCCGATCGACGACGTGGCTGTCGGCGCGCGCATTCGTGTGCGACCGGCTGTGCCCTCTACGCACGGGAATGCCCGTACAACGCCATCGACAGGATGCACCGGGAGGATGAGTCTGCTTCTAGCTCAATCGCCGTGGTCAAATCGACGCTCTGTACCGGCTGCGGCGTCTGTGTCGGCGCGTGTGCGGATGATGCCATCGAGCTCGAAGGGTTGCATTCCGCCGTCGTGCGTCAAGACCTGCGCAGGACGATGATTCAGTCCACGCCGGGTTCCGGTTCCCAACACCAGGCGCCAATTGTGGTCTATACTTGCGACTGTCATGAGGCGCTGGGAACCTTGCCGGCCCTGGTGGACGCAACAGAAGGGGCGGTGAATGAACTTGGCGTCTCGCTGATGGAGACTCTGCTCCCGCCACGTGTCAATCGTGGCGTATGGTTGGACGCAGGCGGCAACCCTCATCCGGTCATAACTGCGGTCAGCCCCTGCATGGGGATGCTGCATCCTAACTGGGCAGTGGAGAGCATTGAAGCCGGCGCGGCCGACGCCATTATGATTTCGTGCCCGACCCATGACTGTGCCTATCGCGAAGGACCACTCTGGGTGGACCATCGTCTTAAACGACGGCGCACGTTGCGCTCGGGCAATGCGCACTTGCTGCATCTTGCACCGGGAAATTGAAGATATCCGGTGCGGGAAATATGATGCGAAAAATCATCGGTTATCGGCGCGACGAACTCAATGACTGGGTGGCCGTGCTCGAGTGCGGACATGGCCAGCATGTGCGCCACGATCCGCCCCTGAGCAACCATCCTTGGGTACTGACTGCTGAAGGGCGAGAACAATTCATCGGCTATCCACTCAATTGCAGGATCTGCGATAGCGCATGCGGTACAGTATGCTAGTTTGACAAGCAGTAGATGGATCGGTAGACTTGCAGTCGTATGTCTCGGCACCTGCCGACTCGCTTCTCCCCTCTCAGTTCGACTCGCACAGACTCGCAAGAGTCAGGATCGAAATGCGAATATTAAACCGTGCATTCTGTACGATGAATCGTTCAACTCTATGTGTGTGACGACGCCGTGCCTTCGTGTATGGCGTTTTATTTTTCCAACACCGATTGCAGTTTGTGACTGAATTCGCGAAGACGAAGAAAAGGAGTAACTGACGATGATCGGAGGTTTCCACAACCGGGTGGCTTGGGTCGATCTCTCCAGCCGCAGTGTCGACTACAAAGGTATCGATGAGGAAGACGCTCGTAAGTATATCGGTGCACGCGGTCTAGGTGTCAAGTACGTGTTCGATAACGGGCCGGACGTCGAGCCCTTTTCGCCCAACAACCTGCTCTGTGTCATGAACGGCCCGCTGACCGGCACCGACGTCAATATGAGCGGGCGCCTGGCAGTCGTCACCAAATCGCCGCTGACCGGTACGGTCGCCGATGCCCACATGGGCGGCTGGACTGCCGCCAAGCTCAAGTGGGCCGGCTTCGACGGTCTGGTCTTCAAGGGCAAGGCGGATACACCTGTCTATGCCTATTGCGAAGGCGGTGAGGTTACACTGCATGATGCCTCCGATCTGTGGGGTAAGGATATCCATGAGACGCTAGGCATTCTCAAAGAGCGCCACGGCAACGACGTCGACGCCATGGCCATTGGCACGGCGGGCGAAAACCTGGTTCGTTTTGCAGCTTGGGTCAATGTGGACGACCGCGCCGCCGGTCGCAACGGCACCGGCGCGGTTGCCGGCAGCAAGAATCTCAAGGCCATCGTCATTAAAGGTGACCGCAAGGACCGACCGCGGCCGGTCAACGCCGACGCGGATCGCGAAGCCCGCCGCCGTGCCCTCAACGCCATCATGGCGGAGGAAAACATTACTGCACCCAAGAAGGGTGGCTTGAGCCTCTACGGCACCAATGTATTGATGAATATTACCGAGAGCATCGGTGCACTGCCGGCGAACAACTCCAAGTACACCGCCTTTGGCACTGAAAACGCAGAAAAGATCTCCGGCGAGTATGTACGCGAAAATATCCTGGTCGCCGAGCCGACCTGCCATGCCTGCCCGGTTGCCTGCAAGAAGGAAGTCGAGATCACCGAGGGACCGTTCAAGGTCCGGATGGAGAGCCTCGAGTATGAACCGGCCTGGTCGCTTGGCTCCAATTGCGGCAACAACAATATTGCGTCGATCGCCTACATTATTGACCAGTGCAACGACTTCGGCATGGACCCCATCGAATTGGGCAACGTGCTCTCCATGTATATGGAAGCCAGCGAGCGCGGCTTCACCAATGGCGACGGCAACCTGGCCTGGGGTGACGCACTCAGCATGGTGGAGGTCGTCAAGAAGATTGCGGCACGCGAGGGCATCGGCGACAAATTGGCCGGCGGCACTGCCCGCGGCGCCGAGGCGTTTGGTCACCCCGAAATTGCCATGACTGTCAAGGGTCAGGCCATTCCGGCCTATGATCCGCGTGGACTCAAGGGTATGGGCATTGCCTACGCCACCAGCAATCGCGGCGCCTGCCATCTGCGTGCCTACACCCCGGCTGCTGAACTGGGTGTCATGCCGTTTGGTTCGCTCAAGGTCGATCCGCTGGAATGGAAGGGCAAGGGTGAACTGACCAAGGTCTTCCAGGACATCCATGCGGTCTCTGACTCGCTGGATCTCTGTAAGTTTTCGGCCTTCGCCATCGGCATGGACGAATACACCCAACAGTTCAATGCCGTCACCGGTCTTGAATATTCGACCGACGATCTGTTGACCTGCGGCGAGCGCATCTATAATCTCGAGCGCTACTACAACAACCTGGCCGGCCTCGGCGAAGGGTCCGACTACCTGCCCAAGCGCTTTACCGAGGAAGCCAGCACCATGCCCGGTTCCGAGGGCCATGTCTGCGAACTGGACGACATGTTGGCCGAATATTACGAGGCCCGCGAGTGGAAAAACGGCGTGGTGCCGGAAGCCAAGCTGCGAAAGCTGGAGATTATCTAGTTCAGTTCGGTGTGAATACCACGACGGAAATCCGGCGGCCCTACCTCTGGTAGAATCTGTACAGGGATTTCTGCCGGACTGTACTAGACGGATTCGTATCGTGAACGGATCCTGGTGGCTGCTGCCCCTAACATATTGAGAAGCTACAAAATAGCGGATGTCACCGAGCGGTGACGTCCGCCATTTTGTGCCGACACCGAGCACGGATCGCGTAGCCGCGAACCTGCACAATTTTGTCTCACATGTTGATGTTCACGAGCAATCCATACCGACTTCGCATTCTCCCATCCTGAAAATGGTGCTATCATGGAGTGCATCCGGTTGAATAATACTTGGCAAGACAGCGTGAGCAGCCAAAGATGAACGACTACTACGATCTCGGAACCTACAGCCGTCCGGTGACCACAACGTCGACTGACGCTCAGCGCTGGTTCGATCGCGGGCTCATGTGGTGTTACGGCTACAATCACGAGGAGTCGGTCGTCTGTTTCCAGAAGGCGGCTGAGTTCGATCCGGACTGTGCCATGGCCTACTGGGGCATCGCCTATGCCGGCGGCTGCAACTACAACAAACCCTGGGATGCCTTTACCCCGGATGAGTTGGTCGAGGCGGTTGCGTTTTGCCGGGCAATGACCGAACGCGCACTGGCTTCTTCCGGCCGCTGCTCGCCGGTTGAACGAGCGCTGATCGATGCATTGGAAAGGCGTTACCAGTCAGACCAGGTGGTCAGTGACGAAGAGTTCTGTGCCTGGAATGACGATTTTTCAGCTGCCATGCGAACAGCCTATCGCGCCTTTCCAGATGACTTTGATGTGGCAGCACTCTTCGCGGAGGCTATGATCAACCGCACGCCGTGGCAGCTGTGGGATCTCAAAACGGGGAAACCTGCCGACGGCGCTGACACGAGAGAAGCCGTAGCGGTGCTGGAGCGGGCTATCGACCGGATGGCGCAGGGCGGACATGATCCGCACGCCGGCCTATTGCATATGTACATCCACACCATGGAGATGTCGCCCTATCCCGAACGTGCACTCCGTGCCGGAGATTTGCTGCGCGACCTCGTACCGGATGCCGGCCACCTGCTGCACATGCCCTCTCACATCGATATTCTCTGCGGCCATTACTACAATGCCGTGGCGGCCAACAACCGGGCGATCGCGGCTGACAACAAATATCTCGATCGAGAGGGTGCGCTCAATTTCTACACCCTCTATCGCTGCCATGATTTCCACTTCAAGATCTACGCGGCCATGTTTCTAGGCCAATACCAGGCTGCTCTCGACGCGGCAAATGCCATGGTTGCCACCATCACTGATGAATTGCTGCATGTGGAACGTCCTCCTATGGTCGACTGGCTGGAAGGGTTGGTCTCCATGAAGCTGCACGTACTGATTCGCTTCGGCAAGTGGCAGGAGATCATCGCCACGCCGCTGCCTGACGATCGGCCATTCTACTGCAATACAACGGCCATGTTGCACTACGCCAAGGGTGTCGCTTTGGCCGCAACCGAGGATGTCCCGGCCGCGGAAGAGCAGCGGCAACTCTTCCAGGCAGCTGTGCAGCGCGTGCCGGAAACGCGCTATATCTTCAACAACACGTGTCTCGATGTGCTGGCAGTTGCGCGCGAAATGCTCAACGGCGAAATCGAGTATCGCAAGGGCAACCATGATATTGCCTTCGCCCACCTACGCAAATCGGTGGAGCTGGACGACAATTTGCTCTACGCTGAGCCTTGGGGCTGGATGCAGCCGGCCCGCCACGCCCTGGGCGCACTGTTGTTGGAACAAGGTCAAATTGACGAAGCGGCCGCAGTCTACCGCGCCGACCTTGGTCTGGACAATACGCTCAGCCGGCCTGCGCAACATCCCGACAATGTCTGGAGTCTGCACGGCTATGTCGAATGTCTGCGGCGTCTCGACAAACAGGAAGAGGCCACGGCCATGCAGTCCCGACTTGATCTGGCCGCCGCGCGGGCGGACGTCCCGATCGAGGCCTCCTGTTTCTGCCGGCTCGAGAAGACGTGCTGCGACTGATGTTTGATTATGCCGATCTTTGTCGCCGAGAGACACCGGTTGAATCCATCCAATTTGTCAATCCTGAGCATAGGAACGAACAATGGAATCATTGCCTCGAATCCGAGTAAGCAACAACGGTCGCTTTCTCGTAGCCGAATCGGGTGTGCCTTTTTTCTGGCTGGCCGATACGGCATGGGAACTCTTTCATCGTCTGACGCGCGAAGAAGCGGCGCTTTACTTCGCCAACCGTCAAGCCAAACGTTTCAATGTGATCCAGGCCGTGGCGCTGGCCGAAATGGATGGGCTCAACACTCCCAACATGAATGGCGATCGGCCTCTGATCGACAACGACCCGAGTAAGCCGAACGACATCTATTTTGACTACGTCGACGAGCTGATTCGGATGGCTGCGAACCATGATCTCTACATGGGCCTGTTGCCGACCTGGGGTGACAAAGTGACACCCATGTGGGGAATCGGCCCGGCAGTCTTTTCGGAAGAGAATGCGCGGGTATACGGCCGATATCTCGGCGAACGCTTTGGCGCTTACTCCAGTGTCATTTGGATTCTGGGCGGTGACCGGCCATCGGTGACCGACGCCGCTGACCACCGTCCGATCTGGCGTGCCATGGCGGCCGGCATCGATGAGGGTGCGGGATTCTCGCCACTCAAGACCTATCACCCCAAGGGCGGCATGTCCAGTTCCAGTGAAGTACACGAAGATGCATGGCTCGACATGAACATGATTCAGTCGGGCCACGGCAGTGGTCGAGATGCCCCCACTTGGGAGATGATCGCGCACGACTATGCGCTGACGCCGGTCAAGCCCACATTGGACGGCGAGCCCAACTACGAAGACCATGCCGTCAACCGCTGGCCCACTTGGGATCCGTTGACCGGTTACTTTCGCGAACACGACGTACGCAAACAGAGCTACCGCTCAGTCTTTGCCGGCGGCTGTGGCGTCACCTACGGTCACCACTTCATCTGGCAGATGTGGGACCAGACTCGCCAAGTCAAAAATAACGGCGCCGAACTCTTCCCTTGGGACAAAGCACTGGACCGACTCGGCGCATTCTCGATGCAACATCTGCGCGCGCTCATGGAGTCCAGACCCTACCTGTCAAGGATTCCGGATCAATCATTGATCGTCTCGCCACCGGCCGAACGCCGTCTGCACATGCAGGCAACACGCGACAGCACCGGCAGCTATGCCTGCATCTATCTGCCCGAAACCCGACCGGTCACGGTCGATCTGACGTCTCTCAGCGGCAGTGCAATCAACATTTGGTGGTTCGACCCGGCCACCGGTGAGGCGGTTGCGGACGGCAGTATCGGCCGGCAGGCGCCGTTGCGCACCTTTGAAGCGCCGGGTGCCGGTCCCGACTGGGTGCTCGTGCTGGACGATGCCGACCGCGGTTTCTTCGCGCCCGGCCGCGCTTGAGCACCCGGAGGCTCTGTAGGGCGGGATGCCTTCTCGCCCTACACCACGCCACGCCAACTGAATGACCAGCATGCTCTCCCCTTGCTCCGGCTGCGGAGCACAACTGCATCCTCATGCCGGACCGGCTCACCGCTATATCGGCGCATCTCCTGCCTGCTGGGCGCTTTTCAGCGCACTCTTCAACGGCGGTGATCCACTTCAGCAGCTCTCTAACAAATTCCAGCGTAAAAGGAAATTGGACATTGACAGACATCGAATTTTAATGTAGTGTAACGTTACACTCAATTTGCCGACAATTCGATTACACAACTTCTGCCGTCATCTTTCCTGGCCGCAGATCGCCACCTGTTGACCCGCGATACGCTATGTCCGAAAATGTAACGATCACCGATGTTGCCAAACGAGCAGGTGTCTCTGTTACAACCGTTTCCAATTTGCTCAACGGTCGTGCGGAGCGCATGCGTCCCAGCACGGAAGAGCGCATCAATCTGGCCATCGAGGAGCTTGGGTACACGCCCAATCGGGCGGCGCGCCAGCTAAAGACGGGACAGACGCCCATCATCGGACTCATGGTGCCGTCAGTGGCCAATCCGTTCTACGGCGTCTTTGCTCGTCACGTCGAAGAGGCAGCGCTCAAACATGGCTACCAGGTGCTCCTGTGCAACAGCGAGCGCGATGTGGTGCGCGAGACCAGGTATGCGCAGGAGCTGTGGAGCTACGGCGTGCGTGCCATGATCTTCGGCTCGTCACTTGAAGTCTATACCCATCTGTCCGAGTTAATCGAGCAGGGGTTGCGGCTGGTCGCGTTCGACCGGCCCACCCAGGCGACCGACCGGATCACAATCGATAGCATCGGTGTCGACAACGTCCAGGGCGCACGGCTAGCGACAAAGCATCTTCTTGCCCTCGGCCATACACGCATCGGTTTGCTCTCCGGGCGTATCAAGACCGTCAGTCGTCTCGATCGACTCGAAGGCTATCGCTTGGCCCTCACCGAAGCCGGCATCGATTTTGACCAGCAGCTCGTTTGGGAAGGCATCTCATCCGACTACGGCGATTCGGCGGCGGTTGAACTGGGGCGCCAGGGCGCACATGCCCTGTTGACCCTTGATACGCCGGTGACGGCCATCTTTACCATCAACGATATGTATGCCTTTGGCGTTTATGCCGGCGCGCGCGATCTCGGTCTGCACATTCCCAACGATCTGTCTGTGGTCGGCTTTGACGACATCGTACTAACGGAAGTGGTCGAACCGCCGTTGACGACTATCCGCCAGCCGGTCAAGGAGATCGCCGGGGCAGCAGTCGATCGCTTGATCGACCGTTTGCGGGAGCGCAGCACCGAACCACCCGGACACCAAATCGTTCCCCCGCAGTTGATCGTACGCAAATCTACGACTCGTTTCGAGCGCGGTTAGCGACGAGATTTGCTGCTGACAAATTCAGTCGGGCGTGAATACCTCGACAGAAATCCGGTCGCCGTACTTCTGGTAGGCGTTTACAAATTGACATCGGCAAAAATGTGTCGGTAGGCGAATGAATTTTCGTCGATACTGCCGAAGGCTCTATTTGCGCCGCCGTCCTGAGCCTCCAGCGCAGGCGCAAATATGTAGGCGCTTACAAAATGACATCGACAAAAAAGTGTTGATAGGCGTATAGGCGCTCGTCGATACTGCGGAAGGCTCTATTTGCGCCGCCGTCCTGAGCCTCCAGCGCAGGCGCAAATATGTAGTCACTTTCTGCCGGGATTCATCAGTCGTTGCTCGGTTTGGAACCGAGAGCCACGAAGTCTGCCGATGGATTCCCGCCATATTACGCATACAAAAGGAATCGAAGAGATGGAGATCACACTTGCAGGTAAGCGAGCCCTATGCTCGACAACATCCAGGATTACGAATAGACGTGATCACTGTTGAGTGTGTTGGTGCTCTCCGCCAACACATCCAACAGTGTTTTCGCAGCTACGCCTTTTCCCAAAATGCCGCAAGGTAGCTTCAACCTCACGAGGACAATGATGAATACAATCGAATTTGCCGACACCGGCGTACACGTCTCAGAACTTTGCCTCGGCACCATGATGTTCGGCGACCGTTGCGACGAAGCGGAATCGGACCGGATCCTGAGTGCGGCCATGGAGCAGGGCGTCACCTTTGTCGACACAGCCGCGGCCTATTGCGACGGCGAGACGGAGTCGATCCTCGGTCGCATCATGCAGGGTCGACGTGACAAGCTCTTCGTGGGCACCAAGGTCACCAAGAGTACCGACCCCGCGTGGATTCGCCAAAGCCTCGACGAGAGTTTGGAACGCCTGCAAACCGACCACGTGGATCTCTACATGATCCACTGGCCGCGCCAACGGATGGAGATTCCCGCCATGATGGGCGCGCTCAACGACGTCGTCGAGGCGGGCAAGGCGCGCTATGTAGGCTGCTGTAACTTTCCCGCCTGGTTGCTGGCCCACTGCAATGCGATTGCCCTCGAGAACGGCTGGGCCAAACTGCGCTGCAACCAGATCCCCTACAACTTGATCGAACGTGGTGTCGAGGTCGAGGTGTTGCCCCAAGCCATTGCCGAACAGATCGCGATCACGGTCTATCGACCCCTGCTCATGGGCGTTCTGGCCGGGAAATATCAGCCTGGCGCACCCATCCCCGAAGACTCACGCGGCTATACCGACAAACGTGCCGCTGATTGGCTGGCGCGGTTCGGCGACGGCATCGCCCGGTTCAACCAGTTCGCCGTCGAACGCGGACTACATCCCGCACAACTGGCCGTGGCTTGGGTACGCAAGTCACCGGGCGTGGCCAGCCCTATCTCCGGCGTCAGTTCGCTCGGTCAGTTGCAGGCGTCACTCGACGCCATGGCGGTCGAGCTGTCGGACGACGAGTATGCCACCTTGACTGCGCTATTCGACACGGCGGTCAAGGAGGAAGCGGGCGGCAACTTTGCACCGCTGCGGCGTGCGTTCGATCTGATCGCACTGTAGGAAGCTGTTTGGAAAGACTTCACGGCGGCCGTGAACCGAGTGGCTGGCGTGAATCCCCAACGTGTGGACAAGCTAGTTTCATCTGCGTGGGAAGGAGCCGGAGAGTTCGCGACCGTCTGGTTGCTCGTTTGTTCGACCGGCGGGTGGGTCACGTCTTGGCTGTCAAATAGTGTTCCTGGTAGACATCGACCGTGGTCTGAAAGCGGATCATCAGAACCGGGCCGTAGATCACGCCGAAGAAGCCGAAGAGGGCGTAGCCGCCCTGTGCGTCGGCGTTGACAAAAAAAGAGTCCACCGTCGAAGCGTAGAATGGCCAGACCCGGATACGTCTGGCCATCAGGATGTTCCTCTTCACATTGCCATGGGGGTCAAAGGATTGATTCAGGTTTGGCTCCGCAGCCGCACATGCCCCGGCTTGCTGGCAAAGTTGGGCCCCGAGCGACTCTACCGGCGTAGAGGTATCATCTTCAGGCGCCATATCCTTGGCGATCCTGTGCGCTTGAGATTGCTGGTCAATGGCGTCGCCATTGACCAGGAAGCAGGCAGCTCAGTGCATGTCGGTTCGGCAGCAGCTGGGGCGATCCGGTACTACGACCCACCTGCAATCGCAGCGGTTGCCGGGGTTGGATCTGCACCGGGCCTGCGTTTGCCCATCTCACCGCCGATCACCATCAGCAGGATCAGACCCAGGATGGCGACCAGCATGACCATGACCAGCACATTGGGCTTGTCTGAGAAGTTTTGGGCAGCAACCAGCATGGCCGCCGCCAGGTTGCGCTGCGCCGTACCGAAGCTCACCACCGAGCGCATGGCCGGGTTCTTGCCGCCTAGCAACATGCCGATGACCAAGGAACCGACCAGAAAGAGCAGCGCGACCAGGATGCCACCGGTACCGATAGTGGCGATGATGGTGCTGAACTGAAGCACCAGAATTCCGACCAGCATCAGGACAATGGCCATGCTCGAAATTTGCGACATGTGCGGCTGCAAATGTCCGGCGGTCTCAGCGTAGCGAGCTTTGATAAGGAGACCGACGCCCAGCGGCAGCAACATCGACAGGATCAGGGATTTGGCAATGTCCCACGGGCTGATGGACGCACCCGGCAACAGCAGGGGCAGCACGATGGGCAGATAAATGACAGTGACAACCATGAGCAAGGTCATCAGGCCCACCGAAAAGGCGGCATTGCCTTTGGCCACCTGCACCAGCTTGGGCAAGAAGGGTGCGCCCGCGGCGCAGGCGACGATGATCAGACCTGTGGCCAGATCGTCGTCCAGCGGAATGACCAGCAAGATGAGATAGGCCAGCGCCGGCACAAGAACGAAGTTGGCCAGCAACGCCAACAGCACAACCTTTACATTGCGCAGCGGGTCCATGATCTGCTTGACCGTCAGGCTCAGGCCCATGGCCAACATGCTGGTGATGATGAAAGTGAAAGCAGATATAGTGGTGATGACGGTTAGGGCTTCAGACATGATCTTCCTCAAGTTGGTAGGATGCTGGCTCGACGTCTGGGGTCATTTTAAGTCAGACAATTGTGACCGGACAAGCCACCCCTTTTTGGTTCCGTCTTGTCCGGGTTAGGTAGGTTGACTATTTTGTCGCAAAAACGAAGGTGCGCTTCTCCAGCAGGAAGAGCGCACCTTCGTTTTCCAGGTCACATTCAGAGCAATCGTTACCGGCAGAACGAGCCGCCCTAGACAAGGCAACGTCATTATTGTGCTGTTATTGCTCAGCAACTGTGATAGTTGAAAGCATCGTCGGTGATTGATCTGCGCCATCCGAAAAAGGGGCAAGTGTCTCTGTATCGTACGCGACGGCACTGACGGTGTAGGGACCGACGGGGGCGTCGCTCGGTAGCTCCAGCTCGAAGCGCATGTTGGGCTCGAACACCTTGTCGACCTGAGCCCAGGTTTTGCCGGCGTCATCGACCAGCCGCAGCGACAGTTTTGTGCCGCCCTCGGGGTCGCCCTCACCGCGCAGATCGACAACCAAAGCTCGATCCGGCGCAACCTGTGGGGCATGCTGAATCTCGTACAGCCGCGCCCTCTCCCAGCGCACGTCGAGTACAATTGCATCAGGTACCTGCACCGTTACTTGCGTGACCCGATGCTCGATCGGCGGCTGTGCCGAATCGTTCCGGTCGCCGAGCAATGTGAGCCATATGGACATCGTTCCCGGCTGTGTATCCGGTGGGACATCGATCCTGTATGGATCCTCGTAGATCGTGCCGGGCGTCCAGTCGCGTGTTCGGATGCCGGCCGGATGCCGTGTCTCGTTCCATATGACGTTGCCTGCTGCATCGCGTAGCGAAAGTCGAACGTCCAGGTCGCGTGTGATCGGCGTGTCTGCATGCATGAAGAGCGTGATCGGGATCGACTCACCGGGAAAGAGGCTGGTCGATTCAAGGCGGTAGGCATCCAGGGCAATCGCTTCATCAAGGTTGGCGGCGCTTTCTACATAGAGATCAGTGAAGGGCGGCGGCGCGCTGGCCCGCAGATCGTAGACCTTGGCCAACTCAAGCCCATTGGCGTCCACGGCTATAGATCGGCTCGAGCGCCAGAAAATGTGCGATCATCTCCGGATCGGGGTTCTCGCGCTGCCACTGATTGACGTAGAGAACGGCGTAATCCGCATCGAACCAGAAATTGTCAGAATCGATGAAATCGGTGTGGCGCACGTCACCCGGCAAAAAGTAGGAAAGCGGCCCGTCATCATACCAACTGACTACACTTAGAAGCTCTGTGTCGTTACCCGGTTGAATCCGGTCGGTCAGCCAGGCCCCGACCTGATCCAGACCCTCTCCCCAGCCAACCATTATCACGTTGGGTGCCCTGTCCGTGCCACCGAGAAACGGGTTGAAGTAGGTCAGATAGTAGGGGTAGTGGCGCACTGTAAACAGACCATGGAGCAGGATCACTGTGGACAAGGCCGCCGCGGTTACCCAGGTGCGGCGGCCGTCCTCGGACGGCCGCGCGAACAGTACCCGGACAAACCCGACCCATCCAAGCGCAGCCAGCATATCCAGTGACAAGCATGCGGGCAGCACGTAACGGTCGATCTTCTTGGCACCTGTACCCATACCGGCGACCGTCAACAGTGCAAAGAGCAGCAGCCCGGCTGCCGCGTGGCGAGACATGGTGTCGTTCAACGGCGCGTGCTCGGTCCAGACTACCCATAGCGTGAGGGGCAATCCGATCATGGTGACAGGCGACATACGCCACAGGATCACGAACGGATAGAAGAGCCAGCCTGGGTCGTCGTGGAATACACGACCCAGGAAAAAGGTGGGGAGGCTGTGGGCCTCAGCCTGGTATTGCTGCATCTGTACCGAGATGCGCAGCAAGACAGTGAGCGGGTTCACCCACATGGCCGGCCAGAGCAGAACAAAGGTCATGGCTGCAACGACAATCCATAGGAGTGCGCTGCCGACCAGCCCGAGCCTGTTTCGGCTGGAGGCGTGGCGGCTCTGCACCAGTTCGAACAGTACCAACAGGCCACCGGTAATGCCCACAAAGGCGGCCGTGGTTTTGGTCAACAGGGCCAAGCCGAAGACGATGCCGCTGCCAAGTAGATCCCGATACTGTCGTCCGTCATAGAGCCACACCAGCCAGAGAACCAACGCCAGCACGCTCAAACTGGCCAGCAGTCCATCCGGGTGAAGCTGGCGCGAGAGCGCGACATAGTAGGGCGACCAGGCGACGAAGAGCACAGCCGCTGCGGCCGGAACCGGTCCGAAGAGTCTCTTTAGCGGTCGGTACATGGCTGCGATCGCCAGCGCAATGACCAATGTCACCCACCAACGACCGGCGGTCAGCAGCTCGAGCGGCGTCAGTGGCCCGCTTTCCCAAAGCCTTTGCTCGAGCACGTCATCGGTAATGGCCGTGCCCGCCCATTGTGGATAGCCGGGAAAGCGGCTGAGCAAACCCAGTAGTCCCAGCCACTGTACAGTGACGCCGGGATGTTCCTTTTGGAAGGTGCTGGCCCAGTCCAGGTTGGTGAGGGCAACGTAAAAATTGGCGCTTCGGTTGAGCCACTTGCGTTCGTCCACAGTCACAAACGCGTTGAGTGCCAGGATACGCGGAATCCAGGCTGATAGAAAGAGAAACAGCAAGATCCCCATCTCGCGCCACAGTCGGCCAACGTGTTCTCTTCGGGTTGATTCAATCATGCACGTATCGTAGACTAGAGTTCAGCCATTCGACAATTTAGGCTGGGAATGTTCTGATTCCCGGCGCTGATCTGAGCCTGAATGAATCAGGCGTACATATGCCCATACGTGAGATAGTGCACCCGATTCCGGGTGTGTGGAGCCGTTGCCACCATGACGAATGAATCAACGCTTGCCGTGGCCGCGCCCGCCTACCGCATCGAGACAGAGCGCACCGTCTTGCGCTGTTGGAACCCGGCGGATGCGCCTCATCTGCAAGCCGCGCTCAATGACAGTACATTTCGCGACAGTATGATCTGGACGCTGTTGTCCAGTGAATATGCCGGGACGCCTTCTGCACAGGCCGAACTCGTCGCCTTCGATGTGCTGGGCAACCGGGTGCTGTAGCGCTGATGTTTCGTTACTTTCGACTTCTGCCGCCCGAGCCGGTGGACGACGCCCGCGAGCAGATGACCGGCCCGATCCGTCACCTCTTGCGCGATGCGGAGAGTGTCGTTCCCCTCCGACAACTGAATCAGATGCCCAATGGAATCAAGCTGCGCGCCGTGCGCTCTTTGATTCCACCTGAACTGATGGTTGCCCACCATATTAACCCCGTCACAGGAGAGGGTAGAGATAAACGTACGCACGTGCGCGTTACGGCTGAATCCGGCACAGATCACCTCCGCGTCGATCTCTCCCTCTCTGCCGATCTTTGGGATCCCTATTTCAGCATTGAGTTGCAGGACACCATCGCGCACGGCATTCAATTGAACTGGCTTGCACTAAATGATCCGCTCTCCAAACGGTTCCATATTGACGTCGACGACGGTGGGGAGAACCTCTATTTCGGTATGCTCGGCCGCAATCTGGCTGAAGAGGAGCGGGCCATGCGCGGAGGGCTATCGCCGGCGCAGGTGCGAGGAAACTCGGGCGCGTCGTTGTCGGTGATGCAGAATATTGAGATGCTCGTGGTAACGCTTTCCCACACGGCCTATTTGCTGGAGCCACTCACTTACACGTCGGCGTGGCTCTTTGAGCGGCGCGGCTTCGCCTATGTGCGCGGACATCGTCTGATGGACGAGATCCACCGTGAGTTCCTGCCTGGTGGTTTGTTGCATCTTGCATTGGACGGTAGCAGTCCGTTTCGACGTCCGGAGCAATGGAACAGCGTGCGCGGTCGCGCCTGGGCGATCCATGACGGAATCTTGGCCGTCATGCAAGGATCCTGGGACAACATCCGTATGATCAAGCGTGTCGGTCGTCATGCAGGCGTCGACACCATGCCAGGGACAGTCTATTAGGCCGTAGCCCCAAAGATGACAGAGTTTGCGAGTGCGCACACGCACCACAAAGCGTGCTAATGAAGTTACCCACCGGATTAGGTTTGGCTCGCGTACACACGTTGGGGCATGCTCTCGGTTTTGTTGGTTGTATGGAGGCCAAAAAGTGACACATCACTTTCACATCACACTGGCCGCGGATGTGACCGTGGTTGCTCGTTTTCGTCGATTCGTGCGGACATCACTTGGCCGGACAGGTTTAGATCCCTCCGCTGGTGCGGACATGGCCGCAGCCGTCGCAGAGGCGTGCCGCATCATCACCCTTTATGGCTACGCCGACCTTGAGCCTGGTTCAATCGAATTGGGTCTGACAGTGGACATGGAACTAATCCGTGCGGATATTGTCGACTTTGGTCGCCCATTCGAGCCAGTGGAGGCGATCTTGGCGGAGGACGACCCTGAGACGGTCGACATCGAATTGCCTGAGGTCTTTGGCCGCCTGCAGCGCATCGAGTATCATGCCGATCCAAACGGAAACCATCTGATTATGGTTCAGGGTCTTAGTCACACGGAAGAGTCAAGCCGATGACCAGCCAATTGACGCCAGCCGATCTGAAGCACTATATTGCCCAATCCGCGATTCGCGCCCGCCTGATCACCGACATCGGAGACACGCCTACAGTACCCGCCGCGGCACAAGTGTTGGGAGTGGCGACCGCGCAGATCATAAAGACTTTGCTTTTTCTGATCGATGCGTCAGGCACCGACGGGACGGTGCCGAACCCGGTCGTCGTCATCAGCAACGGCGTGAGCCCGGTGGACAAACGTCCCCTCGCCGACCACTTCGGCGTAGGCAAGAAACGCGTCAAGCTTGCGCCCGCGGCTATCGTGCTGGACCTGCTGGGGTATCCTGCCGGTGGAGTGCCGCCATTTGGACATCGCAACCGTCTGCCAGTCATTCTGGACGCCGCGATTCTAGCGCTGGAGGAAGAGTATGGCGGGGTGATCTACGGCGGGGGTGGAGACGACCGGAGTATGATCGAATTGACGGTCGGCGAATTGCGCCGGGTGACGCAGCCGCTGATCTTGGCCGTCAGTTAGACCCGCCTCGACGGCCGGTCCAATATCTGCCGGCAGCGCCGTCCATTTGCCGGAGTTCGGCCGGGCGGACAGACGTGGATTTACTGGTGAACGACCACATACGTCCCGGGATTCTCGCTCGTCGTCCCTTGCCAGATCCGCTCGCCGGTCCATTCCGGCCCGGCCCAGTCAAAGAGCCATCTCGCATCACGATCGGTCATATTGATACAGCCGTGGCTCTTGGGCGTGCCGAAGTCATTGTGCCAATAGGTGCCGTGAAAACCGTAGTCGGCATAGAAGTATTGCACCCATTCCACATTGGGCAGGCTGTAGTAGCTGCCGTCATCGGGGTTGCCTCCGGACATCGTCTGGGCACGCACCTTGGCGCGAAATTCGGAAGCTGCCAGTTACGGTGGGAGCCCATGGCAGGCCGGATGAAATGACAAAGGCGCGCACCGGTTTCTCCTGCTCGTAGGCGATCACCACCTGGTCGCTCAGATCAACGCGAATCGACCGATCCTCATCAGGGATGTCGAAATCAGGGACGAATGCACCCTTTTGTGGCACAAAGGCCGTTGTGCGTAGATCGACGTCGTCCCTGTACGCGCGTTTGATATCAGGCCCAATTTGGGGTTGGCGGAAGGGTAGCGGCGGCATGTTGGGCGGAGAGTAGAATGAAATCGATGTCGAATCCCCAGCGGTGCGGCTGATCGCATGCTCATCAAATACCGGTGCAGCTTGTGTATGGCCGATAGCAAAGGATGTAAGTAGCAGTGCCAATAGTCCGATGACGACCGTTCTGGACAACAATCGGCTTCCGCTTCGACGTTGCAGAGGAGTTGCGAACATCGAACGCACCTTTCTTTGGGAAGGGAATTTACGGATAGAGAGTTAGTGTATATAGTTACAGAAAATCGATCAAGTTCTGTGCGCCATCTTACTCATACGGAGGATTCATATGCGCTATTTCATCGGCATCGACTCATCGACTACTGCCACCAAAGCGCTATTGATGGACGACCACGGCCATGTCGTCGGCGTCGCGGCAAATGAGTATTCGTTCGAAACACCGCAGCCGCTCTGGAGTGAGCAAGATCCGGCCCTTTGGTGGAACGGCACAGTGGCCAGCATTCGTGCTGTCCTGGCCGGCGCAGACATCGACGGCGCAGCTGTGGCCGGCATCGGCTTGACCGGACAGATGCACGGGCTGGTGTTGCTCGACGGCGACGGCCAGGTGTTGCGCCCGGCCATCCTTTGGAACGATCAACGCACCGCAGCTCAGTGCAACGAGATTCGCGCCCGGTTGGGACGCGAGCATCTGATTCAGCTGACCGGCAACGATGCTCTGACCGGTTTCACAGCGCCAAAGATCCTTTGGGTGGCACAAAATGAACCGGACATCTACGCCCGGGTTCGCCAGATTCTCCTGCCCAAAGATTATGTGCGCTACCGGCTGACCGGTGACTATGCCACCGACAAAGCCGGCGCCGCGGGCACGATGCTTTTTGACCTCAAGGCGCGCGGTTGGTCCGGGGAGATGCTCGAGAAACTGGACATCGATCCGGTCTGGATGCCGTCTACGCATGAGGGTCCGACCGTGACCGGCCACATCTCAGCTGCGGCTGCAGAGGCGACTGGTCTGCCCGTGGGCACGCCCGTTATCGCCGGCGGCGGCGATCAGGCTGCCCAGGCTGTGGGTGTCGGCGCCGTCCGAGAAGGGATTGTGGCTTTGACCTTGGGCACGTCCGGCGTTGTTTTTGCCACGGCAAATCAACCCTTTATCGAACCAGATGGTCGTCTACATGCATTCTGCCATTCCGTGCCCGGCCGCTGGCATCTGATGGGCGTCATGCTGTCGGCTGCGGGCAGTCTGCGTTGGTATCGAGACACCCTGGCGCCGGGTGTCGACTTTGACGAATTGCTGGCGCCGGCGGCGGAGATTCCGGTGGGCAGTGAGGGGTTGATCTACCTGCCCTACCTGACCGGCGAACGAACGCCACACCCGGACCCGCTCGCGCGTGGCGCATTCGTCGGCCTAACCGTACGGCATGCTCAGCCCCACATGACCCGTTCCGTACTCGAGGGGGTCGCCTTCGGTCTTCGCGATAGCTTCGAGTTGATGAAAGGCGCCGGTCTTTCCGACATCACGCAGGTGCGGGTATCCGGCGGTGGGGCGCGTAGCCCACTTTGGCGCCAAATCTTGGCCGATGTACTCGATAGCGAACTGGTCACAGTCAACACGACCGAGGGCGCGGCCTATGGCGCTGCGTTGCTGGCGGGCGTCGGCGCCGGTGTCTGGCCCGATGTGGATGCTGCATGCGACGCCTCTGTACGCATTACGGGGCGAACGGAGCAACGATCCGAGCAAGCCGTCGCATATAACGAAGTCTATGCCGTCTACCGTGGACTCTACCCGGTCTTGAAACCCAGCTTTGAGACGCTGGCGGACATCTAAGCCGAAATTCTTCTGAAATCACGAGTTTCGTGGTCGGGCATCCTTGCCCGGCATGGCTGGCGTACTACGATACAGTCAGATAGGAGAGTGGTCGGGCAGGGATGCGCCGACCTACACACTCATGCTCTCGTAGCGTTGTCGGTTTAGTAGATGCCGGCGTACTTAGGGCTACGGCTATATTGCCGCTTCCACTCGAGTCGAACGACTGCCCCAGCGTGCACAGGGCTATTCGTGGACAGTGACTTCTGTGCCAATCGTTGCCCAGGCGAAGAGGAATCCCGCTTCATCGGGGCGCATGTTCACACATCCGTGGCTGGTCGGCGTGCCGAAATTGGCGTGCCAATAGGCACCGTGGATGGCAAACGCTTCGTAGAAGTACATGACCCAAGGCACGCCGGGGAGATAGTAGTCATCACCGTACATGTCTTGGCGCTGATACTTGGTCCCGATCTCGAATGTGCCCACCACCGTTGGAG
This sequence comes from uncultured Chloroflexia bacterium, assembly GCA_963715415.1. Lineage (GTDB taxonomy): Bacteria > Chloroflexota > Anaerolineae > Caldilineales > Caldilineaceae > JAWKOK01. The sequence continues at coordinate 143,993 of CAVQSG010000003.1, read as the reverse complement.
TTTCCCCTTTGCCAGTGCTGACTGTCGTATGGAAGATCTCTACGTCTCCTTGCCAGGCCCTCAGCGTTTGGTCGCTCAAATCGATCTCAATACTGCGTTCTCCATCTACCGGTGCACCGGCAATGGTTGCTTCGGCGTCACGGACGGCGCGGCTGGCCGGCACCCGCAGACGTTGGCCTGGGAACAGCATGTTAACGTTGGTCAGACCGTTGGCGTTTAGAAGTTCTTCGGTCGAGACGCCGTAGTTCTGCCCGATCTCGCTCAAGGAATCGCCTGCTTCCACGACATAGATCTGATCCGCCCGCGCGAGTGCCGGTTCCTGCGACGCATTGGGCGTAACGGGTTCCGCGCGTGCGCTGACGCGCAGCCGCTGCCCGATCCAGATCGAGCTGGGATCTTCCAGACCATTCAAGCGCATCAGATCGGCCAGTGGCATCTCATACCGAATCGCGATCGTTGAGAGAGAGTCGCCGACCTGCACCTCGTAGTAGCCACTCTCGCCGGGCAACTCAAAGTTCAGCGCACGCGCACCATAGGGATTTGCCTGGCGGGTGCCCGGAATCAGCAGATGCAGACCGGGCACGATCAGATCGGGATTGTCGATGTTGTTGACGGAGGTCAGATCGTAGACGTCCACGTCATAGGCCAGGGCGATGTCGGCCAGTCGTTCACCAGCGCGAACGACATGGGCTCCTTCCTGCGAGCGAACGCTCTGCGACGTCACCAGCAGCAATACGACAGCGATGCAGACGCCTAACATGGCGCGGCACAGTCGACTGGTTCAACGAGAAATCGGGTTTGGGGAGGAAATGCATGCTTTCACCTCGCGAGAATCGATAACCGGCACAGTGCCCGGCTGCATGAAGAGCATCCGGCGCGTAGAACCTAAGAACGGTTTTTGAGGGGTGCCGTCACGACTGCGCATGTGAAAGTGCGGGCGTGAAATCTTTTATTCGGGCCAGTAGGTCGGGTGGGATTCGAACCCACACGGGTCTCCCCAGTGGATTTTAAGTCCACCGCGTCTGCCATTCCGCCACCGACCCGGGGCTTGTCCCTATTGTATGTTCTCCACGGAACCTAGTCAACCTCTGCTATTCGTCGGGGTGCATTTCACATTGGGGGCGAATCTGTCAGCCTGAGCGGGTCGCCGGGAAACTTCCGCCCTTGCGCCAGTCCAGCGAAGGGTCTCGTCCTTGTCTGCCCCTACATTGAAATGCACCCTATTCGTCGGGAGCATCTGTTCGTCGGGTGTCCCCGTGGTTTGACGTTCACAGCCGTATTTGCTAACGTCCTCGACATCTGACAGTCTCATTCTTGACGCATCTTGCCCACCGGTTCCGACCAAATCGGGGCGGACGTGGGAATCGACCAAACCTACCTGCCGAGGACGTACCAAATATGCGTGATTTGTTGCCGGACTTTCCGGCCGAACTCTATCCATTTGCGACCCACCGCACCATCCGCTTTTTTCGTCGGGAGACTCTGGCCGACAATCATCTGGATCTGATTGTCGAGGCAGGCCGCCGCGCGCCGACTGATGCCCAGGGGCATATGTACAGCATGATTCGCATCACGAACATGGCGCTGCGCGATCGAGTTGCGACGCTGTGTGCAGATCAACAGCACATTCGCGATGCTGCCGAATTCTTCGTCTGTTGCCTGGATGTCCACCGCCTGCGCAAGCTGATCGAACATCGAGGCGGTGTATGGGGCATGCGCGATCGTATCTCGCTGATCTACGGAACTAGCGATACGACTATGGTGGCACAGAACATGATGGTCGCGGCCGAGGCGCTCGGTTACGGAACCTGTTACATCGGCGCCGTTCAGAACAATACGGACGTGATTGCCCGGCTGCTCAAGCTGCCGGATGGCGTGCTGCCGCTTTATGGCCTCTGCATCGGCGTGATCGATGAGAAGCAGACGCCTGCGCTGCGACCGCGTGTACCCCGGGATCTCTGCTTTTTCGAAAACGCGTATGTCGACGACTTTTCGCAGCGTGAACTGGAGTCGGCTTATGCTGCCATGAGCGTCAAGCGCGATCGGTACGAGAGCATTAAAAACTATTTCACCGTTGGCGGTACCATGGAAAAACGTGAACCAATTATGGATCGTGCTTTGCAGCAGCAGGGCCTGGATCCGAAACCGACAGAGGGATAATGCACTTTGACGCCTTGACACTCGCCGCAGTGGTTGATGAGTTGCAGGATACAGTCGTCGGTGGACGTGTTCAGCAAATCGTCATGACCGATCCGTATTCCATCGGTATGGAGATCTACGCGAGCGCGTCCGTCGCTATTTGTTGCTTTGTGCAACACCCAACCAAGCGCGCATCCATCTGGTTTCGGGAAAATTGCGCCGTGGCGTCGACCGGCAGGCGCCTCTCTTTTTGCTCGCACGTAAATATCTGCGTGGTGCCTTGCTTGTCGCGACTGTGCAACCTGATAGTACGGATCGCGTGCTGCGTCTCGTGTTCGATCATCCGGAGCAGGGGGAAACAACGTTGGTTGCGGAGCCAATCGGACGGATGCCGAACCTGATTCTGCTGGGGCCCGGCGATCGGATTCTGGATTGTGTGAGACGTGTGCGACCCGGCGAACGCCGGCAGCGCGCCGTCATGCCGAACCGCGACTACACACCGCCGCCGGCGCAAAACAAACTGCCGCCGCACGACGACGGCAGCTATGACTACTACGGTCGGCTTCAGGCCGCACTCCAGGGCGGCGGCCCGCTATGGCGTACGCTGGTGACGACCATTGCCGGGCTCAGTCCGTCCGCCGCGCGTGAAGCTGCCTGGCGCGCTACGGGTTCCAGCCAGACGCGCGCGGATCAGGCAGATCTGCTGCCGGTTGCTCATGCAGTGCAGGAGCTTTGGGGGCCGGTAGACAACGGTCAATGGACACCGGGTCTCTGGTTAAACCGCACCGGGGCGGGCGAAGAGATCGTCGGCTTCTCGCCCTACTACGCTCACCTTGCCGACGGGTTTCAGACGGTAGAGAGTGTTAGTATCGCCATTGAGCAATTCTACGCTCAGCTGGAAAGTCGGCAGAACGAGTCGGGGGCCGCGACCGGGCGTGCCGAAGAGATTGAGAGGTCGGGTGGAGCCGCTGCGGCAGCGTTCCCTCTAGGCGCCGATGCGTATGCGGTCCAGCGTCAAGCGGCCGCACAGTCCTTACGGGGCGCGACGCGCAAGTTAGAGCGGCGGCTGGACGCACTTATGGGTGATCTTCCGGAGCCGGGCGAAATTGATCGGCTGCGGACGGAGGCTGGATGGCTGCTGGCGCTCAATAGCCAAATCCAAGAGGGCAGCGACAGCCTCGAGGTCGATCTTGGGGAGGAATTCCTGCGCATTCCATTGCAGGCGAATCGTTCGCCCATCGAGCAAGCCGAGCGCATGTTCAAGCGCGGCAGCGAAACTCGAACGGGCAACGAAGATCATCCCGCAACGCAGGAAAGTGCTGGAGACCGATCTTGCCTATTTAGACCAGTTACAGGTCGATCTGCAACTGGCTGAGAATCAGCCGGAGATCGCCGCGGTTCGTGATGAATTGCAGAACATGGGACTGACCGGAAAGCGCCGTATACCCAAGACCAAGACACCAAACACAGGCGAACCGATGCGATTGAAGAGCCCGACGGGATTCGAGATTGTGGTGGGGCGAAACGCACGGCAGAACGAGGTCGTAACTTTCCGCGTCGCGCTCTGCCGATGATCTGTGGCTGCATGCACGTGATGTGCCGGGCTCACATGTGGTGGTTCGTCTGGGGGGCGTCAGCCGGATGAGGCGACGGTGGTTGCGGCTGCCCAGTTGGCGGCTTACCACTCTAAAGCGTGGGGCGAGCGGTCTGCATCAGTTATCGTAGCGGAGAGGCGGTTTGTCAGTCGGATTGCCGGCGGCCGCACGGGGCAAGTCTCAGTACGCAATGATCGGACGGTCACCGTTCCGGCGGAGTTGCCGGATCTCTCATGATCAGAAATCGATCTCGATCCCGCCACGTCGCTCACGTCGCTGTTGGCGTTCTGCCTCTTTGCCGGATTCGCTCTCGGTGCCATCGACCAGCGTGTCCACAATCGCTTGAAGGGCCAGAAGGCTCTCGCGACGCGCTGCATAGGCATGAATCCAGAAATCCTCGGTCAGACCGAGATCGTTGTGCAGTACTTCTTCCACGATGCCGGTGGCCCCTTCCAGAAGCCAAGCAAGTTTGTGAAAGGCATTTTCGCGTTCGGATGCAGGACGGCGCGGCGGTGGCGTTTCGTATCTTGGCGTGTAGCCGCTGCTGCGTGCTTGTTCACGCTGGTTTGCCGCGCTCTCGTGACGGCGTCCAACATCGATCGCGTCGCCATTGGCCTGTTCGTTTGTCTGCGAGCCGTTGGTATCCATCGCTCTCCACTGCAATCGTCTACGACGAGTCCGTTAGGTGGTATACCACGAATTGTGTGAAAGTGGCTTGCTCTCTCTGGTAGAGTGCGGATTTACACACAATTCAGGATGCCACCAGTCCCGTTATGCCATGCTTATCGGAACACGATCGTCCGCATGACTGCATAGTCCCGACTGCCGAAACGATACTTATATTCTTCGTCCCCCTGCATGAAATCAAAGACCGTGCAGCCCACTGCAATCGCATATTGGATGCTGTAGGAGAGCAAGACCCAACCTGGACTAAGCTGGGAGTGTGCGTCTGGATCGTATCCCGAATTATACAACAACATGTGACGATCGTATTCGAAGGCAAACAACGAGGCTGCTTTCTCGCCGTCAATCGTCAGGAAGAAGAGGCGCAGATAACCGGCATCGTACATGGTGCGTGCGGCGACCGCAAAGAAGCGATGCATGTCCGTCGTCATAAACTCGGCCTTGTCGGACCGGCTTGCGCGCTGCAGGGCAATAAAATCGTCGATTTCGGCTTCGAGACAGTGCTGATCGTTGACTAGATAGAAGCGAACGTCTGCCTCGCGTTCGGCCCGGCGCTGCTTGCGACGGATCTCATGACGCTGTTTCTTGTCGACCTGATGCTGCAGGTAGGTAGCATAGTGAAGTGGCAGATCGAATTGGGGCGCGACGTCTTCACGAAAGACCTCGACAGCACAGCCGCCGGCACGGGCAACGGCCGCGAATTCCGTGTAAGTCAGACTGCTCTCAGGTAAATTGCAGAGGTCGAGGATATCCCACGCCGGTGCTTCCTCGCTATGTAGCCAGCGCCAGAATGCTCCGTAGACGGGTGCCTCCCAGCCTTTGGCCACGATGAGATCCAGATAGTCACTCACCTCGATGCAGCCGACCAGGCTCAGGCGACAACGGCCGGCATCATCACCCTCTGTGGACACGACGCTGTATAACGGCGCGATGCCGAACAAGCTGTCCGCTATCCGCCTGCCGAAACTCAATGATCCAAAGCTCGCCGGTCCCCAACTGGCGCCACCAGGTCGACTGCCATTCGTGCGTCAGAAAGATGACATTGCTGCGCGAGCGGTGAAGTAGTGAATTCCATTCGCCGGCCAACGCCTCAAATCCATCCGGTAGTGTTGATGGACCATGGACGTAGTAGCGCAAATTGTCCTTGTTTTCCTGTTCGAATGTCTGCTTTTTGGGGTTGCGCTCTGCACATGCACTCGGACTATCCATGCGGGCGGTCTCCTCCTTGTCGGCATCATGTGCACACAGAAACGGCGCTGCCAGTCAGCGCCGCGGACAGTATAGCGTAGCGTCACACCGACAACAAGTGGTTGACGCTACAGTGGTCTACTTCAGGTCGGCGTAGCTATTCCGGCAGAAATCCGGCCATTCTACATTTGGTAGGGATTCTGCCGGGGACGAGAGACAGCCATCTCTGGAGAGGATTTCGAGATGTCAACGGGATCTACTAGCCTGGTCGGGCGCGGTTACGGCCGACGGTAGGGCCGAATAACAGCGACAACCACGATCACAATGACGATCAGGAGCACGATCAGGAGAATTGTGCTCGAAGCAAAACTCAGCTGCCAGAGGTACCAAACAAGCAGCACAAGGCCGACGATCAGCACGATGATGGGAGCCGCCCAGCCGAAGCCGCTTAACCATGAGAGCAACGCCCATGCCAACAGGCCAATCACCACCAAAACGCCGAACAGCACTGCCAGCGTGCCAAGCCGTCCCAGAGCGTTCGGCGCAAAGCCGAGAATTCCGGTATTTGTATCCGGCTCTGTCGGCGTAGAGTCCACTGTTCCTTTGTCAGTGATGGGCCGTTTCACACTGGGTATCTCTGTCCAGTCCTCCTTGTCGCCGCCGCCGTCTATGCTTCCGTCGTCTGTGCAAGCCAAGATCGAGACATCGTCAACGAACATCGCGCTGCGACCGGCAACGCCATCGTTGATGACGGCCAATCGTAACTGAATCCGTTGGCCGGCGAACTCCGTCAGGTCACTTTGAAGTTGAAGCCACTCGGCGTCACCGCGCTGTTCGGTCAGGACCCGCTTTTCGAACTGGCCGGACGGGTAACGGTAGAGGTCCACGTATTGCAGATCACCGGGACCGGCATCATCGGAATTCTGCTGCGGGTAGTACCAAAGTTCCAGTCGAATCGTCTGCGCGCCTTCAGGCAGCATGACTGCTTGCGCGACAACGTCCGTCGACGGTTCATTGGCGACGTTGATGGCAGCGACGCGCATGGACTGGCTACTGCCGGAATGGCCAAACTCGGTTTCATAGCCTGACGTTGCGTCTGGGGACTTGATCTCCCACCCGGCGTCGATCGTCTCAAAATCTCCGTTTTCGATCAGCTCAATACACCCCGGAGGGCCCTTCTTGGTACTCGTTGGCGCCGTGACGGGCGTTCCTGCTACCCGTGCTTCAGGGGTTGACTGCCGGGCCGATAATGTGGTGACCGGGCCTTGCGGTCCGATCCAACTGTCGGTCGGGACGCAGACGAAGCCACAGTCGTTTTGGCAACGTTCGGCCGCGCAGTAGAGCTTCCCGTTTTCGCATGCCGGCAACGAACAGGACCGACGGGTGTCCGGACCGTCGATAGAGGGCGTTACAAACGTGAGAGGCTCGATTTCCACCAGGGGCGATTCGCCCACCGGTGTCGATGTCGGGGTGAAGGTCGCGGTTTCGCCGATCACAGTACCTAAAACCGTAGGCGTAAAGGTAGGATCGGCTTCATCGACAGTCGTTGCGCCGGTAACCGTGACGGGTGTCGGTGTTTCCATTGCAGCCGGTGCGACCCCGTTTGGGTAACAGACGATGAGTTGGACATTGTCCAAAAACATCCAGGTACGTAGACCGTTGCCGTCGTTGAACACGTTGAAGTAGACGTAGAAATTCTTGCCGATGAGATCGGTCAGTTCGCGCTGTTCATCGCGCCAGTTGCTTTCGTTGCGCAGGGCGCGATATTTGATGCTGATTGGCATTTGGTTGGGCGCAAGGGGAATGAAATCCTGTCGGTCCGTGTGGCCAGTCGGTTCGCGTGGGTTTTCTTGGGTCAGCGAAAGGTGAGACCAGGTGATGTAGGCAGTTGACGCGCCGGCGGGAATCTTCACCAGCTGGCGTACCGATGAATAGGAAATTGCATTGGGGCTCCCGACATCCGGCGGATTGCCCAGCAGGACAGCGCGTGCACCGAAACGACGCTGATCACCGGTGTAGCGAGGCGGCACGGGATCAGCGCCGAATTTCCAGCCGACGTGATTCTCTTCGAAGCTGCCGTTGACGATGATATCCTGACATCCCGGTGGAGGCGGTGTAAAGCCGGGTAGCGGCGTCGCTGTATGTGTCGGGGTAGGAGATGGTCCGGTGGTCGGCGTGTCGGGCGGCATGGGGGTTGGTGTTGAAGGCAGACCGGTGGACGTAGGCGTGGCAGTGGGCGGCGTCACGCTGACCGTTGGGGTCGGGGAGACGGAATCTGCTGTGCCCAAACGATTTGCCTGTCCCGGAGTGTTGACGGCTTCTTGCGGAGAAGCGCCCAGTGCACAGAGCGAGCAACCGAGACCCTCACCATCATAGTGGTTGCGTTTCCAGCCCTCGAACGGACCGGAACGTTGTGCATCGGGCACGCGTGAGGCGCCGCCGGGCATGGTCGACACGCCGTCGAAGTACGGATAGAGGACGATACCGCTTTTCTGTGCGTAAACGAAATCTGTCTGGTTCAGGCGGACGGCGACATCGTCCACAACTTCGGTCCAGTAGGGTGGGATGCCGCCCGCTCCCAGATCGATGATACCGTCGTCGTTCTGGTCGATGTCCGGGTTGGGAACGCCCGCCGGCGGCGTAAAGTTGCGCACGAGCAGGAGCGTGTTGGCGCCGTTCAGGAATCGATTGGCCTCGAATCGCGTCCAGTAGCCGTTGCCGGGGATATCGATGTCGTTGATGGCTGCGCTGTAGTAGATGAGGCCTGGATTGGCGTTGCGGTCACCATCCACGACGAGAACCGAATAGACGTTCCCGGTCGGTACGGTGGGCACTTTGACCTCGATAAATTCACGGTCATTGCCGGCAGCGGCGCTGATGTGGTCAAAGACAAACTCGTTGAGAATTGGCGGCGGCGGCGGCGGTGCGCATGTTAACTGATGGCTGCCCAACTGTTCGTAGGGGTTGCCGGGAATGGTCTCCCATTCCACCGACGGATCGAAGGGAGCAGTTGAGTCCATGCGCCCGGTGCAAACGGTGGATTTGCGTTTTAGCGCGGAACCCTGGGTCGTCAGACCGCCGCCTGTCCACGCGCCGCCGGGCACATTGGTCGTCTGCCCAAATGAATCGATGACCCGTTTCTGTGCCGACGAAAGTTCGCGCAGGATGATGGCGTCGCCTCCGTCAAAGACCAACCCACCCCACGGGTAGCCGGTAACTGCTGAAGCTGCCGGAAAGTGGATGACAATGGCCTCGTTGGCATTGATCGACGTTTTACCGGTCGTGATCTGATCGAGCGTCGCCCACTGGGCGGCGATGGCGTTTCCCGTCGCTTCTGCGTAGATTTCGAGTTGGTATTGATTGAGCGACTTGGGGCTGCCCGTCCCGTTGTAGATCTCAATGGCTTTGTTGTTACCGGTGCCATCAATGTATTTGGTGATCAACAGGTCCGTGGCGATGCCTTGCAGAGCCGGCGCGGCATAGGTTGTCGAAATCGGAGACGTAGACAACCCCAATGAAGCGAACAGGAGACAGAAGAGTATGCCGCCAAATCGCAACCGCAGATTCCGATATTGGATTCGTTTCTGACTGGGAATCGCACGCAAAGGCTGCAATTGCTGCTTCTCCTCTTGAGTGCCGGCTGTACGCTGGTGGAGTGCCATTTTTGCTGGCCTGTGGATTGAGCGAAATTGTACCACAGGCGCGATCGGGCAGCAATGAAGCAACGGGAAAAGGTAAAACATTTGTCCTACACATATTGGCTGTTCGTGGTATAATGGCGGCCGAAATGAACTGGACGCAGCGACTGTTCGTATCTGGCTCCAAGTACTGGAAAATTCAACTGTGCTAAACCAACAACGGGTGATGGCAGCATTTGAAGAGAAGCGTGATGCGTTCGCCGCCTATGCAGGGGAACGCAGCGAACAGAGGCTCTCTATCGAACTGCGGTTGGAGCGCGATCTCGCCGGGTTAGACGCAGACGCGATCAGGCGCGTCTGGCCGAGATCGAGTTCCCCGGTGCACGCCCGACAACCGAGTATGACGAGGCTGACGGTCTATTTCGCATGCCGTTTGGCGTGGCTTGGCAGGACCATCAGGATGCTCGTGCCTGGGCCAAGGAGGCCCTGTACGAGCGCACGACCATTGCGGTGGACGGCAGTCAGATTTCGCCGACGGTCGATTTCTTCCCGCCGGTCGGCGCTATTCAGATCGGCTGGTTTGTGAATGAGCACTGCGCCGGCGGTCGCTATGAGAAAGAGCTGGAATTTGCTGTGTTGTCGCCCGACGAACTGCGCGATCAGGACGACAGCGACGGCGACGAGAGCTATGCAGTGCAGACGGTCAACCAGGTGCGCTTTGTGCGCGAGTGTAGACGACTTCGCCTCCTCATGGCCAGTACGCAGAGCTGCCGCCGGACCGGCGCCCTGTCTGTTTTTTCGACGGTTCGTTTATCATCAGTTTTGCCGGGTAAGATCAGCCAGCCGCGCGGGGCCGAATACATCGGTGCGATCAGCAGACTCGCTGCTGGACCAGGCGGAGGCCCTGCGGGTACCGCTGGTCGGCTTTGTGGACAACTCCCGCAGCCGCGACATCGTCATGATGGTGTCGCACCTGCTCGGCCGAAGGGAGCGACGTGCAGATCAATGACGGCGATCTGCTGGCCCAACACTGGCCTGACTGGGGCGATCGCAGCCCCCTCTTCGTCGCGGCGCGCCACGACGGGCTGACCAGCACCGGGTCGCGGCCGATTTCTACGAGATGTCTGTTTCTGCTACATGCGGCTCAATCGCCAACGCCCGCCAGCTCGCATCGAGACTGCCGCGTTGGCTGCTGGAATGACGGCCGCACTGACGCGGTGCCTGGACATCGTCCGGGCGGAATGTGTTGTGGGCACCGGCTATCCCTACGCGATCGAGACGGCGGACGCGCTGGCCGTCATCGAGCGCTGCAGGACCGACAGCGATTCTATGCCCTGTTCCAGCGTTCGTGGACGCCGCAGCAGATTCGACTTCCGCCAGACGCGCAAGGCGCTCAGCAAAACGCAACGACGGTGACGGCTGCTGCCGGCGAGTTCGTGCACTCAGTGCATGGCACAAGTCCGGCAAATCTTGACCAACGGTCACATCTCACAGCTGATAGTGTCGGCGGTCGAACGCAAGGTCACGACCTGGGTGTTGACTACAGGCGTTGGGGAACCGAACGAGCGTAACCGCAGCGCTGCGCGGGGTGTAAAGAGAGGCCAAGATTCGCCGGCAACGGCCTAGCCGAGCCGTAGGGATCGACTTTCCGGCGCGATCACTGTGGGCAACATCGACAAAGCAACGGCATGACCGAACAACCGACACTCAGCAACCGACCCAGGAACCGGCCAGCGTCGAACCGCGGGCCATGCCGGCGAGCCGACCGGCTTGCCGTAGTTCCGCTGGGACGTGGCCACCAAACGGACCGTCCTGCTCATCCTGCTGGTCGCGATGGTCTTCATCTTCTGGATCAGCCGGCCGATCCTGCCGCTGGTGGTCATCAGCGCCATCATTGCCTACTTGCTCAGCCCGATCATCGATCTGCTCGAGCGGCTCCGGATTCCGCGCAGCATCGGCACGCATCTTGCTCTTTCTGCTGCTGCTCGTTGGTATGCGCTGCTGCCCATCCTCCTCGTACCGGTGCTGATTCGCCAGTTGGCGTCGATCAGCAATTTCGACGTGCCCAGCACCGTCCGCGACCTGCTCGCATGGTCTAACCAAACGATCTACACGCTGCCCGACACCATGACTGTCTTCGGCGTGGAGGTGCCGATCGACGAGGTCGTCAACCAGATTCAGACCAACTACCAGGAATTCAACTTCATCCCCACCCTGGCCGAGGTACTGACCTACATTCAGCAACTGTTCATCACCGCCACCAGCGTGGTCAGCACCACCGCATTCATCAGTTTTAACGTCGTCGGCGGCATCTTCCAGGTGGTGATCACCGTCCTGATCGTCTTCTTCCTCAGCCTGTACATGACCAAAGATGCGCCCCGAATCCGTGCCTATGTGGCCAGCCTCTTCCCTGAGTCCTATCAGTCTGAGGTGGTAGATCTGTTTCGGCGCGTCGGTTATATCTGGCAAGCCTTCTTCCGGGGCCAGATTATGCTCAGCGTTGTGATCGGTTTTGTCACGTGGATGGCACTGACTGCAGTCGGTATGCCTGGCGCGCTATTGCTGGCGCTCCTGGCCGGCTTTCTTGAAGTGATCCCCAATTTGGGGCCGGTGCTGGCCATGATTCCGGCCGTGATCATTGCGTTGATCCAGGGAAGTCCCGCTCTTGCCGAGATCGGCATCAACAATTTCGGTTTCGCCATCATTGTTGTGGCGATCTATTTCATCATCCAACAGCTGGAAAACAACATCCTGGTGCCGCGCATCATCGGCAGTAGCGTCAACTTGCATCCGATCATTGTCATTTGCGGTGTGGTTGTCGGCTTCAATGTGTTTGGAATTCTAGGTGCCTTGTTGGCGGCGCCGACCATTGCGTCTACGCGCGTTTTGGGTAGTTACATCCATGCGAAGCTTCTGGGGTACGAGCCATTCCTCGATCAAGATCCCCTTCGACGACGGCGTAGCCAGGTTGTCTATCGACGTACCGTCACCGGTGATGAATTGGCCGCTGCCTCGCCGGCGTCAAATCGACCGATCCCATCGGAAACCGCTTCGAAGCAAGAACATTCCGACTCAGCTGCGGCGCAACACGAGCGGAAGAACGCATCGTCTCTGCCGGCCTTCGGGCAGTCGGATGGCTCGCCCGGGGCCAGCTCCCAGGACATCGCCGGTTCGACTACGTCGGCCTGATCCGGTTGTCTGGACCCTGTAGTACGCCCCGCTTCTCACCTTTTTTCCTCCTCTTCAATGGTCGCCAGGGATAGCGACGCAAAGACATCAAGGTCGAGACCTCCGTATGCCTTGTCCGTATATTGAAGGCGATGATAGGCGGCTGCGCCAATCATGGCGGCATTGTCGGTGCAGAGAAACAGAGGCGGAATGTATAGCGGTAGCTCCAGTTCCTCGACCTGGCTCGTCGCAGCCACGCGTAGGGCAAGATTGGCGCTGACCCCTCCGCAGATACAGATCTGCTGCACCTGGTAGTGGCGCGCGGCTGCAACTGTCTTAGCCACCAATACATCGACGACTGCGTTTTGGAAGCTTGCCGCAATGTCGGCAGAAACCTCCCCTGCCAAGGGATTCACACCGTTCGCCTGCAGTGATCGCGTCAAATTCAGCACGGCCGTTTTCAAGCCTGAAAAGCTAAAGTTGAATCGGTGCTCCTTGGCGTGGGAAAGCGGCCGTGGCAGTTCGTAGCGATGGGGATCTCCAGCTGCAGCTGCGGTCTGGATGGCCGGGCCGCCCGGGAAATCCAGGTTGAGCAGGCGCGCCACCTTGTCGAATGCCTCGCCGGCTGCATCGTCCAATGTGCCGCCAAGGTGACGATATCTGCAATGGTCAGACATCAGGATCAATTCGGAATGTCCGCCGGAGACGATCAGCACCAACAGAGGAAAGCGATCATCGGCCACTCCGCCGGAAACCGTCGTATCCAGCCAATTGCTGTAGACGTGGCCTTCCAGGTGATTGACGGGCAACAGCGGGATACCCGAGGCGAAACTAATGCCTTTGGCAACGTTGACGCCGACCAATAGACTGCCGGCCAGGCCTGGACCGTGGGTCACTGCGATGGCATCCAACGCTGCTATTGACTCAATCCCGGCGTCGGCCAATGCCTGCACGATTACCGGTTGAATCGCCAGGACATGCTGGCGGCTGGCGACCTCCGGAAAGACGCCGCCATAGCGTCGGTGGATGTCGATCTGGGTCGCAACGACATTCGCAAGGATGTGGCGTCCGTCCACGACAACGGCTGCGGCGGTTTCGTCGCAACTGGTCTCAATTGCCAAAATCCGGGTCATCCTTGCCTTCCGTCTGTCATGTCTTTCTGGGATCACGGCCCTGGGGGGCGGAGGGCGAAATGGGCGCACGACTGGCCCAGATCAGGAGCGCCAACGCTACCAGGCCCAGCCCTGCTAACGCCACCAGTTTGTAGACCCGATCGTCCAACAGCAGCGTCAACGCCCCGAAAAGGGCACAAAAGGTCCAATAACCGATCACGATCGTGCGCTCGCTGAGACCGATGTCCAGCAGTCGAAAATGTAGGTGATCGCGACCGCTCTGGCCGGGTGAGACGCCTCGTCGCCAGCGTGCAATGATCAACCAGGCTACGTCCAGCGCCGGCAGCCCCAGTACCAGCATGACCGTGGCCAGCCGCGCGCCGCCGATGATGCCCAGCGCGGCGATGGCAAAGCCGAGAAAGTAGCTGCCGCTACTGCCCATAAAGATGCGCGCCGGAGCGAAATTGAAAGGCAAGAAACCTAGTGCGACGCCCAGAAGCGCGACCGGCAACATCGCCACGCTCAACTGGGGTGGTTCGGAACTGAAGATCATGTTGACTGCCAAGACCACGCACAAGATCGCGGTGACGCCGGCCACCAGCCCGCTCAGACCGTCCAGCCAGTTGACCGTGTTCATCATACCCATGAACCAGAAAATGGTTAGCGGCGCCACCAGCCACCACGGCAGGCCGTCGGATCCACCGAGAAAGCCGTCGCCAAACGGGTTGTTCACGTGCTTGATGAAGATCAGCCCGGTCATCGCGATCAGAGCCGCCGTCAACTGGACTGCATATTGGGGCAGCTGGACCAATTCATAGCGATCGTCGACAAAACCCATCACTACACAAAAGGTAGATCCGAGCAGCAATGCTGCCAGTCGGCGTGTTTCGTTGGGATCATTGCGCGGTGGAAAGAACGCAACCATTGGTTCGGGCAGCCACGCTGGTGCGCTGAAGGTCAGGAGCACGTCAGAAAGAAGCCGGCAAAGAGCGCCAACCCGCCCGTGCGAGGGATGACGCCCGTGTGTCTTCGGCGCCCGCCCGGACGGTCGACCAGGCCGAGCCGAACGCCCAGCCGGCCGGCCACCGGCGTGAGCAAAGCCGTCAGCAGGATGGCCGAATGAGAACAACCCAGAAGATCATATTGACACGTGTCGTTCACGGGCGGGGTTGCGACACTTCGCGCCGGTTACGGCCGCAAATTGGTCAGCGTGCGCGGGAAAGGCGATGGTCTCGCGGACATGCTCCAGGCCACAGACCCAGGCCACCGTGCGCTCCACGCCCAGGCCGAATCCGCTGTGCACCACCGAACCGTATTTGCGCAGGTCGATATACCATTCGTAAACTTCTTCCGGCAGATTGTGGCGCTGGATAGCGGCGACCAACTTCTCCGGATCGCTCATGCGTTCGCTGCCGCCGATGATCTCGCCATAGCCTTCGGGAGCCAGAAGATCAACACTGCGGCAGACCTCCGGACGGCCGGCTTCCGGTTCCATGTAGAAGGCCTTGACCTGGGTGGGATAGTGATGGACGAAGACCGGTTTGTCGAACTGTGCGGCGATGTACGTCTCGTGCGGGCTGCCGAAATCATCACCCCATTCAATCGCCGGTACGGGGTCGTCATAACCGGGGACCAATGCACTACGCGCGGCTGCGTCGTTGATCATCTGCACCGCTTCGTCGTAATGGATGCGCGGAAACGGCGGACTGACTGATGCAAGATGGGAAGTGTCACGTTCGAGAATCGCAAGTTCAGGGCCACAATCGCGCAGACAGCGCTGCACGATGTGAGAGACAAAGTGCTCTTCGATCTCCATCAATCCATCGAGATCGCAAAACGCAATCTCCGGTTCGACCATCCAGAATTCCTGAAGATGGCGCCGGGTCTTGCTCTTCTCGGCACGGAAGGTTGGGCCAAAGCAGTAGACTTTGCCGAACGCAAAGATGTTTGCTTCGTTGTAGAGTTGACCTGTCTGCGCCAAATAGGCCGGTTCGCCATGGTAGTCGATGTCGAAGAGCGTGGTTGTCCCCTCGGCCGCGGCCGGCGTGAGGATCGGGCGTGTCTACGTTCAGATAGCCGTTGCTGTCCAGCCACTCGCGAATAGCCTGGACGATGACTGCGCGCACACGCATGGCAGCCCACTGTCGTGATGAACGCAGCCACAGATGGCGATTCTTCATCAAGAACTCGACGCCATGATCCTTGGGCGAAATTGGATAAGCGTCGGCGATCTGGATGATGGACAGATCGCTGACATCCAGTTCGTAGCCGCCGGGAATGCCGGGTGCACGCTCTTCAGCCTTGACTGTCCCCGTGACGGTCAGGCAGCTTTCCTGCGTCAACTGTATGGCCTCCTCGAACAGTTCGGGCGTGACATTGCCCTTGAAGAGGACGGCCTGACAGATGCCGGTGCCGTCGCGCAGCTGAATGAATTGCAGCCGTCCTTTGCCGGTCTTGTTGTAGATCCAACCCTGCAAGGTCACTTCTTGGCCGATATGTTCTTTCAGCTCTCGAATCGTCGCTACTGGCGCCACAGTTCTATGCTCCATCGATGGCTAGATGTTTGACCGTTCAGACCGATTATTTGGCCCGAACTTGTCTGCCGGCGGGAAACTATCCGGTGCTCAGCCTGGATCTTGCTCATCCGTCGCCGCTATGTTTTCGTCGGCGGCATCGGGCGGACCATTACCATCCGACTCCGAGTCTAGATCTTCGTCGTTTTCTTCCCAGATGGCGGGATCGATCGGCTGCGAGATCTTCAACTGGATCGGTGCGTCCGGGCTGTCATCGCCACCGAAGAGCGAAGACAGGTCGATGCGGAAATCTTCGAGCCGGCGGCCCACGCTCGAGAAATGCTCAGAGCGATACTCGTAACTCTCACGCGGATTCTGCTGGACGCAACACATGGGTGTAAATATAGACCGATTCGGGTGCGACGTAATTGCTGTCGATCTGCTCGACAATGGACGGCCCCTTATCCTTCTCCGGCGCGTCCTGTTTGCTCCGGCGACGGCGGCGGTTACGTCGCGCTTTTCGGCGTTTGTCTTCATCGTCACGCGCCGGCTGGCTCTCTTTTGACTCCGACCCCGTTGTTTGTTCGTCGGTTGACTTTTTGCGCCGAAAATAGCGCCGGCGATTGCGTTTGCTGCGCCCGCCACCCTTCTTGTTCGGATTGGCGCCCTTTCCGCCGCTGTTTTTCTTCTTGCTGCTGTTATCTTGACGATTGGTCTGATTGGACTTGTCAGTCATCGTATTTCTCCGTCTCGAAGCCAAGTGCGCAGGTGCAGTTCGATGGGGCGACGTGACATACTCTAGGGCACTGGCACCGTGTGGGCCTCGCGACCGGCAACGTCGACCAGACGAGCGGTTGCGCCTGTTGACCATACGGATGCCGGCTGGGTCCAAAAAAGCGCAATTGTGTTGTCTTCACCAGAGGTACTATAAACGCGGATGCTACTGCCTGCAAAGAGTTGTACATCGCCGAATGTATAGGAGGGGCCGCCGGCACGCTCCAACTGCCAGCCGCGCAGGTTGACCGGCGTATTGCTTTCGTTGACGATCAGAACTGCTTCGTTCGCCAGCGTGCCTGCCGCCTCAATCGCACTGATGCGGGGACCTGCGCTTGTTGCCTGCCGGGTCGCGGATGCTGCCTCCACTGTGGCTGCAGCATCCGCTGATACGGGGATCACCAGCCGTTGTCCGGAGAAGACAAAATCCGGATTGGCCAGGTTGTTGGCCTCCACGACGGCATCGATGCTTACGTTGTAGCGGGACGCGATGCCCAACAGGCTATCGCCGACCTGAACGACATAGACGACCTGCTCTCCAGATACTGTTGAACCGGCTCGCAGCTGGGCGGCACTCGAGTTGCCAGCCGGCGGCAGTGTCGCAATGGCGGCGGCGTCGGTGTTGCCGCGATAAGCACCGGAGGCAGAGGGGTATAAAGCGCCGCCAACTGTTCGGGGTCGGGTCGCCTCCACTCTACGATCCATGTTACTATGAGAACGATGGCCAGACTGACCAACGAGTTGACGATGATTACAAACGTCAGTTGACGTCGATTCATTCAGATTCTGTCCGTATCTGTGCTGTACTGATCTACCGAAGTAGGGGCGGGCATGCGTAAACGTGTACGCCGGAAGCTCGCCGGAGGAAAATTGTAGCATAGACACGCATCGCTGTCATGGATAGGGGACATTTTCGGGGGCGGGGACGCACTCGATAGACCGGTAATTTCGAGCACGTTTCGTCGTGAGACACGAAGGTCATACGCCGAGAATTGTCTATCAGGCCTCCGGATAGATCGACAGCGATTTCGACCGGTGTGTCCGCCATTGGCCGACTGCAATTGGAACCACAGCATGTGATGGCCATTTGCCGTACACTGGCAAGACATACATCGAGGCTGCAGCAGTCGGTCGATACGAGAGGGACGCGGAAATGATCTGGAAATCAGGGTGTCTTTATGAGGCAAGACGGTCCGGTCACGGAGTCTTCTGGATAATTGGTGGTGTATTGGGTCTCATGCTCTTTGGATGTTCGCTGACAGTGGTCGCCAGTTTGCTGGTCGTGCGTCAAGGATCAACCGCGCAAATTGACAACGGTCTGCCGCGCAGAGAGTCAGCTGCTGTCGATCGACCGGCGTCGCTTCGGGCAACTCCGCATCCTGTGGTGCTGGTTGCGACGCCCGAGGCAGGCATCGATTACGAGAGCGCGGCTCTCGCCAATATCTATACACAGGTCAACCCGTCTGTCGTCAACGTAACTGTTCTGGGTTCGGCCTCGTCGTTGGAGGCTCTGCTGCCGGATGCGTTGGCGCCGGGCTCAGTCGATCCGGACGACCTCTTTAGTGTCAGCTCCGGAACCGGTTTTGTGTGGGACGATGCGGGGCACATCGTGACCAATAATCATGTCGTGGCCGGCGCTGACGAAGTCCAGATCACGTTCTATGACGGCACGATGGCTCCGGCGGAAGTGGTCGGTACCGATCTGGACAGCGACTTGGCAGTTCTCAAGATCGATCCTGAAGGGTACGTACTGACGCCTATCCGGCAGGGAAATCTGAACGAGATCTATGTGGGAATGCGTGTTGCAGCCATCGGCAATCCCTTCGGTCTCGAGGGTACCTTGACCACGGGCATCGTCAGTGCACTGGGACGTTCGATTCCGCGGCCCAGCAGTTCAGCATTCCGGACGCCATTCAGACCGACGCCGCAATCAATCCTGGAAACTCCGGCGGCCCGCTACTCAACGAACGGGGTGAGCTGATTGGCATCAACGCGCAGATTCGGTCCGAAGAACGGGCCAATAGTGGCGTCGGATTTGCCATACCGATCAGTATCGTCAAACGCGTGATACCGGCGCTGATCGAAAATGGACGATACGAGCATTCGTACATCGGCATCGGCGCGACAACCCTTAGCCCTATCTGTTCTACCGCGCTGGGGCTGGATCTATCCACACGTGGCGCGGTGGTGCTCAACGTTTTACGAAATACGCCGGCGGCACAGCGGGTATCCACGGCGGTACGCAGCCGGTTGATACACGATATCCCCATATTTGTCCGCCCCAGGCCGGCGGAGACATCATCACTGCCATCGACAACCAGCTCGTCGTGAGCTTTGACGATGTGCTGGTCTATCTTCAGCGCTCTACCAGCCCCGGCGACACGGTGCGCTTATCGATTTTGCGTAATGGTGAAGCAGAAGTCGTGGATGTCACCTTTGACTCGACGCCCGCGTTAGGTCGGCACTTAGGGGGTAAACACCGTTAATCATCTTGAGTAAAAAATGGGGAGCGGACGCATTTTGCGTCCGCTCCCCATTTTTTGCTCAATCCGACCGTCACGACCACGAGACGCTAGCCGTCAAGGTCGATGATATGTTCGGAGGCGCCTTGACGCCAGTTGCCGTTGTGATCTCCTACTGCCCAAGTTGAACGGATACGTATTCGTCGTTGGGGCCGCTCACTCCGGGCAATGTCAGCTTGTGGACGCTGCGTAGGTGGATCCGTTCTTGCCTGCGCCGGCGCTGCCAAACGATTGCTGAGCAGTTGCCAGCCGAAACGCAGGGCTATCGTTGCTGCGCCGGCAAGCACCGGCAACGCCGCTCTGCCGATGGCGGCGGGTAGAGATGCTTTCGGAACCATCGTGTAGCCGGTTTGTGCGTCGTGTCCGCACGCGGGACAGTAGCGACTGTCCAAGGGGGCACTCTGGTCACAGCTGGGACAAATACGTCGGATATCGGTCATCGCTTGGCGACTCCTACGAAATAGATACGGTGTCTGCGTCCAACTTCATTCACTGCCGGACGTTGCTGCAAAAGTGTATCACTCGGAATTGAGCAGCGTCAACCCTGATGCTGTACATCGTTTACGCTGCGATGCTATACTGACGCCCACTGGGCGCGATCTACCGCGCCAACCACCGACACGCCACTAGAGGTGACCCCATGCCGGACTCTCTTCGACTCGCGGACGGCAGCTACATGCGCCGGCAGGATGTCCAGAGCATCATCGAATTTCTTCTCGAGATGCATAGCGTAGAAGTGATTGGATTTAGCAATGTCGGCAAGTCGGCACTGCTACGGTTACTGGCTCAACGTGATGTCTGGACTCAGGAGCTTGGAGAGATCGGCCGGGGATATTTTCCGGTTTATGTGGACTGCAACCGCATGTTGGACCTGAGCGATCAGGGCCTGTATGAGTTGATCCTGCGTTGTCTTCAGGAAAGCAACCAGGATCTGTCGGAACTGGCTGAACTTCGGTCCGCCTACGAGAGTCTTGTCGCACCGGGCAGTGATTTCCAGGTTCCATTGAGTTTCAATCAGGGCTTGACTGCCGTGTTGACGGCGAGTGAGACTCGGCTGGTGCTTTTATTCGACGAGTTCGATGAGCCCTTCACAAATATCCATGCGCGCGTCTTCCTCAACCTGCGCGCACTGAAAGATCGCTATCAGCAACGGCTTGTCTATGTGACGGCCACCGGAACTCCGTTGATCAGCCTCCGTTCGGAGGATCATAGCGACGAATTCTGCGAGTTGTTCAGCCATCGATCCTGGTATCTCGCCCCACTGACTCGTCCCGATCAGGAGCGATTTGTTCGGCGCTATGCTCGGGCATACGAGAGTTCGTTTACGACGGCAGACATCGATTTTATCGGCGAATGGTCAGGCGGCCACCCCCGGTTGTTGAACACTGTCTGTCGCATATTGGACAGGACGATCGCGGACGACCAGGGCGAGGATCGCGAACCGGTCGAGCGCTGGGAACTGCAGCGGCTGGCTGTAAGATCGTTGCGCAACGATCCTGAGTTACTGCGTGAATGCGAGAAAATTTGGAATGGCTGCAACGACGCCGAGCAGATTGAGTTGCTCAACCTCTCGAGCACGGACCATGACGGAGATCCGGCAGTGCTGCAAGGACTAAATCGTCGTCACATCCTGCTCAGTATTGAAGGATCTTACCGTCCGTTTTCACGATTGCTTGCCGAATATATCCAGCGGAAGATCGTTCAGTCTCAATCAGGGTCGTCTTCGCTGTGGGTCGATGTTGATAGCGGCGAGGTGCTCGTCAACCGCACGCCTGTCGACACGCTCACCAATTTGGAGTATCGGCTGATGTTGTTGCTCTTCCAGAACAGCAACAAAATCGTCGACAAATATCAGATCGTCACCCAGGTGTGGGGCGACAACTATATCGACGAAGTCGACGACGCCCGCATCGAAAAACTGGTCAGCCGGTTGCGCCAGAAGATTGAGCAGGATACGGGAAATCCTCAATTTCTAACTACGGTGCGCGGTCGTGGATACCGGCTGCTTGTCGAGTGAATGCACCCAAGCCCGGGCACACATTCATGTAGATCGCTGCCCGGTGCAATTTTGGGTTCGCCCTTACTCTTGACTATACTATGAAGTGCATTTATGCCGGATCTGCTCTCCAGACCCAACGAAAAGGAGTATCCGATGGCGGATGTAGTACAGGCGGCTCCAGAGGCTGCACCTGCTTCAGCCCGATTTCATCACATCAAGTTTCAGGGCTCATACCGCAACATGGTTCCGGGTGTGTCGTTGATTTTGGCCGGTCTACTTGCGCCGGCGATGGGTTTAACGGACGTCTTTTTTGCCGAAGCGTTGGCCTGGGTGTTTGCGATCTGGGGGATGTCTTTTATCTATGTTGACCTCATCGACATGTTTGAAGTTTGGGAACTGTTGGATGACGGGCTAGTGATCAAGAATCCGTTACGGATTTGGGAACGCAACAAAAGCTGGCTTTGGAGCGATATCTACCGCACGGAAATCGTGGTGGAGCGTCCGGACGCCCGAATTGAGGATGCGGAACTGCGGGTCTACTATACGCCACCGGGTGAAGGCAACATCGAGCGTGAGGACCGCGATTATGATCCGGAGCTGGCGCGTTTGATCATTGACCGTGCTGGCTTGAAGCCTGACGGTGATACGCCGGCCGATTTGGCGCATTTCCCCGAGGGTGTCAAAGCATCCTACAACTGGAACAAGTAGGAATTCCCGCAAAACGTCAAACGTCAGCCGGCAATTTCGGCCTAGAGCGGATAGGCCGGCTTGGGGTGGTCGATCCGCACCCGACTGAACAGACCGTCAACACTGAAACCTCAGCAAAAAGAGAGCGCCGATACTTTCATCGGCGCTCTCTTTTTATGCCAAGCGAATGAATTTCAAACGGCCTACTCTTTGCCGTCGAATGTAGAGACAAATTCCTCCGCCTTCTCCACTAGATCTCTACTCCCCACAAATAGCGGCACACGCTGATGGAGCGTGGTTGGCACGACATCCAGTATTGGCCCACGCCCAGTGGACGCGTAGCCGCCGGCATGTTTTGCCAAGAATGCCAACGGTGCAGCTTCGTAGCCGAGGCGAAGCTTGCCATTGGGTTTGGACGGATCCTTACGGTCAGCGGGATAGTAGAATATGCCGCCCGTAAGCAGATTGCGGTGGAAGTCCGCTACCAACGAACCGATATAACGCAACGATAGGCCGGGACCGTCGCTGTTTTTTCCTTGAATCCAATTTGTGAACTGCTGGACTCCATAGCTCCAGAAGTGTTCATATCCTTGATTGACACTGTAATATTTCGGCTTGGCAGGAATACGAATGTTGGGATGCGACAGCAAGAACTCACCGATGCTCGGATCCAACGTGAAGCCGTGAACGCCTTGTCCGGTAGAGTAGACCATCATCGTACTGGATCCGTAGATGATATAGCCTGCCGCCACTAGATTGCGCCCTGGTTGCAGCACATCCTCGAGGGTTCCCGGTCCGTCATTGGTGACACGACGATAGACCGCAAAGATCGTGCCGACACTCACGTTGCTGTCGATATTGGACGATCCATCCAGGGGATCGTACAGAAGCACATACTTGCCTACCGGATATTGTCTGGGAATGGCGATGATATCGTCTTCTTCTTCTGAAGCCATTACAGCCAGGCGCCCTGTATGATCGTTTAGTCGAAAGATGGTGCGTTCAGCATAGTGATCCAGCTTTTGCACCTCTTCGCCCTGCACATTCTGTTCACCCGTAGAACCCAATATCTCGGCAAGACCGGCGCGCGTGGTCTTGTTGGCGATGATTTTGGCCGCCAGTGCCATGTCATACAGGATTGCGGTGAGGGAACCCGTGGCATCAGGATGATCGCGCTGCTCGTCGAGAATGAAGCGCTCGATAGTGACGATCTTGGAATCAAATTCCCGGCTGGCAGACATCGTGAACTCCTCCTTTGGTATTGATATTTTGCCCGAGTGTTTGCGTGAGGACGGCACCGTACAGATCGGGCTAAGTGCTGCATTCCTTCGGCCGGAACCTGAGTGAGTTGTACCGCGTGACAATTCCAACTGAGTTATGATCTTGTGAAATGAGGGATCAAAAACACCGGCTTCTGTGAAAGTCAGAGACCGGTGTAATCCTCGTGTATGGGACGAATCGCGTCAGGCTGCAGAGCGGAGAAGCGGAACGACGGCAATCTCGCTGTTCGACCGATCATAGAGTTTGGGCGACTCCCCTTCTGTGAAGACTTCTGCCGTAACCACGCAGCGTACGGCATCGTTTCTGCTTGGCACCTCGAACATCACATCCAACAGCGCAGACTCGACAATACTGCGAAGACCGCGCGCACCGGTTTTGCGGAGAAATGCTTCTGTGGCAACTGCTTCCAGTGCTGTCTGGTCAAACTCGAGTCCAACGCCGTCCATGGCAAATAAACGCTTGAACTGGCGTACGACACTGTTTTTCGGCTCGACCAGGATCCGGACCAATGTGTCGCGGTCCAGTGCTTCCAGGCTGGCCGCCACGGGTAAGCGGCCGATAAATTCGGGGATCAGGCCAAAGGAAAGGAGATCGTCAGGGGCGACCCTGGCCAGAAAGTAGCTTTCCTCGCGGCTTTCCCGTTCCAATTTACGTATTTCCTGCTCGCGCCGGCGCTCAAGCGGGTCAACCGGCAGTGGCGGCGCTTCGGCGTTTCCGGTGCGAATGTTGTCTAGCTGATCTGTAACGAATGACTCGTCGCTGCTGACAAAGCCCATGTTGCCATGGCGCTGCAATCGCTTGCGAATGATGTCAGCTAAATGCGCGAACGAGCCGCCACAGATAAAGAGCACGTTCGCTGTATTGAGTTGGATGAACTCCTGCTGGGGGTGTTTGCGCCCAGACCCGGCGGGCGGGACGTTGGCCACTGTCCCTTCGATGATTTTGAGCAGCGCCTGTTGCACCCCTTCGCCGCTGACATCACGCGTAATACTTGGGTTGTCGCCCGCCTTGCGCGAGATCTTGTCGATTTCGTCGATGTAGACAATGCCGTACGCAGCTCGCTCCGGATCCCAATCCGCTGCTTGCAACAGCCCGGCAAGAATCGTCTCAACGTCTTCACCCACGTATCCGGCCTCGGTCAATGAGGTTGCGTCGGCGATGGTAAAGGGTACATGGAGCAATCTAGCCAACGTCTGAGCCAGAAGGGTTTTTCCACTGCCTGTGGAGCCGATGAGCAAGACATTGCTCTTGGCCAGTTCAACATCCTCATCCTCGACGTCTTCAATCCCGCCATCAACAGGGCCGGGCAATGATGGTGCCTGTTGCTGAACAACTTCCCCTGCGCGCACGCCGAATACTCGCTTGTAGTGGTTATAGACGGCGACTGAGAGAACCCGCTTGGCCTGGTCTTGTCCAATGACATATTGGTCCAGATGGGCAACAATCTCACGCGGGCTGGGCACATACTTTATCAGTTCATCAGCATCCTTTTCCGGATCTGTAGCGCCATAATTGTGATGATCCTCATCGAGGATCTCCGCACCCAGCAGAATACATTGGTCACAGATGTAGATACGGTCTATGCCCTCGATCAGCCGATTGACCTCGTGTTCGCTCTTGCCGCAGAACGAGCAGTGCGCCTTGTCTTCTTCGTGAGAATCGTTCATTCCTGTCACTTCCTCTGTCCTCTGCTGCACAAGCATGAGTCTGTTGCGCTGCCATCGTACGTAACGTTCTGAGTTCTTGCGTTCAAGAAGAGGCTGTAGGATCGCTCGACACGAACAATCTTCGGCCATTGTAGCATGAACTCGGCGCCGTATCGACAAGCGGCTTGACCTTTAGCGGCACCGCTGTACATCCTACTGATGTACGCGAAACCGTGAAGCCAAGCCGCTCGGTACAGCGTCAATTCGAGAAAAAATCAGCTGCGTCTGTCGTGTTGTCTGCGTTCACCTGCAGTCGTTGCGTGGAGAAGCATCCTATCAAATCTACGAGCCGTCGCCGTTGGATGCGGACGGAACCTTGATCTCGCCGTCTTTCACGGTGACAATATCGCTGGTGTCGCCGAGCACTTCATCCACCAGGCCGTAGTCGCGTGCTTCAATTGCGCTCATATACCGGTCACGCTCAAAGTCTGCTTCAATCTCTTTCCAGCCATGACCGGTGTGTTTGCCGACCAGATGGAACAGCTGCGTTTGTACACGTTCCTGCTCGCGGAACGCAATGCGTACATCTTCCGTGTAGCCCTGCGCGCCGCTGCTGGCCGGGTGCAGGTGCATCGTCGCATGGGGCAGGGCATAGCGCTTGCCTTTGGCGCCGGCTGCCAGCAAGACCGTGCCCATGCTGGCCGTCACACCCACTGCCGTTGTGGAGACCGGTGCCGGAATCATCTGCATTGTGTCGTAGATGGCCAGACCGGCATAGATGCTGCCGCCCGGACTGTTGACATACATATTAATGGTTAGGTTAGGATCCTCACTGTTGAGGAAAAGAAGCTGAGCAACAATCAGGTTCGCCACCTGGTCGTTGATCGGCGTACCCAGAAAAATGATACGCTCTTTTAGCAGCAGGCTATAGATATCATACGCACGCTCGCCGCGTCCGGAACTGTCGATGACCATCGGGACGACATTCATCGGGTCTATCATGGTCGGTTGCTCCTCATTATTCCAGTGTGTCAAAGAGTTGGATGCATGGTCTTTGCATGCAGACCTTCGAGCACTTCTAACGTGAAAGTGGAATATCCACTCTAGACCAAATCGGTTTACACAAAATGTAAGCGGTCTCCGCTTGCACGTTTGCGTTCCGTTAGAGAGATTGACTTCTTCGTGTCGATGTCACCGAGAACGCGCGCGATTCCTGGGCGGTTTCGGCAGCCACGTCTGTTTCGTGCTCATCCGCGACCGGTTCAGCAACAGGTGCAAGGGCTTCTTCTCCGGCTTCAGCTGCCTGTTCTTCCTCGCCTTCGGACTCGTCATCTTCAAGCGTGCTCAGA
Organism: uncultured Chloroflexia bacterium; assembly: GCA_963715415.1. Classification (GTDB taxonomy): domain Bacteria; phylum Chloroflexota; class Anaerolineae; order Caldilineales; family Caldilineaceae; genus JAWKOK01. The sequence goes on along the minus strand of CAVQSG010000003.1, from coordinate 117,698 downwards.
TCCGGCACCTCTTCTCCGCGGACAATGGCCAACAGGCGCTCAATCGTCTTTTCCTGCACAATCTGCGCTTCCAGGATCTGGCGTGCCGGGCCGTTGCGGAACATATCCGCGATCGTGCGCGAGTTGTCAGGATTGCCGTCTGTTTCCGGTGTTTCCGGATCGTCTGTCTCTAACTCGTCGCCTGTTTCCGGCTCCGCATCAAGAGCCTCGGCATCGTGCAACTCTGCCAGCAATTCTTCCTGCTCCGGTTCATCGCCGTCGGGCTCTTCGTCTCCCGCTTCTTCGTTTGCGGCTGCTTCGATCTCTACATCTGCTTCTATATCCAGCGCTTCGGCATCCCGATCTGCAATATCGAGATCAGTCTCATCACCGACGAGTTCGGCAAATGCGCTTTCTTCGTCTGCCTCTTGAGAACCGAACATCTCCGAGACCTTCTTGTCGACGTCTTCTTCGGTCGCCTTTATCTTCTCAACCTTCCACAACTCAGAGATTATCAGATTGCGCCGGGCGGTGATTTCGGCCTGTTCGCGCAGGGTTTCTCGATACTGTTCAAGGCTCTGGCCGACTTGCTCAAAATAGGATTCGATATCACCGATTCCGTACTGGCGCAGGCGCTGCTCAAATTCGTTGACCATACTGTCGATCTGATCCTCGACCACAACCGGTGGATATTCGAGGGCGGCCTGTGCGAGCACAGCATCGAAGACCTTTTCAAGATAGTTGTTATCGGCCTCACGTTCGGCCTGCTCCTGGAGCGATTCGCGGATGTTTTTTAGCAGATCGTCCAGTGTCTCAAAATCCGGACCGACCAATTGGGCAAGCTCGTCATCGAGTGCCGGCAATTCATATGCCTGGATATTATTGAGCGTGACTGTGAAGTGCGCGGTCTTGCCGGCATAGATGCTCTGAGAATCGTCAGGCCAACTCAGATCAAATTCCTTTGTCTCGCCGGGCTCTATGTCAATCAGCGCTTCGTCAAATCCCGGCGGTTCCATGGGATTTTCCTGATCGGGTGTGACATCCCAATCGGTTTCATCCAACACAGTGATCTCTTCGTCGTCATCCTCGCTCGCCGGAATCACACTCAGGACGTTGATGTTGAGCATGTCGCCGAAGGCACTCGGTCGCGTCACATCCTGCCACCCTGCATACTGCTCGCGATACGACTCGAGCTGGGCGGTCACCTGCGCTTCATCAACCTCAACCGGTTCTTCTTGAACGCGCACTGTCCGATAGTCACCGAGGTCAACAATCGGTTCCAAAGGAACAGTCAGCGTATACGTCAACGGATCGAAACCGACATCGCTGAGTGCCGCCTGAGCATAGGGCTCGAACTCTGCCTCTTCCAGTACTTCCTTGTAGACTTCCTGCCCCAAATCGTCGATGATCTCGTTGTAGAGCGTGTGCTCGCCCAGGTATTGGACGATGATATTGTAGGGTGCCTTGCCCTTGCGAAAACCGGGAATACGGTATTCACGCGCCAGCTTGCGGGCAGCTTTGCGTAATTGCTGGTCGACCCGCTCCTGTGCGACCTCCACAACTACCTTTAGCTGACGGTCTTCCTGTGGCTCTGTAGTAATGTTCAGCGACATGGTTCCCTCGATCTTATCCGCAATCGATTCATCAGAATCGGTTGCTTATTATGCATTCGTTTTGTCTGTAAATGTTTTGGCCGGGTGGAAGCCGACAACCGTGCAAACAGTGGCAAGCATCCAGGCCGGCGACACGCAAAAGGCCTAACCTGAGAAGTGTACCACAAGGAGAATAGGTGATCCAAAGAAATAAGGGGAATTCAAACCAGGTACTTTGTCACGGACAGGTCTAGATCCGCCCAAACGCCTTTTCCAACTCGCCTGCCGAAAGTTGAATCATGGTTGGGCGACCATGTGGGCAGGTGCGCGGCGACTGACACGCTTCGAGCTGACGGATGAGTTCGCGCATCTCGATGAGGCTCAATTGCTGTCCGGCCTTAATCGCGGCGCGTTTGCAGACCATCTTGACGAGACGTGCTTCTAGCTCTTCTCCAACGAGATTGCGCCGTTCCGCCAGTGAGCGCACGATTTCTTCCAGATTACGCAGCGGGTCTTCACCGGCGAGGACGCTTGGCACGGCCTGAACGATATACGTGTCGCCGCCGAAGCTCTCGACTTCGAAGCCGACTTGTAGCAAACCCGGCAGGTATTGGGCAACCAAGCCGGCTAATTCCGATCCTGCGTGTAGAGTCAGTGGCTCCAATAGGTGTTGGCGGGCTACTTCTCCGTCCGGCATTCCATAACGTTGTGCCATGAATTTCTCATATAGGATTCGCTCGTGCGCTGCATGCTGATCGATCAGATACATGCCTTCAGGTCCCTCGGTGACAATGTACATGGCACCGACCTGACCGACAACACGTAGCGGGGGCAATTTCCGTGGCTGTTGCTCCAACGGTTGCTGGTTCGGCCCACGAGCAACGGATTGGGACGCCGGTTCGGGATGTAGGTCCGCCGCTACTTCAGGTATCCGGCTCTGCCCGGAATCCGGCGGTACGAACAGATCTAGGTCGTGCTGCTGCTGACCGGCAGCCAAAATCGACATGCGCCGGGCAGACCACCCAGTCCGTGTAGCCGCATCGTCAGCCCCATCCGCCGGCCGATCGTCACCGTATCTTTCCTCCGTTGCGATGTTAACGCCGGGAATGCCCGCACGTTCGACGACGGCTCGGCGCACCGCTTTCTGTACGGCAGCGAAAATCTGCCGCTCGTGTACGAGGCGAACTTGAGTCTTCTGGGGATGGACGTTGACGTCTACTTCAGTCGGTGCGACATCGACAAAGATTGCCGCGATGGGAAATCGCCCGCCCGGCAACAGCGTGTGATACGCCTGTATCACAGCAAACGTTAAATTGCGCTCTTCGACGTATCGGCGATTGATGAAGATGTTGATGCTGCTTCGGTTTGAGCGAGAGAGGACCGGTAAGCTCGCATAGCCCGATACATGCAGACGATCGTCTCCGGATTCATGGCTGTGGGGTTCATCGGTGGCGCGTGACCCTGCGCGGTCCATGAAGTCGACTTCCTCGTCAAGATTCCCGACGAGCAAATCAGCAGAGCTACTGCGGTCTGCCTGTGTCCGTAGTTCCCCGACAGGCACCATTTGCTTTGCATTCTCCAGGCCGTAGATCTTGGCCAGTACATCGAAAAGATCACCGTTGCCGGAGGACTGGAAGAGCAGCCGTCCGTCATTGGCAAAACTGAAACGACACCCGGGATAGGCCAAGGCAAAGTTTTGTATCACGGTGCTGACCCGGCCGGCTTCCGTCGCTGGTTTGCGCAGGAATTTGCGTCGCGCCGGTACGTTGAAGAAAAGATTCTCGACAGTCACCACCGTCCCGATCGGTGCTCCGGCGCGACCCTGGTCTACCGGGCGACCGCCCTCAAGGCGCAACTTCATGCCGAACTCCTGTTCGGCATGGCGTGTCGTCAGCGTCACGCGGCTGACGGCAGCGATGCTGTATAGTGCCTCGCCGCGGAAGCCGAATGTGCCGATTTGCTCCAGATCGTCCGCAGTTTCCAATTTGCTGGTTGCATGGCGCTCAAACGCCACCGACACGTCGGCGGCCAATATGCCGCTGCCGTTGTCGATGACGCGGCAGCAAACGCTGTCCGCCTTCGCGCAACTCGACACGGACGTCAGTCGCGCCCGCGTCCAAGCTATTTTCGACCAACTCCTTGACGACGTTGGCAGGTCGTTCGACAACTTCCCCGGCCGCGATCTTGGCGGCGACATCGGGTGCCAGAACTTTGATTGTCATGAGAGAATTATACCGGAAATTGTGCTGATACCCTCCATCAATTCCACAATGGTCGTGCAACCTGAGTTGCTGCGTTACTTTTCGCGCGCTGCATTCGTCTACACCATACGGAACGTGAAGACTGTTCACATGAAAAATGGAGGATATCTATGCACTCTGTCGCCCACACGAATTCGCCCCGTCATCTACGTACGTTGCTGTATGTCTTCGCTTTTGTGCTGCTTGTCAGCACCGCATTGTTGACCGTTTGGACAAACAGCAATGCCGCCGGTTCCAGTGCCAATATCCCGACTGGGAACACAATTCCACCCGGAGGCACCATCCCACCACCTGTAGATCCTGCCTCCGGCGAGGGCCAAGTCAATATTCTACACGTCGCACCTATCGCCGGCGACCTGATCGATACAGGCGTTCAGATCTGCGACACCGGCGGCAGCAATGTCACCGATTACCTTTACTACCAGCAACAGACAGGTTACTTTTCGCTGCCTATCGGTTCATATGACTGGTTTATTGGCGCCGCAGGTGGCAACTGCCAGACACTGGTGCACGACATTCCTGCGTTTAACGTAGGGTCCGGTGCACGCTTGCTCTTGATCATCTTTGGCGATCAAGACAATCAACCTTTAGACACCATGCTCTTTGTCGAGCACGCCGGACAGTTTATCTACAATCTACCCTACATAATTCAAGATTAGGTTCCGCCTGGACCTCGTCAATCCCGGCAAACACCCCTGCACAGTCTTGATCGGAGGTAACATAGACGGATTTCTGACGCGGAAATCATGCCGAACTGGACTCGTCCGGCATCCCGGCGATTGGTATCCCCTTACCGCTCGCTACGCTTCGCACGTGCAGACGCAGTGGCTCTTTACAGAGGGGCAAGACCACAGTTACCACGTGGTCTTGCCCCTCTGTCTCTGTAGAGCCCATCTAATTTCGGCGGACGCAAACCAAGGATGTTTCGTGCAGCCCGCATCCGGCAGTCAATGAGGAAAACCGTCGTGGTCTGTACGTCTCGGTGTGCCGGCGAATTCCGGCAGAAATAGCTCGGCAGTTCACGACAGAGATATACGAGTTAATCTTCTGCCTTGCGATTCACGCTCAACCGAACGCGTGCGGGATTTGTCCGTCGCTACCTCCCGCCGCTCATGGCCGGCACAAAATGGATTTCGCTCGGTTCCGGCAGGCGTTGACGCAAGCCACGGGTGACAATGATTCCGTTGACGGCCACGGCAATGTACGGACGAATCTTCTCCTCTTCACACAGCCGATCGCGCAGCCCCGGATAGATTGCATCAAGCACGTCGATCAACGCCCCAACTGTGTCACCCTCTAACGAGACAACTTCGACACCGCTAGAAAGATCGCGGTGCAACGCCGGTATCCATACGTCGTGTTGCATCTGTCCCCTCGTCGCTATCCTACTAGTGAATCCCGGCAGAAATACTTATACAGTTTCTACCAGATGTAGCCTAGCCGAATTTCTGTCGTGGGTATTCACGCCGAAATCAACTAGTGAATCCCGGCAGAAATACGTATACAGTTCCTACCAGAGGTAGCATGGCCGAATTTCTGTCGTGGTATTCACGCCGAAATCAACTAGACATGTGTATGCAGCATTCGTTGCTGTGCGCGGTTTTGCAATGACGTGATCGCCATAGCACAGCGACAAACAACGTGGCCTGCGACAATACGATCGACGCGCCCGAGGCCATGTCGACATAGTAACTTAGATACATACCCGTGAAGCCCGTCATGCATCCGATTAGCACCGATAAGAAGATGATGCGATCAAAACTATCCGTCAGCAACCGTGCGGTGATGGCCGGTATGACCAGGGCAGCCGCAATCATGGTCACGCCCAGAATCTGCAGGGCGGCAATCAGTGCAGCGGCCAACATGAGGGCGAACAGCGTATCGATCCACCCGGTCCGAACGCCATAAACGTGGGCCGCCTCGCTATCAAAGGTGGTAAAGAGCAATTGGCGGTAGATGAAGAAGACCAACAATGTACTGAGTGTCAACACGCCTGCGATGACCCAGAGATCGCCGGTTGTCACGCCGAGAACATTGCCGAAGAGTGCGGCATCAAACGAACGCGTAAAGCTACGGTAGCGACTGATTAATGCGACGCCTACGGCGAAACTGGCCGTTGTGATCACCCCGATCGCCGCGTCCGCGTTGATCTTGGTCGAGCGTACGGTCTTGTTGATCAACAATGCAGAAATAAAACCCCAGAGACCCGCTCCAAGATAGAAATTCCATTGGAGGACATAGGCCACGACTGCCCCGCCAAATATCGCATGACTCAGGCCGTGGCCGATGTAGCTCATACCCCGCAGAACGATGTAGACGCCGATCAGTCCGCAAAGACTACCGGCCATGACCGCCGCCAGAGTGCCGTTGCGGAAAAACTCAAACTGAAACGGTTCCAGCAAGTGTCCGTTCATCCTCGCCTTCCTCTCCGAAATTCTGCAACTCAAGTCACGATCGCAATTATTCGTCCGCTTGCAACCGGCGCGGTCGCGACATTGTCTCCGGTCACTCTCGGGCAGCAGATCCAACGACCGATCCGGCGTAACATCATGTAACGTATGGCCGTGTGGCTTCTGGTGCACAAGCAACATGTCTCTATGACGAATCACCATCATCTCGCCGCAATAGGTCTCCGACAGAATATCCTCAGTAAAGATGTCGTGGGGCGCACCCTGCGCAATCACGCGTCCGTTTAGGCAGACGATCCATGGGATGTGTGCGGCCGCCATGTTGAGGTCATGGGTTGTCATCAGGATCGTCATGCCCTTCTGATTCAGGTCGAGCAAGAGATGTAACATCTGTTCCGCAGTCTGCATGTCGACGCCCGAGGTCGGCTCGTCCAGCACCAACAAGTCCGGCTCAGCGATGAGAGCTCGAGCCAAGAAGACCCGCTGCTGTTGTCCACCGGACAGATTGCGGATATGCCGGTCGGCCAGATGGGCTACGTCCAGTCGTTCCATGACGGCAGGGTATGCTGCCGATCGGTGCGGCTGGGCCATGGCCACGGCCATGTCGACGCACCCGGCCCATGAGGACGACCTGTCCGGCTGTGACAGGGAAATTCCAGTCGATGGTGTCAACCTGGGGCACATAGCTGATCACAGGCGTACGTCACCAGATCGCGGTGTCTGCTCGCCGATCTGAATCTCGCCTTGACGGGGGTGCTGTGTTCCCAACACCAGCTTGAGCAGGCTTGTCTTGCCTGCACCGCTGGGTCCGACGATGGCCGCAAATTGGCCGGGATAGAGTCGCACGTTCAGATTCTGCAGAACAGGGCGTTCCGTTGTAGTCGAACGAGACCCCTCGTACATCGATCATCGGTTTCATGATCTGCTTTCCCATCATAGCGTGAGTTATTCCTGCGCTTGGTCGACCGCCTGGTCGCGACCAGGTATATTGGATATGTCAAAATCCGCAACGATCGACGGGATCTCCGCTGAGCGCCTGCGTCATGGTAGCCAGGTTGGCCGCCATCATTCCAAAGTACGAATGTTCCTCGTCTCCGGGCGCTCCCGGCAGATCATCGTCGCGCAGGGTGTCCACATACGCCGCGCCGCCCTCTCTTGCAATCTGCTCCAGAGTCGGTGATGGAAAGACCTCGGAACCGAAGATGGCGGGAATCTTCTCGTTCCGTAGCTGTACGATAAGGTCGGCCATTTCCCGCGCCGAGGGTTCGGCAGAAATCCGCGGGCTGGATTGCGCCGATGATGTCAATGCCGTAGTTTGGTGCGAAGTAGGCCCAAGAATCATGGTAGGTCAACAACTTGCGGTTCTCAACAGGTATTGAGTCTACGGCTGCACGAATGACCGCATCTAGTTCGCTGATGCGGACCTCGAACCTCTCGAAGTTGGCCCTGTACTCGTCGGCGTGTAGCGGATCGCGTTCCATCAATTTGTCGCGCACGATCTCCGCGTAACGCAGTGCCAGGTACGGATTGAGCCAGAGGTGCGGATTCGGTTTTCCATCTTCTCTTCGGAAAGGAGAAATCGTAGACATACTCCTCCGGTTCGATGGTCAACTCGCCGAGCAACACGATTTCGGCGCCGGCTTTCTGTTGGCTTCAGCTAACTTCAGCGTCGGTTCCTCCAGGTCCAGTCCGTTGATAAAGATCAGGTCCGCTGTGGCCAACAGCCTGGCGTCGGACGGTGCGGGTTCGAAGGTATGGGAATTGACGCCTTCGGGCACGATGCCGACCAGATCGATCTGTGGGCCACCGATGTTATAGACGATGTTCGTGACCGGCGACACGGTGGAGACGACCGCCACACGCCCGCCTGAGCCGGTTGGAGCGGCCGAGGTATCGGCATTCGCCGTTTTCCGGATGTCTTCCGGTGGAGAGGTGGAATCGCACCCGGCGACAAGAACCAATACCACACACAACCAAAATGCCGCCGCCGATTTGACGCGCATGTGAGTAACTCCAAGTGCATTGTTGATAGACTGGGTCAATCCGGGCGCATAAGAGGTGCAACTATTCAACTGCCTCCACCCGCACAGATTCCCCAACCCTGCCGCGGTATCTCCACGGCAACGGATTAGTTGCAAGTATTTGCAGTTGAAAAAGCTATCAAATAGATGTCAGCCCGTCTGTCTCGTTCATCACAATTGAAGACAAGCCCGAACCCATGTTTTCGCCGTGTGGTGGGTTTAGGTGGAATGTTCCGCGCAGTCTTTGCATAGACCCAAGACCACAAGATGGTCGACATCTGCACGGAACTCGAAGTCCGCGTGTAGACGTGCGACGATCGGCATGAACAGATCATCAGGCAGTTCGTATGAATGCTTGCAGTTGCGACAGACCGCGTGATGGTGATTGGCATGGTCCTTGAGCGCGTAATGGGTTGTGCTCGAACCCATGCGCGCCTCGGTGACAAGCCCCATTTCGCGGAGCAACTCTAACGTGCGATAGACCGTGGCCAAACTGATAAACTCGTTCACATCATGGACAGCGTCATAGATCGCTTCGGCAGTCACATGGCCTGTCATGGCTTCCATGGCCTGCAATATGATGGCGCGCTGCGGTGTGATCCGTACGCCGCGCACTTTGATTTCCTGAATCAGGCTGCCGGTGTCGTTCATGATGCTTTATCCTTTGATTTGCAACTGCGAAACAGCTTCGATGGTACCATAGCGCTCTTGTCCCTGCCAGGCAACTCACCTTTGGACGGCCTCACCTCGCTCACTGTAATCTTGATGATGCTCGGTTCAGGCAAGATACGGATGACTGGATGCAAGCATCCGGTTGCGGATACTTAGTTTCTCTAGAATTGACGTACCAATCGATGTACTGGAATAGTGGCAGTGCAACTCAACGGTAGTGAGACCCAATGGGTGACAGAACAGACGGATCCACAGACAGCAGCCTCCACCGCGTCCGGTATGTTTCGATTCGTGCCGGCGGACCAACACTTCACGTGCGTGAGTGGTGTACCGATCCGCCCATCGATCGCGATCCACCGTTTCTACTTGTTCACGGCCTGGCCAGCAATGCTCGTACGTGGGATGGTGTGGCGCGCCGATTAGCAGCGGCCGGCCATCACGTCATCGCCGTCGACCAACGAGGACATGGTTTGTCGGACAAACCGGACGGTGGCTATGACTTTTCGACCGTAACCGAGGATCTCGACCTGCTTCTCAATAGGTTGGAAATCAGGCAACCAATTATGGTTGGCCAGTCTTGGGGCGGCAACGTTGCTCTGGCATTCGGCGCACGTTATGCCGGACGTACATGTGGGCTTAGCTTTATAGACGGCGGCTTCATCGATATGCAGATGCGGCCTGATTCCTCCTGGGAAGAGATCGCGGTGCAGCTGCGTCCTCCCTCGCTGGCCGGAACCCCACTTGAAGATATGCGCGGCCGGCTGCGGCACTTTCACCCGGACTGGAGCGATGAAGCCGTCGATTCAACGCTCGCCAATTTCGAAGTGCTGCCGGACGGCGCCATCCGTCCCTGGTTGTCGTTGGACAGACATATGCTGATCCTGCGTGCACTCTGGGAACAGCGTCCGGCTGAGTTATTTCCGCGCATACAGGAACCGGTGTTGATCGCCGCCGCGTCGGATGCACGGAATCCGGTCCGGATGGAGGTAAAGCGACAGCAGGTGGCAGCCGCTTCTGAGCACCTGGCCACTTCTGTCGTCGAATGGTTCGATGAAACCGATCACGACATTCACGTCCAGAGACCGGAGAGATTGGCTGCGCTTCTGTTGCGCGAGTTGGCAGATGGCATCTGGGCAAACGATCATCTGAATAGTTGACGCAGGAGGTAGTTGTGGAAGCCGATCCCGGCCCGGTGGTGTTGCTCGGATCCGGCGAAACATCGCCCAATATTCGAAAAGTCTATGATGAACTGTTCCGCCGCTTGACAATTCCGGTTCGCACCGCAATCCTGGAAACACCAGCCGGATTTGAACCGAACTCGCGGGCCGTTGCGCAGCAGATCGGGGACTATCTGGCCAAGCGGCTGCAGAATTACCGTCCCCAGATTTCGGTTTTGCCGGTACGCAAAAAGGGAACCGCCTTTAGCCCCGACGATCCGCAAATCCTTGCCCCGCTCTACGGTGCCGACGTCATCGTCATGGGACCGGGTAGCCCAACCTATGCCGTGCGACAACTACACGAGTCTCTTGCTTGGCAAACGCTGCAGGCATGTCACCGTCTGGGCGCCACGGTCATCTTCGCCAGCGCAACGACACTTGCATCCAGCGTTCAGACGCTACCGGTCTATGAAATCTACAAAGTAGGAGATGAACTGCACTGGCAGTCCGGCCTCAACTTCTTTGGCGCTTACGGGCTGAACCTGGTTTTTCTGCCGCACTGGAACAATAACGACGGCGGTCGTGATCTGGACACCAGTCACTGCTACGTTGGGACTGCGCGTTACAACACACTGGTTGGCATGCTGCCCGGCCTGATCGACGATCAGTACGCGATCGTGGGCATCGATGAGAATACCGCGTTGGTGATTGAGCCGGCAGTAGGACACTGTTGGGTGCGGGGTCCGGGTAGCGTAGTGATCATCCGCGGGGACGATGTCCGCCGATTTGCCGGCGGTGCCACATTTGGTGCTGCTGAACTCGGCCCGTTTCGTCTGCCGGATGGAGAAGACGGTATTCCATCAACCGTCTGGCGGTCAGCCAATCGGTTGGTGGCGGAAGCTCGTTCTGCGCGTGCAGAGAGTCCACAGCCGCCCGATGCAGTGCTTGCATTGGCGTCCCAGCGAGAGGCTGCGCGTTCTGCACGCAACTGGGCACAGGCTGACTTGCTGCGAGAGGCGATTACGAATGCTGGTTGGGGCGTCCGTGACACGGCAGAGGGCCCACTTCTGGAACTACTGCAGCGAGAAGAAGTTACTTCTTCGTAATCACCGGCGGTTCCGGCGCAAGGTTCATCTCCTGGAGGAGGCCATTCAAGGCGAAGTTGCCGCAGAGGGACAGCATGGCTGGAGTGAGGAGAACGAGGGGCAGGGTAAGCCCAATGCCAAGGGCGATCAGCACCAGTTCGAATAGTAGCATCAGAAACGAATAGAGTGGATTGCGCGCCACCAACAAGGCGCTGTTTCGTAAGGCGAGCTTGATGCTGGGATTGTCCTGCTGCCACATAAGTGGGAAGACATATTGGCCCACCATCAGGAGCGTAACAAAGGCCCATAGCCAGAAGATGGCAAATGCACGCAACCAACCGTCTACCCGAATGTAGAACCAGAAGTTAAACGCAATCGCGATAGGCGCCGCCAGAAAGATCGCGTAGAGCAGCCAGCCTTTGGCGATTTCAGTACGGGCACCTTCCCAGAAGTAGCTGTTGTCTACCCGTTTATAGTTCGCAACCCGGTTAGATACGCGATTGAGTCCCATCATGGCCGGCGCCGCCGTCACCACCAGAAGTTGACCCAGCCACCACAAAACGCTCAAATAGACGCAGAGGAAAAGCTCCTCATAGGTCGCTTTTAATACACGACCCATCACGGTAAATGCCTTCATCGATCAATCCGTCACTGTTCTATGGTGTGAGGACACTACCCGTTCCGCGTGCCGGCGTAAATCAACCGGCAGCCTGCACCGGAGGTCGAGTAACCGGATTTCGGCCGTGGTGCACCGTGGCAATACCGCTGCAACGTACAGATAGCAGTCCGTGACTTTGGTGTGGATGCATAGCCCGCACGATTATAACACATGCCAAAGCTGCCCAAGAGCCGGCCCGATCCTTTGCGCATGCCCAGGTGTACCGCTATAATTTTCGACATGCGTCGTACATCCGGCGGCTTTGATCCACGTCGCTTCGCCCGCAGCACAGAAGGTAGACTTGTCCTTGGTTTCTTTGTTCTACTTTATGTGGTCGGCGGGGGTCTGATCTGGCTTTTCTACGGTGCGGGCGGCGCGCTCTTCGGCGTAAGCTGTATCACGGTCGCGTTGGCGCTGTTTCTATTGCTGTACACGATCCTTTGGCTGGTAGGACGCTGGGCAGGGGAGTGAGACCGACAAACTCACAAGTACCAGGTTGAATGTTCGGCTCTCGGGTCCGGCCATCAATCCTCGATGATCAAGCCGGCATATGCCATTACGAAGGACTATCCTAACGATGACTACCTCTCGGCGCAAAATTCTGGTCGGTGTTGCCTGGCCATACGCCAACGGCGAAAAACATATCGGACAGATTGCCGGTGCATATTTGCCTCCGGACATCTTTGCCGCGTTACCAGCGAATGATCGGCAACGACGCATTAATGGTAAGTGGGTCCGACACCCACGGCACACCCGTGACACTCAAAGCCGAGGCCGACGGGACTACACCCGCAACAGTTGCGGACAAGTACCACGAGATGTTCATTGAAGGTTGTCTAAAGATGGGGTTGACGTTCGATCTGTTCACCCACACCGACACTGAAAACCATTGGGATGTGACCCACCAGATGTTTTTACGGCACCTGGAGAACGGGTATATTTACAAGGATATCCAGAGCCAATGGTTTGACCCCGAGAGCGGTCGGTTTCTGGCGGATCGCTATGTAGAGGGCACGTGCCCATTCTGTGGATATGTCGATCCGCGCGGCGATCAGTGCGACAACTGTGGACGCATCTATGATGCGCTGGATCTCAAAGATCCACGCTCTAAAATTACGGGCAATACAGAGCTGGAAGTGCGTGAAACTGAACACTTCTTTCTCGACATGGGCAAGATGAATGAACCGCTATTGGCTTGGATTGCCGAGGGGAAGGAGCATTGGCGTCCAAATGTGCTCAATTTCACCAAGGGCCAGCTGGAACTGCGCGAGTTGCGCGGCCGCGCCATCACGCGCGACATCGAATGGGGCGTGACGATCCCGCTCGACGGCTACGACAGCAAACGAATCTACGTTTGGTATGATGCCGTCATCGGCTATCTGAGCGCTGCAGTCGAATGGTCCAAGCTGAGTGGCGACAGCAGTGCCTGGCGTAGTTGGTGGGACGCTGCGGTCAACCCGCACGCGCACATCTACAATTTCATCGGCAAAGACAACATTCCCTTCCATACCATGATCTGGCCGGGCATGCTGATCGGCTACAACGACGGCAGCGGTGGCGATAAACTCAATCTCCCCTACGATGTCCCGTCTAACGAGTATCTAAACCTCGGCGGCGAGCAATTCAGCACCAGTCGCGGCCGCGTCATCGGTTTTAACACAGTGCTGGCCGAATTTCAGCCCGATGCCTGGCGCTACGTGCTGACGGCACTCGCGCCGGAAACCAGCGACGTCGAGTTCACCTGGCAGGATTTCATGGACAGGGTCAACAATGAACTGGTCGCCAACTGGGGCAACCTGGTCAACCGCGTGTTGGGCTTTGCCTACAAGCGCTTCGACGGCGTCGTGCCGACGCCCGAACCCTTGGATGAAATCGACAGGGCGTTGCTGGCCGACATTCGCGCCGGTTTTGATGGGGTCGGTGCACTGTACGGAGCGGTCAAGTTGAAGAACGCGTTGACAGAAGTTCGGGGCCTGAGCCAGCGAGTCAACCAGTATCTGAACGAAAAAGAACCATGGAAACGAATCAAGGATGACCCCAATGCAGCCGCGACTTCGATCTACGTGGCGCTCCAAGCCATTGACTGGTTGAGCATCATGTGGGCACCGATTCTGCCCCATAGCAGTGAGCAGATCCACTCTCTATTGGGGTATGAGCGACCCCTTTTTGGACGGCAGTACACGGAGCGTGTCGTCGATGGCCGCGGTTCACATCTCGTGCTTCGCTATGACCACAGCGAGGCCGACGGACGATGGGAAGCCGGAACCCTCGCTGCCGGCCAATCCCTGCACCCGCCGGCACCGCTCTTTACCAAGCTTGACCCGGACCTGATGGCGGAGAAGCTGGGCACGACGGTATGACAGTCCTGGGTATTGTCCAGTCCAAGCCGGCGAGCCAGTCACCGCCGCGCACGCGGATACGACACAACACGGACCAATTTGGTTTTGACTGTTTCTATCTGTGCCATCCGCGGCGTGCTGCGTTGATTGTGTTGCTCGCATATCTGTTCCTCGCAGTGCTCTATGCCCTGCGAACTCCGGCTTGGCAGGCGCCCGATGAACCGGCGCACTACAATTATGTCGCCCACATCGCCACGACCGGCACGTTGCCGATCCTGACATCCGGTGATTACAACCAGGAACAGCTTGAGCGACTTCTCGGGGCAAAATTTGCGCCCAAGTTGTCCACCGGCGCCCTGAACTACGAATCGTATCAGCCGCCGCTCTACTACCTGGTCGCAACGCCCGTATTCTGGTTGACCGACGGAAACGTGCTTGCGCTGCGCCTCTTCAATGTGGGGCTCGGCGCTGCCGGACTCCTGCTTATCTATCTCTGCCTCGAATCAGTATTCAAGCTCAAGACACTCATCACCGTCGGTGCAACCGCCTTTGCCGGGTTATTGCCCATGCATGTGGCGGTTGCCGCATCTGTGACCAACGATGTTCTGGCCGAAGTGCTCGTACTCGCCGCAATGTTGGCGCTCTTGCGCTGGATGCGCGGTCAGTTGTCCCGTAGCGGCCCCAACCGTGTGGAACGATCGTACCGGGAGCTGGTTGTGATCGGATTGCTTCTGGGGCTTGGCATGGTTACCAAGATCTATGCCTATCTCCTCTTGCCTCTTGCCGTGGCCGCCATCATGTTCATCACGATGCGGATGCCGTCCAATGCCTCGCCAACGACTGCTGCCGAAACCGGTGGAGCACTGTCGGCCCTTGTGCGCGCAACGCGCGTCGCGTTGATCACGGCCATCCCGGCAATCCTGCTGGCGTTGCCCATGTGGATTCGCAACGTGCGGCTCTATGGTCTCTGGGATCTACTCGGCTTGACGTGGCACGATCAGGTAGTCCTTGGCCAGCCGCGCACG
Source organism: uncultured Chloroflexia bacterium (assembly GCA_963715415.1). Lineage (GTDB taxonomy): Bacteria > Chloroflexota > Anaerolineae > Caldilineales > Caldilineaceae > JAWKOK01. The sequence continues at coordinate 102,501 of CAVQSG010000003.1, read as the reverse complement.
GCGGATTGGATTGCGGAGAATGGTTGGCCGGCCTATATGGAGCACGCGCTGGGCTTCACCTTTCAGAGCTTTTGGGGTGTTTTCGGCTGGATGGGCGTCTTTATGGATCAGCGTATCTATACGGCACTTTTGGTCTTTAGCGGCGTACTCTTCCTTGGCCTGTTGTGGGCCGTTGTGCGAATGATTTCAGGCCCGCCTGATACTGACATGAACCGTCTACAGGTCGCGGTGCTTCTCTACTTCAGCGCGATGATCTTGGTGGTCATGGCCGGCTACATTGCCTACAACGTCAAATTTGTCCAGCATCAAGGGCGTTATTTTTTCTGGGGACTTCTGCCTCTCAGTACCATCGTTGCATTGGGTTGGCGCGAGGTGATGCACCCTCTTCAAGGTTTTGTCACAGGGCTATTGGCCGGTGTGCTCGGCGTGTCGCTTGCACTGGCCGGCTATCTGAATGCAGGATTGGACAAGTGGACAGTACTCACAGTCAGTATGATTGCGCTTCTGCTTCTGTTGCAACCGTTACTGTTGGCACCCACGTCGGCTGTTAACATGAAACGCGTCCCGATTAAGTTGAGACCATTCTTTCAACATAACGCGGCGGCCCGTATCAGCTACGGTTTGCGGACGTTGGCATGGGCAATTCCGTTTGTGTTACTTTTCATGCTGAATCTGTCGATTGCCCTGATGCTGATCCCACAGCAACTCGGCGCCTAATGGACACATTATTCACATATTGGATGATGGTCCGCGTCCGAACATGGAGTACATGGTCCAATGTTTGAGCGTCTTCTCTCGTAGTCGCGTGTTCTCGAGTCACAACCACAATGTTCAACTCTTCTTCATCTACCGACGGGCATTCTCGACCAGGAACCCAAATGGCCGGTCCCCGGTTTCGCCGCACGCCGCTCGACTTCGCTCTGATCTTCGCCGGGATGACCTTGTTGGCATTGCTCTCTGCCGTCACCGTCTGGCAATTCTGGCATGTCAACCGGCTCTTCAGTGGCGTCAGTGTCGCCGGTGTTCCGGTGGGCGGTTTGACACGTGCCGCCGCCGTCAGCAAAGTCAACACAGATACGTCATTCTTTGCCGCACCGCCAATTAGTCTTTACGCCGAGACCATGTCCGGTGATCGCCAATGGCCGCTGCCGGTTGAACAGTTCGACCTCCGCTTCAACGTAGCGGATGCCGTCAATCAGGCCTATTTGCTGGGACGAGAGGGCACCGTCACAATGCGCCTCGGCCAACAACTTGGCCTTGCCTTGCGCGGCTATAACGTTCTTCCGGTGGTCAATTTTGACCCGGCAGAGTTGCGTTATGTAGTCAGCAACATTGCAGCCACTGTGCGACAACCGGGAAGAGCTGCATTGACTATCGACAATATCACAGTTGCAGCGCAGCCGGGGCTGGACGTCGACGAACAGGCTACGATTGATGCCGTGGTGGAGGCGTTGGTTTCTGCTCCGGACAGCCCACATATTCGTGTGCCGCTGGTGACCATCCCGATGCCTCCTCCGGATGCTGGGACGACGCCGGGTTCTTCGACGCAAGCGGTGGCGTCGGACGACCAGACTTTGCCGTTCTTGTTGCGAGATCCGCTATCCGGCATGGACCTTGCACTGGATCCCAGCGTTCTTTCCAGGGTTATGTTCTCCAGGGTTCCACTTCGGTTGGATCGCGACGTGCTGCGCGCGTACTTGATGGGGATAGCCGAGGAGATCGATATGCCGGCGCGCGATGCGCGGCTGCGTTTTAACGCGGCGACCGGTGGCGTGACGGTCATCCAGAGTAGCAAATATGGGCAAAGGCTCGACGTCGATGCGACCGCCTCTGCGGTCGAGACAGCATTGGTCGAGGGCGCCAACGAAGCGGTCTTGGCGCTCGCCGAGCTGCCGCCTGCCGTGGACATGAACCGCATTGCAGAGATGGGCATTCGCGAATTGGTCGCCAGCGGTACATCCTACTTCGCTGGTAGTAGTGCTGCGCGTGTACGCAACATCCAGGTCGGGGCGGAGAAGCTCGACGGTGTCGTGATCCCGCCGGGTGAGGATTTCAGCTTCAACAAATATGTGGAAGATGTCAGTGCCGCCAACGGTTTTGAGGACTCACTGATCATCTGGGGCGACAGAACCGCCGTTGGCGTGGGCGGTGGCGTTTGCCAGGTCAGCACGACGATCTTTCGCGCCGCCTATCAGGCTGGGCTGCCGATCGTCGAGCGCTACAACCACGGCTACGTGGTCTCCTGGTATGGCGAGCCGGGGCTGGATGCAACCATCTACACGCCCACCGTTGACTTTCGTTTCCGCAACGACACCAGCGCATATCTTCTGATCGAACCGTCGGTGGACGTAGCCGGCGGCTCCATTACGTTCAGCCTCTACGGCACCAAACCGGACCGGGAGGTCTTGATTGGAGAGCCGGTGATCGCGGACGTTGAGGAACCCGAAAAACCTGCCTATAAGGTAGATGAGGAACTCGTAATCGGCGACATTCAGCAAGTGGAATGGCCAAAGGAAGGCATGACGGTCACAGTGGAGCGCACCATTGTTGAACGCGGCGTGCGTCGAGTCGATACCATGTCCAGCCGCTATCAGCCCTGGCGCGCCGTCTATCTGGTGGGTCCAGGCACAGAGGTTCCCGACGGGGAAGGGTAGAATTCTACCAACTTCTCTTCCATGGCTATCTATTCGGTCGCGTTCCCGAACCGCGCACGAGCAGTAGTGAGATGCCGGCTACACCGACCAAAAACGTCACGAGTCCCCAGTGCCAGGTCGATGGCGCAAAACGCATGATGACTGTGGATCTGCCGGCTGGAACGGCAACGGCTTGCAAAGCCCCGTTGGCGCGCAGCACGTCCACCGGTTCGCCATTGACGGTCGCACGCCAGCCGGGATACCAGACTTCACTCATCACCAGCAGAGCTGGGGCTGCGGCGTCGACCTCCACCGACAGCAGCGCATTACTGATGGTGCGGACATCCACAGTCTCTTCTCCAGCAGCATTGGACTCAACGGGCGGGGCGGTATCAGCTTCCACCAGTGCAAGCGTGGTCGGCTCCATGCCGGTCGCGTCAAAGATCTCCTCGAAATCTGACCCATCAAAGGCCCCGGGCGGAAGGGCCTTCACCTCATGGACCAGCCAGGCACACGGCAAAAAGTCAACGTTGCCGTAGAGGCTGAGACCGGCCGGTGAATCCAACACATGGTCAAACTTTCCCTCGGGCAAGGGCGTACCGGTTCGCACCAGCACATATTTCACGTTGAGCATATCGTAGCGTCGCGTTTGGCGACCTCCGGTGGCTTCCCAAAGATCAGACCAGTGCTGCAACAGCAGCGGATTGGCAACACCCCAAACATCATCCAACTGGTGGAGCGCAGCGCTGTCCGGCTGCCACAGGTCGGCGATCTCCGTGCGCGTGTCGATACGAAAGACGTCCGGATCATCGCGCAGATATGCCACGATCTCCGGATGTTCGTAACCGCGCGCCGGATCCGTTGGGCTGATGTCCGTGTAGGCTCCGGCCGACGAATAGTCCAGGAAGAGCACCGCGATCATCGCCACGCTAAAGGCTGTTCCCCCAATCCAGCCACCGCGCAAGAGCGTCAACAGCGCCAAAGTCGCCAGCCACGCCAGGGCTGCAATGACCAGCGCCAAAGCCGCCACCGATGCCGCGCAGGAAGCCCACGTCGTCTCCCGGGGTCGTCAGCAGCGCATAATAGGCCAGCGGCGTGACGATTCCCAACAGTAACAACCCGCCGGCCGCGAGCAAACGCCCATATGTTCGTCCAGCCACGCGGCCGGCGGATTTGTCGCCAACCTCACCTGCGCTAAAGGCCCGCACCCCCTGATCCAAGCCGATGCCACCCAATACCGACATGGCGAATGCCCACAAGACGATTCGCGCGCGCAGGCGCACGAAACTGGTCGAAGCCGGGTAGCAGCAATGTCAACCAGCCGTGCACGATCGCATAGACACCGAAGGAGGTTAACAACCCGAAGAGCGCCAGCGCCAGCCACGGCCAAAGGTCGCGGCGCACGTGTGCCTGGGCCCAGAAGAACGCGCCAAACGCCATTAGGAGCGTACTGATGCCCACAAAGGGCGTTTCGACCCGATCCCAAAGACTCCAGTGCAAGGCCGGGCCGCGCCCGAAGAATCCCGGTGTCAACATACCGACCAGAGCTTGCGTCGGCGCCAGTGAAAAGGCGATTGTATCCTGATAAGTGAAATCGCTGCGTTCGGTGAATTGCGTCATCTCCAGAGCGGGCAACAGAATTGGCGCAGTGAGGAGAATGACCAGAATCGCGATTAGGAGCAGATAGAATATGGGCCGAAGTCCGGAAACGATGGACGAGCGAACGGATATCGGCGGAGCGGCCTGTTCTGTTTGCGAACCAACCGACTTCTCCGGGCTTCCTACGACATGCTCCAGCTCTCGGTTACCCATCGCCCAATCGCCGATGGTGCGTGTCAATGCATACACACCCAGCGCCGATCCGATATAGTAGTTGCTTTGTGGGTGGCCGGCATAGCTGCCGAATGCAAATAGTGCGGCTGCAACCGCGGCCCAGCGAAGGCTTCGTCGATGGAGGGCCAACACATACGCGGTAAAGACCCACGGCATCCAGCTGAGGACGGCGATGAGATTGAGATTGCCCAGGTGGATAAAGAGCGCATCACACAGGGCGAAAGCAAGTGCACCGAACAGGGCTGCCGGTCTCGCTACCGTTTCGCCGCCGGGGATGAGCACGCGCAACAAGACATATAGTCCGAGTCCTGCCCAGTAGAGGTGACCGGTGACCAACCATTGCATGGTCGCGTACGGGAAGTCCGGGACCAGCAAAAAGAGCATGAGGTTGGGTGGATAGAGGAATCCGGCCTGAATGTCGCTGATGAAGGGGGCACCGCCATAGAGGTGCGGATTCCACAGTGGCAGCACTCCCTGACCCAGTTCACGTGCGGCAAATCGATACGTCGGGAAGAGGAAACTGACGAGATCACCGCCGTCCGCGGGCTGAAACACATCACCACTTGCGGTACGCCAGAAGAAGGCGACGATCAACATGAAGAGTACGCCGCCCGCCAGGATATCGCGTGAATCGGTTGTCTGTGGTTGCCGACCCGCCTTCTCCGCTGTACGCTCCAGGCGGCACAGCACAAACCAAATCACGATCCACAAAGCGCCCGCGCCTGCCATCCATGCCATCCGTCAAACCCCACAATGATCCCGTTCGGCTTGCAACACACGATAGGACCAGCAGTATACCTGTTCCCATTGGTGCGGCCAAAGCATTTCGCTATGCTATACTTGCCACAATGCGTTACGCGAAACCATTGCGGCGCAGATACGACGGCGGTAAATAGGGTAGAGTTGCTTCCGGTGGAAACCTGTGGAGAATGCCGGCAGTGATTTTCTAGGCGAATCGCCAACATCCACACGTCTCAACAACAGGTATGAACACCCGATCCTCTTTCTTCAGCCCCAATGCGACCAAGATCGTCAGCGTGGCCGATATGCAGCGCATGGAACGCGACGCCGACCGTGCCGGTCACTCCTATGCCACGATGATGGAGATCGCAGGTGGGCATGTCGCGCAGAGCGTCCTGGATCTCTTTGTGTCCAAATCACATCCGGCTTTACGTACGGCACTGATCCTCGTCGGACCGGGCAACAACGGCGGCGACGGTCTGGTCTGCGCGCGCCGGCTGCATGACACCGGCATGCCGACCCGCGTCTATCTTTGGAAACGCAAGACCGATCCCCGGCACGATGACCAGCGGCATTTTGCGGACATCCTTGCGCGCGGCGTCGAGGTGGTGCGTTCAGAAAGCGATGTCGATCAGAATGTGTTGCGCGATTGGCTTATGTCGACCGGTGTGGTTGTCGACGCCCTGCTGGGGACCGGCGCCAGATCGACCTATCGTGGGGTTGCTTGCAGATGTCTTGTCTGCCGTCAGGAGCTGGCAGACAGAAGATGGTGAGAGAGCGCTGGTTGCGGTCGACTGTCCCAGCGGTCTCAACTGCGACAGTGGTGCGCTCGATCCCTGTACACCATCCGCCGCGGTTACGGTTACCTTTGCCTACGCCAAGCAGGGCCACTTCCTCTTTCCCGGCGCGGCGGCGGTCGGTGATCTGCCGCGTGGTGGACATCGGGATCCCACCAGAGCTTGGCGAAGATATCCGGACGTTTGTGTTGACGCCGGATGGCGTGCGCTCTTGGCTGCCCCATCGCGACGGCAACAGCCACAAGGGCAGCTTCGGCAAGGTGCTGCTCGTCGTCGGCAGCCGCCGCTATCCCGGCGCGGCGTTTCTGGCGACGTCTGCTGCCGGTCGTGCCGGAGCAGGTCTTGTAACGGGCGCCGTGGCAGAGACAATTTGGCCGGTGGTGGCCGGCATGATGCCGGAGGCAACCTGGCTGCCGTTGGACACCGGTAGTGCTTCGGAAGAGGGTGCAATCGGTGGCCGCGCCGTGGAAACGATGGTCGGTGCCATACCGGGCTACGACGCCATGGTTCTCGGCTGTGGTCTGGGAACCGCTGCGACGACCCGACGCTTCGTGGAGATGCTCTTGGCCTACGACATGCTGCCGCCGATGGTCATCGACGCCGATGGGCTCAACATCCTGGCTCAGAAATCTGAGTGGCCATGCCGGCTACCCGAAGCGTGCGTTTTGACGCCCCATCCGGCTGAGATGGCGCGCCTGACCGGCCGAAGCGTCCCAGAGGTGACCGGACGTCGCTGGAGTCTGGCGATCGACTGCGCAGCAGCCTGGAAAGCGGTGGTGCTGGTCAAAGGGCCATATACTGTCGTCGCGGCGCCGGACGGCAGGCTGGCGGTGCTGCCGGTCGCGACGCCCGCATTGGCGACTGCCGGTACGGGTGACGTACTTGCCGGTCTTATCGGCGGTTTGCTGGCACAGGGCGTCGAACCGTACGGCGCCGCATGTTTGGGCGCGTGGCTGCACGGCGCGGCCGGGCTGACGTGCGCACATGAGTTTGGCCCGTCAGGTACGCTGGCGTCGGACCTCTTGCCCCGCATTCCGAAGGTGATGAACCAATTGCGTACCGGGGATTGACTTCACGAATATCCGGCGACTGTAGTAACATGCCGAGAGTCGTTAACCTCGGCTGCTCTCTTCTGCCGGCTTCACACGAGCTTGGGACGCCGACGACTGTACTGTTGTCTGGCCCTGCCCAAAGCTGCATCCATTTGTTCGCGAAAGAGGGGAACGGTAGATCTCGATGAAGATCGCACTTGACGTAATGGGCGGTGACAACGCACCGGAGGCTACGGTGGCGGGCGCCGTCCTAGCCGCACAGTCACTGAACGTGACCGTATTTCTGGTCGGTCAGCCGGATGTGATCGAGACACAGTTGGCAAAACACAAGACCAGCGGCTTGTCGTTGCAAATCGTACCTGCTTCAGAGGTCATCGAAATGGACGACAAGCCGGCCAAGGCCGTGCGCTCCAAACCGGACAGTTCCATGGTTATCGCCTGCCAGATGGTGCGAACCGGCGAAGCGCAAGCCTTTGTGACTGCCGGCAACACAGGTGGGGCACTGGCCGCCGGTATCCTGAAAATCGGGCGCATCAAGGGCATTATGCGTCCCGCGTTGATCACGCCATTTCCCACACTGCATGGTTTCTGCGCCGTTCTTGACGTCAGCGCCAATGCCGACACGAAACCTGAACACATGCAACAATTTGCGATCATGGGCACAGTCTATGCCCGCAACGTGCTCGGCGCGAAGAATCCTACTGTGCGGCTGTTGAGCAACGGCGAAGAAGCAGGTAAAGGGAACCAGTTGGTCGTTGCCGCGTACGAGCTTCTGGCCAATACATCCGACATTCGCTTTGAGGGAAATATCGAGAGCAAAGAAGTCTTTCAAGGAAAGGCTGACATTGTGGTAAGCGATGGCTTTACCGGCAATATTTTTTTGAAGACGGCCGAGGCATCCGGCAGCATCCTACAGCAGGTGATCGTCGAAGAGTTGACCCGCGATCCGGTCAGTGCGCTGGGCGGACTGTTGGCCAAACGCGGTCTGAATCGCGTACACGCTCGGGTGGATGACAGCGAGACCGGCGGTGCAGTGCTGCTGGGGCTATCCGGTCTGGTCGTTGTCGCCCACGGGCGCAGCAATGCCAATGCCGTCCGTCACGCGATCCGCGTGGCCAAAAACGCCATTGACCAGGACGTGATCTCACAAATTCAGCGCGGGGTTGCCCATGTGTCACATGCGCACAACGAGTTGCTTCCCGTTCAACCCCAGGCAACGCTCAGCTAGAGTCCGTTGGCAATTGACCGTAAACCTAAATCGCGAAAATATGAATCGAAGGCGCGCATGAAAGTCTACCGCAATTTGAACACCATCCAACGCAAGGAAAAACTCGGCAGACGTCTCAGTATGGGTGGTCTGCTGGTGCTGTTGATCGGACTATTGGTCAATTTCACGCCCAACTGGTTTCCGCCGACTGAACCGGCGCCCAATGCTTTGGGTGCTTTCCTGCAACAGTATTGGACATTTATCAGCCTGGCGTCGCTCTTCTTCGGCTTTCTGCTCGCCAGCATGGGCAGCTATTACATCAACCGCTTTGCCGCGCCGGCGTTGGCCCGGCAGCAAATATGTGGAACGGCCGGATGAAGTTCTTGAGCGCAGCATGAAGGGCTTTGACAACAAATACAGCTATTTTGCCTACAGCTTGCCGCCTTCCTATGCGTTGGTGGGGCCGGGTGGCATCCAATTGCTTGCGGTCCGCAACGACAAGGGCCGCATTATTGCCTCCGGCGAAAAGTGGCGCGAGCCTTTCAGCCTCGGGCGGATCTTCACGATTTTCGCCCGCGAAGGTGTGGGCAACCCGGCCAAAGATCTGGAGGAGCAGGCAGACAAACTGCGTGCACTGTTGAATCAGGCGAACAGCGGGCAGGGCGAGCTCTTTGCGCAGGTGCCTATCGACACGGCGGCGGTCTTCCTCGATCAAGATGCCCAGTTGGAGATAGATGGTCCTGCAGTGACCGTACTTGCGCGGCGACCAGGTGAAAAGCTATGTTCGTCGCCGCGCACGCGAAGTCAAACTGGCGACGTCCACCGTGAACGCGCTGACTGACTTTCTGGTCGACAACGCCACCTATGACGAGGATGAAGCGGCGGATACAAAGTAATCCCGGTTGAATCTCATTGCGAGTCCCTACCGGAGGCAGCGTGGCCCGAAAACTGTCGCCCGGTTTACGCCGGACGGCCCGGCAATGGTCTGCTATCGAAAACCGAGCTTTCGCTCTTTGAGGCTGATGAACCGGTTGCGCCCAATGATGATGTGGTCCACGACTTCGATGTCCAGCAACGACCCGGCGCTGACCATGAGTCTCTGTCACGCGTACATCCTCGGGGCTGGGTGTCGGATCGCCGCTTGGGTGGTTGTGAACGACGACAATCGCAGCACTGTTGGCCCGAACTGCGGCCTTGAAGACTTCGCCGACGCGCACCACGGCAGCATTGAGGCTGCCGGTGTAGACTGTTGTAACACGCGTCACGAAATTCTTGGTGTCGAGCAAGACAGTTCGCAGCTGCTCCTGGTCCAGCAGACTCATCTCCATCATGAGTAGATTTGCGACGTCGGACGGCGTGCGAATTTGCAGACGGTCGCCGGGCGTGGCCGCGGCCAGTCGCTTGCCCAATTCCAGCGCCGACTGGATTTGGGTCGCTTTGGCGATGCCGATTCCGTGGACCTGGCAGAGTTCGTCCAGCGAACATTTAGCAAGCCCGCTGACGCCGCCGAAATGGGTCAGTAGGCGTTCAGAAAGGCGAATGGCGCTCTCGCCCTGGTTGCCGACCCGCAATATGATGGCTAGTAGCTCGGCACTGCTTAACGCGCCGGCACCGGCATAAGATAGACGTTCGCGGGCGTAAATCCGCCGGAAGATCGCGGATCATCGGACTGTACTCGGGGGACTGTACACGGTCCACAAATGGCTCCTTCATCTATTTTAGGGGAAACACGGATTTCGGGATCTGCCGCGTCTTTGGAGTGACGAAAGCATTATAACACGCGATCACCATGGAGACTCGATTCTACCAGCGCACAGCATACCGCCTGTCGGATGAACCGATTCCGGCCTGTTTTTTGGATCTGGACGAGCACTTTGCCGTCCGTCTTGCTCCGCTCGAAGACGGACCGCTTCATTACGGGATAGTATTGGCCGAATTGGTCTGTGCCCGCATGGCTGATGTCGATATGTATGCGTTTCTGATTGCCGATGCGCGCAAGCGACAGAGCCTTAGCGTAGAAGATATCGGGCACGATGCTGATCTAAAGGCAGCAGTGCTGACAAGGTCGTTTCTGATCGGCTACCTTGGCGCTGCACGCGCGTTACTCGATGCCGCCGCCGCTACCCTTTCGACCCTCAGTGAGCTACCTCTCGGTCATGGCAAGGTCAGCTTTGGCAACGGCGATTTCTGGCACCAATTCGTTGTGCGGGCGCCCAATATCCATCGTCGCTACCATGGCATGCGCCTCTTCTTTAACGAAGTGTTGCAGTGGACGGACGAGACTGCTCAACGTGTCGCTGCTCCCATCTTGCTGCAGTATCACTATGGAACCTTTGCGCGTCGAGAGGTGCTTGTGCAGATCCTGGACGAACGCAACGTCGATTTGGAGGCGTTGGCTTCAGACGCGGTCGGTCACAACTGGATCGACCCGTTGACTTTGCACACACGTTGGCAGCCCCAATTCTTGATCCTATGCGAAAAGCTCTGCCAGGACATCAAAGCCCATGTCTGAGTTGATACCTGCGAGCGACGGGAAGCAGGTAAACGGCGGCGCCATTGCGGCCGGGCATCCGGAAACTGTCAGTGCAGGCGCCGAAATGTTGCGTAGAGGCGGCAACGCCGTCGATGCTGCGGTCGCTGCCGCGGTTGCCTCTTTTGTGGCCGAGGCATCCATCGTCAACATAGGTGGAGGCGGTGTGGCGCTAGTCGTCGACGGTCTTCACGGTACGCGGACCGCCTACGACTTCTTCAGCGTGATGCCCAGCGGTCACTTTACGCCCGACGCCGATTTTCATCAAGTGCTGGTCGATTTTGGACCGGAACAGCAGCCATTCCATATTGGGAGAGCCAGCGCCGCTGTTCCTGGTGTAGTGGCCGGCCTCTGCCGCATGGCCTCAGTCCAGGGAACGCTGCCGCTGTCGACCCTGCTTTCTCCCGCAGTGCGTCTGGCCGACGAAGGGGCGATGCTGACAACGGGTCTGGCCTATGCGTATCGAATCCTCCAGCCCATCTTCCGCGCCACACCGGAGCTCGCCGACCTATACACACCAGACGGGCGTATGTATCAGGTCGGCGAGCGCATGCGTTTTCCCCAGCTGGCGCGCACGCTGGAGCAATTGGGTGCGCACGGACCGGAACTCTTCTATCAGGGCGCGATTGCACAGCAGATCGCGGCCGATCAGCAGGCCAACCACGGCCTTATTCAGACGGAAGACCTGGCCGGATACACTGTTCTGACTGCAGCCCCGATCCGGCTGCCCTATCGTGGCTATGATGTCTTCCTGATGCCGCCTTCTTCATTGGGCGGCGTGCTGATCGCGTTTGCCTTGCGTCTGCTGGAGGCAGTTGATGTCGGCGCGTTGGCGCACAATGAAACGGAACACTTATGTGTTTTGGCGGAGGTCATGCGCTTGACCAACATTGCTCGTGCCGACTGGGAACAGAGCAACTTGCCGGTTTCGGACAGAGTGTCATGGTTGCTGGCCGATGCAGTGATCGGCCCCTATCAGGAACGCCTGCTTGCATCCCTGGCAGAGGTCACCCACGAGTTGGAACCTCCGCCCTACGCAGGATCCAATGACACCACCCATATCAGCGTTGTCGATCGCCAGGGGATGCAGGTGAGTGTCACTACGTCGGCGGGCGAGAATGCCGGTTTTCTGGTCGGGGATACCGGTGTCTGTCTCAACAATATGTTGGGTGAAGCTGACCTGCATCCACATGGTTTTCATACCTTGTCGCCCGGCACGCGTCTGATCACGATGATGACGCCACTGGTGATCGAGCGCGCTGGTGAGCCGATCCTGGCCGTGGGCAGCGGCGGCAGCAACCGAATTCGCTCCGCGATTCTGCAGGTAGTCAGCAACGTACTGGATTTCGACTGCCCGTTGCAGCAGGCAGTCGACGCCGCACGTATTCATTTTGAGGCCGGTATACTCCAGGCCGAAGGCGGCGTCAACTCGACAGTCGTCAAAGAACTTCGCCGAGCGCACTACCGCGTGAACGCTTGGTCGGATCACAACATGTATTTTGGTGGAGCGCATGCCGTCGCTACTGAGCAAGGCCGTCTGATCGCTGCCGGCGACAGTCGACGCGGCGGATCAACCATGGTTGTTTGATGGCGGTTGCGTTGCAAATGCGAAATTGAGCGACGATGGCTTCCCGGGGTGAACCGGCCAATGTTGCACTCGTGTTATGTGACACGCCTCCAGTGCGCACAACGTAAATTTTGGCCCGGCGTGCTTGGGAGTATTGACAGATCAGATCCGGCGAATTAAAATTTAACTATGGCTAAAGATGTCTCTTTGTTGCATAAAAATCCACTTTCGTCGTCTCATGAGGACTATCTGAAGGCGATCTACTTGCTGAACCGCCAGGGTCAAAAAGTGACCAATTCAGCACTGGCCGGCTATTTGGCTGTGTCACCGGCCTCCGCCACCAACATGGTCAAGAAACTGGCTGACCTGAACTTGGTCGAGCATATGCCCTACCAGCACATGCAGTTGACGCGATCCGGCGAAAAGGTTGCCCTCGAGGTGTTGCGCCATCATCGCCTGCTTGAGCTGTATCTCCACGACAAGCTCAATCTTTCCTGGGATCAGGTGCATGAAGAGGCAGAGCGGCTGGAACATGTCATGAGCGACGTGTTGGAAGATGCTATCGCCAGCGCCCTGGACGATCCGACCATCGATCCCCACGGAGATCCCATTCCGACCAAAGATGGAAAGATTGCCGAAGTCGACGGCGCGCCGCTCACGGATGCCGAAGAACAGGGTTTCTATCGGCTCGTGCGGGTGTTGATGCAGGACGCCGAACGATTGACCTATCTCGGCTCGCTGGGACTCTATCCGAATGCTGTCTTTCGGCTGCTCAAGTGTGCACCCTTTGACGGGCCACTCCTGATTGAGGTCAACGACGAACACCACGCTTTGGCCCATGACATGGCCGGCCAATTGCTCGTTGCGCCTGCCTCGAACCGGCTGGTGACTACATAGGGTGCGCGTTTTTCGTCTTTCCCTGTGCAGGGCGAATTTTGGTTGGAATTGGTGCAGAGGTCGCGCTGTGCTAAGATTGGTGTCATCGCGGTTCGCCTACAATGGAATGACATAGTCCGGGAGATAAATGATGAAGAAGCTATTCCGATTTTTGGTCTTTACGGCGATGATTGCCGGTGTTGTCTATGCCGTGAAAAAAATCTTTGCGCCGGCTGAAAGCGACTTCAGCCGCAGCGGCAGTGGCGTGCTACCCTCTGAACCGGTCAAGTCGCTGGACGACGCACCGCTGGGCGGTGAGATCAGTGAAGAACTGCTGAAGATCCTTGTCTGCCCAGAGGATAAGGGGCCATTGGAACTCGTCGAGGACGGCAAGTTTCTGCTGAATCCACGTAACGGCTACAAGTACCCAATTCGAAACGGGATTCCGGTGATGCTGATTGAGGAAGGTCGCAAGTACCGCGACGCCAGTTTTGTCAACGGCGCCGGTGAGGAGCAGAAGGAAACAGCGTAGGTAAAGCAGGTTTCTCAGCAGCGGCAATTCAATCTCTTGGGTTTGCATGGGTACGGGCACGATACGTCGTGTCCGTACCTTTTTTGGTTTTCCTCTGCCTCGCGTGACAGGGTGCTCTGTTTGATCGTTTGGCGAACTTCGCATACACTACGTCACGATATCTGATAACCCACACACCAAGCCAGAAAATAGAAGGTATGAATCGATCACAAGTGGTGGGACAGCCCACCTCTCAGCAGCACTTACAGTGCGGCATCAATATCTTGGCGAACCTACTTGCGCCGACTTTGGGACCGACCGGCGGGCATATTATCAGTGAGACGGAACGCAAGGATAAGTATGAAATGCTCACTGACTCGTCCGTGGCGCTGAGACGTATCCTCAGCCTCGGTACCCCGCAATTGGACATCGGTGCCATGTCCGTGCGCAGCATGGTCTGGCGTGTTGGACAGCAGGTCGGCGACGGCGGTGCAACCACGGCTATTCTTATGCGGGCGATCTTTAATGAAGGCGTCCGGCTACTGGCCGCGGACATCAACGCCATGATGCTCAACCGGGGGCTGAAAACAGCAACCGAAATCGCGCTCGAAGCGCTCAGCCGACAGTCGATCCCTGTCTCGAGTGAAGATCAGTTGGCCGCCGTTGCACGGACCATTACGCAGGAAGATTCATTGGCGGCCGTACTTGGTGAAATGACTTATCTGCTCGGACCTGATGCATACGTGATCATCGAGAAATTTGTGGCGCCCTATCTGCGTCGCCGTTATATTGCCGGTTCTCACTACGCCGCGCAGATATCGAGTATGTATTTCTACACCGACAGCGCACGCAAGATTGCCGTTGCACCGGAGCCGGCCGTCGCCATCATAGACGGCAGACTGACCACAACCGAGCAAGTGTTGCCTTTGATGGAAGCGGCCATTGCCAATGGGCGCAAGGCACTGGTCATTATCGCGCGCGACGTAAGCGGCGAGGCACTGGGCTTGTTGGTTCACAATCATCAGTTGGATGAGGAAAAACGCAAGCTCCAAATACTTGCCGTCAAACTGACCTCGTTGGGTGCGGAGCAGGAGCAAGCGCGCCTCGATCTCGAACTAATGACGGGTGCCACTACGCTCGGACCCAATGCGGAACGCAATGCCGCGGCCGCACAGCCGTCCGATCTTGGTGAAGCCCAGCGCGCTGAATTCGCTGACAAGGCGCTGGTTATTGTGGCCAATCGCGGCGAGCGCGAGGCAATTCAGGCCGAGGTAAACAAGATACGTAATCGGCTGGCTACGCTCACTCTGAACGACGAGGATCGCCCTAAATTGATCAAGCGGCTGGCAACACTGACGGGCGGTGTGGGTGAATTGAAGATCGGTGCATATACGAAGACGCAGCGCGCGCAGTTGGAGAACAGCGCCGAACGGGCGCTGAAGGTGCTGTCTGCGGCCCAGAAAACTGGGGTTGTCCCGGGGGGCGGTGCGAGCCTGCTCCACTGTGCAATTGCCCTACGTACCGAGATGACCGACGGTGACTACCCGGCAGACGTGCGTTCCGGCATGGAAATGCTCGCCAATGCCTTGGCGGCGCCCTTGTCACAGATCGTGAGCAACACAGGGTTGCATCGCGCATCGGTGATTTGCCACCGCATCGAAGAAGCCGGACCGGGCGCAACCTATGATGCCTTGAGCGGCCAGGTGGTGGACGCTTCGACCAGCGGTATTTTGGACGTTACGGACGTTGTTAAGACGGTCCTGCAAACAGCCGTGAGTGGCGCAATGATGGCGCTTTCGACCGATGCCATCGTTTACCATCGAAAGCCGGAAACGGTTATCAATCCGACCTAATAACCATGACTATAGATTGACCTATGCCGATTATTTTGTCTTTGAGCCAATATGGGAACGATTTCTGGGCAGCGGGGCCAGAGGGATTGTTTCAGGTTGACGGCGAGCACCTGACGATTGTGGCCCAGCCCCAACAGGAACTTGCCTGTTGTGCGGTGACCGATACCAATGTACTGGTCGGCGGCGCCCCCCACGGCGCCGCGTTTACGCCCGACAACGGCGCATTCTGGCAGGCATCCTGGATGGACGGAATTTCCGGACCGGTGCTATGCATGGCGGTCGATCCGCGTGTGGATGAGACCGGCGTCGTTCTGGCGGGCAGTGCGGAGGGCGGCATTTTGCGTAGCCAGAACCGCGGACGTAGCTGGAATGTCTGCAATTTTGGGCTGCAGGACTATACGATCATTGCCCTTGCCTGGGCCCCGCCGCCGCCTGCGCACCATTGGCCGCGCTGGGATGTTGTCTTTGCCGGTTCAGAAAATGGACTCTATCGCTCTCCCAATGGCGGCCTGGGCTGGCGGCGGGTGGACGACTTGGACGTGGTTGCACAGGCGATTGCTGTCTCGCCTGATTTTCACGCCGATGAACAGGTGCTGGTCGGCACCGAGGAGACAGGACTGTGGCGTTCGAGCGACGGCGGCCGCTCCTTCACACATGTCGACGGCGCTCCTGCGCGAGTAGACGCGCTGGTATCGACCGATTCCGGTTGGCTACTCAGTGACGATCAACAACTCTGGCGATCCGTCGACGGTATCAGTTGGTCGCAGATCGATCACTCGCGCCCGGCGTTATTCCTTCTGGCCGGAAACGATGAAGTCTGGGCCGGCGGTGAAGACGGCTTGGTCCGCATCGCTTGAGCTGAAACCGCAGCCGTCCGGACTGTTGTGTTCGGCGGGCTGCGCCAAATCAATAGTGTTGATACGCCGGCATGCGTGCTCACGAAGCATGGTGTCCCTAAGGTGTAAACGTGAGAGTCCGGCAAGTATCAAAGCCGGGCTCTTTTCATTATTTTCAAGAGGAATCCCGAATGTCACTGCAAGCGATACCCATGTCGGAACTACTGGAGCGCGCGCAAGCCATCAGCGAACAGATACGCACTTGGCGACGTGTCATCCACCGTTACCCTGAACTTACCTTTGACGAACACCGTACGGCGTCGTTGGTCAACTCCACACTGAGCGATTTGGGGATCGAGACCGATACCGAAGTGGCCAAGACAGGTGTCGTCGGTCATATTGTGGGCGGCCCGGGCCCTGTGGTCGGTCTGCGCGCAGACATGGACGCGTTGCCGATTCTCGAGATCAACGATTCTGAATTCGACAGCACGCGCCCGGGACTGATGCACGCCTGTGGGCATGACGCACACACAGCCATGCTGTTGGGCGCGGCTGTGATTCTCAAAGACCTGGCCGACCAAGAGCGGCTTCCGGGTGCTGTTCGACTGCTTTTCCAACCCAGCGAGGAGGCCCAGGATACAGAAGGAAAGTCCGGCGCCATGCGCATGGTAGAGGAAGGCGCGCTGGATGGTCTCGATGCCGTCTTTGGACTGCACGTCGATCCCACACGCGATGTCGGTCGTGTCGGCACTCGTCCGGGACCGATGATGGCAGCGGCAGACGAATTCTCCCTGGCCATCCATGGATCGGGCGGGCACGCGGCTCGTCCACAGGCCGCGATCGATCCGATCGCCTTGAGCGGTCTTGCGATCAACGCAATCCAGCAGATCGTCAGTCGCCGGCTGGACCCACTTGAGGCAGGTGTTGTCACCATTGGGTCGATCAACGGTGGTACGGCCAGCAATGTCATCCCGGACAGTGTAACCATGACCGGGACACTGCGTTCCTTCACACCCGAAACGCGGGCGTTGTTGCGGCTGGAATTGCGCCGGGCGTGCAGCGTTGTGGAGTCGTTCGGCGGTCGTTTTGACTTGACGATTCATGAAGGCTATCCGCCTACCGTCAATACGCCTGAAGCGGCCGAGATGATGTTGGACGGCATGCGAAAACTGTTGGGTCAGGAAAACGTGGAGATCAGTGAGATGGTGATGGGTGCCGAAGACTTCAGCTACATGGCGCGCATGGTACCTGGTGCGTTCTTGCGCCTGGGCGTCCATAACCCGGATTGGGAGGACTCCTACTTCCTATTACACAGAGCTGATTTTAAGATGGATGAGCGTGCGCTGCCGATCGGTTCGGCTGCGCTGGTTGCTGTCGCCATTGATTGGATGCAACAAAAACGATAGAGGATATGAACGGAAGATCGTCGAGCCGCTTGTCGATATCGAGAGCCGCATGCAGCGTACTGAGTGCGCTCGGATTGGCGGTGCTGCTGGTTGGCTGTGGCCAGCCGGAAGTGCAGCCGCTGACATTCAACCAAGTGCTGTGGCAGGATGGTGAAGCCAGTCTCTATCGCATCATCGTCGACGGCGACGAGTATGCCGGAACCGTTCGTTACGACATCACCCGGGACGACGCCGTCGATGGGACTGACGGCTGGACCATCCGACGCGAGGTCGTCGCACGCGGGGACAATGAGATTGCTGAAGTCAAGACAACCGGACCCTATCTGAAGCCCTTTTCAGCCGATCTGTCGCGCACGAATAGCCAGGGGACTGAGACGGTCTCGACCCGCTACAGAAACGGTCAGGTCGATATGCAGTTGACGACAGCCGGAGATGTCGCCGATCCATTGCAGAAAGATATTCCCAGTGATGCCCGCGATCAACGGACGATACTGATGATGGCCCGCCTCTTGCCGCTGGCGTCGAACTATTCTGTGCGCTTCAACAGCTACCTGCCGGTTGCCGATCTCCTGGACCGTGTTACTTTGACGGTACGCAAACAGGAGGAAGTTGACGTGCCCGCTGGTTCATTCAATACCTGGCGTGTGGATCTGGATACAGGGGACAGTGAAGTGACGGCATGGATTGGCGTCGATCCACCCGATCCTTTGGTCAAGTACAACGATAGTCGTAGTCGCGGTACCTATGAATTGCTGGAATTTCTGCCGAAGGGCGAGTAACTGTAAGGTGGAGGGCATACGTGAGTCTCAAACCCGACAAGTTTACCTGGATCGTCATCGCCATCGTCGTGGCGTTATTGGTCGCGGCCGTGATTACAGTCAACCGAAGTGGTGTTGACACTGAACCCGCTCTGACCTACCGTACCGACGACGCACCGGATACACCCGTCTACAACGCCTTCGTGGCCACCGAACTGGGCGAAACCTTTAATGCCCGCAAACAATATTCCTCGACAGTGCTGGAACAGATCAAACGTGACGGCTACGACCCCTTTAGCAGTGGCTACCGTGGTGGTGACATGAGTAGACAACTGCGCATCATTGCTGTGGACGTGGACGAAAACGATCCGAACCATGGCGTGGTGACCGTCATCGAGGACAATTATTCACCGTCCGGCCCTTTCGGCAGTGGCAACACTTGGAGTAATCGTCGCGTGATACCGGTTGTGCGTGAAGAGGGCGTCTGGAAGATCGATGCGGCGGAATATTTCTGAGCGTACATCGGCAGATCTCTCGAATGATAGACGCTCTACGCCAATGAGGTACTGTTCTCATTGCCGGTTGACGGATCCGCTGTCGGCCGGCCTGGAGTACGACCTATGAACGGGGATGCCGCTCGACTGGCGGCTGTACGCCGCATCTACTTCTACTCGGTTGCCTTCCTCAGCTTTACGTTGGGCTTGGCCGCATTCAACGACTTGCTACGTCTGCTGATCGACATCTGGTTGACCCGCTTGCAGCCGGCGTGGATCGGCCGCGCAATCTATGTGACGAACACCGATTTCACACGCGATGCAATCGCCCGTGATGCCGGTCTGCTCGTCGTTGCAACTCCGCTCTTCTTATTGCATTGGGGTTATGCCAACCACCGGTTCGTCACCCGGACGGAACGGCATTCGGCTCTGCGCAAGCTGTTTCTCTATGCCGTGTTGGTGGCGCCGACCCTCTACCTGTTTGGTTCGCTCTATGAACTGCTTGATGCTCTGCTCTCCTTCGTGTTGACGCGCAGTCAGATGGCCGAAAATGGGGTCACAACGTGGATCCAGGCTGGTCTAATGGTGGGCGTCTCAACTGCACTGGTGTTTTACTGGCGAACGATCAGTGCGGCTGACGGCGATTACGGCAGAGAGAGCGGCGCTGCAGGCATATTTCGACGCCTTTTTCAGTTGCTGGCCGGCTTGGCAGGCATAGGCGCGGCAATCGGCGGCGGCGCAAATTTGTTGAACGTGCTCCTCTCTTCTCCGTTGGCCGCATCGCTGTCCAGGACAGGAACCATCTGGGCAATGCAGCTGGCAGATGGTGGGGCATTGCTCATTGTCGGCCTGATTCTTCCGCGGCAGATTTGGCTCAATTGGCGTGGCATCATTGTCGCCAACCCTGCTGAGGGTCGAACCGGGCTGCGTCGCCTTTACCTCTTCGGCACGATCGCGGCCCGCAGCGATCGCGGCGCTGGTTCCGGCGACACTCATTCTGCGCGAGTTACTCACCATGTTATTCGGTACGGGAAGCGGGTCGATAGCGGAACTACTCTATGACCTAACCAGACCGTTCTCGTTCATTCCGTTTGGCGCAGCCGTATTCTGGTTCTTTACACGTGAATTACGACTGGAAGAAGCACGATACGGCGATGGTCCGGAGAGCATCACTGTTCGACGCATCTATTTCTATCTTGTCTCGGCCATCGGATTGGCTTTGGCGTGGATCGGCGTTGTCGAAATCCTGCAATCCTTGATTGACGGCCTATGGGGCGCGTCGGTCGGTAAGAGCGATATTGCCGAGATCGCAGGACGTCTGTGGATCGACCCACTGGCGACGGGGCTAGCATTCGTTGCCGTGGGCGCACCTGTATGGCTGACCAACTGGCGCATTGTGCAGCAAGCCGCGCGCACAGACGACCAGACGAGTGAAGACGAGCGGAGCTCGACACCGCGTCGAATCTACACCTACGGCGTGGCGCTGGTCGGTGCATTGCTGGTACTTTTCTATGTGGCGCAGATACTATATCGTGTCTTCTTGTTGTTGATGGGCGATCCCAACACAGATCTGTGGACATCCTCCACCGCCAAAGAAGTGGCATCGGGAACGGTGGCGTTGATTGCATGGCTCTACCACATGCAGGTCATTCGAACTGACAATCGACTGGGCAGGGCTGTTGTCCACGTTCCAGAAGCTGCTCGCTCAGACCTGCCAACGCCGGCAAGGGAACGGGAACGGCTTGTCGTGCGGATTGCGCAACTCGAAGAGGAACTCTCCGTAGCACGTCAGGCCTTGGCCG
Source organism: uncultured Chloroflexia bacterium (assembly GCA_963715415.1). Classification (GTDB taxonomy): domain Bacteria; phylum Chloroflexota; class Anaerolineae; order Caldilineales; family Caldilineaceae; genus JAWKOK01. The sequence continues at coordinate 81,605 of CAVQSG010000003.1, read as the reverse complement.
TCCTCAACGCGGAACAGTCAAATGCGAGTGATGCTACGGATGCTCCACATTGACCGCCCAGTCGAAGACCAGCCGTCCACCGTTCCAGCCGCTGGCAACGACCAGGAGCGCACCGACCACAAGCAACACCGTCAACCAGCCACGTGCGGGTGCAGCGTCAAGTAGATCAGCGGTTTGGCTTCCGGCTCTCTCGCGGTGGCGACGCATTTTACGTGTGCCGAAGAGCCATCGTCGGTACAATACCCAGCCATAGACGACAAAAAGCGCCAATCCGGTGCCGATGTGCCAGTTGAGCACCGGGCGGAAGGGTGCGTCCGGTGCAATGAATCGTTGATCCAGCAATCCTGAGAGAATCGCCGCCGTGCTTGCGATCCAACCGATGCCCATACACCACCACGTCAGCACGCGGAACTCCTGACGGGGCAGACCGTGGAGATAGGCGATCCCGGCGCCGCTGGCGACCATCAGCAGTGCGATGGGAAAATGGACGATCATCGGGTGAAGATGGAGAAAATTCATCGGTACAGAGTATCATACATCACGGATTGGCACAGAACCGTGTTTAGAATGTAGTCGCGGCCTCAAGAAACGGCAATCCGTCACCTGTAATTCTCTTGTAACATCTTGTTAAGGCCCGATTCAGATCTCCCGTCTATCCTGAATCCACCGAAACAAACTCAGCAGCAACGTTTCTAGCGAGACCGACTTGGAGACCAGCAATGGACACAAAAACGAAGATTCCGTGGTGGCAAATCACGCCACAAGATGTGTATGTAAATCGACGGAAATTTATGGTAGGAGCAGGCAGTGTCACGGGCGCGATTGCGCTTGCCGCCTGTTCGCCTGTTTCGACGCCGACAAGCGGAAGTTCGGTCGAAAGCACCGGGGCAAACGCTCCGGTGCCCGTTCCCGGTGATTTGCCGCCGGCGCTCGCCTATCCGGAACCTTATGCCGGCGCCGGCGAAGATGAATTGGGCAACCCTCTGAACACGTTCGAAGAAGTGTCCAACTATAACAACTACTACGAATTTACCACAGACAAAGAGGACGTGGCCAAGCTCTCTCGCGACTTCATCACCCGCCCCTGGACGGTTGAGGTCACGGGTATGGTCAATAAGCCGCAGACGTTCGATATCGACGATCTGATCAAGAACTACGATCAGGAAGAGCGCATCTACCGGCTGCGCTGCGTGGAGGCCTGGTCCATGGTAGTGCCGTGGGTGGGCTTTGGGCTGGCCGGTCTGCTAAAAACCGTGGAGCCGACCGCAGACGCCAAGTACGTGCGGTTTGAAGCCGTGATGGACCCTGAGCAGATGCAGGGACAGCGCAGCCGTTGGCTCGATTGGCCCTACGTCGAGGGACTGACTGTGGAAGAGGCGATGCACCCGCTCACGCTGATGGCGACCGGCCTCTACGGACAGATACTGCCCAACGCCAACGGCGCGCCGCTACGTCTCGTGACCCCTTGGAAATATGGGTTCAAGAGCATCAAGGGCATTGTCAAGATCGAATTGACCGATGTCATGCCTACCTCTACATGGATGGCTGCGGCACCCAATGAGTACGGCTTCTACGCCAATGTCAACCCGGATGTCGACCACCCCCGTTGGTCGCAGGCCAGCGAACGACGAATCGGCGAGCGTGGCCGCATCGAAACCTTGCCCTTCAACGGGTACGAAGCCGAGGTGGCGTCGCTCTACACGGGACTGGATCTGCGCCGGAATTTCTAGTAGATTCAGCGGCCTTTGCAACCGTTGCATCTGATGAAGTCAGACGATTGTTACCTGCATGAAGGAACCGATCATGAGTACGTCAACCACGCGCTATCTGGGCAAGAACTGGCTCTGGCTTGCCGTCAACTTAACCGCCGCTACTCCGCTGATTCAGATTCTGTGGGGCTATGCAACCGATTCCCTGGGCGTCGATCCTGTGGGAGATCTAACTGCCCGCACCGGCACGGCGGCCATCGTGACGCTGGTGGCATCGTTGGCCTGTACACCCTTGAACACGGTCTTTGGTTTCCGCCACGCGTTAACGGTGCGAAAGTCCCTGGGACTTTGGGCGTTTGCCTACACGACAATGCATCTTGCCGTCTTTGTCGGGCTGGACTACGGACTCGATCTCAACTTCATTCTGCAGGATGCGCTGCTGGAGAAGCGGTATATCTTCATCGGTTTGCTTGCTCTGTTCATCATGCTGCCGTTGGCCATCACATCGACGCGCGGCTGGATGCGACGGCTGGGTAAGAACTGGAAGCGTCTTCATCGTCTTGTCTATGTTGCAGCGGCGCTGGGCGTCACCCATTTTTTTATTCTCAGCAAGATCGACAAGAGTGAGCCGCTCATCTTTGCCGCCGTGCTGACGCTGTTGCTTGCCTTACGCCTATCGCCTGTCCGCCGCAGGGCATCGGCGTTGCGTTTGCGCCTTTTCGGGAAGCAGAAGCCGGCCAAACGTGCGTCTGTCCAGCGTTCGATCCCCACTGTACACGAACGCACGAGCGACGCGCGAACCACAGCAAGCGGTGTGTCCTCAACCGGGATCGTTGCATCGAAAGCAAGCTAAACGAACAACGTGTGTCTCTGCGGAAATCAGAAACGGGTAGCCAATTACGGCTGCCCGTTTCTGATTTCCGCACGCCATTTTCTGCCCGCACGGACGAAATTTGCGTCTCGCCTGCGATCGTGCAAAATGGAACGAGCTACTGCTGCCGTGCCTGCGAACCATGATTGGGGGCAACCATTGACTCGCCATATTCTCATCATCGTTGGATGCGTCTTGGCCTTGACGCTATCCGGCTGCGGTCGCACCGGATCGACAGCGGAACCGACCGTCACGACGATTCCAGCGACGCCACCCCCACTGGATTTGTTCGCCGAGGAACTACTCACCGCATCCGGCGTGGAGATTTCGTGCGATAGCGCCGACGGCGCAACCATCAACTGCGCGACCGTCGGCAGCAGCCAACGCATCGAGGTAGACTCCAATGCCAGTGTCTTTGCGCGCTGGCGCCTTCGGCCAAGCGCCATTTTCGAGTCGTTGAGTGGCTTTGAGACACTCGCATTGACAGCGCGGATGGAGGGAGACCTGGTGCCCGATCTCTACCTGGTGGAATCCGATGGAGACCGGATTCCTGTTTCGCTGCGCCGGGCCGGACTTCGTGAAGGGGTACAAGAGATTCGCATTCCGCTGGCCGAGATCGTCGGCGAGGATGGTGCCCGACCTGATTTCGCCGACTTCAGCGAGATACAGATTGCCTTCGAATGGGCCGACATGGCAGGCACACTTACATTGGACGAGATGCATTTCCTACCGGTTTGGGATGAACCCGTCAGGGTTAGTGCAGCAGCGGTGAGCCTGGCCGATGGCCTGACGATACCGGATGACTTTGTCGTCGAGGCGGTTGCTGATGGTCTAGCTGGTATGACGCAGATTACCTTTACCGAGAGCGGCGAGATGCTGGTCAGCCTGCAGGATGGCCGGGTCTGGTGGTATCACGATGACGACAACGACGGCTTCTTCGATTGGCGGCATCTGTACTTTACCGGTCTTCCCGAGATTGTCGGACTTCTGGCCGACCCCAATGACGGCTCGGTCTGGGTGGGCGGACGCGGCCGGCTTGTGAAGACAATCGATGACAATGGTGACGGCGTTGCCGACGTGAGTGAGGTGCGCGTGGACGGATTGCCGTGGGGGCGTCATCAGAACAACGGGCTGGCCTGGAACCCGTCACCGGATCCGTTCACCGGCGAAGAGGGTGCGGTCTGGATCTATTTCGGATTGGGATCGACCGGGGATCTGGATGACGGCGGTCCCATCAACTCGACCATCGTACGTTTTCCGCGTGACGGCGCAAGTGCAGAGGAAGTCGAGGTTGTCAGTCGCGGCAATCGCAACGCCTATATGGTGACCTGGGCGGAAGTTCCACTTGATATGGAGGAACCTGACGGCGAGGTTGCGTGGCAACTGTTTGCCAGCGAAAACGGGCCTGACTTCAACGATGCGCCGGATGAGGTGAACCACATTCGCCGGCAGCATCATTACGGATTTCCGGCACAATTTGGCCCTGTGGAAGAGGGCATGATCGACGGCAAGCCGTATAGCGGTCCGCTCTATTCCGCCCCGGCCCATGCCAGCGCCAGCGGACTGGCATACGTGAATAACCCCGCTTGGCCGCTGGCATTTCGGACCCTCTATGTATCACTCTTTGGGCAGGTCTTTAGCGAAGAGGTGGTCGGCCATACGGTAGAGGGAATCACGCTTCGGCTGGAGGAGACCGCGACGGGACCCACCTATCGCGGCGAACCCTTTGATTTCGTTACGGGCTTGGACCGGCCGTTGCCCATGGCCGTCGCGCCCGACGGCAACCTGCTGGTGGGCGACTATGCTACGGGCGTGATCTACAAGGTTCGTTATGCCGGCAATGCCGGCCGGTAGCATTGTTCGGCATGGTTGGTTCGCGAAGAACCGCCAAACAGTGACTCTTGCTCGCGTCTCTGTCCTTTCCTGAAGGGCAACCGTTTCCTACAGCTGAGCTGACAGTTCCTCAGGTGTGACGACAGGCAGATTACAGGCGTAATTTTGGCAGACATATGCTGTTGGACGCCGATCGACCTGGGTGCGCCCTGCCAATATTGGCAGGTCACTGCCGCCTTCAGGCCACAGGTGAGCAGAGATGGTGTGCGGCATGTACCTGATCTGTAGCACCCGTTGGAGCCGGCGAGTGCGCTCGTCCTCCGGCGGGCCAACGATCACGACCTCGCGGCTGGGTGCGAGGAAGCCATCCAGTACGCCCAGCATGCGGCCGAAGCCGGTGGGTTGGCGTGCCATGGCGTCCTTCATCATGATCAACACCCGCGCCGCTTCGTCGCGGAATTCAAGTCGACCGGTAATAGTGCTGAGCCTCAGCAGTGCTTCGGCAAACACGGAGTTTCCACTGGGAATTGCATTGTCGATGAAGTCTTTGCGTCGCACCACGAGCTCTTCGTGATCTGTTCCCGTTTGGTAGAAACCGCCTCTTTCGGCATCGTGAAACTGGGCAAAGACGATCTCGGTCAGACCCAACGAATCGTCCAGCCAACGGGGATCACCGGTGGCTTCCCAGAGCGCGATCAAGCCACGAATCACGGCCGAATAGTCCTCCAAGTAAGCGTTGAAACGCGCGCGGCCGTCCTTGAAGCTACGGCAGAGACGACCGTCAACCTGGCGCATCCGGCTCAGGACGAAGTCCGCAGCAGCCATCGCTGCGTTCAGAGCTCCCTCGTGTTCCAATGCCACGCCACACTCGGCCAGTGCATGAATCATCAATCCGTTCCACTCGGCGAGAATCTTTTCATCGCAGCCGGGCTTTACACGTTGTTCGCGCTCCTCGAAGAGCGCACCACGGGCGATGGCGAGAGTATGCTCCACATCCGGTACGGACATATTGAAACGCGCGGCGACTTCTTCGACTGTTTTAACGATGTTGAGGATATTCTGTCCGTCAAAATTCCCGCGCGCCGATACGTCATAATAGTCTTCGAAGACGGCCGCAATCCGGGGCCCCAATACGGCATGGATCTCAGCGGGCGTCCAGACGAAGAACCTGCCCTCTTCGCCCTCACTGTCGGCATCCTGTGTGCTGTAGAAGCCACCATCCGGTGCCGTCATTTCGCGCAGTAGATAGGTAATGGTCTCTTCCACAATGCGCCGGTATAGGGGGCGCTGGGTGATGCGCCAGGCGTTGAGATAGGTGCGCAACAGTTGGGCGTTGTCGTAGAGCATCTTCTCGAAATGGGGCACGAGCCAATACGCATCGACGCTGTAGCGGTGGAAGCCGCCACCGAGCTGATCGTAGATGCCGCCGTGCGCCATCTTGAAGAGTGTCAGTTCCGCCAGATAGAGCGCTGCTTCGTCGCCGGTGCGCTGATACTGGGTCATGGCGAAGTCGAGAGTCATCGGCTGCGGGAATTTGGGTTGGCTGCCGAAGCCACCGTCCTGTTCATCGAAAATCTGCTGGAGTGTTTGCAGCGCTTCGTCGAGTATTTCCGAGCCTAGATCGGTTGCCGATGCCTCCATGGCGCCGGTGCGACTGAGCATATCGGTCAGATGCGAGGCTTGGCCGGTGATCTTATCACGTTCATGTTCGTAGGCGTGGGAAATTGACCGCAGCACCTGTTGAAAACTGGGCATGCCGTAGCGAGGTTCGGGCGGGTAATAGGTGCCGCCGTAGAAGGGTTGTCCCGCCGGCGTCAAGAAGACGCTCATGGGCCAGCCGCCCTGACCGGTCAAGGCTTGAACGGCATCCATGTAGATGGCGTCCAGATCCGGACGTTCCTCCCGATCCACCTTGATATTTACGAAGAGCTCGTTCATCAGGGCGGCAGTTTCCTGGTCCTCAAAGCTCTCGCGCTCCATGACGTGACACCAGTGGCACGCGCTGTAGCCTATGCTCAGAAAGATCGGTTTGTCCTCACTACCGCGCGCAAGAGCGCTTCTTCGCCCCAAGCGTACCAGTCGACGGGATTGTGCGCATGCTGGAGCAGATAGGGTGAGGTCTCGTCGGCAAGGCGGTTGGTTGGTCTGGATTCTGCCATCGGTTCTTCCAGTCGGTGAAATTTAGGTGGCTCTCCAGGATTCTCAGGGGTAAACCGACGTCCCCGTCACTGGTTACCAGCAGATTCGCTACTGAGATTTTTCGTAACCAGCGCCGGGGACGTGAAACCCCACAAGATCCGGTTGAGCCGTATTGGTGAGAATGCGTCAGTTTACCATACCCCTCTGAGGATGCGGGTTGGCAAGCTACCCGTTCCCGTCTTCGGTATCTCCAGTCGGGGCCGGCGCATGTGTCTCGAAAAGCCGGGCTGCACTATCAGCGTCGGATGCATCCCGTTTTCCGGAGCGCCAGTCGAGAGCACGAAACGAATCCCCTTGAGGAAGCCCCAAAATGTGGTATGCACCCATCAGCGCCCGGTTTGACAGCCCGATACCACATCGCTATACTACGACGGACTTCTGACGATCAGACGAAAGAGACGAATTCTTTCTTGAGATGAACATATTTTTGTCGTATGCCGAAGACGCCAATGCTGTAAGCGCAGCCGTTCGGGCTGCAGTCGCTATACGCGTGTCCCGGTAACGGCCAAGTCGGTCGCTGTGGACACGATAAACTCCACAGCATCGGCATGACAACGGTTCAGACCTTTGCGAGCGCTGTGGGTGTTTCCCGCAGCGCTTTTGCTTTTTACGACCTTTTCCACCTGCGAACAAAGAGAAGAGCATGCAGGTTCGTCGATGAATGTCCGACTTCAACACGATCTGGCCGAAATAGAGGCGGTGCTGGAACTGACCCGCGCCGCTGCACTTAAGTTCCTCTCCGGTCTTGAATCCAGAGCCGTCGTCGCTCAGTCGATCTCGCCGGAACCCCTGCCTTTGCCACAAAATGGTTTGGGGGCGATCTCCGCGCTGGAACAGTTGCGCGATCGGTTCGAATCCGGGCTGAGCGGCAGCGCCGGTTCGCGTTACTTCGGTTTTGTGACCGGCGGCGTTACGCCGGCAGCGTTAGCCGGCGATTGGCTCACTGCTGTCTATGACCAGAACGTCATCGGGGCCGGCGATTCGATTGCGTCGCTGGTTGAGCTCGAGACGCTGACGATGTTGCGTAGTCTCTTCGGTCTGCCCGATTCGTTCAGCGGTTCATTTGTTACCGGCGCCACGATGTCGAACTTCGTTGGTCTGGCGTTGGCACTGGCGTGGTGTGGTCAACAACAGGATGTCGATATTTCTCAAGAGGGGCTCGCCGCGCTGGGGACCATTCGAGTTCTAAGTGGAACGCCCCACGCCAGCGTCTATAAGGCGCTCTCCATGCTGGGGATCGGCCGCAACTCGCTTGTAGGCGTCAAGACGCTTGAAGATCGTGAAGCGGTGGATGTGGATGCCCTGGCCGACGCGCTCGCAATGACGCAGCAGGAGACCCCGGGAATGCCGGTGGTGGTCGTTGCCAATGCGGGCACGGTCAACACCTGCGACTTTGACGCCTTATACGCGATCGAGGCTCTGCGCACACGCTTCAACTTCTGGCTCCATGTCGATGGCGCATTTGGCGGTTTTGCCGCCTGTTCGCCACGCTTTTGCCATCTAGTAGCCGGTCTAGAGTGCGCCGATTCGCTGACCATCGACGCGCACAAATGGTTGAATGTGCCCTACGACGCAGCCATGCAGTTCACGCGGCACCCGGACCTACAGGTCGGCGTCTTCCAGAATGCAGCTGCCTATTTGGACGGCGAATACCGGGCCGACAACTTCGTTCATTTGACTCCGGAGAACTCGCGACGGTGGCGTGCATTGCCGGCCTGGATGACATTGGTCGCCTATGGTCGAGACGGGTACCGGGAGATTGTCGAGCGAACATGCGACTTGGCCGGCAAGCTTGGTCAGCTGATCGACGATAGTGCCGACTTTGACCTATTGGCGCCGGTTCGTCTCAACGGCATCTGTTTTACATTGGCCGGGCTGCAGCCCGGAGAAAAGAGGCGTCTTGATCAATTCCTACGTCGAGTCGTTGACGACGGCACGTTCTTCTTGACGCCCACCACCTATCGGACGCTGCCGGCGCTACGCATTTCGATCAGTAGCTGGCGCACTTCGGCGCCGGACATTGACCTGGCATGGCACGCATTGCTACGCGCTGTGATGGCCTAGTAAATCCCGGCAGAAATCCCTTTACAGTTTCTGCCCGTGGTAGAGCCTTGGATTTCTGTCGAGGTATTCACGCCCAACTGCAATAGTGAATCCCACGACAAAAATAATCAGCCGTTTCAGTCGAGTACGATGACTATTTATCTGTCTGATTATTCCTGCCGGGATTCACTAGTGTTTGACAACTTCGACTCGGTGATTCGGTTCTGTGCAGCGGTCAAGTGTCATCTCGAGTTGATACGGTTTTGATTTTGGGAGAATTCATCATGAAGTTGACGAAAGACGAAGTCAGACATGTTGCGGAATTGGCAAAACTGGCGCTCACCGAAGCGGAAATCGCCCAGTTCACCGAACAGCTTTCCGACATCCTGAACTATGCCGAAAGGCTTCAGGCCGTCGACACCAGCCACGTTCCGCCGACGCCCTATCCACTGCCGCTGAGCAATGTCTTCCGGGACGACGTGCCCGGGGATTGTCTCAGCAATGAGGAAGCGCTGGCCAACGCGCCCGACAGCGCCGATGGATTCTTCCGTGTCAAAGCGTATTTCGATGAATAGCGGGTGCGCAACCTGTCATGCTCGTGAAGGCGAATCTCGTGAACAAGCAACTGTATGAATTGACCATCAATGAAGCGCTGGCAGGCCTGCGCACCGGCGCCTTCAGTTCGGTCCAATTGACCCAGGCCCTTCTGGATCGAATCGACGCGGTCGACGAACAGGTGCAGGCCTATTTGACGGTGACCGGCGACCAGGCATTGGAGCGTGCGCACGCCGCTGATCGACAGCGCGCGCGCGGTGAGGACGCGCCCTTGCTGGGTGTGCCTCTGGCCGTCAAGGATGTGCTCTCGACTGCGGGTGTGCAGACAACATGTGGTAGTCGTATATTGGAGGGATATAAACCTCCCTTCACAGCCACCGCCGTGCAGAGGTTGGAAGGTGCGGGTATGGTCATGTTGGGCAAGACCAATACCGATGAATTTGCCATGGGCTCCAGCACCGAAAACAGCGGCTATCAGACGACCCGCAACCCATGGGACCTGAGTCGCGTGCCCGGTGGCAGCAGCGGAGGCTCCGCCGCGGCTGTTGCCGCGGGCGAGGCATTGGGGGCATTGGGGACGGACACGGGCGGGAGCGTGCGCCAGCCGGCGTCACTCTGTGGGGTGGTCGGCCTCAAGCCCTCCTACGGGCGCATCAGTCGCTACGGTTTGATCGCCTACGGCAGCAGTCTGGATCAGATTGGCCCGCTGACCAACTGCGTGGCCGATAGTGCTCTTTTGCTCGGTGTCATGGCCGGGCATGATCCGTACGACAGTACCAGTTGGCCCGGCGATGTACCTGACTATTCTGCGGCGCTCACCGGCGATATCAGCGGATTGCGCGTCGGCGTCCCGGCGGAATATTTTATCGAAGGCATCGAACCGGCGGTTGAAGAGCGCTCCGCGCGGCAATCGCACAGCTGGAATCGTTGGGCGCAGAGATCTCGACGATCAGCCTTCCCAACACCGATCTGGCCTTGCCCGCCTACTACATGGTGGCCACCGCGGAAGCCAGCGCCAATCTGTCGCGCTACGACGGCATTCGTTTCGGTATCAGCGCAGGCGCGGACAGCATGTTTGAGAACTATCGCCGGACCCGTGGGCAGGGATTCGGCCCTGAGGTCAAGCGCCGGATCATGTTGGGAACCTATGCCTTGAGCGCCGGCTACTACGATGCCTATTATCTGAAGGCGCAACAGGTTCGGACGTTGATCAAGCAGGATTTCGAGCGCGCATTTGAGCAGGTGGATGTCATCGCCGCGCCGGTTTCGCCGACGACCGCCTTTAAGATCGGTGAAAAGGCCGACGATCCGCTGGCCATGTATCTGACCGATATCTTCACGCTCAGCCTAAATCTGGCCGGCATGTGCGGCATCAGCGTGCCCTGTGGAACCGATCAAAACGGCCTGCCCGTCGGGCTGCAGTTGATCGGCCCTGTATTGGGAGAAGAGACGATCTTGCGTGCTGCCCATGCCTATGAGCAGAGCACGGATTGGCATACGCAGCGACCGGATCTGAGATCCAAGAGTAATCAGCAATCATAAGGAATTCATCCGATGACAAGCTTAGTTCCCGAACCGATCGTGCATCAGAACGGCCGTGCAACCGGCCGCACAATGCGCAACCACATTGATCGTCTTTCTCAGCGTGTGCAGGCTGTTCCGCCCTCCGGCATCCGGCGCTACTTTGATATTGCTGCGACCATGGAAGATGTGATCAGCCTGGGCATCGGCGAGCCGGACTTCGTCTCACCGCCGCCGGTCTTGAACGCGGGCATTGCCAGTTTACAGCGCGGCCATACAGCCTACACGTCCAACGCAGGTATGATCGAACTGCGGGAAGCGGCAGCGCACAATCTGTCGGAGCGCTATGGTGCCCGCGCGTACGATCCCGAAAAGGAAGTGCTCATCACTGTCGGAGTCAGCGAAGCAATGTACCTCATCATGCAAGCCCTTCTGGATTGGGGGGACGAGGTCATCGTGCCGCAGCCCTGCTTTGTCAGCTATACCGCCAGCGTCATCTTGGCCGGCGGCAACGTGGTCGACATTCCCACCTATGCGGACAACGACTTTCGCGTCACAGCCGCACAGATCGAAGCCGCCATCTCGCCGCGAACAAAGGCAGTGCTTATCGGTTATCCCTGCAACCCAACCGGTGCGGTCATGAGCAGATCGGAACTGCTGGCAATTGCCGAGGTCGCCGAACGGCACGACTTGGTCGTCATTTCCGACGAGATCTACGACCGGTTGGTCTACGGCGATCACGAACATGTGATGTTTGCTGCATTGCCCGGCATGGCTCAGCGTACGGTTCATTTGGGCGGCATGAGCAAGGACTATGCCATGACCGGTTGGCGCATCGGCTACGCGTGCGGGCCTGCCGACTTGCTGGGTGCCATGCGCAAGATCCATCAATATCTCATTATGTCTGCGCCGACGGTGGGGCAAGAAGCTGCCTTGGCCGCGTTTACCGACCCGACGAGCGAACAGTATGTGCTGGACATGGTGGCCAGCTACGACGAGAGGCGGCGCTTGATTGTGGACGGTCTCAACGAGATCGGCATGGATTGTTTTGAAGCCAAAGGAGCGTTTTACGCATTTCCCAGCATCAGGCGTACCGGCATGGATGAGCACACCTTCTGTGAACTGCTACTACGTGAGCAACAGGTGGCTGTGATTCCGGGCAGTGCCTTCGGGTTGGGAGGAGAGGGCCACGTCCGCTGTGCCTATGCGGCAAGCAAACGGGACATCGAACAGGCGTTGGAGCGGATGTACCGATTCATGCAAAGCCATGGTTGAACGACGGCGGCTCGATTGTGAAGATTCCATCCCCGAGAAATGGAATGTCGCGGGGTTTATGCGACCGCATGTTCCATTTCTCGGCGGTCTGAATCTCAACATAGTGATCTGTGCGGCAAGAAGATGGTGTTCGGCGCATCATTCGTGCGCCTCCATCTGATCGCCGCCCGCCTTCCGCAATTCCTCAGCAAAATCCAGCTTAAATATTTCCAAGTGGGGCACCGGCTGTTCAAGGTTCACAACCTCGATCTGTCGATTTAGGACAACCGATTCTGCACGCCATACACCCACTTGCCACGCCCATTCTTCACTGAGCTTCTCTGCGTCGGCCGGATCGCGCATTGTATGTTTGCTGCTGATGTAGCTGTTTGTGACCCCAAAAAGTTTGCTGCGAAAGGCGTCGATCGCCTGGAGCACGCTCTTTCGTGCGTCGATCCAGGCGGGCACCAGATCGTTGTTTTCAAGCAACATATTGGCCATCTGCCTATCCGCTGGTACGAACGGATTCTTGTTTAGGTTCAACGGTTGGCCGCGACCGGGCAAGTTGTCGAAATAGCCCTGCCGCATGGCCTCCTCCACCCGCTGGCCGACAATGTCGCTCCAATGGTCTAGATCGAGAGGGCGGCGGTCCATGCCGGATTTGGTCGTCTTCTCCGGTCTGTCGTTCTCGTGGTGGCCATATTGCGTCTTGTATTTTTCGGCCCGTTCGCGTGCTTCTTGTGCCCGTTTACTGCTGTCAGACACGTGGTCCTCCCATTCAACGAACTCTTCAATCTTCGTCGTCCAACTCCGCGCTACGAATCCGCCCGCCGATATCTTCAAGTATATCAAGAACGGCATCGGCCTCAAAGCCATATGCCCGCGTCATCTTCCTGTTTCGTCGTCGGTCGGTTCGTAGGTACAATGGCAGCATCAAGACAATACCGAGCGTATCGGAACTCGTTATGGATCGACTCGGTCGGCTGTTCTGGAATTCGCGACAGCACCGGTTACGCGCCGGTTGGCGCATTATTATTCATTTATTGCTTTGGCTGTTTGTTCCGGCTCTGCTGGCCGGGATCGTCGGCGCACCGCTGAGCGAGTTGATTCAGCGCGTCTTTCCGGCATTGGCGCCGATTGCGGGCCGTGCTGCCAACTTTACGCTGACGCTGCTCGGCGCGCTGCTCGGTACCTGGATTGCGACGCGTTATCTGGATAAGCGGCCCTTTGTCGATCTCGGCTTTAGGTTCGATCGTCACTGGTGGCCCGATTTTGGCTTTGGGCTTGCGCTCGGCGCCTTTTTGATGGCCGGAGTGTTCGTGGTCGAGTTGCTCTTTGGCTGGATCACGGTAACCGGCAGTTTTTTCGCGGACGGTGAAGGGCGCTTTGCGGTGGCAATCCTCGGGCCACTCATCGTGTTCATCGTCGTCGGAATCACGGAGGAAGTTCTTGCGCGAGGCTACGAAATCCGCAACATGGCGGAGGGTTTCAATACACGATCGCTTTCCAAGCGACAGTCAGTCCTGCTGGCCTGGTTGGTTTCGTCATCTCTTTTTGGCATGCTGCACGTTTTCAATCCCAACGCAACATGGTACAGTACCGCCAACTTGATGTTGGCCGGTCTCTTTCTCGGCGTTGGCTACATTTTGACCGGCAGCCTCGCCATTTCGATTGGTCTGCACATAACCTGGAATTTTTTCCAGGGCAATGTCTTCGGCTTTCCGGTCAGTGGCAACGATTTTGCCAGCGCGACATTCATCGCCGTCACTCAGGGAGGACCACCACTTTGGACCGGTGGCGCGTTTGGCCCTGAAGCCGGGCTGATCGGTATCGTCGCCGTGGTAATCGGGAGCTTGCTGACGGTATGGTGGGTGCGACAACGTTACGGCGCAGTGCGGGTGCAGGAGAGCCTCTCGATCTACCGGCGCATTTCATAGCGGTTGCACAACAACACCGGCAAACCAGGTGGTGATATGCGGATGAAACCCTGATATTGCCGGTCCGGATGGTTATTCCTGCAAAGCCAGGAACAAGAGGGCCACGATGGCAAAAAAACTTTGGGGCGGGCGTTTTACCGGCGAGACCGACCCGTTGATGGAGCAGTTCAACGCATCGATTGGCTTTGACCGCGCCTCTGGCACGTCGATCTACGCGGAAGCCAGGCTTATGCGCGAGCGCTCGGCAAGGCTGGCATTCTTGAGACAAGCGATGTTGATGCCATTGTCACCGGTTTGGCACAAGTGATGGCGGAATGGGAGCACGATCAGTTTGTCATTCAGGAGGGCGATGAGGATATTCACACGGCCAATGAGCGCCGGTTGACCGAACTAATCGGGCCGGTGGCCGGAAAGCTGCATACCGGCCGCAGTCGCAACGATCAGATCGCCACCGACATTCGCATTTGGCTGCGCGAGCGCATTGTGGAGCTCAAACTCCACCTGTTCGATCTCATCGCCACTGCTGTCGATCGCGCCGAAAGCGAGATCGAAATCTTGATGCCGGGCTATACGCATTTGCAGCCTGCCCAACCCATTCGGTGGAGTCATCTGTTGCTCAGCCACGCCTGGGCCTGGCAGCGTGATGCCCAGCGGTTGGACGAACTGGCCCGGCGCGTCAATGTGATGCCATTGGGCTCCGGCGCGCTTGCAGGAAACCCCTTTGCCATTGACCGGCATGCACTTGCTCTGGACCTCGGCTTCGACGAGATCACCGGCAACAGCCTCGACGGCGTCAGCGATCGGGATTTCGTCGCCGAATTTCTCTTCTGGTCCACCATGACCATGCTGCACCTCAGCCGGCTGGCGGAAGACCTGATCATCTACAGCAGCCGTGAATTCGGCTTTGTGGCCATTGCCGACGCCTACAGCACCGGAAGCAGTTTGATGCCCCAGAAGAAGAATCCGGATGCTCTTGAACTACTGCGTGGGAAATCGGGTCGCGTGATGGGCAGCATGACCGGACTCATGGCTACGCTGAAGGGGCTGCCCAGCACCTATAACAAGGATTTGCAGGAAGACAAAGAGCCTCTTTTTGACGCGATCGCCAACGTCAATGGGTCGCTGCAAATTGCCTGTGGCGTGCTATCGACGTTGGACGGTCAATGCCGTGGGCATGGCCGCAGCTCTGACGCCGGAAATGCTGGCCACCGATTTGGCGGAATACTTGGTGCGCAAAGGCGTCCCGTTCCGCGAATCTCACCATGCGGCCGGTGCCGCGGTGCGCATGGCTGAGCTACAGGCCATTCCGCTGTCAGAACTGAGCGTCGACGATCTTGTGCGCATCCATGACGCGTTCGGCGACGATGTAGTTGCGCTCTGGAACTTCGGCCACAGCGTCGAACAGAGAGACGTAGACGGAGGCACCAGCCGTCGTGCGGTTCTGCTGCAGATCGGACAATTGCGGGGTTGGCTACACGAGAATCAATAGACGGGCAGGATATTCGAGAGTGCATCCCATTTCGGGAGCGGCAGGCAAGAAGATCAATCGGCCGTGCCCGCAGGAAGCCCAAAATATGGTATGCACCCGATATTCGACGTTGGTTTGACAATGAATTTAATCTTTGTTAGCATGCGATCCACTTCATCCACGTTGCTATGACGAGTCAGCACAACACGGATACCCCGTAAGTTGTGCACAGGATGATTCCCCTGGCTTACGGCTTCCGGAGGCCTAATCCGTACAAATGGAGCGACGTTTGAGCAGCGACTTCACCTACACGGATGCGGATGTTCGGACGCCGATAGTACATGACAATCTGCAGCGACGTGACGAATCGGCGTCGGCAATGTGTCGGACGGCAACTTCGGTCGCAGTCGTCCCAAGTATCCACGAACTCACACCGTATCGCATTGATCATTCGAATACTGAGCATGTGGTCGCACAGGACTTATCAGTTTCGTAGCGTTTGGAGGACGCGTACCTGCATGGCAAAAATATTGGATGTGAAGAATCTGAAAACTCAGTTCTTCACCCAGGATGGTGTAGTGCACGCTGTCAACGGCATCACCTACTCGGTCGATGCCGGTGAGACAGTTGCCATTGTGGGCGAATCCGGTTCGCGGCAAGAGCGTGGGCGTCATGTCGCTGATCCGCCTGATTCCGCAGCCGCCGGGCAAGATCGTGGACGGTGAAGTCTGGTTTGACGGACAGGATCTGCTGAAGCTGAGCGAAGACGAATTGCGGCAGATCCGCGGCAATCGAATCGCCATGATCTTTCAGGATCCGATGACGTCGCTCAATCCGGTGTTGACCATCGGTCGCCAGATCACCGAAGCGCTGGAACTGCACCTGAATATGAACAAATCGGAGAGCACGCAAGCGCGCGGTCGAACTGCTGGAGATGGTCGGCATTCCCGGTGCCGACGCGCCGCCTGGATGACTATCCGCACCAGTTTTCCGGTGGGATGCGCCAGCGCGTGATGATCGCGATGGGGCTGAGTTGTGATCCGCAACTGCTGATTGCCGACGAACCGACCACGGCGCTGGACGTGACGATTCAGGCCCAGATCGTAGACCTGGTCGGCCGTCTGAAGGAAGAACTGGGCATGGCCATCATCTGGATCACCCACGATCTGGGCGTGGTGGCCGGGATGGCCGAACGGGTGATCGTCATGTATGCCGGGTTTCATTGTCGAAGAGGCCGCTGTGAACGAGCTGTATGCCTATCCGCGCCATCCGTACACCCTGGGGCTGCTGCGTTCCATTCCGCGTCTGGACCTGGGCCGCCAGAAGCGTCTGGTGCCCATTGAGGGGCTGCCGCCGGATCTGTTGGAGCCGCCGATCGACCTGTCCCTTTGCACCACGCTGTCAATTTGCCATCGACAAGTGCTGGGAAGAAAATCCCACCGCTGGAGACAGTGGGCACCAATCATGTGGCGGCCTGTTGGGTGGACATTTCCGATGTGGAGATTATTGCCGTCGAGACGATGAAGACGCCTTCGTCGGCAAGCCGTGGAAGGTGAGGACGGCGTGATGAGCGAAGCCACAGCGACGACAGCAACGGTCGCAACGACTGGCAACACAAAGGCACTCCGCCTTGTAGAGGTGCAGGACCTGAAGATGCATTTCCCGATCACCAAGGGATCATCTTCCAGCGCCAAGTCGGCGCCATCAAAGCGGTTGACGGCATCTCATTTGACCTGTACAAGGGCGAAACGCTGGGGCTGGTCGGTGAGTCCGGCTGTGGCAAATCGACCACCGGGCGTGCCATTCTGCAGCTCTACCGGCCGACCGACGGCCATGTGATCTTTGAAGGCAAGGATCTGACCGACCACCAAGGGCGAAGAGCTGCGACGCATGCGCCGGCGCATGCAGATGATCTTCCAGGATCCCTATGCATCGCTCAACCCGCGCATGACGGTGGGCAGCATCATCGGCGAACCGCTGGAGGTGCATAAGATCGGCAGCAACAAGAAAGACCGTCAGGAGCGTGTGCAGGAACTGCTGAAGACGGTGGGTCTCAACCCCTACTTCGTCAACCGCTATCCGCATGAGTTTTCCGGCGGTCAGCGCCAGCGCATCGGCGTGGCCCGCGCCCTGGCGGTGAACCCGTCCTTTATTGTGGCTGACGAGCCGATCTCGGCGCTGGATGTGTCGATTCAGGCCCAGATCATCAACCTGCTGGAAGATCTGCAGGAAGAACTGGGGCTGACCTATCTCTTTATTGCCCACGATCTGTCGGTGGTGCGCCACATCGCCGACCGCATTGCCGTGATGTATCTGGGCAAGATCGTCGAGCTGGCCGAGCCGTGACGATCTCTATGCCAACCCCATGCATCCCTATACCCAGGCGCTGCTGTCGGCTGTGCCGATTCCGGATCCGGTCATCGAAAACGAGCGCAAGCGTATTATTCTGGAAGGTGACGTGCCCAGTCCGGCCAATCCGCCCCAGGGCTGCAACTTCTGCACACGCTGCCCGCGGGTCATGGATATCTGTCGCGAGCAGGATCCGGTGTTCAAGGATTACGGTGACGGGCACTATTACGGCCTGTTGGCTTCTACTGAAATCATGAATCCTCGGATAATTGACAGCCGTTTTCGTGCTGATCCGCTAGGATGCGTTCAGATGCTAGCACCGACAGCCGTGGTGCGAGGTGTGTTGGCTCAAATCACCATTACCCAAACCAACCTGACCGTGTATTCATGCCCTATCTAGGGCAAAATATCCATCCAAAGGAGTATGTGACATGCTCAAACGAAGCACACTGCTGTATCATGGTGCTCACTGTGGTTGCGCTTGCCGTTGGCCGCCTGTCCGGCCGCCGCACCGGCGCCGTCTGGTACGCCGCTGAAGGCGGCGACATGGCTGCCGGTCCGGTGATCCTCGACTTCAACCTCGGTGGTGAGCCGCCCAGTCTCGATCCGTCGCTGGGGACAGACACCACCTCGATCGACGTGATCAATGAGATGTTCCTGGGTCTGACCGAGCTGGACCCGGACACGCAGGAAGCTATGCCTGCGCTGGCCACCAGCTGGGAGCACCAGCGATGACCAATCGGTATGGACCTTTACCATGCGCGATGACGTGCCCTGGGTCCGCTATGATGCCGACGTGATCGGTGGTGGAAGTGACTGATGAAAGCGGCGCCACGCGCATGGTCAACGCCCACGACGTCGTCTACGGTGTCAAGCGCACCTGTGACGCCGAGACCGCTTCTGACTATGCCTATGTCGACTACATTATCGCCGGTTGCGAGGCTGCAAACACGGGCGAAGGTGGCGTCAGATGACGTCGGCGTGGTGGCGCTGGATGACTACACCGTCGAATTCACCCTGAACTACGGCGCCGGCTTCTTCGGCCAGATTGCCAGCATGTGGATCAACCGCCCCATGCCGCAGTGGGACATCGAAGAGTATGGCGACGTCTGGACCGAGCCGGGCAACATGAGCACCAATGGCCCGTTCGTCATGACGAGTGGATCCATCAGGACAGCCTGCACATGGTCCGCAATCCGTTCTGGTATGGTTGGGAAGAGAGGCCGACGTGGTCGGCAACATCGACGAGCTTAACTTCGTCATGGTGGAGGAAGTGTCGACCGCCTTTGCCATGTACGAGAACAACGAGTTGGACTACAGCGAACTGCCGCTGGAGCAGATGGACCGCGCGCTGAGCGGCGAATTCGGTGACGAGTATGTCAACGCGCCGCGCAACTGCACCTACTACTACGGCTTTGTCACCCAGAAGGATGCCGTCAGCGATGTGCGTGTACGCAAGGCGCTGTCCATGGCTGTCGACCGGCAAACACTGGTCGACAGTATTCTCAAGGGCGGTCAGATTCCGGCCAACGTCTTTACCAATCCGCTGAACTTCGGTTCGCCGGCCCTTGACCCGGAGATCGCGCCGTGGGCGCTCTCTGAGGACGCTGGCGGCACCGGCTACGCTGCGGCCGTGGAGATGGGCAAGGCGCTGCTGGACGAGGCCGGTTATCCCGATGGCGCCGGCCTGAGCATTACACTGGGCCACAACACCAACGAAACCCATGCCAAGATCGCGCAGGCCATCCAGGCCATGTGGACCGCGGCCTTCCCGCAGATTGCCAGGTGACCATCGAGAGCCAGGAGTGGGGCGTCTATCTGGCGTCCCTGGACAAGGACTCTCCGCTGGAAGGCAAGCCCGATGTCTATCGCCTGGGCTGGTGTCAGGACTATCCCGCATGCCAACAACTGGATCCACGAAGTCTTCAATCCGGACGTGGGCAATAACGAAATTCTGATCAGTGCGGACGATCCCCAGGTTGGTGACGCGGTGGCGGAATTCTCGGCGGCAACCATCGCAGCCCAGACGGCACCTGCCGACGAGCAGCTTGAACTCTATAAGCGAGCCGAACAACTATTCATCGACGACATTGTCGGGATTATCCCGGTCTACTACTACACCACCGTGGGTGTAGAGAAGCCGTGGTTGGATCGTGTCTACAGCGATGCCAAGTACTTCTATCGCTGGAACATCGATGCAGAGGCCAAGGCGGCTGCCCAGTAGATGCATTCTCGTCACGTAACTACCGGCGTGATTGTAGCGCCACGTACTGAGTGACCTCTAGGGCACTGTCTGCATGTGACTGGACAAGTTGACATGTAGACAGTGCCCTTCTTTTCCTCGCACTGTCGACATAACGATAACCTGTGGCGTGGAAGAACTGGAGGAAGAAGAGATGTTTGCATTCATCGTTCGCCGTGTTCTATGGGCGATTCCCGTTCTGTTCTGCATTATTGCCGTGACATTTGTGCTTTCAAGGGCAATTCCGGGTGGTCCTTTTGATCGGGCCGGTGACAAATCGCTGCCGGAAAGCATTCGTCAAAACCTCGAAGCAAAGTATGGGCTGGACAAGCCTCTTCACGTTCAGTTCACAAATTATGTCATCGACGTAGTACAGGGCGATCTAGGGCCATCCTTCTTCTATCGCGGCCGCACCGTCAACCAAATTATTGCCCAGACCTTTCCGATTTCGCTTCAACTGGGTATTTTGTCAATTATGCTGGCTGTGATCATCGGTATCCCTGCCGGCACGTTGGCCGCGTTGCGACAGAACTCATGGGTGGACTATAGCAGTTCGTTTGTCGCCATCCTGGGCGTGTCAATTCCCAACATCGTGCTCGGTCCACTGCTGATCTATATCTTTTCGGTTCAGCTCGGTTGGTTCCCCGCCGGTCGTTGGGGCGTCAACTACAAGGAACTCTATCTCGGCTTCATCCCGCCCATGACGGCAGATTTTTGGCTGCATGCGATCCTGCCGGTCATCACTCTGGGTACGGCATTTTCGGCGATCTTTGCCCGCCTCACCAGGGCCAGCCTGCTGCAGACTATTCGGGAAGATTATATTCGGACTGCGCGCGCCAAGGGTTTGAACCAACGACGCGTCGTTTTGCGTCACGCCATGAAAAACTCGCTGATTCCGGTGGTAACTGTCTTTGGTCCCGTGCTGGCTGCTGTCGTGACCGGGTCGTTCGTTACCGAGCGGATCTTCGGCATTCCCGGGATGGGCGAATTTTTTGTGACCAGCATCACCAATCGCGACTACCCGGTCATTTTGGGCACCACGCTTTTCTACTCCGTCCTGTTGGTCGGACTAAATATCGTCGTGGACGTGACCTACGCCTGGATCGATCCGCGAATTCGCTACGACTAAATTGAGAATCGTATCAAATACGGTTTTTGTCGGCTGGGCATCCTTGCCCGACATGGTTGGAGCACCACGAACGGGCAGAGCTGAGAGAACACAATTCAATCCACCAAATGCATTAGGATATTCGAATGGCTGCTGGAACTATCGCGCTCAAGGGTGAAGGGCAGGCCAATACCAAACGACGCACGCCGACGGGCGACGCCTATCGACAGTTGATCCGCAACAAAGCGGCCGTCGTTAGCATCGCCGCCATCGGTATTATGGTCTTTGTGGCCATCTTCGTCGATACGGCTGTCTTGACGATCTTCACCGGCAACGAGCCGCAACCGCTGTTGGCTCCCTACCATTACGCCGAAGTGAACTTCGCCTACACCGACGAACCGCCCATGACCCGCACCGAGGATGGGAATCTATACATTCTCGGTACGGACTATCTGGGCCGTGACACCCTGAGCCGCACAATGTACGGGACGCGTATTTCGCTGGCCGTGGCAGTTGTGGCGTCGACTGTCAGCCTGATCGTCGGTCTGGTCTATGGGCTGACATCCGGCTACAGCAGATCGTCTATTGACAACTTTATGATGCGGTTTGTGGATTTCCTCTACGGCTTTCCACTGATCATCTTCATTATTTTGATGCAGGTCTACTTCAAGGCGCTGTCGACGACGGACGACACGCCCGCGTGGGCGGCCAGTCTGATCAAGCTGGATAGATCCATGGGTGGCATCTTGTTCGTCTTCATCGCCATCGGTTTGATCAGCTGGCTGGGTATGGCGCGCATTGCCCGCGGACAGACGCTCTCGTACAAGAACAAGGAGTTTGTCGAGGCGGCACACTCGGTCGGCAGTTCGGATCGACGTATCGTCTTTTCGCATCTGCTGCCCAATATCCTTGGTCCCTGTATCGTGGCCGAGACATTGGCGATTCCCGGCTATATCCTGACCGAGGCATTTCTATCATTTATCGGTCTCGGCGCCAACCCGCCGACGCCGAGTTGGGGCATGATGATCTCGGAAACCTATCAGGCGATGCGCGTGGCGCCGTTCGAAGTGTTCGTGCCGGCTGCGGCGCTGACCATCACCACCCTTGCCTTTAATTTCTTAGGCGACGGTCTGCGCGATGCGTTTGATCCTCGTTTGCGCGGCTAACCGTGACAGGCCGCGAAAGTGCGTCCCAATTCCCAATTTCTACATATCGACACAGTTGCTTCGAACGCACCGCCTTACACACCCATCGTGAACTGACGTTGCGTTCACTGGTTTGAAGCATGCGTACACGGCGCATGGCCCAATTCGCATCAAGGAGAGTCAACATGCAAAAGAAAAGTCTAATACTCCTATCGTTGCTACTAATTGCCGCGCTTGTCTTCGGTGCCTGTGCCCAGCCGGTGCCCATCCTACCTGAAGATGCTCCGACTAGCGGAGATGCCGCCACGTCGGGCGCCGCAGCGACAGACGCGGCAGCCCCTAGCGGCGGTATTGCGTCCGGCGGCGTCTGGACCCGTTCCAGTTCGGCTGACGCATCGATCCTGAACCCGATTCTCTATTCGGATAGCACCAGTTTTTCCGTCATCCAGCAGCTCTTCCCAGCGCTCATCAGCACCGATCCGTTTTCCGGCGCCCTGGTGCCGGATGGTTCCATGTCTGAAGGATGGGAGGTCTCGGATGACGGCCTGATCTGGACTTTCAAGCTGCGTGAAGGTGTCACCTGGAGTGATGGCGAGCCGGTGGACGCTGACGACTTCAAATTCACCTACGATGCCATCGCCAGCGAGTTGGTCGAAACGCCGCGCAAGAGCAATGTCGAAGGCATCGAGAGCATTGAGGTCTTGGATCCTCTTACAGTGCAGGTGACCTTCAAGGAGGTCAAATGTGACGGTCTGAACGATCTGGGTCTGGGTTGGCTGCCGAGTCACCTCTACGCCGAAGATTACAGCGACATCATGGAGAATCCCTACAATGACGCACCGCCGGTCAGCGCCGGCCCCTTTACTTTCCAGAGCTGGACCCGGGACGACAATACAATTCTGGTTCGCAATGAGGACTACTGGGAAGGCGCCCCGTATATGGACGGCATGATCTACCGTATCGTGCCGGACCCGGGCGCGCGCCTGGCCCAACTCCAGAGCGGCGAAGTGGACGAAATCGGCGTCCAGCCGGAACAGATTGCAGTGGTAGACGCCGACCCGAACCTCAACCGCTTCAACTTCAAGGACGACGGCTACACCTATATCGGCCTGAACCTGGCCAACCCCGAGAACCCGACGGAGGGCCAAGACGAAGACGGCAACCTGGTCGAGCAGGATCCCCATCCGATCTTGAGCGACCCGGCAGTGCGTCAGGCAATTGCCCACAGCCTGGACTACGCCACCATTATCGACAACGTCTACCTGGGGCAGGGCTATCAGATTGCGGCCAACGTGCTGCCTGCCGTCGAGTGGGCCCACGATCCGGATCTGGCGCCGTATGACTACGACACCGACCTGGCGGCACAGTTGCTGGACGAGGCCGGCTGGATCGACAGTGACGGCGACGGCATCCGTGAAAAGGACGGCGAACCCCTTGCGCTGACGCTTTCCACCAACGCCGGTAACACTACGCGTGAGGATCTCGGCGTGTTGGTTCAGGACCAGCTCAACGCAGTCGGTTTCGACATCACCTTTGAGGCCATCGACTTCGGCGCCCTGGTCGAGGTGATGCTGGGCCAGACCTTCGACATGGTCATCATCGGCTGGACCGGTCTCGGCACGGATCCCAATGACGATTCGTTCTGGCACACCAAGTTCGACACACCGGGGAGTGGCTTCAACTTTGTGAGCTATCAGAACGAACGCGTCGATGAACTGCTGGAGCAAGGGCTGGCCGTTCCCCGGTGCGCGCCCGAAGAACGTGCGCCATATTACCGGGAGATCCAGCAGATCATCCATGACGATATCCCCTATGTTTTCGTCACCGGCAGCGTCGGCAACTTCGGCTACAATGCGCGTTGGGAAGGCCTGAATCCGGGTCCCTGGAGCTTCTACTGGAATCCACAGGAGTGGTACGACACAGCGTTACAGGAGTAGACCTGGCCGTTGCAAAGGTGGTCCGGTGCCTGTATGTTGGCTGCCGGGCTTGAATGATGATTTTGACACGCAAAAGGTGATGCCCTAGGCGCTCGGGCATCACCTTTTGCATTTGCCTATCGGCGGTAAATTTGTGGCCGGCCCTGCTAGATTGCAGTATATCCGCCATCGATCAAAATGACTGCCCCGCAAATGAGGTCGGACGCGGCCGAGCTCAGGAAGAGCACCAGATCGGCCACTTCCACGGGCTGACCGAAACGACCGAGAGGAATCTTGGCCAGCATAGGCGCACCCACCTCGGGGTCGCCCCAGACTCGCTCACCCATCGGCGTCAGGATGACCGTGGGCGCGACCGTGTTGCTCTGGATGTTGTGCTGCCCCCACTCCAGCGCCATCACTTTGGTCAGCATGTTGAGCCCGCCTTTGGAGCTGCAGTAGGTTCCGTGCCGCTCCAGCGCCGCTACGCCTGCTTGGGAGGAGATGTTGACGATCTTTGCCCCGACGCTGCGCGATCATGGCCGGCGCCAGCGTCTGGGCCAATAGCAGCGGTGTGCGCACATTGACCGCCTGGGTTCGGTCCCAATCAGCCACCGAGATGTCGAGTAGATGATCGTTGAGGGCGATGCCGGCGTTGTTGACGAGGATGTCGACGACACCGAAATGCTGCAGAGCTACCCGCCCCACCTCTTGCGGACCGTCGACAGTGCTCAAATCCGCCTCAAGGACCAGACATTCGCGGCCCGCGGCCTCGATGGCGGCGCGGGTCTCGGCCAAGCCATCTGCATCACGACCGACGATGGCCACGTCGGCGCCGGCTCTGGCCAATTCGACCGCGATCTCAGCGCCAATGCCCTTTGAGCCGCCGGTCACCAAGGCACACTTGCCTGTGATAGAAAATCGTTGAATCTGTTTGTTGTCCATGCCACTACTTTCTGCCAAATTAGCTAACCGCTACACCTTTGCCTATTGTGAACACGAGCTGATAACGCCGGCTCTCGCCCGGCTCCAGATGGGGAAGATCGTTGCGGGCCCGCGCCATTGCGCGACCTTCGATGGCGCTGCAATTGGCCGGTTCGACGCCGAGTACATAGGCGCCTTGTCCCATCTGCTTCCATTGAAAGAGAAAGGGCAGTTGACCGGCATCGTAGGAGATACACAGGGAGATGTCGAGGCTCGGATTCTGTATCGTTGCATGTGCCCAGCCCTCGGCATCGCGCTGAAGTACGTGGCGAAAGACTTGCTCGCGATAGCCGGCTGTGGGCGCCTGCATCCCGGCCCAGCGCGAGACCGTCCTCAGCGTCAGCATCGCGGGCGGTGGTCTCCTCGATATCCAGTTCCAGCCGAGTTGTTGCGTCGACAAGTGGGAAGCCGAGGTTGCAGTGGTAGAGCAGCATGTGCGGTTGAACACTGTAGCCCTCGTTTGTCACCGTATCGTCAATATGGATGCGCGATGATCCCAGCGCAGTGGAGATGCGCCGCTCGAGCAGCAGATTCTCGCCGAAGAGCCGCGACTGGCGCACGAGACCGCTGACCTGCAACACATAGTCATCGCCCTCCCAGGCGCAGCGATGGTTTACCTGTCGGGCCGGCAGGTTGCTGATGCGACCATGAATGCCGAATGTCTCGCCGGCATCCTCCGCCGGCGCGCCGAACTGATCGAGACCACAGGTCGTCAGGAGGCCGCCGCCAAATGAACGCAGCCAGCCCATTTCCTCTGCTTCGTAATAGGACGGGTGCACCACGCCTGATGGTGATTGCCAGACCAGCGAGTGTCCCTGGTAGCGGCAAGCGCCGATGTCAAGACAGCGATCTGCCGATATATCGAATTCCAGACCGCCGCCGGTGTGGACACGGAAGATACGCACGCCCCGTCCTGCGCCATCAGCGACTTCAAGTGGTGTGATGCCGGCCACTTGGTCCAAATGTCCCGTGTATTCCATCAACTCCGCCCGCGTCCAGCTTCTTCCTAGATAGCTCGCCATGGATTCTATCCTCCGTTGATGACCAGGCCACCGTCGACGCGAATTACCTCGCCGGTAATGAAGGCGGCGGCCTCGGAGGCCAAGAAGACGACCAGGGCAGCAACTTCGTCCGGCCGGCCAAAGCGTCTGACTGCATGGCGGCTCGTCCAGTGGTTGATGAGCGCTTCTGCATCGTCCGCTTCTGCAAAGATGCGCTCGTTCATCGGTGTCATGATCGTGCCTGGCGCAATGGCGTTGACGCGGATGTTTCGGGGTGAATAGTCGACCGCTGCTTGCCGCGTCAGTGCATTGATGGCCCCCTTGGCCGCGGCATAGGCGGACCAGCCGGAGAAGCCCATGAGTCCCTGCGCGGAACTCATGTTGATGATGGAACCGCCGCCCTGTTCCAGCATGTGGGGAATGGCGTAATACATGCCGCGCCAGACGCTGGTCAAGTTGGTATTGAGCACTCGGTTCCACTCCTCTTCGGAGATCTCGGCCACCTTGCCCGGGATAGCGACGGCAGCGTTGTTGACCAGTATGTCCAGGCGCCCGTAGCGTTTGACCGTAGCGGTCACCAACTGTTCTACATCGGCGGTGTTGCCCACGTCGGCATGCCGGTAGAAAACATCATGACCGGCTGTGGTCAGCGCTTCTGCTGCGGCGTGCCCGGCATTGTCGTCGATGTCGGCCAACACCACTCGTGCGCCTGCTTCGGCAAGAGCGGTGGCTGCCGCTGCGCCGATCCCGGCTGCGGCCCCGGTGACGATTGCGGTTCTGCTGTCCAGTTGTCCCAATGTTGTCTCCCGTCTGTTAGATGTGTGAAGGCTATTGCACCTGCATACCGGTGTTGAGACGGGAAGCCTGGGGCTTCCCGGAAGGTGCGGCGTGTCATTGTGGGGAGGATTGTTGCCGGACGCACGCAGAATCCATTTGGCTTGGTCAATTGTACGGGACTCAAAGCACAAGATCAACTGACCCACATCGACATATTTACGGACAAGCCCCTTTTCCAATGGACGTTGTTCCATAGCCCATGTCAAGGTGCTGCGCACCCGCTTTGCGAGCAGCCTTGGGCGGCGACCGCCGAACCCCGACCGCCCGCCGCGCCCGAACCCCGCCCGAGCGTCAACGCACGGGCTCTCCAACGACGCCGGCTCAGCCCGGCTTGTCGGCGCGGCCTACAGCAGCTGCCGAAAAATCTGGGCCGTACTCCTGGCCGTAGAAGCGATTGACTTCGCCGTGCCTGTTCGTTATGCTGAACGGTAGGTACTCGTTCGCCGATTTGGTTCTGGATGCGAACAAGCATTAGATGCGGACGAAGCCCATACCGTCATAGTAGCCGAATGGAGAAAGCGATGAACGGACGTGAACGGTTTCTGACCGCACTGCACGGCGGGATGCCCGATCGGGTGCCGCTCTTCGAGACCCACTTCTGCCTGCGCTTTATTCGCGAGATCCTGGGAGACGAAGCCTCTCCCTATCACAACGTCGATGACGAAGTGAATGTCGCGCGGCCACCGGTCTCGACATGGTCTGGACCGCGCCGCTGGGCTTCACCTCCTTTGCCAACGTCCAGCTCCACGGCGAGCGCTACCAGGACGAGTGGGGCACCTGGTACGGCTACCGGACGAGAGTTCCTGGCCGGGTTCGTGGATGGAGAACACGGTGGTCAATGACCGGGAGGAATGGCGCAAGCTGCAATTTCCGGACCCGGATCTGCCCGAGCGGATGGCCCAGGCGCGCGCGTGCCCTCGAACTGACGGAGGGCGAATTGGCCGTCGTCGGCGCGGTACGCGGCCCCTTCTCCGGCGCCTGGATGGCAGCCGGTATGGTCAATATGAGCAACTGGATCTACAGCGATCCGGGTTTGCTGACGGATGATGTTCCGCAGAGATGGCGCGACTGGAACACACAGATCGGTCTGCAACCTCATCAAGACCGGTGTCGATGCCATCATGATCCACGATGACTGGGGCATGAACATGGGCATCATGATTGCAACCCGACCAGTGGCGCCAATTCGTGCTCCCTCACATTGCCGAGCAAGTCGAGACGTTGGCCGGCGCCGGGACGCCCGTCATCATGCACAGCGATGGCAACCTCAACGTCATCATGGATGATATCGTGCAGATGAAGATCGCCGCCTTCAACCCGATCCAGCGCAGCGCCGGCATGAATCTGGCCCAACTCAAGCGCACCTACGGTAACCGCCTCTGTCTGGTCGGCAACATCTCGGCCTCACTGACGCTGCCCCACCGTGGAGTCACCGAAGTCGAACTGGAGGCGCTGGAATGCCTGCGCGACGCCGCGCCGGGCGGTGCCTACATCATGGCGCCCGATCACTCCTACCACGGTGCCATGCCCAGCGAGAATGTCTGGTGCGTCTTCGAGACGTGCAAGAAATACGGCCGCTATCCGCTTGACCTGGAGGCCATCGAGGCGCGCATTGCGGAGCTGGAGGCGATCGCGCTGCCGCGTGAGCAGCCGGCGGCCAAGGCAGACGCAGCGCCGTCTGGTGGACACCGGCGCCGTCGATCGCGGCGCGCATCGTAGTCGGCAGTCGGTTCGTTGCGATGGTTTCTGTGTATACAGTGACAGCTGCCGGCGCCATAAGTCTCTGTCACGAGCGAGTCTCTTCACACCGGCCGTCTTTTACTTGAATCTCTTTGATTCCGGTATTCTCTGTTCGTGTCCAATGGAGGCAATCGTGCAGTGATCCAATTTCTCTGCCACGGAACACGCGGAGAGGACGGCACTGACCTCCTGCTGGAAGACGACGACCGCGTCCGGTTGGCGACGGCCTCGGTCTTGCTGGAAGGTTTCCGCACCCAACTGTCGCGGCGTCCGGTGCTCTGCTTCCTGGCCGCGTGTGAATCCGGGGCCGGTGGCAGCCGTGGCGCCTATGTGGCCCTGGGTCGGCAACTGGTGACGCGGGGCAGCACCCCGCGGTCATCGTCATGACTGAACCGGTGGGCATGGAGACCGCCCATCGCTTAACGTGTGAGTTTTACCGGCAGCTCTTCCAGCACGGCACAGTGGATCGGGCCACCAACCAGGTCCGCGCGACCGCGGGGATCGCGCCTTACGCCTCGCAACGTGCTGCCCAAAGAGCCATATCGGCGACATCTTCATGTTTTGGCACACCACTCACGTCGATTCCCAGTCCTCGATCCGTAGATTCGGTACGCGCTGAACTCACCGACGTTGTGGGTGACCAATGTACAGTCATTGGCCAGAGCGATTGCCGCGATCTGTAGATCGTACGGGCCAATGGGTGTACCTTGGGCTGCTAGTCGGGCGCGCAGAATGCCGGCCAGCTCGGCTGCAGCGTCGTCAAACGGCAGCGAAGAATACGGCTCCAAGAATTGTCGCTGCTTGGCAAGCGTCTGTGCCGGGTTATTGCTTCTTTGAGCGCCATAGAATAGCTCCGCCTTCACCACTGAACAGACCGTGACGTCGATGGGTCTGAGTGTGCGCAGATGCCTCAGCACCGCGGGCGAACGTCCATTCAGGTAGCGGACACAGACGTTGGTATCGAGCAGATAGGTCACGACAGCACGTCTCGTTCCTCAAATTCGCCTTGTTCCGACCGGCTGAGGGGTTCGTCGGCCAGTGCGCCATAGGTACGCGTAAAATAGCCGTCCGGCCACTCTTTCTTCTGCGCCCGTGTGACCAGTGTTTCGTATTGTTCATAGTCGAGAATGACGGCGGCCGGACGGCCATGCTGGGTAATGTACACCACATCACCGTCTTCCTGAACACCACGGATCACAGCGCTGGTCCGGCGGCGCAGATCGGTGACAGGCAATATCTTTGTACTCATTTTTGACACACTCCATGACACAGAATTTGGCACATAAT
This sequence comes from uncultured Chloroflexia bacterium, assembly GCA_963715415.1. Classification (GTDB taxonomy): domain Bacteria; phylum Chloroflexota; class Anaerolineae; order Caldilineales; family Caldilineaceae; genus JAWKOK01. The sequence continues at coordinate 51,609 of CAVQSG010000003.1, read as the reverse complement.
TCAATTATACACCACTGACCAAATATCTGGAGCACGCCCTCTGGCCATGATGAACTTCTCCGGCATCAGCATTCGCTGGTGTCTGTGACTCTGTCAGCCGGTGACCGCCGTCCTGACGTAACGCTTGACTTCAAATTAAACCGTTTGCACGTAGGCGCGAGATCAGGCTGCTGCGGCGTCGGTAGCGTTCAGCTAGGCCGTTGACCTGCGCCTGAAAGGCCGGCAGCGTGTTGCGGTGTTCGGCCAGTTGGCGCAGTTTGACTAGGTGGGCAACTGCCTCGTCGTAGTCGCGTGCCTGGTAGGTAGCGATCAACTGCTTCACCGCACGCCAGACATCGGCCTCGCGGCCGGCGAGATCCTCCATCTCCTGCAGAAACCGGCGCCGTGCGGCTGCGGCCTTGCGCTGTGCTTCTTCCGCCTGCATCTCTTCCCGCATGGCCAGAAGGTCTTCTACCCGGCGTTGGGGCGGGGTCGACGCCGCTTGCACGCTTCCCAACAGCTCTTCCAACCGTCGACGCAGAATAAGAGCAAGGTGTGGCTCCTCCTCGACCAGCCGCAGCAGGTACTCATCGCACTCTTCGCGGCGACAGCGACCGGATAGCGGATGCCAAGTCCGGCGCGGGTTTGTGCGCAAGCGCCGCACTGGCCTGGGCTGCGGCCGCCAAGAGCTGCTCGTCCAATCCGGCCCAGTCAGCAAAATTCTGCAGCGCCGTCGTCGGTTGATTCAGACCCGGCGGCACCGGTGGTTCCGGTTCGTCGGGTGCGATCTCATAGCGGTTGTCCACCTCCACCGCGGCAGCCAGGCCAGGTAGAGCGCCCGATGGTCGCCGCGTAGAATGTCGTTGCGTAGTGGCGTCAGCGCACCCAGCCAGTTTCCGGGCTCGATCCAGTAGTCGGCGGGCTCTTCGTCGTCCAGCGCGAAGCTCAGCACCTGGTAGTCACCCATGGTCTGCAACGAGAGATCGGGTTCGACGATGAAGCGTTGGAGTGGCCAGGGATCGAGCAGCGCGGCCGGAAAACGGAATGCAAGCTGCTTGCTGCCCCAGTTGGCCTCGTAGAGAAAGGCGTCGAAATAGCGCGCCAGCACCTCTAACGAGTCGTGCTTGAAGCTGCTCCAACTGTACTCGACCCAGGCGCCGCTGGCCGTGACCGTGATGTGGCTGGAGAGGCTGTCGACCTCGGCCCGTTCCTGGCCCGAAAGCGGTCGATCGATGGTCTGCCATTCGTAGTACTGATATTCGCTCATTTGACGCTCCCGTCTATCGCGTGTTCGATCGGCTTGTTCGATGATCTTCAACAGCTCCCAATAGTTCTGGGTCGCCCTCGGTTGTGCTCGCGACCGTTCAATAGTATATTGAAGATAGTATGTGTTCGATAGTATTCAAGGGTGCGAGTATGGCTGCTTATACCGAACGTGTTCAAACAGTGCTGACACCGCAACAATATGAGCAACTACAGCGGCTCTCTCAAGAAGTTGAAAAGCCGGTGAGTGTGCTCATTCGTGAGGCGATCGAACAGACATACTTTGTCGAACTCGACCGTAGACGCCGCCGGCAGGCACTTGACCGTCTGGTGGCGCTGGAGGCGCCTGTAGCCGACTGGTCTCAAATGGAAAGCGAAATCGAAAAGGGCGCATTGGATGGTTGATGGGCCATTCTTTGTCGACACCAACATCGTGATGTATGCGGCGGGCGCGGCACATCCATACAAGGAGCCATGTGTTTGGGTCGTGACCGAGATTGCCGCCGGCCGCATACCTGCCGTAACTGATGCCGAGGTCGTACAGGAGATTCTGTATCGATACGGTGCGCTGCAGCGATGGCAGATCGCGTGTGAAATGGCGACGAGCCTCTTCGAGTTGCTTCCGGCTGTCCTGCCCGTGACGCCAACAGATGCCAAACAGGCAGTAGAGTTATTTGCCGTATACGCACCCAATGGAGTCAAGGCGCGTGATGTGATTCACGTGGCTGTCATGCAGAACAACGGCATCGATCGGATCATTTCTACGGACAAACACTTCGATCTGGTCGATGGTCTCGTCCGGTACGATCCTCTTGATCTCTACATGATCGAACGCTCCAATCCGCAAGAATGATACTTCCGGGTACATGGGTGCATACCATTTTCCGGGGCGCCAGTCGAGAGCACGAAACGAACCTCCTTGAGGAAGCCCCAAAATGTGGTATGCACCCCGCGTACATCGAGCGTTTTGTCAGATTCCCTCCATATGCTAGCATATATGTATATGCTAGCATATGGAGGTCGCGGTGAAACGAACAACAATTATGGCCGACGAGGAGTTGCTTCTGCGTATCGATCGTCTTGCGCGTCAGCAAAGACGTACCAAGGCACAGTTGATCCGTGAAGCGTTGGAAAGCTATGTCACAAAAGTGGAGGCTGAGAACCCACCGGCCAATCCGTTGCTGGGGCTAATCGGTCTGGCCGGTGAGGACGCGCCTGCCATGGATCTTGCCGACGGAAAGGACGAAGAGCTGATTCGACAGAGCATTCATCCTCAGTATGGATTCTCCCTCAACCGTGAAGAGACTCCTGGCTGATACCAGTTTCCTGGTCGCACTCACCAATCCGCGGGAAGAGCATCACGTGGCGTGCGTGCAGATTGCGCAGACGGTGAGCGGTCAGATATCGGTACCCGTAACGGTACTGTCGGAAGCAACCTATCTGTTGCACAGCCACATCGGGCACGCCGTCATGCGCGTGTTCCTGCAGGAGATCAGCCGTCCGAGTTGGGAGATTCTAGGTTTGGAAACAGACGACCTCATGCGCAGCCACGCTGTTCTAACCCAATACGCGGACAGCGAACTGGACTTTGTCGACGCCACACTGGTTGCACTTGCCGAGCGCTTGTCGATTACGACTATCTTGACCCTCGATCGCCGGCATTTTCACGTCGTCCGCCCGCGCCACAGAACGCACTTTGAACTTCTTCCCTGAGCTGAGGATCACCGGAAGCCGCCGGAGACAACGAAGGTGTTGCCAATTGTGAGCCAGCTCCGCTCACTACTTGCGTTTCTTTTTCTTTTTTGGCTGGCGTTGTTTTTTCTTGGTGGCCTTGGCCTGCTTGCGCGCTTGCTTGCGTTTGGCCTGATCTGCCTGCTGCTGCGCTCGCAACGCACGCAGTTCCAGGCGATCGTCGTCGTCACCATCGTCATCGAGGAATGCGAGTTCGCCGTGTTCTCGCTCCCACTCTTCTCGTATCCAATTGTGCTCCGGCGTCGTGCGCTTCTCCAGCAACCCCAACTCGATCTGGACGCTTTCCCAATCGCCCATCATTGAGAGGTCGACCGCGTCAGCAGCAAACGCTTCTTCTATAAGCGGCGCAGCTTCGACGGCCTTTAGATCGGCCAAAACATAGATAATCTCCGCGTTGACAAAGCGTTCGTTCCTGGCATAGTGCTCCAAGCGTCCAACCAAGATACGGATACAATCATCGCGAGTGGATGGATGACTTCGTCCGATTTCGCCGATAGCCTCGACAGCTGATATACGCGCAATACTCGGATTCACCATAGAGACCGATGAATTCGTCCAGCGCAGAAAGTGCAGGGGCTCCGATCAGACCCAACACTTTCGGAATCTCGTCGAGCGCCCAGCCGTTGTCCGCGTCTGCCTCCCAGGCCAGTGTACCGAGCAACGGTTCGACAGCCTCCGGTGCACGGAGCTGACCCAAGGCTCGCCAAGCGCGAATCTGTGCCCAGGCGGCCGGATCCGGATAGGTTTTGACCAGACCGTCCTCGTCCGTCGCCAGCCGAATGAGATCGTCCATGTCCTCATCGGTCAGGCCTTCGCCCAGTTAGTCATGCCATTCCGGCTGGCGGAGCGGTTCTTCGCCAAGCGTCAGTAGTTTGGCAACATTTTCTACGTATTCGTGTTGAGTTTCTTCGTCGCCCATCTGTTGTCCCCTTCGTGGCCTGGGGCATCGGAGCCCTATCAGTTCTACCAGTTCGCTACCCTCGGCGGCAGCGGATCGACAGTCTCTGCCATGCGGTCGGCCAGCAGGAGGGCAAGCTCGGCGCGAATGTCCGCAGAGGCTGGATCGTGCCAGAGGTTTGTTGTTTCGGCCGGGTCGGCGACCAGATCGTAGAGTTCGCCGCCGTCCAGCCCATGGGTGCGCACAAGCTTGTGGGTCCGGGTGCGCACCATAGTCAGATTCGAGGATGCCTCCATGTGCCAGGGCATGGCGTTGTAATACTCGCAGTAGACGTCGTCACGGTGGCGGTTCGTCGGCGGCACCCATGATAGCGGGGCAGAGCGAGCGCCCCTGCATGGCCGGCGAGCGGGGCAGGCCCGCCGCATCCAGCAGACTGGGCGCGATATCAATCAACTCCACCAGGGCCGCACTGCGCCGCCCGCCCTCGAAGATGCCGGGCCAGGCAGAAGATCAGCGGCACGTGAATCGCCGGTTCGTAGAAGTAGGGTCCCTTGAGATAGATGCCGTGGTCCCCCAGCATCTCGCCGTGGTCGGACATGAAGATCACCAACGTGTTCTCCAACTGGCCGGTCCGTTCCAGCGCGTCCAGCATGCGCCCCACCTGGAGATCGATCAACTCCACCATCGCGTAGTAGGCGGCGCACAACAGCCGGTGATCCTGTCCGCTCATCTCGGCAAACGGATAGAGACGGCCGTATTGTAGGCGCCATGGTGGTCAATTTGCTGGAACGAGGGCTTGTTGTCCAGCTCGCCCGGCACGTAATTGGGCAGCGGCAGATCATCCAGGATCGCCAGATAGTGCTCCAGATAGTTCGCCCGGCGGGTCGAACGGGTGATGGGGGTCGAATGGGTTGACCGAAAAGAACCAGGGCTGTTCGCCGCCGGCGTTGGCCTCCATAAAGGTGATGGCCCGGTCGGCGCACCAGGTGGTCTGGTGCAGTTCGACCGGCATACCGATCTGCACGTACGGACCTTCGGATGGGGAGTGCGTTGGTAGCGTTGCCCGTTCTCGTGGAGCCAGAGCGCGTACGCATTGGTCGGCCAGACCGAGTGCCGCCGGCGAGATGCCTTCCGTCGATGTGATCTTGGACGGCAGCGGCGTGTGGGACCAGTGATAGACGCTGTAGCCGTCGTCCAGCCGTGGTTCGCCCAGGGGCGCTGCGGCCGACGGATTACAGGCCGACAGGTGCAGTTTGCCCGCCAACCCGCCCACGTAGCCGGCGTCGGCCAGCAGCTTGGTGACGAGCACCTCGTCGCGCTGGAATGTTCTGCCCGTTCTGCCGGCAGCCGAGTCGTGCGTGGATAGCGGCCGGTCAGAAAACTGGCGCGGCTGGGCGTACAGACCGGACTCTGGCTGTAGGCATGGTCGAAGACGCACGCCGGACTCTGCCAGCCGGTCGATGATTGGGCGTGTGGACGTAGGGATTGCCGTAACAGCCGAGCGTATCCCACCGTTGTTGGTCGGTGCAGATCCAGAGAATGTTGGGGCGGTCAGACGGAACGGTCATCGTTCTTCACCTTCCCGAACAGTTCATGGGTGCGACCATACATTTCTGCGGGACGTCTAGACTACCTTGGTATTCGCTGGTACGCCATAAGCTAAGCCACGGTGGATCATAGATAACTGTACTCCAATAAATACCGGGTTTCTGTTCAAGATGATCCAGCACCTGAGAGAGAATCCCGGTCTGTCTACGCCGAATACCTTTTTGCAGCGGAGTCACAGATGAACACGTTTACAGCCTTTGGAAAAGTATGCGCACTCTTTACTTGATGACGGCCATCTGGTATTACTGGGAGCAAGTTTGTCTCCCAAGCCGGCCGTAGCCCAGACCGCCTGCGGGGCAGATGTGTTTGTGCGCGCCGGTGACACGCTTTCGGCCATCGCCGTCCGCGAACGTTGGGCAGCTATGGGGCCTACGACCAGCATTGTGACCTCGACTAACACGGCGCCGCGGAGACGACAGCTACACCATTATCGACAATCCGGGCGTGATCGAAATCGGCTGGAAGCTCTGCATTCCGGGCGATGGTCCGAGCCAGCCGCTGCGACACCGGCTTCCACATCCGTCGGACTCGGCGCTTGAACGGGAACCGGACACAGCCACACCGGACGATGAATATGTCTTTGACGGCGAACAACTGACCATCGACTACCTACGCAGTCGGGAACTAACCGGGCAGCGACCTGGTGATAGAGCAGACGCTGGAGCCGGGCGACAACTACAGCCGCTACGTAGCCTCTTACGAGTCGGATGGGCTGACGATCCTGGGTCTTCTGACGGTTCCCAATGGCGACATCGCCGGACAACGGCCGGCCGGCCATCATCTTCAACCACGGCTACATTCCGCCCGAGGTCTACCGTACCACCGAGCGCTACGTTGCCTATCAGGACGGCTTTGCGCGCAACGGTTACGTGACCTTCAAATCCGACTATCGCGGGCATGGGTTTCTCAGAGGGCGAATCGCGCAGTGCCTACGGTACGCCTGACTATGCCATTGACGTGCTCAACGCAACGGCGACTCATCAAGCAACTCGACTATGTCGATCCCGACCGCATCGGGATGTGGGGGCATTCTATGGGTGGTTACCTGACTGTGCGTGCAATGCTGGTCGATCCCGACATCAAGGTCGGCGTGATCTGGGCCGGCGTGGTCGCGTCCTATCCCGACATCATGGAGCGCTGGACCCGTTCCCGTGTACCCGCCACGATTCCGGCACGGGCGCGCCGTTGGCGTGAGCAACTGCAGACCGAGTACGGCATGCCTGAGGAGAATCCCGAGTTCTGGGCTTCCATCTCGGCCAACAGCTATGTCGATGAGCTCTCCGCTCCCATCCAACTGCACCACGGCACGGCCGACAACTCCGTACCGATCCTCTTCTCCGAATTACTGTACAGCGAACTCCAGGCCGTGGGCGGCGAGGTCGAATTCTACAGCTACCCCGGCGACGATCACAACCTATCACAACAGTTCAACACAGCCATGGCCAGATCCGTGGCACTATTTGATTCCGTGTTGAAGTAGAGAGCTTTCCCAGTTCATTTCGGCGTGAATACCATGACAGAAATCCGGCAATGCTACCTCTGGTAGGAACTGGTCAAGGATTTCTGCCGGGATTCGCTATATTCCTTTGCGCAATCGCGGGTCCAGCGCATCGCGGATGCCGTCGCCGATGAAGTTGAAGGCCATGACCACCGTGAAGATGGCCAGTCCGGGGAAAGCCGACATCCACCACTGGTCGAAATATTCGATGCCGTCGGCGACCATGCGTCCCCACTCGGGCGAGGATGGTTCCGGACCGAGACCCAGAAAACTGAGGCCGGCGAAGACCAGGATCGCGTTGCCCAGGTCGATGGTGCCCAGCACCACGGCCGGTCCCAGGCAGTTGGGCAATACCGTCCGCCGCAGAACACGCCCGCGTGGTACGCCGATGGCATTGGCGGCTTCCACATAATCCTGCGACTTTACCCCGAGCACCAGCGACCGCACGACACGGGCGTAGTTGGGCCACCAGACCACCACCATGGCCACGATGGCATTGACCAGACTCGGTCCCAGCGCAGCAGCGACGGCCATGGCCAGGATGATAGTCGGAAAGGCCATGAAGACCTCTGTCAAGCGCATGGTCAGTTCGTCAAACCAGCCGCCGATGTAGCCAGCCAAGGCGCCGAGGATCGTGCCGATGACGCCGGCCACGATGACCACGGAAATGCCCGCGGGCAGCGACAACCGCCCACCGTAGAGCACGCGACTGAAGACGTCACGGCCCAGTTGGTCGGTGCCGAACCAGTGATCCGCCGTGGGTGGCTGCAACCGGTTGACGATGTCCTGGGCCAACGGAGCATAGGGCGCGACCGCCGGCGCAAAGAGGCTCAAAAACACCCACAGTGCAAAAATCACGCTGCCGATCACGGCCAGCGGGTTGTGGCGCAGAAAACGCCGCAGCGTCGTCATGCGTCCCGGCTGTAGGCGCGCGGGCGACTCGACGTTCGCGGCTGAGGGGTACGTGGTGGCGGTCATGGCTAAGCGGCGCGCAGACGTGGGTCGAGCCAGAAGTAAAGGACATCGACGATCAGGTTGACCAGGATAAAGATCAGGGCGATGACCAGGCTGACGCCCATGATGGCCGGAAAATCTAACGAGGCCGAAGCCCGGTAGGCGTACTGGCCGATGCCGGGCCAGGCAAAGATGCTCTCGGTCAGCACCGTTCCGGCCAGCAGATTGCCGTAGGAAAAACCGATCACGGTCACGATGGGGATGAGTGAGTTGCGAAAGGCATGGCGAAAGACGGTCGTGCGCCGGGTCAGTCCCTTGGAATGTGCCGTACGAATATAGTCGTTACCCAGCACCTCGAGCATGGCCGAACGGGTGACCCGCGTAATCAGCCCGGTGGTGAAGCTGCCCAGCACCAACGCCGGCAAGATCAGATGCGAGATCGCATTTTGGAACACGTCCCACTGGCCGGCAAGCACGGCGTCTATGGTATAGAGCCCCGTCACATGGGGCGGCGGCTCCAGTCCCACATCCAGCCGACCCGGCCCGGCAGACCAACCCAACTGCGCATAAAAGATATAGAGGGCCAGCAATGCCAGCCAGAAAACCGGTACACTCACGCCCAACAGCGAGACCACGCGCGAGATGTGGTCCAGCCAACTGTTGCGCCAGACAGCCGAGAGCATGCCTAATGTGACACCGATGATGACACCGAAGAGGATGGCCGCAGTCGCCAGTTCGATGGTCGCCGGCAGAAAAGCGCGAATGTCCTCGATGACGGCACGGCGGCTCTTGATCGAGCGTCCCATATCGCCTTGAAGCAATTTGGTGATATAGGTCAGATATTGCTGGGGTATCGACTGGTCCAGCCCCCACTCGGCGCGAAACGCGGCCACGATGTCGGGGTCAGACATAGCCTTCTGGCCCAGGTTGGCCGTGATCGGGTCGGCGGGCACTGCATGCGAGATGATGAAGGCAATCAGTGTGACACCGATGACGAGAGGGATGGTCAGCGCGATGCGGCGCAAGATGTACTGGTAGATGGGCATCGGGATCGCATTCGTGAAGGAGTTCCGGCCGGTTCAATCCTACCTGGAAGCCGGCAGCTTCCAGGTAGGATCTGACGTGATGTATGGACGCTCGCCTATACAGAGATCTACTTGCTCAACAACGCGACGTCGAAACGCCATTGAGGATTGTAGGCGAATCCCTGGAGGTCGCTGCGCAGACCCACCTGGAGACCGGGTTGCAGGATGGGTGCGTACGGCCCCTTCTCCATGAGGTAGTCCTGCATGGCCACAAACCCTTCGGCGCGCACGTCGTCGTCGGTCTCAGTCTTGAGCGCATCGCGCAGGGCCAAGATCTCTTCGTCGGCGTTTTCTTCCGTCCAGTTGACGCGCGTGCCGACCACGCCATCGGGGAGGAACTCGACATAGTCCAGCGAGTCGCGGTAGTCGGGCAACCACAGCCAAAGGCCAAATGGCTCCGTGCCCTGGCGATAGGCTTCCAGTGCCACGCCCACTTCGGCCGGCGCCAATGTTACGTTGAAGCCCGCCTCGCTCAGATCGGCCTGGACCTTTTGGGCAAAGGTGCCGAAGTTAACACCGGCGAAGGTAAAGTCCGGATAGGCCAGTTCGACGTCAACGCCGTCTGCATAGCCGGCCTCGGCCAGCACTGCCTTGGCCTGCTCCAGATCGCGGGTGTTTCCGCTGTTGGCTTCGTAGGCGCCCAGGAAACCGACCGGCAGCATTGACGCCGGTGTCACCGACTCACCCCCGGCCAACAGACGAATGCCCTCGTAGTCCAGCGCATAACGGACGGCAGCCTGCACCAGCGGGTCGCTCATGACACCGCCGACCTCGGCGTCCTGGTTACCCTTGAGGAAGACCAGCGTGTCGCTCAGGGCTTGGTAGATGGTGACATCCGGATTTTCTTCCAGCGAAGCGACCTGATCGGCGCTTAGGTCGGAGGCAATGTCGACGTCGCCGGCCTCGAGCTGGATTTTCTGGGTTGCGGCTTCGGGAATGTTGCGGAAAATCACGCGACCGACCTTGCCCGGCTCGCCCCAGTAGTTCTCGTTGCGCACCAGGACGGTCTCCACACCGGGTTCCCAGCTCTCGAGCAGATAGGGTCCGCTACCGGCGGAATTCTGGTTCAACCACTCTTCGGCAGTGTCGGTGGTCGCCGCGTCCTCGCCGGCCGTGCCGCCATTGGCCTCTACTTCGGCTGCGCTGACGATACTAAAGGCATTGAAGACGAGCTTGGCCAGAATCGACGGATCGGGCTGGGTGAGCGTCATCACCACGGTGCTGTCGTCGACCGCCTCTACCGATGCAATAGTCTCGGCCAGAAAGGACGGATTGCCGGTCAGGTTCTTGAGCCGGTCAAATGAGAAGACGACGTCGGATGCGGTCACCGGATCGCCGTTGGCAAAGGTGGCGTCGCCGTTCAACATGAAGGTGTAGACCGTATCGTCGTCCGAAATCTCCCACGATTCAGCGAGACCGGGAATCACACTTTCCACCGAGTCGGGCGGGAAGGTGACCAGTGTTTCATAGGTAGCCTTGTGGACGATGGAAGGCAGCGTCTCAAACGCTCGCTGCGGATCGAGCGTGGCTGTGTCTTCCGCGATTGCGATCACGATCGTGTCGCCCATTGCACCCGGCTCGCCGGCCGCATCACCGGTCTCAGGGACGGGTGCCGACGCCGCTTCTTCCGCTGCGGCATCGCCGCCGGCAGGTGCCGCAGCCGGCTGGCAGGCGGCCAGGGCCAGGGCAAGGATTAGCAGGAGTCCAAGTAAGACGTTGCGCGGATTTCGGTCCATCATCACTCTCCTTCAGGTAGCTATGGTTGGTTGCTTGGAACAATACGCCGGACTTTTGGAGCCGACAAATACGCACGGCACAATCGTATCTCTGTACGCTGCCCACCTCGATCCGGTCACTTTGGGCGGTAGCATGGCGCACGATTAGAGGCAACTGGGGTTGTCCGTGCGGGGAAACAGATGCTGTCAACCTGCCTTCAATCCGGTGCGAGGGTGTACGACGACGAGAACTGTACTATGGAATGGGGTTGGGTGCAAGAGTCCAAGTGCAGCCCAGCGTAGATTCAGCGCCAGTAAACAGGGCCGGCTCACTCGAGCGGAGGCGTCAGAATCGGTGTGGCACTACGTTACGCCAAGATCTACCAGGGAAAGCCTACGCCAATGCCGGTTCCGCTCGAAATCGGGCGAGGAAGGCCAGCCAGATCAGCGCAACAGCCACCCCGGTTACGCCCATGGCGATGAAGGTCTGCTGGACGTCCAGACCGAGATTGTCTTGGGCAAATCCGGCGAAGACCGTTGAGAGCGATTGTGTCAAGGTGAAGGCGGCAAATTCAAAGGCAAAGACACGGCCGCGAAAGCGATCGGTCACCATCATCTGCAGCAGCGCGCTCGAGAAGACCCAGAGTGCTCCACCGCCGGCGCCGCGCACGATGGTAAGCACAAAAACCCAGGGCAGCGCGCCGGCCATGCCGAGTCCCGTGACGCCCGCGATCAGCAGTCCGTAGCTGAGTGAAATCGCACGCAGCGACGCCGGCCGGCTGTCTCCGATGATGTGGCGGATTAGGATGGGCCCGACGGCAGTGCCGATTCCGGTGGCGGCATAGATGAAGCCGAGTGTCAGCGTGCCGTTGCCGTTGATGGGAAATAGCTCCTGTGCCAACGGTATTTCCAGCACATTGACTGCGCCCCAGACCAACGCACCACCGGCCTTGACCAGCGTTAGACCGAGGATGAACGGTCGCCCGTGCAGATAACGGAGTCCGTCCATGAATTCCAAATAGCCGCCGCTGCCGGTCGCCGTGCGCAGGGCCGGATCGACGCTCGGCAGGTCGATGGCCGCGACAAACCAGGCCGACAGCGCAAAGGTAAAGGCATCGATGACAAACGCGGCCGAAATGCCCAGATAGGCTGCTGCAATGCCGCCCAAGAGGGCACCAACGGCCAGCATGGTGCTCCAGGTAAAGCCGTCCAGCGCATTGGCCGTCACCAGATCCTTTTCGTCGACCACGTTGGGCAGCAATGCGGTCTGTGCCGGTGTAAAAAATGCACTCAGAACGAATTGTACGGCAGTCAGCGTATAGAGAAGCCAAAGCGCGCCTGTGACCTGGACCAGCAAAAAGCCCAACACAGTGATGACACGCAGCAGATCGCTCAGGATCATGATCTGCCGGCGGCTGTAGCGGTCGGCGACCACGCCGGCAAAGGGACTGACGAAGAAGAGCGGCAGAAAACGAGCCAGAAAAAGCCAGCTGATGGCCGTTCCCGAACCCGTTAAGTTGGTGATCAGTGCTGCCGACGCCAGTAGATTGAACCAGTCACCCAAGTAGCTGACCAGTTTGGCCAGCCAAAGATTGCGGTAATTCCGATTGCCGCGCAGAAGGACAATATAGCTGTTCACAAAGCGCTCATACGATTCGTATGTGGGTCCCGTAGATGGATCGGATGGATTTTGTCGACGCGCGAATGAAACCGGCCCGGCTTCCCGATAGAATAAATAGACATGGAACCGGCTCGTCCGGCAAAGAGCAGACGGCCATTCTAGCACGACTGCCGAGGGATAACGAACTTTGTCGACAGCCCGGCTTCCCAATCTTCAGCCGGATTGAAAGCTAATTGACACTTTACTACGGAACTAAATCGTAGGATAATCGTATGATAATCATAGAGATTGGAGGTTCGCCAATGGACGCTGAAAATGCGTGGGGAATCACCACTGACGACTTGACCGCCGTGCTGATCATCGCAACTCTCTTCACCGCATAGCGCTACGAACAATCTCGTCGTTTCCCCCACATCTTCGACGCCCGACAAATCAATCGTTTCTAACCCGTTGAAAATATAGTCGTTTCGCACTTCGCGCGGATCGCAGATCAGGCGATCCGTGATTTCTGTTTCAACCACATCAAAGGCGATGTGGAAAGGAGGAAGCATGCGTAAGGGGATCCTGATCGGATTCGTGGCAATGGTGGTGGCGCTACTGGCGCCACAGGCAGTTCATGCACAGGGCGCAGCTCCGCTCTTTTCGGAACCGCTGGTCGGCTGTTATGACGTGGCCGTCTACGGTCTGGGGATGTTCGACACAGGCGCCGGTTCGGTTACCGTGAAACCGCCCGACGGCGCAATCGTCGCCGCGTACCTGGAGTGGGTCGGTGCCGAAGACAGCACACCGGGCGGAGAGGTGTTGGACGGGACGAGCACGCTTACCGTCAACGGCGTCGAAGTCGCCGGCATTCCGGCTGCGCCGTTTGACGGAACCGGCAATGCAGGCTTCGATCCACACGCATATACCAGTGCAGGACCGAAGGGTTGGTTGGCCTGGCACGCAGACATTGGGCCGACCGGCGCCGGAATCGTGCCGTCAACGCCGTCTGCTCCACTCGCAATTAACGTGAGCGGTTGGGATTCGCCGGCCAAGCAGACCAATGGCGCTTCGGTGACGCTGATCTTCGAAGATTCCACCTGTGAGGTCAAAAACGAAGTCCACTTCCAGACCGGCGTCAACTGGTATTTCCACAACACACCGGGACAGGAAGCGACCGAACTCCTGGTCTATTCGGTCCAACCGGAGCCCATCGCGCGGGCGGCGCGGATGTACTTCAGCCACGCAGGCACCGACAAGGGCCAGCAAGTCTGTCGCGGCGGTGCAATCTGGATGGCGGCTGATGACGGCGCCCAGCCGCGGCCTGCTCCCGACCTCTTTGATCTGGTTGCCGTGGGCGACGTGAACGGTGATGGAATTGCGCGTGGCTTCGGCATCAACGGCGGCGTGGAGATCATCAACGATCCCTTCACGTCGACGGCGTTGCCCTGTGCACCCACGGTCAACCCCACGCCGGACGAGAGCTACGCCTTCGGACATCCCTACCCGGGCGGTGCAGCGACGGCCCCTACCGCGCCGTCTCGATCACGCCACCCACCGGTGGCGACGTGGGCGAGCCGGGCGAATGGGGTGTTGTCGAAGCCACGGTCATCATCCCGGCCAATGCCACATGGGTCGCGTTCCAGCTTGAGTCGGAACCGGATCAGAACGGTGAATCCGGCAGTTGGGTCGGTGGCGGTGTCTTTCTCATGTTGCCCCCGGCCGCCATTGGCGACCGGGTCTGGCATGACGCCAATGCCAACGGCCTCCAGGACAACGGCGAGCCCGGCGTCGAGGGGGTAGCAGTTTCCCTGCTGGACGGCAGCGGACAGACGCTGGAGAGCAGCACGACCAACGCCGACGGCATCTACGGCTTCACCGACCTGGTGACCGGGCAGTATGCCGTACACTTTGATCCGCCGGACGGCTATCGCTTCACAACACCGAACGTCGAGGGTGGTCCGCAGGCTGATGAAGGCGACAGTGACGCCGATCCCAACACCGGCCGGACAGCTGTTACGCACCTGGATGCGGGCGAAACCGACTTGACGTGGGATGCCGGTCTGGTTCAACTGATGCCGGCAATCAGTATCGAGAAGCTACCCGATCTGCAGAAGGTCAATTACGGCCAGGACGCAACGTTCACCATCGTCGTGCGCAACACCGGCGAGCTGGATCTGGTAGATGTGACGGTCACCGATCCCCTGACGCCGGCCTGCGGTCGGTTCATCGGCGCTCTGCCGGTGGACGCTGAAATCACCTATGAATGCACTGCACCGGCCGTGCTGGTCGACTTCACCAATGTAGCCATAGTCAACGGCAAGGACCGCTTCGGGCGCATCGTGAGCGATGATGATGACGCTTTGGTGGACGTGCTGCCGCTTATTCACGTGGACAAGCTGGCTGATCCGGAACTCGTGCCGGTGGCCGGCGGCATGGTGACCTTCATCGTGCGCGTCGACAACCTGGTGGACGAGCCGCTGCTGCTCCACGCACTGACCGATGACGTCTTTGGCGACCTGCGCGGTCTCGGTACCTGCGCACTGCCGCAGACGATTCCGGTGGACGGCAGCTACGAATGCCGCTTCAACGGTGCGATCCCGCCCGGTGAAGAGAATCACCACAACACAGTGACCGGGCGAGCGCGTGACGACGAGGGCAACGAAGCCGTCGACGATGATGACGCCATCGTCATCCGTGTCGCCCCGGCAGCCGACTCTGCAGTGGGTGACTTCGTCTGGGTCGACAAAAACGCCAATGGTTTGCAGGACGCGTCCGAGTCAGGGGTCCGAGGCGTGTTGGTGACCCTCTACCGGCGCGACGGGTCAAAGGTGACCGACATGCTGACGGACGACAAAGGTCTCTACAAGTTTGGGGCATTGGTAGCGGGTGACTACTATCTCGACTTTTTCGTGCCCAATTCGTCCGGCCAGTTCAGCAACTTTACCGCACAGGATATGGGCGGCAACGATCTGATCGACAGTGACGTCGTCCAGGGCGGACTGGCCGGCCGCACGGTCGTCTTCACGCTGCCGGAAGCGACCGAAGACCTGAGTTGGGACGCAGGTCTGTTGGTGCCGACCGCGGGCGAAACGACGGACGAGCCGGATGGTCCGATGGAAGGTGAAGTAATCTATCTACCGTTTGTGTTGAAGTAGAAGGAGAGGAGCGGAGCGGATTCGCAAGACCGTCCTGGAAGCGCCAAGCTTCCAGGACGGTCTTACACCGACAATCGGTTATTCCCCGAACAGCGTAATCGCCACCCGCTCGACACCGATGCCGCGGCGGTCGCCGGTGATGTTGCGGTTGAATGCGGCGTAAATGTCAAAGTTGACCGGTCCTTCGTCGTCCCATTGCCCATTCAGGGCAAATAGATAGGGCGACTCCACTGTGCCTTGTCCCTCGACCTTTACCCGGTTGTCGGCGATCTCAAATATGAGATCGTGGCCCGGTCCCGCCACACCGTCCCACTTGCGTAGAAGACGATCTGCCTCTGTTTTCCTCTGATAGTCATTGGCGAAGACAGAGAGCGTGCTGTCGACGACCTGCATTTCGGCATCGTTGCTCTGGTCGCCGTAATCGCCTGCATCCCCATTGCTGGAAATCGAGTCGCCGATATGTACGCTGTAGCCGACCGACGGTTGGTTGTAGTGCACTTGAAAACGTGCCCGGGTGTAGCCGGTCGTCTGCGGATCCAGTGTGATGCGCAGCACGCCGTTCTCAAGTATCGGCGATGGCGTTGCCAAGCCTGTGACAGTCGTTGAAGTTCAGGTTCAACAACGGCCAGTTCACAGCTGATCGCAGGCGGTTCCTGCTGATTTTGCGGGCAACGACGGCTGCCCCGTCGAGTTTGAACGACCGCTTGCCGCCGGCACGCTCAACTTAGCCAATTCATCTTGCACCAGCCGCACGATGAGCCGGTCCAGCGTGTCGACCGAGTAGTTCTCCACGTCATGGGTCGGTCTCGGTGCCGGGGCCGCTGCTCGGATCGCTCCCGTCTTCGTAGGTGAGGAAGACAAACTTGCCGCCGGTCACCTGGGCCAGCTGGCGGAAAATGAACTCGCCGTCCTCATTGAGACCGCTGGCGCCCACCGGGAAGATCTTGATGCCCCGGGCCACCGCCGCGAACATATCCTCGTCGTAGCTGAACTGCTCCCAGCCGTAGTCCAGGTGGGGCGGTGCGTCGGCCACCAGCACGATCATGCGCACGGCCTCGTCGCCCAACCCATGCGATGGATGGCAGTGTTGAGTGCCGCGTTGAGCGACTTCGGGCTCGTCGCCGCCGCCGTCGGCCCGCACGCTGGCCAGAGTGCGCTGGAACTGGTCCAGATCAGGGTGAAATCGTAGTCCGCGAACGACGAAGGCGTCGCCCTGATCGCGATAGGCAACCAGACCATAGCGAACATCGGGCATCTCCGGCAGACGGGCCAGTCTCGTCGGCGATATCGGCCATGGACGCGCTTGAGCTTGTCGATTTCGTCGTCCATGGAGCCGGTGGCGTCGACCAGGAAGAGCAGGTCGAGGTTGGTCGGCCTGGCCGCGCGGCGGCTTGGCCAGTGTGAGTGTCCAGCGTCGATCGCTGTTGCGGGAGAAATGTTTGGCTCTGGGCGACGAAGCCCTTCTCGGCCACGACCCGGAACTCGCGCGCCTGGCTCTGGCTCCATCCACGTGTCGATTGCCCGCGGAGAAGAAGAGCACGCTGTCCGCCCGTATCGGTCCGGCCGTCGGAAGACTTCGCGTCGTCATGGAAGACGGTGATGCCGGCGTCGTGTACAGGGTCAGGCGCGCTTCGTCCCAGACGTAGATGAGTAGCGTTCGCTGACATCACGATCGTTGGCGTAGACCCAGCGGTGGTCCGCCCGATAGTCCAGGTAGTCGGCCCACTGCTCATTGTCGTCTACGACTCCCGGCCGTCACCGGCTCGGACCGAGGCTGCTGCGCCCTGGTTGGCAACGGCGGAGAAGAGCGACGTGCTGCGTATGCTGGTGGAAGCGGCGGCTGCATCGCCGGCGAGCACGGCGGGCGCCGATTGCTTCGGCACGTTCTGGGCCGGCGGAGCGTGACCAGTCTGTGCCGGCTGCTGATGAATTTTCATCCCCTGTCATTTCTGCGGCCATGTGTCCGTCCGAGTCGGTACGGCCGGCCGGCGATGCTGCCGGGGTCAGTGGTGCACAGGCGCTGATCAACAGTGCGACGACGAGTGCCGGTGCCACAACAATGCGTCTTGGTGTGATTTCGAGTGTCCATTCGTTGCCTCCCTATCGGTTCGTGGTCTATTCGTCTTCAATGTTTCGACTTGGGTGACGGTCACTGGTCCGCGGAAACGGAATGCTTCCACCGTTTTTTTGAACCGGTGACGGTGACGGTCACATCGGGTCTGAGCGTTTGGAGAACAGAAGTTACTGCAGCGCCTGCGCCGTCTTCATCTCTGCCGCGACCCAGCCAACAAGGTCGACCAGCTCGGTGACCTCTGCAAGGTCGCGCCCTTTGATCGGCCAGCAGGTCACTGACGCGGCTCGGCCTCGGCCTGAACCTCTTCCAGCGAGGCGGCTGCCCATTCGCTGCCGCGCAGATTTTCGGCATACTCGGCCACGATCGCGGCGAGCTGGAAGTTGGCGGCTGCGGACTCGAAGTCGCGTGGAGATATCGGCCACCCGGGTGTGGCCCGTCAGTTCGCTCACTTGGGCGTTCTGCGGATCTTCCCAGCGCAGGCGCACTGTCGCGACGGGCGCCTGCGGGTCGGACTCACCCTGGGCCAATTTGATCTCGTAGAGTGCTGTGACGCTGTGACCGGCGCCGATCTCGCCGGCGTCGACGTCGTCGTTGCGAAAGTCGTCGTCGGCCACATCCCGGTTCTCGTACCCGATCGAGCCGGTAACGCTCGACCTGCGCAGGGTTGAACTCGACCTGGACCTTGGCGTCGCGGGCGATGGTCAGCAGCGTGCCGGTCAGGTCGTCCACGAAGAGCCTGCGCGCCTCGTCCATGCCGTCGACGTAGGCATAGAAGCCGTCGCCCTGGTCGGCTAGCTGCTCCATGAGCACGTCGTTGTAGTTTCCCATGCCCACGCCGACGGTCGTTAGGGTCAGGCCCTTCACGCGCGTACTGCCCGATGGTCTCCAGAATGGCGTCGGGACCGGTCGCGCCCACATTGGCGACACCGTCAGAGGCGAGCACGACCCGATTGGCCTTGGCGGGATCGAATTCCTGCCAGGCATGCTCATAGGCGATGCGCAGCCCTGCTTCCGCGTTGGTCGAACCGTCGGGCCGCAAGTCTGCGGATGGCGTCCACTACGGTCGCGCCGTTCAGACAGGGGCGTCATGGGCAGGACCAGCCGTGCCTGGCTGCCGTAGACCACGATGGCCACGGTATCGGCCGGTCGCAGTTCGTCGACCAGCACGGTGAATGCCCGCTTCACCAGCCCCAGCCGATTCTCCTGGTCCATGGAGCCGGAGACGTCGATGACGAAGGTCAGCGCAACATCCTGCCGTTCTTCAGGCGCTATGTCGTAGCCCTGGATGCCGATGCGCAGCAGCCGGGTATGGCGCGCGTCGTCGACGAAGGGCGACGGTGCCCGTCGATCACGATGTTGAAAGTCTCGTCCCGGCCGGGCAGCGGATAGCCGTAGTCGAAGTAGTTGACAAACTCCTCGACACGCACACTCTCCGCCGGCGGCAGCCAGCCGTCGGTGAGATAGTTGCGGGCGACGGTGTAGCTGCCGGTGTCTACGTCCACGGCGAATGTGGAGAGGTCGTCCTGCGCGGTCTCCACGAAGCCGTTGATACCGTACTCTTCGAAGAACATGTCGGTGGGCGGAGCGTCGGCGTTTTGCAGGTTCTGGTCCTGCGCTGCTGCCGCCATTCTCACCGGAGCGCCACGTACACGACCGGTTGATTCGGCGGCAGCGTCGCTCGAGACGCGTGCCGAGTCCAGTCTCGTGCTGCGGCCAACCTCTGCTTCCCGGCGGCCGGTGCCGCGGCGGGCATGCCACAGGCGCTGAGAAAGAGGGCGGCGGCGCCGATGGCGGCTGCGATCTTGGTGCGGGTGTTTGGATGGTGCTTCATGGTAATCTCCTGTAGGTGAGTAATTTGTAGAGGCAGACCCTCGCGGTCGCCCGTCTTGGTCAGTCGAGTGCGGGCAGGTACTAGACCAGCCGTAACGCAACGATACAACCTAACTGGCGGCAGTTAGCCGACGTCCGCGCAGGCGGCGGGCCACGAAAATCAGTGCCCAGATGACGAGCACAAGCGGCAATAAGATGGTCAACAACACCGGCGCCACGTAGAGAACCAGCCAAATCGCGACATTGCCCAGCGTCTGCAGGGAGCCGACCAGCGAACGCAGTGCGTCGTTGACTGCGGTCATCGGGCGCCAGCTCTCCTCCACGATGGGCAGGGCGCTGGTGTCAGGCTGCAGCGAAACGTAGATGGTCGACAGAGCCACCTGGTTGTCGAGCATGTTCCTGCGGCCCTGTAGGTGCTCGATCTCGCCGCGAATCTCCATGAGCGAACGGTGGACAGTCAGGATGTCGTCGGGTTTGGCCTGTGGTTTGGCGCGCACTTCCGTCAGCAGCGCCAGCAACTCGGTCTCGGTGGCCTGGAGGTTGCGCAGTCGCGCGTCCAGGTCATAGTATTGGTCGGTCACATCCTGGCGGCTGAGGCTCTGGTTGGTCACCCCTACCGCGAGAGCGGCCATGCGCCGCATGGTGCTGTCCAACATCGTGGCGGGAACCCGCACAGTCATGTTGCCCTGCAGCAGTTCCTGTTCGCCTATGGTGACGTGATAGAAATTGTTGTCCGAAACATAGCCGCCGGCGTTCGTCACCAGCGCGGTGATCTCCTCCACCGTTGCGCCCGTGTCAGCGACCACGAGGTCGATGTTGGCCGTGCCGATCATCATGCGGTCCAGATTGTCGGCGACGACGAGTTCGGTACGCTCGTAGTCAGCGCTGTCAGCGGCAACTGCAGGCGCCTCCATAGCGGCCATTTCGTACGACTCGGCGCCGGTTGGTACCGGCGCTGCACAGCCGCTCAACACGAAGAGTGTGAAGAGCGGAAGTAGGTAGAACGAGAAACGAAGTATGCTTTTCATGAGGGTGTCTCCTTGTGTAGGGCGATCGTGCGGCCGGCTGTAGGTTCCGCCTCTTCGAGATGCGGTTTCTGTTGCGCCCTCAAGATGACAGAATTCCGGTGCAGAACAAGGGCCGGATGTGTCACAAACGCGTGTATTTCAATGTGACACACCCGGTCCACCAGAGAGGAAACTGTGGTGCTTGTCATCGAGGGTTGACCTTCGACCGTCCTAATTCCGGTGGTATCCCGAATTGTGTGTGAATTCGCAAGCTACCAGAGAGAGCAAGCCACTCACACACAATTCGTGGTATACCACCCTAATTCCGTTGTGCCGGATTCTGTACTACAATGGCGCCATCCATCGCGGAGTACCCACATACCAGCGGAGCGCGCCATGACCAACACCATTCTCTGCCTCGCCAGCTACTTCAAGGGTGGCGCATTTCTCGAAGAGTGCAAGCGCCTCGGCTGCACGGTCATCCTCGTCACCACCGAGGATCTTCAGGACGAAGCCTGGCCCCGCCATGCCATCGACGAGTTCTTCGCCTTTCCCGGCGTCAACCTGGCCAAGCAGCCGGACATCACCTACGCCGTCGCCTACCTGGCGCGCGACCGGCAGATCGACCGCATCGTCGCCCTGGATGACTACGATGTGGAGACGGTGGCCGAGCTGCGCGAGCACGTGCGCATGCCGGGCATGGGCGGCAGCACGGCGCGCTACTTCCGTGACAAGCTGGCCATGCGCGTCCAGGCCCACGACCACGGCGTGCCGGTGCCCGGACTTTGTCCATGTGCTCAACTATGACCGGGTGCGCGACTATCATGGCGCGGGTGCCCGCACCCTATGTGCTCAAGCCGAGGGGCGAGGCCGGCTCCATGGGCATCAAGAAGATCAACCAGCGCGGACGAGCTCTGGCCCACGCTGGACGAACTGGGCGACCGCCAGTCCTACTACGTGCTGGAGAAGTTCCTGCCCGGCGATGTCTACCACGTCGATTCGATTGTCTGGGAGAAAGAGATTCTCTTCGCGACCAGCCACAAGTACGGCATGCCGCCCATGAGCGTCTACCAGGGCGGCGGCGTCTTTGTGACCAGCACACTGCCCTACGGCGGCGAAGAAGATGCCGGCGCTGCAGGAGGTCAACCACCAGATCATCGAGGCATTCGGCATGGTGCGCGGCGTCACCCATGCCGAATACATCCGTGGCCATGAGAACGGCCGTCTTCCACTTTCTGGAGATCGCCGCCCGGGTCGGCGGCGCGGGCACCGACAAGCTGATCGAGGACGAGAGTCGGACTCAATCCGTGGAACGAGTGGGCCAAGCTGGAGGTCGCGCACCTGCGCGGCGAGGAGTATCACTTGCCGCCGGTCCGACAGGACTACGCCGCGCTCATGGTCTGTCTGGCGCGCCAGGAATGGCCGGACACGTCGGCCTACGACGCGCCGGAGATCGCCTGGCGCATGCAAAAAAGCATCATGTCGGCATGGTCGTGGCCTCGCCGAGCACGAACGGGTGCAGCAGTTGATCGCCGAGTACCCGCCCCGCTTTGCCCACGACTTCGTCGCCACCGCACCGCCCATGGACAGCCCGGCCGGGTAACACGGTTCACTTCCTTGTCGAGAGAAAACATGATCGAATATCGCAGCAAAGTCAACGCTCCTGAATTCCCACCACTGGACTGGCTCAATGTCGAGCAGCCACTGACCATGGCCGCTCTGCGCGGCAAGATCGTGCTGCTGGAGTTCTGGACCTTCTGCTGAATCAACTGCCACCACAATGTCGCGCAGTTGCGCCGACTCCGTGCCCGCTACCCGGACGAACTAGTCGTCATCGGCGTTCATTCGGCCAAGTTCCCCGGCGAAAAGCTGACCGAGAACATTCGCGCCAGCGGTGATGCGCCACGGCATCGATCATCCGGTGGTCAACGATGCCGAGTTTCAGATCTGGAGCCGCTACAGCGTGCGCGCCTGGCCGACGGTGGTGGTCGTGGACCCGGCCGGCAAGGTGGTTGCCTACGAAGCGGGCGAGATCGAGCCGGCGCGCTTTACACCGGTCGTCGATGCCATGATCGCGGAGTTCGATGCCCGCGGCGCGTTGGACCGCAGCCCGATCCCCGGTTTGCGGGCAGAAACCACCGGCCAAGGCGAGACGCAACTACGCTACCCATCCAAGGTGCTGGCAACAAGCGGCGGGCGCCTCTTCATCTCCGATACCGGTCACCACCACGTGTTGGAAGTCAACTTGCATACAGACGGACGGTCCGGCGAGATCGTGCGTATCTTCGGCACAGGCGAACCCGGTCTCACAGACGGCGCCGCCGAGTCGGCGAGTTTCTATGGTCCGCACGGCCTGGCCTTCCAGCAGACCGAGTCGGGCTCCACCCTGTATGTGGCCGATACCGAAAACCATGCCGTCCGCGCCATCGATCTGGTGCGCCAGCAGGTGCGCACGGTCGCCGGCACAGGACGTTTTGGCCGCAGCATTCGAGGGGAGGGCGCCGATGCGCCGGCGACAGATCTGCGCTCTCCGTGGGCGTTGGTCTCCCACCAACACGCGCTCTTCATCGCCATGGCCGGCTCCCACCAGGTCTGGCTACTCCTCGACGAGGAGACCCTCGGCCTCTTTGCCGGCACCGGTGCTGAGGCGCTGGTCGACGGGCCGCGGGCTGAAGCGGCCTTCAACCAGCCCAGCGATCTGGTGTTGGAAGCCGGTCACCTCTTTGTGGCCGATGCCGAAGCCGGCGCGATCCGCGCCGTCACGCTGGATGATCAGCCGCGCGTGATGACGATCGTCGGGCAAGGGTTGTTTGAGTTTGGGGATGTCGATGGGTTTGGCGCTGAGGTGCGGTTGCAGCACCCCACCGGACTGGCCTCCGACGGCCGTTTGCTCTATATCGCCGACAGCTACAACCACAAGATCAAGACCCTGGATCCGAACAACCGTGAAGTCCATACGTTGATCGGATCCGGAACAGCCGGTGCAGCCGACGGATCGTTTGAGGAAGCGCAGCTCTACGAGCCGGAAGGCATCTCTGCTGCGGGCGGGCTGCTCTACATCGCGGACACCAACAACCACGCTGTTCGGGTGGCGGATTTGGCAGCGCGAGAGATTGTTACACTTGCGTTGACGTAGCCGGCTACTGGATTCCTGAATCTGTTCGAGTGTGCGATGGCTATCGCCGGGATGTTCAGAAGCGCAGATGGAAATCCACACATCGCCGGGTTGGGAAATCACCAGTCCGGGCTCATCGGGAAAGAGCTTCCGTTTGACGCCGGCATCGCCCGATTCAACCGAAACCGATCCATAATGGACCGCCAAAGCGAATCCGACAGCAAGCCAGTGACGGGGATGTGAAACTCTACGAGATCCGGTTGCGCCACAACAGCACAGAGAGGCGACATAAGCGTTCGCCTCTCTGTGCTATACCACGATTTTTACGTATCTGTCGGCCAGTTTCGAGAATCAGGACTCTCGTCGCTTGCACCTCACGCCGGCACCAGATCGCAGGCCTCGGCCGGCATCCAGTGGGCGTCCTTGCCATCCCACTTGACATTGCAGCCGATGGGATTGGTCGAGCGGCACGCTGATCGCTTTGCCGGCCAGGTGCTCTGCCAGGGCGCGATCGAGATCGTTGACCGTGGCATCTTGGCGACCTCGCGCGGGTTGTCGACGCCCCGGCCGGTATAGACCAGCTTGCGGTCCCGGTCGAAGACGTAGAAATGGGGCGTGCGCAGCGCACCATAGGCCAGTGCTACGTCCTGTGGCTCGTCATACAGGTAGAGCCAGGGGAAGTTGTGCTCTTGCATACGCGCGACCATGTGGTCGAAGTCATCGTCGGGGTAGGTGTCTTGCGCTGTTCGAGTTGATGCCGACGAACCTAACACCCTGGGAACCGTACTTCTCAGCGGTCTGCCGCGTCACCTCATCAGAGCCGATCACGTACGGGCAATGGTTGCAGGTGAAAAAGACCACCAGTACATTGGCGTCGTCGAAATCCGCCAAACGATAGGTCTTGCCGTCCGTCGCCGGCAGTTCGAAGTCCGGCGCTCGATCGCCGAGTTCTAACGTGAATGCCATGATGCGTTCTCCTTTTGAACTTCGCTATGATGTGTCCACGATGTTTGTTGATTGGAGACGTGCGCTCGGTTACCATTCTAGCGGCATTGATACAACAACACAAGGGGAGATGGATGACAATTTACGCGGCACTCTTACGGGGCATCAACGTCGGCGGCCATCGCAAGATCCGCATGGCGGAATTGCGCGGCCTGTTGGACGAGCTGGAATTTGAACAGGTGCAGACTTATTTGCAGAGCGGCAATGTCGTCTTCGTGAGCAGGCAAGCGCGTGATGAGATCCGGCACACGATGGAAACGGCAATTCTCGACTCGTTCGGCCACACCGTCGCTGTACTTTTGCGCAGCGCGGACGAGCTAGAGCACATCTTTCACAACAATCCCTTCCTGACCACCCGCCACGAAAACCCGAGCAAACTCTATGTTACGTTTTTGGCTGACGCGCCGCCGGATGCGCTCGCCGGCAGCGTGGCGCCGCCGCTGCAGACAGTCGATGAGTTTGTGATCGCCGGCCGGGAAGTCTTTCTCTTCTACCCCAACGGAACAGACGCGCAGCAAGCTGTCCAACGCCTTTTTCGAACGCAAACTTGATGTGACGGCCACCTCCAGAAACTGGAATACGGTTTCGGCGCTCTACAAGATGACGTGCTCAAGAGCTTCTGCTGACAGTTGACTTTATGGTTATGTACCGTTTAGAGCAGTCATTATGCGGGGAGACATGGTTCATTCTGCATTGATCTTCGACCCTTCACCCGCCATCGGTTCCTGCCATGCGGCGACCATCGTCGAGCTGGCCGACGGCGATCTGATGGCCGCCTGGTTTGGCGGCACTCACGAGGGCCACGCCGACGTCGCCATCTGGCTGGCGCGCTTCGATGGCGACCGCTGGCTGGCGCCCGTCAAGATTGTGGACGAAGCGGATGTGCCACTGTGGAATCCGGTGCTCTTTCGAGATTCTTCCGACCGGGTCTGGCTCTTCTACAAAGCCGGGCCGACGATTCCTGCCTGGAGCGGCGTGTTCATCCGCTCCGAAGACGACGGCCACACGTGGTCACAGCCGACACTGATGCCGGCGGGTCTGCTTGGACCGGCCAAGAACAAACCCATCACCCTGAGCAATGGCGATATTCTCTCCCCGACCTCCAGCGAGACCTGGCAGAACTGGACCAGTTGGGTGGAGATCAGCCCCGATCGCGGAGAGACATGGTCCCGCCACGGACCGATCACGGCGCCGGGCTTTGGTGCCGGCGGCGATCGCAGCGATCGGATCAGTGCAGAGTGGGACAACGCAAATCGGCGCCTGCATCTGCCTCAGAGCCACAGGGGCCTCATCCAACCGGCAGTTTGGGAGTATGCTCCGGGTCGCCTACGCATGTTGATGCGTGCGACCCGGAGCGTCGGCGCAGTCTGCATGGCCGATTCGCAGGACTACGGATGGACCTGGGCGCCCGCACACCCCATCGACATTCTCAATCCCAACAGCGGCCTGGACGCAGCATGCCTGCCCGACGGCCGCATTGCTCTGGTCTGCAATCCTGTGTCGCAGGGTAGGACGCCGCTGTCGCTCCTCTTCTCCGCCGATAATGGAGAAACATGGCCGGAGCGAATGGAGCTGGAGACCGGTTCGGGAGAGTTCTCCTACCCATCCGTGATCGGCGCCAAGGATGGGCGGCTGCATGTGGTCTACACCTACGACCGGCGTTCCATCAAACACCAGATCATAGAGGCTCCATAAGGAATCCATGGCGTATCTGATCGTCGCCGGCATGCTGGCCTGGAACACTCTCTTTGGCAGCGAAACCGGCTTTACACAGGATTGTACCGTCATCTATGGACCCAATGACGGCTGGATCATCGACCGATGCATTAACGCCTGTAGATCTGCACCTCAGGCATCCATGAGACCTCCGCATCCAGCGGAAAGATCGGGCGCCGGCAGCGTGCATGGCCCAGCCGCGGCAGATTGGCGCTCGTGGAGCCGGGCACGTCCACATTGAGCATGCTATGAGCCCAGGCGGCAAACATATGATGCTGGCAGTGGGGAGACTTGACTACGACCGCGTCAAACCGCTGTGGATCCTGGCCGTGGGCATAGAAGAGTGAGCGGTCGTAGAGGCTAATGGGCCGGCTGGTGGCGATCACGATCGATGAACCCACCTGCAGCACAGCAGTGGGACCGGCATTCCAGATAGCGCCGTTCGATTCGCTCTCTACACGACCGTCAGAGAGCAAGCGCACACCGGCTGAGACAGCCAACGGCGTAAACCGTCCAGGATCGAGACGCCCGCCGAGCGTCACCTGCACAACCGCGCCGACACCGGCGCGCATGGCCGCGTCCACTGCTGCCGGGTCGACGATGGGGAGCAACGCTCGACCGCTGTACCTGCTCTCGATCAGTGTACGCAGAATCGCGTTGCTGTCTCCCGACGCGCCGGAACTGGTGGCGTCGGCGGCATCGACCAGGATGACTGTGCCGTTGCCCACTTCGTGCCCGGCGATGTTCACTGCTTCTTCGAGGGAAATCAGCGGCTGGTTGAGTTCGCTCCGCACGGCCCAAAACTCCTGCGCCAGCTTGAGCGCCTGCGACTTTGCCCACTCCGCATCGCCATCGGCGACGACGAAACTGTCGGATCCTAAATTGAGCACATCGGTGAATGGATTGCCGATAAACATGCCGGCGGACAATCCCCCGGCCTCCGCCTCCGCGTGTTGGGCTTGCCGAATCGAGGCACCGAAACGGCCTGTTTCCGTGATCAACTCCGGCCCGCGCACCAGCGCCGGGATATGGACCCGCGCTGTTACCGGCCGCACCTCGCCGGCCACGATGCGCAGCAGAAGCTCTGCCGCGCGCGCACCGGTCTGGTAAAAGTCAACGTGGGGATAGGTGTGGTAGGCAACTATAGCGTCGACGTTCGCCAACATGCGGTCGGTCAGAATGCCGTGCAGATCGAGCGAAATGACGATTGGCATATCCGGTCCGACAATCTTGCGTGTTTCTGCCAGTAGATAGCCTTCAGGATCGTCCTCGTTCTCGGCCTGCATGGCGCCGTGGAGCGAGAAGTAGATGCCGTCCACAAGCGGTGCGCGCCGCACCGTCCCCAGAAACTCGCCGGCGATGCGATCAAAACTCTCTGCCTGCAGAATCCCACCCGACGTAATCGCACGTGCACTGTACGCGGGGACAATCTCTACCTCTCCGGTCTCGCCGAACACTTGCAGGGCGCCGGCCATCTCCGACGAGACGCCACGGTGGAATGCCAATAGCTCATCGCCGACCGCAACATCGAAGTCGGCGTAGGTACTGGTGACGGGATTGAACGATGAGACTTCCTGCTTGCATTCTCCGACGAGTAGTTTGGCCATGGTTTGCTCACCTCAGTTTGCCGCGTGCCGAGATCGGCCAGACCGCCTCGACCCTGTCGTTGCGCAGCGCATAGATTGTGTCGTGCAGAAAGACCGTTGTATCGCTGTAGCCGGGGACAAAGTCGAAGCGATCGCCGACGGCAATCGCGTCATTGTCTTCATCCAGCGTGATGATGCCGTGCTCGGCCGACAGAGCGATGTCGGCGACGCCCGCCATCTCCACCGGCTGTGGTCGATTGATCCAGCGTGGCATGGTCTTGAAACCGGCATCCACGATGACGCGTTTGGGCGCCGGCCGGCTTGTGACCACGCTGTGTACAAACAGAGCCTGCCCGGTCAGCACGTGAAAGCCGGCGTAGGTCATGTCATTGAAGACGGCGCCGCCGGCCTGAATCTCGGTGATGCCGGGCTGGTGCGCGGTGACGGTGAAGGTGCCGCTGCCGCCACAACTGACAATCTCGATGGGGATGCCGGCCTGACGACACTGTTCGGCGCTCTCGCACAGTAGGCAGACGGCTCGCTCAATCGCCGTTCGTCGCAAAGATTCGTCTTCGATTTCCATGGTGTGTCCCTCCCACGCCATGAGCCCGCGTAGACGCAGACCGGGATAGTCGGAGACCGCACGTGCCAGTGTCACAACCGCCGCACCCGGCAGAACGCCGGCCCGATCCATGCCGGTGTTGAGCTCAATTATGACGCCGATGGCGACCCCTTCCGCACGAGCGGCCTGATTGAGCATGGCCAGGGTCGCCGTGCTGTCAATGGCGACTTTGACGTCTGCCGTGCGACAGAGATTGGCGAGACGCCGGTATTTTTGCAGCCCGACAATCTGGTTGGCAATCAACATATCTGTCACACCTGCGGCAGCCATGACCTCTGCTTCACCCAGCTTGGCACAGGTCAGCCCCAGTGCGCCCGCCTGCAGCAACATATGGGCAATCGCCGGCGTCTTGATGCCCTTGATGTGCGGTCGCCAGGCGATACCCGCGGTCTGCGTATACTCTGCGATTACCCGGATATTCTGTTCCAGTACATCCAGATCAACCCATAGAAAGGGTGTATCCAGTTCGCTTTTGTGTAGCCCCACTTCACTCACGAGCCTCTCCTGATTCGTTGTGACTATTTCATGACTACTACATTACTGCATTGCGGCGTAGAACCCACGGCGGTAAATAGGGTCAGCCTACTCAAGCGGAAGCGGCAAAATGACCGTGGCCCAATTTGCCGCCGGGATCTGCTACTCTGCGGTATCTTATTCAGGTGTGGTGCGTACGCTCGTGGGTCGCAAGGGCACGCACCTACTTCGGTGCCTCGAAACCGCGCTTACCAAGCAGTCCAGCCGCCGTCGACGAGGATATTTTGGCCGGTGATGTAGCTGCCGGCGTCACCGGCCAAGAGCACCGTGATCCCCTTCAGCTCTTCGGGCAACCCCATGCGACCCAAAGGTACCTTGGCATTGAGGCGCGCGATGAAGTCCGGCATGTTTTCTTTGACCTTGGGAGCGGGAAACGGACCGGGGCTGATGGCATTGACACGGACACCGTCGGCGGCCCAGTACGCGGCCAAGTGGCGCGTCAAATGCACGATGCCGCCCTTCAACCCATGATAGTTGGGCGGGCTGTTGATCTCGAGATCCGTGTACGCGTCGGGATAGCTGGCCACTACACCGTACATACTGGCGATGTTGATGATCGACCCCGGCGCCTGTCGTTGGCGCAGGTGGAAGACAACCTCACACGCCAACAAGAAGTAGGCCGTTACACCGGTGTGGTAGGCGCGATCGAAATCGTCTGCCGTTCGCGGTATCGATGGAGGGCGCGCTGCTGCCGTACGCGTTGTTGACCAGGATGTCGATCCGTCCGGTCTGCTTCACCACATGGGAAACGAATGCCGGGATCGCATCGGTTTCGTCCTGTTGAAATGCCAGACCTAGATGGTCGGTACCGGGCAACGTCGCGGCAAAATCGATGGCTTGCTGTGATTCTCGGCTCGTGACGACCACGCACGCGCGCCGGCCTCCGCCAACCCGCGGCTCATGGCTGCACCCAGCCATCCGGCCGCACCGGTGACGATCGCCACCCGCCCACGCAGGTCAAAGAGATCCTGGATCGAACGTTCGGTGCTTCCCATCTTCCATGTCTCCTGACCGACGTTTCTTCGAATCAGCCCTTATTTGTCGATGTCGCATTGCGACCGTTGCACGGGCAGAATGGCTGTGTCGCAATCTTTTCAGAATCGAGCGATTTTCAATCCTCGGCAGGAGGTCGCAACCTCGCTGAGGTTCACTGCGGATGAGCATTAGGGGTGTCCAGCAACGTACCACGGAAGCAGAATCGGTGTCAATCGCTACGCAATCCGGGGAACACCATCCGTCGGGTACGTCTTTGCGGCTCCTGCAAGAAGCAGGCACTCAGATCCCAGATGTGTATCCTCTCAGGGGGTACATACCACATTTGGGGGCTTCCTACGGACGCGAACGATGATCTTCTCGCCTGCCGCCCCCGACATGGGATGCACCCCCTCTCAGAAATCCGATTGACAGCCGACCGGCGCCACGCTACCATATCGTTATCGATTCTCCCCCAGCACATTGTGCCGGGCTCTACCAATCATCCGGCATCGATCGATAGAGCTCTAACAGAAAGGCGCGGCCATGACTACCTACCCGGATGTAAGCCGCTCTCTGGCCACCTACACGCGGGCCGGGCAAGTTATTCCCGGCTGGACACAGTTGATCAGCCGGCGGGCCGACCAGTTTGCCAACGGAGTCAGCCCGATCTATGCACAGCGAGCCAAGGGCGCACGCTTTGTCGACATCGATGGAAACGAATTCATCGACTGGGTCAACGCGGTCGGTGCCGTCATCCTCGGCCACGCCGACGAGCGGGTGGACGCAGCGGTCAAAAGCCAAATCGACCGCGGCAGCATCTACACGCTCAACAGCCCACTGGAGATCGAACTGGCTGAAGAACTGGCCGACACGATCCCCAGTGCGGAAATGGTGCGTTATACCAAGGGCGGCGGCGAGGCATGTGCGGTGGCCGTGCGTATTGCGCGCGGCGTCACAGGTCGCGACAAGGTGTTGATCTGCGGTTATCACGGCTGGCATGATTGGTACCAGGCTGCCAATTTTGGCGTTGATCCCGACAGCGGAGAGTTCCCCTTTGCCGGCATCGAACCGATCGGCGTTCCGCGCGCGCTGGCCGGCACTGTGATCCCGTTCTCCTACGGCGACCTGGAGATGCCTGCCGCGCTTTTGGAGGAACATGGACCTGACGTGGCGGCCATCATGATGGAACCGGCCCGTTCCGAACTGCCGCCGGCCGGCTATCTGGAGGGTATCCAGGCGTTGGCGCGGCGACATGACGTCGTTCTCATCTTTGATGAAGTTTCCTGTGGCTGGCGTTATGCTCTCGGCGGCATTCAGGAGGTGGTCGGCGTTACACCCGATATGACCGTCATCGCCAAGGCCATGTCCAACGGATATGCCATGGGCGCAGTGGTCGGGTCCAGACCGGTGATGGAGCCGGCCAAACAGATGTTTATTTCCAGTTCCTACTGGAGCGACAATATTGGGTTGGCAGCATCGCTGACCACAATTCGTGAGCTAAAGTTGCGCAACGCGGAAACCCGCTTTCGACAGATCGGTGAGGAACTGCGTCGAGCACTCAACGACGCCATTGCGGAAGCGGGATTGCAGGGCAGCGTGTATAGGGCTTCACACCAGTCCCACCATCCATCTGACCTTGCCTGACGAAACGTTACGTCCCATGGTCAACACGCTCTTCGTTCAAGAGATGGCCCGCCGTGGCGTGCACTGTTTGACTTCTTTTCGGGCCACGCTGGCGCATACCGGTATCGATATTGAGCAGACTGCCGAGGCAGCCTTCCAGTCGCTCAGGGTCATCAAGTGCGGTCTTGAAGACGAAAATCTGGACGAGCTGCTGGTCTGCGATCTCAAGAGAGAGCCGTTTCGCCGCCTCGTACGATAGACCCGCTGAATGAGCGCAGCTTTGCCGGCGCACGTTCCGGACAGGCATAAGGTCGTGCCCTACTTGCTGAGATGCGGATGTGGATGACGATACTCTATTTCATTTCGGCGCGAATACCACGACAGAAATTCGGCCATGCTACCTCTGGTAGGAACTGTATGAGTATTTCTGCCGGGATTCACTAGGGGAAGACGACCAGACTCGATGAATACACCGACAATACCGTATGCCGGCGTGCAGCCGATGCTTTCTAACTGGGATCGCAGCGCCGATCCGGCTACCTGGCCGTGGTCGGAAATCGCGCCGCTTGCGCCGTTTCTTTCGGCGCACGGCCGCAACTCGGCGCGACAACAGACCGCGGTACGGCTCTGCCATGAACACGCCGTGCTCTTCGTCCACTTCACTTGCACGGATCACGATATCTGGGGCACATATACGGCACACGATGAACCGATCTACGACGAAGAGGTTGTCGAGCTCTTCATCGCGCCCGGTGCGTCCATTCCGGTCGATTATTTTGAGTTAGAGGTCAGCCCCAATGGCGTCCTCTTGGACGCGAGCGTCCACAGCCCGACCGGTCTGCCACGCGGACATGCAGGTCGACTTCGGCTGGAATTGTCCTGGTCTTCACTGGCAGGCCACACGCGATGACGAAAACCATACTTGGCAGGCGATGCTGGGCTTACCGCTCGCCGAGTTAACCGTAGAGCGCGTTCTGCCGGCACAGTGGCGGGCCAACTTCTATCGCATCGAACGTCCTCGCGAAGGTGCAGACGAATTTAGCTGTTGGTCACCGACTCTGGCCGAGCCGGCTGATTTTCATCGGCCGGCAAGATTTGGACTGATCGAATTGCTCGGATGACGAGGAGTTGCAGACGTAACAAGATCGTGCGTTCGGCTGTTCTCGTCTTCCTGATTGTTCGCGGTACTCCGACCTGCTGAAGGAACATTGCATGCGTTACCGAACATTAGGCCGGACCGGCCTAAAGGTCTCCACGTTGGCCCTGGGCACGGTGGAACTGGGTCTCGACTACGGCATTGAGGCGCCCGGTCGCTTCGGGCAGCCTAGCCAGGAGGCGGCTGTGCGTCTCGTGCACGCGGCCTTGGATGCCGGCATCAACTTTCTGGATACGGCGCGCTCCTACGGCGACAGTGAACGGGTTCTGGGGCTGGCACTGTCAGGCCGCAGAGATCAGGTCATTCTCGCCACCAAAGTCGACCCGCGTCCTCCGGCCGGCGCGGTTTGGTCCGACGCCAAAATGCGCCGGGTCATCCGCGATGCGCTGGAGACGAGTCTGCGGCTGTTGTGCACTGACTACGTCGATCTCTGGATGGTCCACAGTGTCGATGCCGCACTGCTGGCACGAAGGGAGTTGTTGGCCGACGCCTTTGAAGACGCACGCAAACGCGGGCAGATCGGCTGGACAGGCGCTTCATTTTACGGTGAAGCGCTGCCGGAAGAGGCGCTGGCCTACGACCTCTTCGACGTCATGCAGGTGACCTACTCCGTCCTCGACCAGCGGCTGGATGCACGTGTGTTGCCACTGGCCGCCGCGAAGAGTGTGGGGATTGTGGCACGCTCGGTGTTGTTGAAGGGGGCGTTGACGGCACGCGCCGAACACCTTCCCGACCGATTGGACCCGTTGCGCATTCAATCGCGCCGGTTTCGCACTCTGCTCCGGGAATCCGATGAGGAGGTGACGCCGGCCCAAGGCGCCATCGCCTTTGCGCTGGCACAACCTCGGGTCGACACGGTTCTGGTCGGTGCGCACTCGACGGACGAACTGGAGGAAGACCTGGCGGCATTGGATGTGACGTTTTCAACAGCGACTCTGGAAAGGCTCAGCGCACTGGCCTTGGATGACGAGTCGCTGCTGGACCCGAGCACGTGGGGAATTCCCTAATCGTTGCTGGGGTGCAAAAAGCAGGGCAACTTCTCTATAGTCGGGCAACCGAGTTGGCCCATCACCGCACGCAACTCAGCTTTGAGGATCTCCATTACATGCTCGCCGCCTCTGCGATCCAACGCGGCAACTCCATAAATAAAAGGGCGTCCCAGCAAC
This sequence comes from uncultured Chloroflexia bacterium, assembly GCA_963715415.1. Lineage (GTDB taxonomy): Bacteria > Chloroflexota > Anaerolineae > Caldilineales > Caldilineaceae > JAWKOK01. The sequence goes on along the minus strand of CAVQSG010000003.1, from coordinate 17,690 downwards.
ACGAAATCCGCCCCCAACGCGATCATCCTGGCGATGTCAAGACCGGAACGAATGCCGCTGTCCGCAACAAGCGTGGCCTGGGGGCCGACTGCTGCACGGATTTGCGGCAGAACCGACACGACCGACGGCGCCGCATCCAGTTGCCGGCCGCCATGGTTGGAGACGACGAGCCCGTCGGCGCCCAGCGCCAAATAGTGCTTGGCTTCTTCCGTGTCCAAGATCCCCTTTACCAGCAATTTGCCGGGCCATCCGTCGCGAATTCTGGCGAAACGTTGCGCGGTGATGTGTCCTTTCATCACCTTCTTGATGAAGTGGACAGAGGCGCTGATTGACCCTGCGGTGCCGGTTGATTGATCGGCAAAGTATGGCCGCAAGTTTTCGAACTGGGGCACACCTGCGCCAAGCATGCGCAGTGACCAGTTGGGGTGGGCGATCATCTGCCCGACGGTCTTCAGATCGAACTTCGGCGGTACCGACAGCCCATTACGGATATCATGTTCGCGACGAATGACCACCGGCACATCGACGGTCAGAAGGATCGTCTCGTAGCCGGCGGCCTGACAGCGCTCGAGCAGAGATTTCTCGACGGTCGCGTCATTGGGCGGGTAGAACTGAAACCATGCATTCTCGCCGGCGATGGGGCGAATCTTCTCCAGGCTCACCGTGGCGACCGTGCTTAACGTATAGGGCACATTCTGCGCCTTGGCGGCTGCAGCCAGGATCGTCTCCGACCGGGGCCACATCAACCCGGAGAGGCCGAGCGGGGCCACACCGAAGGGGGCATCATATTCGCGTGCGAACAACCGGCGGCGAATATCCGGGTTCCCGGCCTCGGATAGATAGCGCGGCATCAGTTCCACACTGTTCAACGCCTGCCGATTTTTCTCGACGTTGACACCTGCACCGAGACCGTTGACCAGATAATCATGCACAAAGCCGGGCATACGACGCTTCGCCGCGACTTCCATGTCAGCCACAGACGGGAATCGTTTGTTGATGTCCATGCCGTGTACGCCTGGCCCCTATGTTAGTCCATTGCGGTATGCGTTCAGTTCAGCCACACCGGCAGCTGAACCGGCCATGAGGAAGCCTGTGTCGCTGCCGGCCGTGATAAATCGGAATCCCTGGCTTGCGCGGAGCTTGGCATCCTCAATACCTCTCCCTGCAATGCCGGGGATCGTGCCGGTGTCGCGGCAGGCTTGCACGATCCGTTCCAGCGCACGGGCGTGCTCTTCGCGTTCATCCATCTCGCTGGGATGGAATCCCATGGAGAACGACAGGTCGGAGGGTCCCGTCCAGCAGCCGTCAATGCCGGGTGTGGCCATGATCGCCTCGACGTTCTCGACGGCTTGCGCACTCTCAATCTGTACCGCTACATAGAGTTCTTCGCTGATCCATTTGGTGTAGTCGGGTCCATAGGCTCGGGCGCGTCCCCAACCCCAGGAGCGGTCGCCGACGGGTGGAAAGCGGCAGGCCGCGGCCACCGCCCGTGCGTCTTCGGGTGTGTGGACCATTGGGACGATAATGCCGAGCATGCCTTCATCCAGCAGGCGACCGATGAGTGTGTAATCGTTGCGGGCGACGCGGGCCATAGGTGCGGCCGGATTGCCATGCATGGCCGCCAGGGCCAGATCGGTGGAATCGTCGCCCCAGGAACCGTGCTGTCGGTCCAGCAAGATAAAATCAATGCCTGACTGACTCAGCAATTCAGCGTTCAACGGCGCGCCCATGCCCAAAGCGTAGCCGAACGCGGGCCTGCCCTCTTTCATTGTCTGCAAAGCTCTGTTGACAACCATCTAATCAATCCTCACGAGTTTCTGATGAGCCGGTTCCGGCTCCTATTTCAATGTCATCGTCGGGCGCTCGACGGTTGCGGAGACACAACTCCCCAAGCCACGCTATACGAGCGCAAAACTCCAAATCGCGCCGACCTGGTGGCATATGGTGCAGGTGATGCCAGATCGGTTTTATCCGTTGCAATGCTCCTGACCAGACCGACGCCTTATCCTGCCAGCTCTATTACTGCTGGCCCCTGCTCAGTCTCATACGGCTGTATCAATTGTCTTGGTCAGTCTATTCCTGAATTCCAACAAGTTCGATCTCATCGGCTCGGTGGCAACTGACAAACCGACCCGGGCCGATTTCCTCGAGATCGGGCGTCTCGGTGCGACAAAGATCGACTGCATACTTGCAGCGCGGATGAAAGTAACAGCCGGACGGCGGGTTGGCCGGGTCCGCTACCTCACCCTCGAGAATGATGCGTTGCGAACGCAGGCGCGGGTCCGGTTTCGGCACAGCCGAAAGCAGCGCTTCCGTATAGGGGTGCTTGGGCGCGGTGAAAAGCGTCTCGGTCTCCGCGATCTCGACAATCTTGCCCACATACATGACGGCCACGCGGTCGCTTACGTGCTTAACCACGCTCAGGTCGTGGGCCACGAACAGATAGGAGAGGTCCAGTTCGTCCTGCAATTCGAGCAACAGGTTGACAATCTGGGCCTGCACCGAGACATCCAACGCCGAGACCGGTTCGTCGGCCACGATCAGGGCCGGGTTGAGCGCCAAGGCCCTGGCCACGCCGATGCGCTGTCGTTGGCCGCCGCTAAACGCATGGGGGTAACGGTTCATATACTCGGGGGGGAGATGCACCAATCCCAACAGTTCTTCGACGCGTTCGCGACGCTGGGCCGCGTTGCGTACACCGTTGACCAGCAGCGGCTCTCCGATGATTTCGAAGACGGTCATGCGCGGGTTGAGCGATGAATAGGGATCCTGAAAGATCATCTGCATCTGGCGACGCAGAGGGCGCAATCCCGATTTGGGCAGGGTTGCCACATCGACGACCGTCTCGTTCTCGGTCAGGAACTTGATCTCGCCGTCGGTCGGCATGAGGGCGCGTAGAATACAACGGGACGTCGTCGTCTTACCACATCCACTCTCGCCGACCAGCGAAAGCGTCTCTCCCTTGCGAATATAGAAATTCACGTCGTCCACCGCACGCACGTGGCCGACGGTGCGGCGCAACAAGCCTTGGCGGATGGGAAAGTACTTGCGCAGGTTTTTGACCTCTAGGATGCGCCGGTCCCCGTTCCTACGCTCACTCATGTGGCGTCGCCTTTGGCAGTACTTCGGTAAGGTCGAGGACAAAGCCAGGTAGAACCGGTTCTCCGGATAGACTTTGCGGCGCACACAGTGTCTGCATCTGTTCGCCCGTACGATACACGTCCACTTGCCGGCTTTCAGGATCGATCAACCAGCCAAGCCGGGCGCCATTGGCGAGATATTCCAGCATTTTCGCCCGCAGTGCAGTGAGAGAGTCGGCCGGCGATCGGAGTTCAATCACGAAGTCAGGACAGAAGGGCGGAAACTGGCTTCGATCTTCTTGCGAAAGCGCACGCCAGCGAGTCGCACGAACCCACGAGGCATCCGGCGACCGAATGGCTCCATTGGGCAGTATAAACCCCGTGGATGAATCGAACACATGCCCACTTCGGGTGCGCCGGTTCCATTGCCAGAGTTGGCCAAAAATCTCGCCGTTGCGTTCGCCTGTTTCACCACCTGCGGGGGTCATGATGATTACTTCTCCGGTTTGGGCGCGTTCGAGCCGGAGTTCCGGATCGGCGCGACATAGCACCTGGAACTCCTCTTCAGTCACCACAAAGGGTTTGAGATCTACCGTAACGGCCATCACATCACTCGTCATAGAGAAAACAGCTCACGGAACGCCCGTCGCGCGATCGTACGCAACTCGGGCTCTCGCACGTCGCAGGTGCCGCCGATGGAATCGGTGCAGCGGGGATGGAACGGGCAGCCGACCGGCCGGTTGTAGGGATGGGGAATGGAGCCGGCGATGGTGGCCAGCTTGGTGCGCGGCTCGGCCAACACGTTGGGAATCGAGCGCAGCAATGCCCGCGTGTAGGGATGCTGAGGGTTGTGAAAGATATCGTCGACCGGTGCATTTTCCACCACCCGGCCCAGATACATGACGACCACATCATCCGCCATTTCGGCGATGACGCCCATGTCATGGGTAATGAGGATGATGGAAAGGTTCCGCTCTTCCTGCAGCGAGCGCAGCAGTTCGAGGATCTGCGCCTGGGTGGTGACGTCCAGCGCCGTGGTCGGCTCGTCGGCGATGAGGATGCGCGGGTTGCTGCTCAACGCCATGGCGATCATCACGCGCTGACGCAGGCCGCCGCTGAGCTGGAATGAATACTCGTCGATGCGTCGCTCCGGCTGAGGGATGCCGACCAAACGCAGCATCTCGATGGCCTGCGCACGTGCTTCCTTCTTGCTGACATTGTTGTGCAGACGAACAGCCTCGATGATCTGGTTACCCACAGTATGGTAGACACTGAACGAGGTCATAGGTTCTTGGAAGATCAGCCCAATCTCGCCGCCGCGGATGTCACGAATTTGCCGCCCGTTGGCATTCAGCGTGGTCAGGTCCAGTTCGTCCACGCTGTCCAGACTCGTCTTCCAGGCGCAGCCATATCTCTCCATCGGCGATGCGGCCGGTCTCCTCGACGATACGTAAAATCGAACGCGCGGTCACACTCTTGCCGCAACCGCTTTCGCCGACGATGCCCAACGTCTTACCCGGAAAGAGATCAAAGCTCGCTCCGTCTACGGCGCGGACAACACCTTCGTCCTGAAAGTAGTAGGTTTTTAGGTTGTTGACGGATAAGATCGGACGATCAGGATATTTCAACACTTCGCATCAACCATATGGATCGGCGGCGTCACGTAGGCCGTCGCCGAGGAAGTTGAAGGCCAGCACGGCCACGATGACCGGGATCGCCGGAATCAGAAGCCAGGGCGAGATGGCCACGGCCTGCACGTTTTGTGCATCTTTGAGCAGAACACCCCAGCTAATGGCCGGCGGTCGCAGACCCAGACCGAGAAAACTGAGCGCTGTCTCGGCGATGATCATGGCCGGCAGCGCCAGTGTGGTGGCGGCGATGATGTGGCTCAGGAAGGAGGGCACCATGTGGCGAAAGATGATGCGCATCTGCCCGGCGCCGGCAAGCTCGGCCGCGGTGACGAAATCTTCAGAACGCAGCGACAGAAAACGACCGCGCACGACACGCGCCAGCGTGGTCCAGCCGATGACGCCCAGAATGAGCACGATGAAGAAGTAGACACGCTCGGCGGACCAGGTGGCCGGCACGGCCGCGGCCAGCGCCATCCAGAGTGGAATCGTCGGAATGGAGCGCACCATCTCGATGACCCGCTGGATAATACTGTCCACCGTGCCGCCATAGAGACCGGAGAGACCGCCCAAAAGAATCCCCAGAAAGAGGCTCAGGGCAACGCCGAAGAGACCGATGGTCAGCGACAGGCGTGTCGCCACCATGAGCCGCGAGAAGAGGTCGCGCCCCAATTTGTCGGAGCCGAGGATGAAGAGCGTCTCTTCGGTGACGGCGTCTTTGGCGCCGATCCAGTGAATATTGGAAGGAATGAAGCCGAATTGCTTGTACTCAAAGCCTTCGGCAAAAAATTCTAAATAGACCTTGATATTCGGGTCGACCGTGTAGACTTTCTTGAAGGTCTGCGGATCGCGCTTGCCGGTGAAACCGTGGACATAGGGCTGAAACTTGCCCTCATCGAAAAGATGGATGCGCTGCGGAGGCAGCAGCAACAGATCCGCATTGTCCATCAGCGGGTCCGAATAGGCGCAGAAATCGGCAAAGAGGACAACGGCGTAGAAGAGAATGATGATTACGGCCGAAGCCATGGCCAGCTTGTGTTTGCGGAAGCGCCACCACATGAGCTGCCACTGGGTGGCCACCATGACACGTTCCGCGGTCGCGCTCTCCTGCACGCCGTCGGGCGGCTGCTGCTCGGCGGCACCGACTGTGCCCAGAGTTGCCTCGGCCATCAGTTTCTGCCCTCCATGCCGAAGCGGATGCGCGGGTCGATCCACATGAGGATCAGGTCAGAGACGAAGGTGCCGACCACAGTGAGGACAGCCAGCATCAACAGGATCGTTCCGGCCAGGAAGAGATCCTGCGCGATCAGTGACTTGTAGAGGAGCGGACCGACTGTGGGCAAGCTCAACACCAGCGAGACGATGATGCTGCCCGAGACCAGGAAGGGAAAGAGATAGCCAATGGTGCTGGCGAAGGGGTTCATGGCCGCGCGCACCGGGTACTTCATGATGACACGATGGCGGGGGAGCCCCTTGGCCTGGGCCGTCACCACGTAGGGCTTGCGCAGCTCATCGAGCAGGTTGGCGCGCATGATGCGGACCACCTCGGCCATACCTGCCATGCCGATAATGACGGCTGGAATGGGCAGATGTTTGAGCATGTCCCAGATCTTGGGCCAGCCCCAAGGTTCCATGCTCATTGAAGGCGAGAAGAGGCCGCCGATACTCTGCACGTTGAAATATTTGAAGCTGACGTAGAGGACAATCAGCGCCATCATAAAATTGGGTATGGCGATGCCGATGAAGCCGATAAAGGTAAAGATATAGTCGCCGATGGAATATTGGCGCACAGCCGAATAGATACCGATAGGCAATGCCAGCGCCCAGATGAAAAGTACGGCTGCCAGCGAGACGATGACGGTGATGAGCATGCGGTCACCGATGACTTCGCGTACCGGGCGATTGTATTCCATGGCCATGCCAAAGTTGCCCTTGAGCATGAGACCCATCCACTTCACATACTGCACATAGATGGGCTGATCCAGACCATACTGGATTCGCAGGGCCTCAGCCTCTTCCATGGAGAGAACCGTGCCCGTGCTCTGGAGGTTGGCGATGTAGGCCGTGACAAAGTCGCCCGGCGGCAATTGGATCACCACAAAGGTGATCACCGTGGCCGCCCAGATGGTGAGGATGCCGGCGAAGAAGCGCCGTACGATGTAGCTGACCATTTCCTAGTCCACTTCCTGGCCGTTTTGGTCCGCCTCGACCTGGGGCTCGAGATCGACTTTGTCGTAGACATCGGCAAACGACAGACGACAGTCGATGGTCGGCAGCAGCATCTCGCCCTCCAGTCCGGTTGCTTCCGACAGCAGCCAGTGACCCTCGGGTTGGCGTACATAGTGCTCGATGCGGCAGACGTCCTGGGCGATCAACAGGTACTCGGTGAGCGATTCCAGTGAACGATAGCCTTGGAACTTGCGGCCACGGTCGAAACGCTCCGTCGACCTGGAGAGCACTTCTACGATCACCATTGGGTTGAGCAGCGTGTCCCGCTTCTCATCTTCGAACCGTGGCTCGCCGCAGACCACCGTCACATCGGGATAGGCATAGGCCCGACCCTCGTCGATCCGGACGCGCATGTCGCTGGGGTAGACACGGCAGGGACGTTTGCGCAGTTGCGTGCCAAACGAAACGATCACGTTGGATGTAATCAGGTTGTGTTGCTCACTAGCACCAGCCAGAGCGTAGATCTGGCCGCCAATGAACTCGCTTTTCGTTGCGCTCTTGCGCTCACGGGCCAAATATTCGGTTGGTGTGAGTCGTGTGAGGGCTGATGCCATCTGAACCGGCTCCTCAGGAAGGTGGAAAACGATCACTACAACGGATTCAGAGGGGAACGGATTATCCTCTGGTCAGGCGAGCACGGTGTTCCGTCACGAACTGCCGTCGAACCAGACCCTAATCCGTTCCCGTCCAAATTCGTTGTAGTAAACCTACCTATTCCTCGATATCCGTGAAGTAGAAGGTCGACGGCCGCGAGATGTTAGGCGTCTGTCCGGCCTGGATGTTGAACTGGCGGGACGGAATGTTGCCCATGTTGTCCTTGACCACGCGCACGCCCATGAAGGCGCCCGACTGGCCCACGGTACCGATGGTCCAGACCTCGTCGGTGATGATCTTCCAGATCTCCTGACCGATGGTCACACGCTCCTCAGGCGTCGCCTTCAGGCCTTCGGAGAACATATCCAGCACCGTGGCTACACTGCCGTCGGCCGGCGGCTCGATGCCGGCCGTACCGCCGGATGAGTACCAGTCGCCGATACGCCGGGCCGGTGCCCGAGGTGTTGGCGACCGGCAGCGCATGGTACGGATAGAGATAGAGTTCGTCGGTGCCGTCATTCTGCCAGAAGAACATCTGCAGTTCGTTGGCGGCACGACGCTGCTCGACCAGGCCGCGTTCCGACTCGACGACATTGAGGAAGATGCCGATGTCGGCCCAGTCGGCTGTGATCAGCTCGGCGATCTGGGTGAACTGGATGAAGGCCGGGATCGGGTTGATCTCCAGCACCAGCCGCTCGCCGTTGTCGGTGCGCAGGCGGTAGCCGTCGGCGTCCTTCTCGGTCAGGCCGATGGAATCCAACAGTGCGTTGGCCTGGTCCGGGTCCAGGGTGGACCAGAGCTGCGCGGTATTCTGGGCCGGGGTTGAAGGGCGAACTCTCGGCCACCACGGCCGATCCGGGCGTGCCGATGCCCAGGAAGACGACCTCGTTGATGGCGTCGCGGTCGATGCCCAGCGAGAGCGCACGGCGGAAGTCGGCGTTCTGCAGCCACTTGGCGATCTCTTCGATCCGCCTGCGATAGCTCTGGTTGATCATGATAGCGCCGTCAGCGCCGTGCTGCGCCGGATCCAGATGGACCGAATAACCGCCGTCGGCAGCGTTCTCCAGCAGTACCGGCAGATTGGCCAGCGAGACATGGCGGGCCTGGTAGTCATACTCACCGGCGATGGCGCGCAGGTTGAGCACTTCCAGGTCCTCGGCCAGGGTCATGGAGATCTGGTCGATGTAGGGCAGTTGGTTGCCGGCCGTGTCGACGCCGAAGTAGTAGGGGTTGCGCTCCAGCACCCAGTTGTCGGTGGTGATGGGGTTGACCGTCTTCCACGGCGTCACCACCGGCAGGTCCGGGTTGCGCTGCCAGGTGTTCTTGTCCTTGAAGAGGTTGACCCAGTTGTCGAACCCTTCATCCGCCACCATGGCATCGAGATCCTCCTGGGCAACAAAGTCCGGGTGGAATTGCTCCAGGTAGTGGGCCGGGGCAAAACCGCCCATGGCCCGTGTTGCCAAAGATGGCCGGACCGCCAAAGACGTTGACGGAGCTGCCCAGCACTTCCAGGAAGAGGCTGTTGGCAAAGGGGAAGGTGAACTTGAGCGTGTAGTCGTCCACCGCTTCCAGCGTGGCGCCGTCGTCGATGTTGAAGAAGGGCGAGCGCACGGGCACCAGTCTCTTCGTTCTGGTACATGTGCTCGATACCAGAACATGACGTCGGCGGTCGTGAAGGGTTCGCCGTCCGACCACTTCATGCCTTCGCGCAGGTGGAGGGTGATCTCGGCGCCGTCCTCGCTGACCTCCCAGCTCTTGGCCACGTTGGGCGTCATCTCCGGGAAGTTCTCTGAGTTCCAGAAGAGGAAGCGATCGCCGCCGGCGACGCGATGGCCGTTCTGGCCGTCGGCCGGGCCGGTGAAGCCGCGTCGCCAGATGCCGCCATACTTGCCGATCTCGTGGACCGGCTCGATGACCAGCAGATTCTCGATGGCCGCGGGCAGTCGTTCTGCCAGCGCCGGCAGTTCGCCGGCTGCCACCATCTCGGCCAGCATGGGTGCTTCGTTGAACTCGGTGGGGAAGGCAGCCTCGTCGGTGATGATCATGGGGCCTTCGATCTCGCCGATCAAGGTCGAACCGAGCGCAGCCTCCTCTTCTGCTGCCGCCGGTGCTTCGGCTTCCTCCGTCGCAGGCTCTTCGGTGGCCGGCGCATCAGCGGCTGGTGCTTCCGCGGCCGGCGCCTCTGCCGCCGGTGCCTCTGCCGCCGGTGCCGACCCACCGCCACAAGCTGCCAGCAACAGCACAAGGACAGCCAACAAGCTCAGCAAAATCCCATACCGTCGTGTATTTCTTCTCGTTACTCTTTGCCTCGAAAATACCATGTGCTTTCTCCCATAGTGATGGACTACGCGCTAAAAATTGAACAACATCATGACGATGAACGACGGAGGGGGTGCTTGACACTGGCCGCTACAAACTCACGCCGTCGGCCATTCCGCAGCCACAAAAGCGGATACCTGTTGACGTACGAACCCAGTATGCGCCGGTTATGAACCGTATTGAGCATGGTTGAAGCAGGATAATCAAGCGATGCACCAACAGGATACCATGAATTCTCACAGAGCAAAACCAAGTTCGCGCGACAGATTTAGCCTACCTGGATCAGGTCCGATATTCTCTCGACGTCGTCAGGATGGAGAAACAGATAGTTGTCGTGGCGATGTGTTGCATCACCGACGATCGATTCCTTCTCCACCAATCCGCTTTCAGTGATCCAGAAATATCGATAATCGAACCGATCCAGCATCGCATGTAGCTCTCTCTCTGTCCTGCCCTTGAGAACTTCACAAATGATCATGGGTTTATCACGCGCCAAAGTCTCTTTGGCCCCATCCAAAACGAGATGTTCCGTTGCTTCCGTGTCTATCTTCAGCAGATCGATTCTTGCGATCTGCTCGTCTGCGACAAAAGTATCAACCTTGACGGCTGTCACTTGAATCTCTTCTTGCGCCTGTCGAAATCCCCGCAATGTCGATGAACTTGTCGGAATACTCCCACGGGGAATATAGATAGTGACGGCGCCGTCAAAATTGGACACTGCGCTTGAAATCGTCTGTAGATTCTCGACCTGATTGATTGCCGCATTTTTCTCCAACCGCGTGTAGATCTTTGGCACCGGCTCGAATGCGAATACCTTTGCTTCCGGGCTTTCAATTGCCGCGATCAAGGCATAGATACCTGTGTTGGCTCCGATGTCGAATATCACCTTCGAGTGGGTCATCAGCCGGAATAACAATTGGACCGTTTCCGCCTCAAAGCCGTCAAGTCCCTTGAAGTACAGGCGAGAGACAATCGTATCATCCCCCTTTGACAACAGACGCAACTGTTTTGAATGCGGCAATGCGCACGTCACGATGCCGACTTTCGGTATTCTAAATAGCACACGTTCCGGAATTACCGGTTCAAGAAACTTCAACAATGACGTTAGGGCCAGATTAACAACTCGAATTGTTATGACTGTCCTGACCATTTCCTTGAGTACGGCGGCAATATTCACTGTGTTGGGCTCCTTCCTCACCACCGCCGTCGAGTCACATCGACGGCGGTGGTGAGGGCAGTTTCGATTGCGAAAGGTAGAGCTACGACCCGGTTGCAGCCGGTGTGCGCGCCAAGCCATAGGTAGAGGACTAAAAACGAAAATCACGGCAAAGAGTGAGCGTCAGGCTCGTCGACGACTTTTATGTGGATGTTAGCCGGGACAAGCGCTGCTCTCTGTCGAAGATTCCTCAAAATTGTAGGTGAATCGTTCCAATTCCGCAATATGTTCGGCCAAGGCGCGCATTGACAGATCGACCTCAGGTTAGTAATATTGCATACGTATTCACCCCGCTGCTCATATCACTGAATGTGTCCCGATCGCGGCACTGAATTGACCTGAATGGCCTGATCCAAATCTTCGTGTTCTCGACAGCCGGAGGAGCAATCTATGCAACACCCCACAGTATCCAACAAAGAGATGATGGCGCGCGTCGTGCGCTTTCACGAACTCAAGCAACAGGGCATTCCGCTCATGTTCATCGACAGCATCCTGCCCAACCACTGGCGTATGAACTACGCCGTTATCGGCGACACGGCCGGCGAGAACCCTGAGTTCGCACCCGACATCTCTCAGCCACACAAGTTCCAGATCGGCATGTTCTGCGCTCCTCCCGGCTGTGTGTGGTCGGGCCTACCACACCCACGACTATGTGGAGATGTTCTTGATTCTCAGCGGGCGCTGGCGCTTCTACTGGGGCAACGATCCTGCGGGCGAGCCGACGGGCGACGTCGTACTGGACAAGTGGGACCAGATCACACGGCCGCCAGGGCTATGGCGTGGGTTCGAGGTGGTAAGCGATCAGCCGGCCTGGGGCTTTGCTGTACTCGACCCGCATTCCGTCTTCACCGGCAAGGATCCCTACTGGGCGCCCCAAGTCATCAACGAGGCGGCTGCACACGGTTTCCATGCCGACGAGAACGGTAAGATGATCCCACCCGAAAACTATGCGGAGATCAAGGCCGACATGCTGGCCAAGTTGGAGAAGGTCGTCGCCGAGGCCGAGGTATAGCGCCATGCAGATCAGCAGCCAACGGATTTTGACCACCCATGTGGGCAGCATGCCGAGACCACAGCCGGTGGTCGACATCCTCTTTGCAGAGGACCGCGGCGATGATGTCGATCGCGCCGCCTATGACCAGGTCATGCGCGATGCTGTCAACGACACGGTCGCGCGCCAGATCGGGGCGGGTGTCGACGTCGTCTCCGACGGCGAGATGAGCAAGATCAGTTACGCCACCTACATTCGTCACCGGCTGACCGGATTTGAGATCGGCGATGCCCCTCGCGCCACACCCAAGGATCTGGATGATTTTCCGGAGTTCAAGGAACGACTGGCCTCGGCAGGCGGAACACCCAAATATCATCGACCCATCTGCCGAGGACCCATCGCCATCAAGGATCTCTCGTCTCTGGAGAAAGATATCGCCAATCTGAAGGCGGCGCAGACTGAATCCGGCGCCGGCGAGGCCTTTATGAATTCGGCATCGCCCGGGGTAATCGCAGTATTCCAGCCCAACGAGTACTACGCAAGCGATGATGAGTACCTGGCAGCCCTGGTCGAAGCCATGCGCGCCGAGTACGAAATGATCGTCGAGGCCGATCTGCTTCTGCAGGTCGACTGCCCGGACCTTGCCATGGGCCGCCATATTCGCTATCGTGACGAGAGCGACGACGCCTTCGTACAGCACGCCGAACGCCAGGTAGATGCGCTCAACCATGCGCTGCGCAACATTCCGGCCGACCGCGTGCGCATGCACCTCTGTTGGGGCAACTACGAGGGGCCGCATACCCGCGACATTGCGCTGAGCAAGATTATCGACACCGTACTGCGGGCGAAACCCCAGGCGATCCTCTTCGAAAGCGCCAACCCGCGCCACGCCCATGAATGGCGTATTTGGGCCGAAACGGCCATTCCTGACGACAAGGTACTGATTCCCGGCGTTCTGGACACGACCACCAACTTCGTGGAACATCCTGAGCTGGTGGCCGAGCGCATCGAGCGCTTCGCCGGTATCGTCGGTCCCGAGCGCGTTCTGGCCGGATCCGACTGCGGCTTCGGCACCTTTGCCGGCTTCGGCGCCATCCACCCGAGCATCTGTTGGGCAAAGTTGGGCGCCATGGCCGCCGGCGCCGAGATCGCCAGCCGGCGACTCTGGTCTTGATCGATTGTGGCCGATATTTTATTCAGGAGCGCAACTCTACATGATTCGCTATCTCAAAGAAGGCAAGACAGAAGCGGAATTGTTTGCGGCCGACGCCAAGGTTCGTAGCATCGTGGAAGATATCCTGGACGACATCCGCCGGCGCGGCGATGAAGCCGTACGTGCCCTGTCGGAAAAGTTCGACCAGTGGTCTCCTCCTTCGTTCCGGCTAAGCCCGGAACAGATCGACGCTCTGGTCGCCACCCTGCCGCAGCAGACAATCAACGACATCAAATTTGCCCAAGCCCAGGTCCGCAACTTCGCCCAGGTGCAGCGCCGAGCTTTGCAGGACGTGGAAGTGGAGACATTGCCCGGCGTTACATTGGGGCACAAGAACATTCCGGTCAACAGCGTGGGCTGCTATGTCCCGGGGGGACGCTATCCCATGGTGGCATCGGCACACATGAGTGTCGTTACGGCAAAGGTGGCCGGCGTCCAACGTGTGATTGCCTGCACGCCGCCGATTCGGGGTGAACTGCCGGTCGCCACCATCGCCGCCATGCATCTTGGCGGCGCCGATGAAATCTACGTTCTGGGCGGCGTCCAGGCCGTGGCCGCCATGGCCCTGGGCACGGAGACGATCCCGTCTGTGGACATGATTGTCGGCCCCGGCAATGCCTACGTGGCCGAGGCCAAACGCCAGCTCTTCGGACGTGTCGGCATCGACCTGTTGGCCGGCCCCACCGAAACGCTTGTCATTGCCGACCACACAGCCGACGCGGAGATGGTGGCAACCGATCTGCTGGGCCAGGCCGAACACGGCCCTACGTCACCAGCCGTGATGTTGACCACCAGCGCAGACCTCGCCCACGCAACCATGCGCGAGGTCCAACGCCAGTTGGAGAGCCTGGAGACGGCCGATGTGGCCGGCGTGGCCTGGCGTGACTATGGCCGGGTGATCGTGGTAGAGACAGTCGAGGAGATGGTGCAGGTAGCCGACGAGATCGCTTCGGAACATGTGGAGGTGCTCACCGAGGAGCCGCGCTACTTCCTGGAGCACCTGACCAACTACGGCGCACTCTTTCTCGGGCCGGAGACCAATGTCGCCTACGGAGACAAGGTCATCGGCACCAATCACACGCTGCCCACCAAACGCGCCGCGCGCTATACTGGCGGTCTTTGGGTCGGTAAGTTCCTCAAGACTGTCACATACCAGCAGGTCACGCCGGCGGCCAGCGCGGTCGTCGGCGAAGTCTGCTCGCGTCTCTGCGCCATCGAGAACTTCTGGGGCCACAAGGAACAGGCCGATCTGCGCGTGCGACGGTACGGTTGACGAGAAACGGCTCTCACTTAGTTTGGCGGCAACCGATTCCCGTCCTGCGAAAGAACTATGTTGAAACGACCTACCTCAATCGACGTTGCCAGACGAGCAGGTGTCTCACAGGCGACCGTTTCGCGCACCTTCAGCGGCGCGTCGGTGGCGCCGCCCACGCGGGAGCGAGTCTTGGCCGCGGCGAAAGAGCTGGGTTACCGGCCGAGCGCCATTGCACGTAGCATGAGCACAAATGTGACGGGCATCGTCGGCATCGTGATGGGTGACGTCACCAGCCCTTTCTATCCCTACGTACTTGAGAAATTTACCTCGTCGCTGCAGGCCATGGACAAGCGCGTGCTGCTCTTCACTGTGCCGCCCGAACAGGACATCGACACGGTGCTGCCGACGGTACTCGAGTATCGGGTCGACGGCCTGATCATCACGTCGACCACACTTTCGTCGGCCATGGCAAAGGTCTGTGAGGAAGCAGGCACACCCGTTATTCTCTTCAACCGCTATGTGTTGGGATCACATGCCAGCGCTGTCTGTTGCGACAATGAGGCGGGGGGGCGCAGGGTCGCCAACCTGCTGGCGGACAGTGGCTTCACCCGAGTCGGCTATATCGCCGGCAAGGTCGACACGTCGACCAACCGGGATCGTGAGCAGGGTTTCGGCGACCGGCTGCAGGAACGAGGCATCCTCCATTGGCAGCGCGCCCAGGGCAACTATACCTACGAATCCGGCTACCGTGCGGCACGCGAACTGCTCACAGCGGCCCCGCGGCCGCGAGCGATCTTCTGTGCCAATGACATCATGGCCTTGGGTGCGGTTGACTGTGCGCGAGATCTGGGTTTGCAGATACCCGAAGAAGTGAGCATAGTCGGGTTCGACGACATCCCGGCTGCTGCCTGGTCCGCCTACCAACTGACCACCGTGCGCCAACCGGTCAACCGTATGATCGTCGCTGCACTCAAGATGTTGAATGAGCGGCTTGCGTGCCCGGAGACGGCAGCCGCGCTGCAACTGCTTCCCGGCGACCTGGTCGTGCGCGAGTCGGCGCGCACGATCCAATCGGCCGGCAACGACAACACAAGTATGGACGAGGTAGAGCCATGAGCAATGACATGCCATTGGACGGCCGTATCGCATTGGTGACCGGTGGAGGCGGCGGCATCGGTGCCGGAATCTGCGCTGCCCTCGCCGCGGGCGGTGCCACTCTGGTCCTCACCTACAGCCGCGATCGCGCCAAGGCAGACGCAGTGGCCGCAAAGCTACCAGGCAGCGGCCACTGGACGACAACCATGCAGGTAGACGAGAGTACAACCATCGCCGCCGTTGCTGAACAGGTTGCGGAGCGCCACGGCCGGCTGGACATTCTGGTCAACAATGCCGGCATGACCCGCTATGTGCCCTTGAACGACCTGGACGCGCTGGACGACGAGTTGATCGACCGGATCTTTCGCGTCAACTGGCGGGGCGCCTTTGCCTGTGCTCGTGCCTTTCGCCCACTTCTCACCGGAGGGACAAACCCCATCATCATCAACATCACGTCGGTGGCAGCCAAACTGGGCACCGGCAGCAACATCGCATACTGTGCCTCCAAGGCGGCCATGGACACCTTGACCGTTTCGCTGGCTAAGGCGCTGGCACCGCGGATTCGCGTCATGTCCGTGGCACCGGGGCTAGTGGACGGAGAGTATGCACGCAGCTTTGACCCGGCCTGGCGCCAACAGCAGATCGACAGCACACCCTTGGGGCGGTTGGCCGTTCCGGACGATGTTGGGACAGCAGTACTCAGCGCGGCCGCCTACCTGCTACACACGACCGGCTGCATCGTGCCGGTTGACGGTGGCCGCCCTATTTCATAGCTTGTGTGCCACTGAGTTCACCACATCTCACCCCACAATGAGGACATGGGTGTTGATGTCGGGTAACTCTCACTTGGGATCCACGTTTTCGATCCTGCCGGTATCTGTCTGGGCGTGATCGTCATGCCGGAACAGACGGCCAACTTTGTCTTTGGTGATGAAGACCTGTGTTCGCTTTACATGACGGCATCGACAACCATCTATCGCCTGCGTGTACTCTGTCCGGGTCACCCGACATTCGTGCCGGTGTAGGGTTTGGCTTTTCACGGTGACAGCCACCTGCTGAAGCGTTCGCGTTCAACTGCATTCATTTGTGCCGGTGACTATCACCGCGCCCAGCACATTCTGCAAGCGAGTCGACCTATGACCAACCATGACGAGTTCAGCATCCTCAAGCAGATCTACCGCGATTGACGGACGAGACCGCTTGAACTCAGGAAGTCCAACACTCTGCCGGCGTTCTCTGCCGGGGTGAACTTCACGGTGTCCAGCGTGACTTCGGCATGCAGCGGCGGTTCGTAGGGATCGTCGATGCCGGTGAAGCCCTGGATTTCGCCCCGCCGTGCCATGGCATAAAAACCCTTGACGTCCCGTTCTTCACAGACCTCCAGCGGTGTGTCCACGAAGACCTCAACGTACTGATCCTGGCCGACCATGTTGCGGACATCGTTGCGCGTGGCGCGATAGGGGCTGACCGCAGCACAGATTACGGTGCCGCCGTGGCGCACGATCTCCGCGGCAACAAAGCCAATGCGCCGGATATTGGTATCCCGGTCCTCCCGGTTGAAGCCCAGTCCCCTGGAGAGATGGGTACGCACCACGTCGCCGTCGAGCATGGTCACTTGTCGACCATGTTCCTGCAACAGCATGGTGAGCACTTCCGCGGTCGTCGATTTGCCGGACCCGCTCAGACCGGTGAACCAGATACAGACCCCTTGCTTGTGGCGCGGCGGATAGCTGTCGGCCAGGATGTCGGCGACCTCAGGACGGGTGAACCAGGGCGGCAACTTACGTCCATTGTTCAGATACTCCTCACGCACTTGTGTCCCGGAAATGGAAGACCGCCGAATGTGGCTGGGTGTCTTGGTCTCTTCCTCGTAGCGCTCTTCGTCCGGAAGATAGACCAGCTTGCGAAATGGCACCGGTCTGACCCCGACTTCGTCGCTGTACTCCTTGACCAGCTCCTGTGCATCGTAGGGGCCGTAAAAAGGACGACCGGCGGAATCATTGCCCGGCCCGGCATGATCCCGACCGACGATGAGATGATTGGCGCCGTAGTTGCGCCGGATCAGTGCGT
>CAVQSG010000002.1:0-96520 GCA_963715415.1 uncultured Chloroflexia bacterium | reverse complement strand
TGGGTCAGATCGGACGTGTGGCCCCGTGCCATCGTAAGCAAGTCGACATTGCCGTCTACGCCGACGTACGTGACCGGTCGCTGCAACGTGTCGAGCATGCGGGCAAAGCGGCCGTTGCCGCAGCCTACGTCCAGCACGCACAATGAGCGATCTGCCGGTACGGGCATGAGATCCAGCAACCGGCCTTTCCCGGCGTCCACGCCCGCGCGCGTAGCGTGAAACGGCTCTGCTACGGCAGCATAGAATTGCCGATTAATCTAAGAGACGAGCTCGCGTCGCGGCGTTCATCGTATGATTGCGGGTGCATACCGCAATATTCTTAACTATCTCGAACCGGTCTGCATCCGAGCCATGAGTACGGGGTGCATCCCATTTTCCGGGTGCCTCGTTGACAGCACGAAACGAATCTCCTTGAGGAAGCCCCAAAATGTGGTATGCACCCATGAGTACGTCGCCGGTAAAATGGGACGCAACCGATATGATATACTGTAGCGACTCTGAAGCAGAGTTCAGTGGAGGCAAATGTTGACTGTGCGGATTCAGACACTCTTCGATACTCCGGCGCGGCTGCGCGTATGTCCGCGTAAGAGACTGTGGATAGCCCTCAGAGCCGGCATAGTCTGACCTGATTCGAAGGAGTTTTGTGATGGCATCCCGCGCCTCGTTTCGGCATGAAGAGATTGTCACGCTGATGTTGACCACCATGGCCTATTTCGTTCACCGGCACCAATTAGGTCAAGGTCATGAGTTCGAATAGCAGCGTACCGACTCTCAGAAGACAACGTTTATCAACCCGATATTTCCTTCATCAGCGCCGGTCGCCTCCACTTGGCCGAAGAGGTGGTCTTTCCCGGCCCACCCGATATTGCGGTGGAAATCGTCTCGCCCAGCAGTCGCACAATCTGATACCGTGGAGAAGAAGATCAACTACGGCCGTTTTGGCGTCGCGAGTACTGGCTGATCCACCTCGATAGAGAGTCAGGCCGTCTTCTACCGGCGGATCGATGAACAGTTGATCCCGAATTTCAGCCGAAGCGGGAACGGTGCGCTCCGAGATTCTGGACGGCGACTGGCTGAACCTGGCGTGGATCTTCCCGTCGTCAGCATTGGAACGACCCTCTGTATTGGAGATCGCGCGTCTCCAGGGCATTCTCGATTAGGATGAATGACCTCATGAACCCGGCAGAAATCCCCTGATCGGCTATTGCCAGAAGTGTATCGGCCGAATTTCTGTCGTGGTGTTCACGTCATATTGGACGTATCCCGTGCGGCGTAGATGCCACGCAGTCAACAGAGCCATCGACTTGAAGTGGAAGCGCCGGACAAACCATGGCCCATTGGAGCCGGGATCGGCTGGAATCAGCGTGACTTTTCGATGAAACGCATTTTAGCGCAAGACGAGATTCCGCAAGATGTGATCGACAAGGCCGACCGCTGGCACGATAAGCGCAAGGACTTCGATCCTGCACAGCACAGCGCGCTGATCCACGTCATCTTCCAGGAGATCCTCAAGGTGCCCGGACGATACATGGGATCATCGCAACAGTCTGCGTCCAATCTTAGCGCGCTTCCCCAAGGACGGCAAAGGTCTCTACTCCAAGGCGAATCTGATCGCAGCCTATCGCCATCTGGTGGCCGAAGGAGATATGGATCCCGACCCTGAGCTTCATGCGACGCATTCGCATGAAACCCATGCGCACCCAAAGCGGCGTCGCGCCGGTGACCGTGTTGACCGCGCCGGCCGGTTGTCCCGGGCAAGTGCATCTTCTGTCCCGACGACTGGCGCATGCCCAAGAGCTACATCTACGATGAGCCTGGTTGCCAGCGCGCCGAGCGGGACGGTTTCGACCCCTTCAAGCAGACGCTGGGCCGGCATCGAGTCGTTCGAGAGCATCGGCCACGAAACGAACAAGGTCGAACTGCTCATCCTGGGTGGAACCTGGAGCGCCTACAGCAAAGACTACCGTGAGTGGTTCGTCCAGCGTTGTTTCGATGCCATGAATGCCGCCGGCGAAAATGGCGTCGATCCGTCGAATTCACTGGCCGCCGCGCAATCGACCAATGTGCTGTCGGGACATCGCAACGTCGGTCTTGTCGTCGAAACGCGGCCGGACTGGGTGACACCGGACGAGATCCGGCATCTGCGCATGTTGGGCGTGACCAAGGTGCAGATCGGCGTGCAGAGCCTGGACGACGAAATATCTAGCGCTGAACAAGCGCGGCCACGATGTGCAATCTGTGCGCGACGGCGCTAGGTCTGCTGCGTACGGCCGGCTTCAAGTTGCATCTGCACTGGATGCCCAACTTGTTCGGCGCCACGCCCGAGAAGGACCGCGCCGACTTCATGCGCTTCTTTTCGGACCCCGCCATACGTCCCGATGAACTGAAGATCTATCCGTGCTCGCTGATTGCCGGCACCGAACTCTACGACCGGTGGCGAGCAGGCGAATATCATCCGTATTCATTGGACGACTTGGTCGAGCTGTTGGCTGATGTCAAGCCGAGCATTCCGCCCTACACGCGGGTGAACCGGCTCTTTCGTGACATCCCGGCGCACCACATCATGGATGGTGTCACGGTTAGCAACCTGCGCGAGGTCGTGCACGAGGAATTGCGCAGACGCGGACAACAGTGCGGCTGCATTCGCTGTCGCGAGATCAAGCGACGTCGTGTGACCGAAGATGAGCTCGAACTCAGAGTCCACAGCTACGCCACCGATCTGACGACAGAACACTTTCTGGAATTTGCCACCGGTCCGGCAAGCGATGAACCGGGCCTCATCGCCGGCTTCCTGCGACTGAGCCTGCCCGATCAGCCCGGCATCGGCAGTCGGGCCTTTATCGACGAAATCTACGACAGTGCCATGATTCGAGAGGTCCACGTATACGGCCCTGCGCTCACTGTCGGCGACGGGCGACCCGGTGCGCCCCAACATGTGGGCCTGGGCACACGGCTGATCGACGCTGCCGGAGCTATTAGTCAGAAGGCCGGTTTTCAACGGATCAGCGTTATCGCGGCCACGGGGACGCGAGCGTATTACGCGGCACGGGGATTCGAGTTGGACGACCTGTATATGCATTCTGCGTTATAGGATATCTATGATGGTACGTTGGGGGGCAACATGACTGTCGAAGAAGAACATCTGGACATCTTACAGAACATCGAGTTTGGCGTCGTCAGTGCCTACCGCGAGCACCCGGATCTGGTCGACTTTGACGTAGAGCGAGTGCTGGATGCCCTGCTCAAAGAATACTCGCGACCGGGAGGCAGCACTCCTGACTTTCCTACACAGCAGCGTGCACTTCTGTATGCGCGCATGAAAGCAATGTGTGACTTGCGGCTTGGGAAGGCGGAGGTCGAGACACCCATTATTGGCGACATTGAACCGGTCTCCACCGACGTCATCACCGCCTGTCTGAAACGACTGCGGCGATCAGTGAACAAGTGGAGCAAACGAGGTGGCCGACAGGGTTACCTGAACTTCATCCAGGAGTATGTGGTGCAGTAAGCGGATGGCGCGACTTTGTTGGGAGTGTTCACTCTGTTGGAGCGGGGCGAGATCCCATCTCGCCCTACATGGGCCGCCTTCAACCCGTTTTGGACGGACCCCCAAGTCTGTTACCGCACGAAGAAGCCCGGATTCCGCGGAATCCGGGCTTCTTCGTGCTCTGGTCGCTCAGCGGAGTCAGGCAGTCGGTACCTCAGCCGCGTACTTCTCTTTCTCTTCCTCCACCAGCATGCGACGCAATACCTTGCCGACCTGGGTCTTGGGCAGTTCGTCGCGGAACTCGTAGAGTTTGGGCACCTTGTAGGGCGCGAGATTCTCGCGGCACCAGGCATCCACCTCCTCTTGGGTTAGCGGTTCGCCCGGCTGGGACACGATGAACGCCTTGACCGTCTCACCCCGTTTGGGATGGGGCACGCCGACCACTGCGGCTTCCACGATCTTGGGGTGCATGAAGAGCACTTCCTCTACCTCGCGCGGCACAATGTTGAAGCCGCCGGCGATGATGAGATCCTTCTTGCGGTCCACAATGTAGAAATAGCCGTCTTCATCCATCTTGGCAATGTCGCCGGTATGCAACCAATTGTCGGCGCTGATGGTCTTAGCCGTCTCGTCCGGCCGGCCCCAGTAGCCCTTCATGATCTGTGGTCCCTTGACACGCAGCTCCCCCTCTTCGCCCTGGCCCATCACGGCAAAGTCACCGTTCACGTCCGGCTCCAGTGCCACGATCTGGGCATCCGTGTTGCAGATGGGCAGACCGATGGAGCCGATGCGTCGTTCACCGTTGATCGGGTTGGCGTGGACCACAGGTGAGGTTTCCGTCATGCCAAACCCTTCGACCAGGCGGCCACCGGTGATCTCTTCAAACTTCTGCGCCACCTCTACCGGCAACGCCGAGCCGCCGCTGAGACAGGCCTTGACCGAATGTAGATCGTACTGGTTGACATTGGGATGGTTGATGATCCCAATGTACATGGCCGGCACCCCCGGGTACAGGGTGATCCGTTCATGCTGGATCACGTCGAGGATGTGTTCGGTCTGCCGCGGATCGGGCACCTGCACCAACTCGCTGCCGGTTACCGCCGCGAAGAGCATGGCAACCGTCATCCCATAGACATGGAAGGCCGGCAGTGCGAAGAGAACCTTTTCTTTGCCGTACTCGACCTTGGCAAACCAGGCATCCATCTGCGTGGCATTGGCGACCAGGTTATGGTGGGTCAACATGGCTGCTTTGGGCACGCCGGTGGTGCCGCCTGTATATTGGAAGAGCACCACATCGTCCGGTGCCAGGTCGACGTGGATCGGACGAGAGGAGCCTTTTTTCAGCAGATCATAGAAGCCGTGAATGTCCGACGAGGAGGGTACATCGGCCATGGAGCCGCTGGCCCGCACCGTCTTTTCGACCATCTTGTTGAAGGGCCAGCTCAGTGAGTCCGGCACATCGGCAATGATGACATTCCGGACATCGACGTCACCACGGATCTTGGCCAGACGGTCATATAGACCGCTCATAATGATGATGGTCTGGGCGCCGCTGTCGTGTAGCTGGTGTTGCAGCTCGCGCGGCGTATAGGTCGGGTTCGTATTGACCACCGTTGCCCCGGCCTTGAGAGCACCGTAAAAACCGATGACTTGTTGCGGCATATTGGGCAACATGATGGCGACGCGATCGCCTTTTTGTACGCCCAGCGACTGTAGTGCATTGGCAAACCGATTTGCTGACTCATCCAGTTCGCGATAGGTTATCTTGGACTGAATCACCAAGCCCAGAGGCAGATACTTGAGCACCATTCTGACCGCAGTATTGTGGGGAAATCGCTTGGCGGAATCGGTCACCAGGTTCTGTAAAGGTATATTGGGTATTTCGATGGTTTGCGGCACGCCCTCTTCGTAATGGGCGAACCAAGGACGCTTGTCTGACATTACATCTCCTTTGGCTATTCCTCGTACTTGTGCAACCCTATGGGGCTAACCGATGGCCGATGTGAATATGGGGGGATTCGAATCGGAAGATTACAGAGCATATAGGTTTGTTGGGATGGGTCGGCAATAAGCGTAACCAGCCTTCGTTCCCGATCTGTTCGGGACAGGTTAAGATGCGCCGGCAAACCCTGTAAGAGATCCATGCAGGGATGTTACCAGAGGTAGGGCGGCTCGATTGCCACCGTGACATCTGCGCCGGATCCTACTGACGACCGGGATTATAGCACAGGAGTATCGCAGGGCACACTGTCCGGCACAATGACCCAAAGGGGGGTGTCGCAATCGCCCGCTTCCATGATTAGGCAGAGGTCGACGCCAACTGTCGAAGTTTTTCAGCGATCGCTTCGCGCTTCGGGCCCCGCTTCAAACGGATGTATAATGGCGGGGCAGACGATTCTGCGATTTGGACCAATACGATCTGGGCTACTTACGGAACCAACGGAAGGCAGGCGAGTCAATGGCGCAGGCACGCGTAAAGTGGATTGAGGAAAAGACCTATCTCGGCACCGATGCCAATGGCCGACCGGTGGTTATCAGCGCCGGCAGCGATGGACCGGGCGCCGGTCCGATGCAACTGTTGCTGCTCGGTCTGGGCGGTTGTACCCTGTATGACGTGATCAACATTTTGCAGAAGCAACGCCAGCCCATCTCCGATGTGGAGATCGAAATTGACGGCGAACGAAGTGACGAGGGAGCGCGCCCCTGGAAGACCATTCATATGCACTATCTTTTCTACGGTGACGGTGTCGACGAACGCAAGGTCGCACGCGCTATTGAACTGAGTGTCGAAAAGTATTGCGGCGCGCACGCGACCCTGGCAGGTGTGGCGCACATTACACATGATTTCGAGATACGCGCGCCTGTGGCAGAGCCGGCGTAGTTGCGCAGAAGGGTAGGAGACCGAGTGACAGAAAAGAGATTGGACGATCCCACGAACATGTCGCCAAACGGATTGGCAGACCGCATGGTCAGCCAAACGTTGCGCGCGATCAACGATGCCGATAACAGTGCGGCCGTCAGTCACGTCGAGAAGCTGCGCTGCGAGCGTGGCGAGTCGAACGATGATCTGCTCGTTGAACATCTGATCAAGCAGAAGGCCTTACGGACCGGCATGGTCGGCGCTGTGACCTCCGGCGCCTCGATCATCCCTGGTCTCGGCACACTTGCCGCTTTCACGTTGGGCGTAGCCACCGATGTCGGCGTGACCATGCGTTTACAGTCTGAACTGGTGCTGGAAGTAGCAGCCGCACGCGGCCATCAGCTGAGCGAAGACGAGCGCCGCAAGGCAATCATGATCGTGACCGGCGTCAATTTGGGCGCAGAGCGGCTGGTCAACCAGACCAGCCGCAAACTAGCCGACAAGGCCATTCAACGCTTCGGAGGGCGCGCCTTCGTCAAGGCAATTCCGTTCGTGGGTATCGCCGTGTCGGCTGCTGCCAACATGGTCACAACGTATGTGGTTGGTCGCCGGGCGAATGCCTACTTTGGCCTGGGTCCGGACGCTCTGCAGGACTACAGCGAGAGTATCCGCGCCCTCAGCGGTGTTGACGAACGCAAACTGCTGGAGTGGCTGACCAGCTGTGCTGTCGACCATCGGCGGTTCCCTGGCAGCCGGCAGCCGCCGCGCCGGCCAGAGTGCGGGTAGTCTCGTCCGCACGGCCGCAGGCGCGCTCTCTTCTCGGGCCAGTGCGTTGCGCGTTCGCCGCCGTCGTGTCGGCGCGACGACATCTGCACAACCCGAAGAGGTCGAAATCGTGATCGAAATCGGTGAGGAGTCTTGATGTTTGACAAGCTCATGAAGACTCTCGGTCTCCGCTCCACCCCACCGACGTTGCCCCCCGAAGATCGACCGCAGACAGCCGTGACGTCGCCGGTAGTCGATGTGACGGACGCCGACTTTGCCGAGACCGTCATGACCAGCTCCATACCGGTTGTCATCGACTTCTGGGCCGACTGGTGCGCTCCCTGTGACACCATGTCGGCCTACGTCGGTTTTCTGGCCCAGGAATACGAAGGGCGGCTGAGGGTGACCGCCCTGGACGTGGACGAAAATCCGGCCACGGCGGAGCAATTTGGCGTCATGGGTCTGCCGACATTACTGTTCCTGCACAACGGCAAGGAAATCCACCGTCAGGTTGGCCTACTGACGTACGAGGAATTACAGGCGACAGTCGACCGCCTACTAGAGACGACGGGCTGAGACGTCGCGATCAAACTGGTACAACGTCTTGCCGCCGGCATCCGGCTGGTAATGGCCGAAGAAGAGAGGACCGCCGTCCAGGGCGAGGAATCACTTCGTGCAGGTCATCCACCAATGGGAGTCCTTCAAGTTGGTCGACGGCGACCCACTCCAGCGCGCCTTCCTCTGACACGCACACTTCACGGACGTGTGTCTCGACCAAGAAGACAAACATCATCACACCAGGGAATGGTCCGTGTTCGTCCTGCCCGACATCGATATTGACGATGCCGCGCAGGACAATATGCGCCGGCGCCAGTCCCGACTCTTCCTTCAGTTCGCGCAAGGCCGACGCCCACATCTTCATACACTTCGACATGGCCGCCCAGCCCATTGTACCTGTTCGCCCACAGCCGTTTCTCCGGGCCGCCCTTGATGAGCAGAATCTCTTGCTTGCCCGTGTCCGGATTGTCGCCGATCACAAAGATCAGCGTGCGCGGGATCGCCCTATACTTGTCGGCTTTGCGCGTGCCTTGTTCGGATACGTTCATCTTTCGTCTGCACAGGCCAGAGACCCATTGAAACGCCGCCTCATCGTTTGAATTCCCACCTAGCCAACGTCACCTCGTCCAAGAACTCTTCATCCACAATCGCTCCGCTGCCGATCCCGGTGGGGACGGTCAGGGTGCTGTCTTCCGTGTTGAGGGTGAAGGGGTTGGTGACGATGTCCCGGGCATAGTAGCGGTCATTGGCGCTGATGTCGCCGGGCAAGCGTGAAGTTGGGCAGACTGGCCAGCGCGACGTTGAAGGCGCGGCCGATGCCGGTCTCCAACATGCCGCCGTGCCAGACCGGCATGCCTGCGTCCTGGGCCAGATTGTGGATGCGTACCGAATCGGCCAACCCGCCGATGCGCCCCGGCTTGATGTTGATGATGTCGCACGCGTCCAGCTCGATGGCCCAGCGCGCGTGGTCGGGCGAGACGATGCTTTCGTCCAGACAGAGAGGCGCCTGGATCTCGTTGCTTCAGCTTGGCATGGTCGAAGATGTCGTCGTGGGCCAGCGGCTGTTCGATGAGCAACAGATTGAAATCCATCCAGCCCGGCCAGATGCGCGGCGTCGCTCCAGACGGTAGATGCTGTTGGCGTCCACCTGGAGCTTGAGATCGGGCCACGTCTGCGCGGACGGCCCGGGTCGGTTCGATGTCCCAGCCCGGCTTGATCTTGAGCTTGATGCGCCGGTAGCCGTCGTCCAGATAGGCGCCGACCACCTCCAGTAGCGTGTCGATGTCCTGCTGAATGCCGACGCTCACGCCGACGTCGACCCGGTCGCGCGTGCCGCCCAACATGCCGGCCAGGCTCTTGCCCTCTGCCTTGCGCGAACCAGTCCCACATGGTAAACTCCAGTCCGGCCTTGGCCATGCGGTTGCCCCGTACCTTCTCCAATGCAGGCGTCACGTCCCACGGGCCGTGCAGAGTTCGGTCGCCATCAGCATGGGCGCGAGATACTGCCGGGCAATGAGCCAGCACCGTATCGGTCGACTCTTCGCTGTAAAACGGCTGGGTGCCCACCGGTGCCTCGCCCCAGGCCGTGATGCCGCTCGGCGTCGATGCGCACGATGACCGGCTCCCGGCCCAACTCGCGCCAGCCGCTGGTCTCGAAGGGAGAGACGTAGGCCAGATGGATCTTCCGCAGTTCGATTCGTTCGATCTTCATAGCGATGAGTCCTTTTTCGGATGAGGATCGGTGATGGTCCGTGGATGATGGTATTCGGTCACATAGGATGCTGTGATCCGCCCAATCCGCATCCGCGTATCCCCGGTCAAACATACTCGCGCACCAGAACATAATGCCAGCCGCCTGTTCGGGACTCGCACACAATCGACCATGGTGTAGCCGGCGCGCGAAGGCGTCCTCCAACACTTGGCGCAGATAGAGCCGCCAACCCAATGAAAGTCCTCTGTCCTGCGCGCGGATGGCGCCGATCTCGTCCGGAATCGGCACGGCGATCGGCGAACCGTCAACGGTCGTGCGTGCTCGACCGGCGCCCGGTGGCCATAACCGGCGTACGGTCGACGGCAGGACAACGCCATGTCGTCAAAATGCCATTCGAGTCCCGACGATGGGCGTCGATGTCGTGGAGAACGTGGGGGCTGTTGAGAAACCAGTCGACCTGGCAGCGATCACTGGGCACACCCCGGTTGAGGGCATCCTGCATTTCGCCGTAGATGTCGCGTTTGTAGGTTTGACAGGTAGCTCCCAAGCCGGTGGATGTTGAAGACGCCGTTCGGACGGTAGAGGGGATCGTAGGTCCAGGTAATCCAGTCGGTGAAGCCTTGCTCCAGTACGAGCCGGCGCTGGGCCAGCTTGAGCCGCAGCCCTACGCGCCTGCCCTGCCAGTCGGGCAACACGGCAGCCATGTGGCTGCACGCCTTCAACTGTTCCCGATCGGAGACCAGGTGACGACCGACGCCCAGCCACCAGAGCGCAACGCCGACCATCCCATTGAGTTCGGGCGGTCCATCGTCGGCAAAGGCCCCGATGACGCCGCCGCCGTTCTTGGCTCATGGTGATGAGTATGTGTACCGGCACGACATCCAGTTCCGGGCTGTGTCCAGACGCGCCGCTCCAGTTCTTGAAAGTGTTCACACTCTTCTACAGATGCAAGTGGGCGAATGGAGATTCTCATGACAGATGCGGTTCAGTCAGGTGGTTGGTCGCCAGAGGCCGAGGACACGGCTGATCGAGAGGACACTCAGATATTGGACAATATGCACCATGTTCGGACGGAGAACATGTGTCCAATGCCTGAAGTAGTGTCCATGAGCGATGACGTCAGACTGCATGGATTAGCGGCGCAGACGCGGGTCAAAGCACATCGCGCAACCCGTCGCCCACCAGGTTGAAGCCGGCGACGGAGAAGAGCATGGCCATGGCCGGAAAGAAGGTCAGCCACCAATGGGTCGTAATGAAGTTGCGTCCCTCGCTGATCATGACGCCCCACTCCGGCGTGGGCGGCTGCGCGCCGAAGCCGATAAACGAAAGACCGGCCACGGCCAGGATGGTCGTGCCCATGTCAAAGCTGACCTGCACCAACAGCGGCGAGAGTGTGTTGGGAAAGAGATGGCGACGCAGGATCAGGCCGTGCCCGGCACCGACCGCCCGCGCCGCTTCCACAAACTCACGCTGGCGCAACACCATCACTTGCCCCCGTACCAGGCGGGCGTAGACGGGCCAAGTGACCACGGCCACTGCGATCAGGGCGTTGCGCAGACTCGGGCCCCAACGCACCGGCGATTGCCATGGCCAGAATCAAGCTGGGGAACGCAAAGAAGATGTCCGTCACGCGCATGATGCTTTCGTCCCACCAACCGCCGGCATAGCCGGCGACCATGCCGACCACGGAACCACCGACGCTGGCGAGTGTCACCACACCCAGACCGACCATGAGTGAAATACGCGCGCCGTAGAGCATGCGGCTGAGTATATCGCGGCCCAGCTTGTCGGCACCGAACCAGTGTTCAGGTGAGGGCGGCGCCAGACTGGCTGAAATATCTTGCGCCAGCGGATCATAGGGCGACAACACCGGTGCAAAGAGCGCCAGGAACACGAAGAGGAGAATGGCGATCAGGCCGCCGACCGCGGTCTTTTCCTGGAGAAAGCGGCGCGTCATCAGCGCCCGCGGCGATTGCTCCCGACCCAGTTGCGGCGTCGCAGTTGCTTGCATGGCTCAGTTCACCCGCACGCGTGGGTCGATGAAGGAATAACCGACATCGACCAGTGTATTCATCAGCGGATAGATGATCGCCGCGACCAGGGTGACGCCCATGACAGCGGGGTAGTCGAGGGTGGTCACCGATGTGGTGGCGTAGCGGCCGATGCCGGGCCAGTTGAAGATTGTCTCCGTCAACACCGCGCCGCTCAACAAGCTGCCGAAGAGGATGCCGACGATGGTCAGAATCGGCGGCAACGCGTTCTTGAAGACATGCCGGCCGACAACAACCCGCTCACGCAACCCCTTGGCACGCGCTGTGCGCACAAAGTCCTGGCTCAACATCTCCAGCGTCG
Organism: uncultured Chloroflexia bacterium; assembly: GCA_963715415.1. Classification (GTDB taxonomy): domain Bacteria; phylum Chloroflexota; class Anaerolineae; order Caldilineales; family Caldilineaceae; genus JAWKOK01. The sequence goes on along the minus strand of CAVQSG010000002.1, from coordinate 84,787 downwards.
ACGAGCGTGTCATGCGCAGCAGAACTGCCGTCGAGTACATGCCCAATGTAACCGCAGGGAGGATCAGATGCGCCACAGCGTTGTTGAAGGCAGGCCAATTGCCCGTGAGAAAAGCATCGATGGTGAAGAGACCGGTAATGTGTTGAGGCGGCTGCATCACGGCGTCGAGCCGCCCCGGGCCGGGCAGCCACTGCAGTTGGCGATAGAAGATGCCGAGCAGGACGAGGCCCACATAGAAGATCGGCATGGCGCCGCCGAATAAGGCAAGCGATGCGCGCGCTGCCGTCCACCCACGAATTGCGGTTGAGCGCGGCAACAATGCCCAACGGGGTGCCGACCAGCACCGTCACCAACATGGCGGCAAGGGCTAGTTCGATGGTCGCGGGCAGATAGTCGCGCAGATCGTCGACAACCGGCCGACGTGTGCGGATCGAGTTGCCGAGATCGCCGGAGAGCAGACGGCGCATGTAGTTCATGTACTGAACCACAGCCGGCTGGTCGAGCCCCATCTCTTTGCGGTAGGCTTCGATCTGTTCCTCGCGCGCGTTGGAACCCAGCGCGGTCGCCGCCGGATCGGCCGGCACGACTTGGGCGAGAAAGAAGGTAAGAATGGAGACGCCGACAAGGACGAAAAGTAAGCCGCCCAGCCGGCGTAGGATGAATTGGGTCACGTTGATGGCTTGTTGAGATGAAACGTCCCGTGTCGTAGGGGCGTGCCCTTGCGGCGCCCGTTGTCATCGAGTCCGGCAGGTGAAAGAGCCGCCCCTACGACATGGAATATCGATTTCTGTGGAACAGCCCTATTATTTGCTGATCAACCAAAAACTCACGAAGGGTGTGTCATTGGGATCGTAGATAAAGCCATTCACGTTGTTGCGCACGCCGAAGACGCGGGTCGGCTGGTAGAGCATGATGTAGGGTCCGTTGTGTTGGACATAGTCCACCAACTCGGCGTAGAGTTCCGCCCGCTTGGCCGGGTCCAACTCCACTGCAGCCGCCTTGCTCAGCTCGATCGCGGCAGGATCGTTCCAATCGTTGCGCCAGGCCAATGAAGTGGCGTCCCAGTTGGCGAAGGGCGTGGCGTTGCCGTCCGGGTCCGGGAAGTCGGGACCCCAGTTCATCAAGACCAGTTCACCGTCCTGTGCGCGATAGATGTTGAGCAGTTCCGATGTCTGCAGCTGCTGAATGTTGAGCTTCAGACCGGTCTGCTCGATGTCCGACTGGAGCTTGGCGGCCAGGGTAGGCCACTCGATGCCACCGGGTCCGGTACCGGTCGGGACCAAGAAGTCGATCTCCGTTCCTTCGGCCACGCCGGCCTGTGCCAGCAGTTCCTTGGCTTTGTCGATATCCTGGGTGAAGGGGTTGTTGCCGGTGTGACCCAGGAAGCCGATGGGGATGATCTCCTGGACCATCTCCGCATTGCCCCCCAGCAATGTGATGATGTCATCGTAGTTGACGGCGTAACGGATCGCCTCGCGCACATCGGGATTGTCCAGCGGCGGCTTGGTGGCGTTCATACCCACATAGGCCAGCAAGGTCGAAAGACCCTTGACCAGCGTCAAGTCCGGATTGCCCTCCAGTGCAGCCGATTGCTCGCTGCCCAGATCCTGGACGATATCAGCGTCGCCGGTTTCGATGGCCGCCTGCAGATTGGCCATCTCCTCAGTGTTCTGGATGATCACCCGTTTCATGGCCGGCGCCGTGCCGCCCCAGTAGTCGGGATTGGCGTCCAGTGTGATGCTTACGCTGCGATCCCAGCGGTCGAGCACATAGGGACCGCTGCCCGCCGAGTTGTCATTCAGCCAGGCTTGCCCCATGTCGTCGCCCATGTTCGGCTCGAGCGCGGCTTTCTCCACCACCGCGGCCGTGCTGAAGGTCAGCACAGCAAGACAGACCTGGGGGCTTACCGTGTTGGGGATCTTCAGTTCCAGCGTGCCGGCATCTACAGCGGTGATGTTCTCCGGCGTCATGGCGCAGACATCAGTCAGCAGGAACGCGGGCGACAGGTTGATTTCCATGGCGCGGTTCCAGGAGAAGGCTACGTCCTCGGCCGTGACCGGATTGCCGCTGGAAAACTTGGCGCCCGGGTCCAGGGTGAAGGTGATCGTCCACATGTCGTCGCCCGCGGCCACGTCCCAGGATTCGGCCAAGATCGGCACCAGTTCGCCCGATTCACCCGGATTAAAGGAGACCAGCGATTCATACATGTTGCCCACGGCCAGGATGCCGCTGAACTCGTAGACAACCGCCGGATCGAGGGTGATGAGGTCGGTGGTGTCGGTGGCGTAGATCAAGGTCTCATTACGGCCGGCGGCGCCATCTGCAGCGGCTGTCTCGCCCCCGGTTTCCGCGCCCGTACCGGCCGGCGCGGCCGCCGGGGCACAGGCGCTCAACAGCAGCACGAACGCCATGAGCAGGCCCGTGATCAGCACCATGCGATGTTTCAAACGCGTATTGTCCATCAAGTATTCCTCCGGTTGTGTTGCAGAAAAATAGGTAACGCTACTGCAAAAAGCCGCGATACGATGCGAAACTCTCCGAGGTGCATCCATCGCCGAGTGATTGGTCTCTGATAATCAATAGTTGGGGCAACTACGTGATAATGAGCATTATAGCCGAATCGTCGCCAGTCGCAAGCGTCTCGAATCTCCCGATGCACCAAGCGACTATGCAAACAGCTTGGTTATCTCGTCGACGGCGAAGGTGGGGAACGCACATGGTTGACCGTTTCGCCGGGCGATCAGCTGTCCGGGTACGCTGGTGATCTCGCCGATCACTGTGCCGCTCCAGCCAAGTGTGCGCCAGAGCGCCTGCAATGGATCCACCCGGTCGGGCGCACAGGTTGCCAACAGCGCGCCCGAAGCGATGACGCCCAACGGGTCCAGACCGTAGACCGCACACAATTTTCCTCCCAACGACGAGACGCGGATGCGATCCAGGTCAACCGACAGACCGGCGCCTGACGCCACAGCCAGCTCGCACAGACCGGAGGCGACGCCACCCTCAGTCGGGTCGTGCATTGCGCTGACCAATCCGGCGTCGGCCGCGGCCAGCGCCGGTACCAGCACGCTGATGCCGGGGTCGCGCAGATAGGCAGCCGCGGTATCGAGTTCACCAGGCTCCAGCCGCGGTCGAGCAGCTCTGTCCGCTTCTCGCGGGCGATGATGCTCGCGCCCTCCACCGGAACCGAGCCGGCCAACAACACCACGTGGCCGGGATGCGCGCCGCCGCTGCGCACGACCCGGCCACGTTGCACTTCGCCCAGCATGGTCCCGGCCACAATCGGTTGGTTGACTGCGTGGGTGATCTCGGTGTGCCCGCCGGCAACGACAATCGACAACCTGCGACAGGCGGCGCCGATCTGCTCGAAGAGCACGTCGACCAGCGTCTCTGCAGTTTCACCCGCCGGCAACAGGATGGTGGGTAAATAGAAGCGGGGCCTCGCGCCGGTCACTGCCAGGTCATTGGCGCAGACATTGACGGCGTAGAAGCCGATCTCGTCAGTGGCGAAGGTGATGGGGTCGCTCTTGGCCACCAGGAGGCGATCTCCACCCGCGAAGTCGATGACAGCCGCATCCTCCCCGACGGAAGGTCCCAGCACGAGCTGCGGATCGCTGATGGGCAAGGTTGCGAGCAAGGCATCGAGCAGCGCCGGCGAAAGCTTGCCGGCCGGCAGGAACCCTTCGGGGGATGGAGTGGAAAACGAGTTGGCGCACATGGATTACTATCTTGGTCCGTCTACCATGCATAGGCCTTGGGTGCCTCGCCGCCGGGTCCTGGGAAGATTTCGTCCAGCTTGCCCAACGTCGCCTGGTCCAGTTCGATATCGGTGGCGCGCACCGCGCTTTCCAGCTGTTCCATGGTACGCGGGCCGATGATGGGCGCGGTCACGATCGGGTTGTGGAGCAGCCATGCAAGTGCGACCTCACCCGGCGGATGGCCGATCTCGCGGCAGAGCGTTTCGTACCGCTCCAGCTTGTCTCGATTTTCCTCCACGCGCTTGACGAAGTCCTCGTTGGACCGCCGCCCGGACTCGATCTTCTCCAGCGCACCGCCCAGCAGACCGCCACCCAGCGGGCTCCACGGGATCAGACCCAACCCGTAGTGGCGACAGGCCGGAATCACTTCCAGTTCCACCATGCGGTTGTCCAGATGATAGATGCTCTGTTCGCTGACCAGCCCAGTCAGGTTGCGTTTGGACGCTTCCTGGCAGGCGGTGGCGATGTCCCAGCCGGCAAAGTTGCTGGAGCCGACGTAGACGATCTTGCCCTGTTTGGCCAGGTTGTCGAAAGCCTGCCACGTCTCATCCCACGGACAGTTGCGGTCGATGTGGTGCATCTGGTAGAGGTCGATCCAGTCGGTCTGCAGGCGCTTGAGACTGCCTTCGCAGTGCTTACGGATCTTGTAGGCCGAGAGGCTGCGGTCGTCCGAATTGGGCTCCGGCAGATTGGCCTTGCGCGTGACTGGGTTGAAGACCTTGGTGGCGAGTACCACTGCGTCGCGCCGGCCGCCGCCTTGTGCGAACCATCGTCCGATGATCTCCTCGGTCGCGCCGTGTTCTACGGCCCAGCCATAGACGTCGGCCGTGTCAAAGAAGTTGATGCCCAATTCCAGCGCCCGATCCATGATGGCAAAGCTCTCTTCTTCCGAAGTGAGCCAGCCGAAGTTCATGGTGCCCAGACAGAGATTGCTGACCAGCACGCCGTGCCGGCCCAGTCGTCGATGTTGGACTGCCATTGGTGGATTCCTTTCCGGTGGTTCACGACGAAGACGCAGAGCTTGGCGCGCCGCATGGCCGGCATGGTCCCGTGTGAAAGTTAGAATGTTGGATTGCACGCTCTTGACAAGCGTACTGCTTGCGCGTGGCGTGAGTGTACCAGATAAGTTCCCGTGCGTCTGCGAGATCGCTCCCGCGTGGTTCCTGTTGGGTCCGGAAGCCGAAGGGCCGAGCGCCGCATGCCGGCTCAATCAGGAAAACGTAAGCGGCTCTTCGCTGTCCTGTCGCTTTCAACCGGGAGTTTCGGGTGTGCTCTTCTCGTTCAACGCAATGGCATGGACATTGTTGCTGGACAGTGGCGACAAATTGTCCACAAAAGAGCATACGGAATCGGCCTCAAAGTCCCGAAGTCGCGGGATCGAAACGCATCTCCCCATGGTATAATTGGAGGTGTCCGTCAAGCCAGCCGATAGGTGTCTCGCCCAGGCAACGTTTGCTGACAGGTTCGCTACCTGACTTGGGGACTGTAGGAACAGCCCAAGGGCAAAAGGGATGGCTAAGGGGTAGGATTGAGCAGCGCTCTGTAATGGCCTACCGTGTACAACGAGACATCTATGACTGTAGAGGCCAGTCGGGTTAACCGGCTGGCCTCGTGCATTTCGGGTGTCAGATGGCAGGGGTGAGGCTGCCCTATGTGAGCCGTTGCGCATAGCGGCCCGCATCAACCAGTGTCGGACTTTGAGACTGCCCCACGACAAGCACCCCCTCGCGCACAAATCCTTCTTCACGCCCCGACAACTCGACGACCAAACGGTTGCGCCAATATTTGACGCGGTCAGGAGCCTCGTCAGACAGATCGTGGAGCTCGGTGGGGTCAACGTCCAGATCGAAGAGCAGCTCACGTCCCGTCTGGCTGAACCAGACGTACTTCTCGTGGCCGTCGGTCAACCACTGGTTTGACTCGATCCCCAGCGTGTGTTCTCCATGCAGATAGCTTCGCCAGCCCTCCGTCTCGCCCCGGCAAAGTGGCAGCACACTGCGCCCGTCGACAGAGTCCGGAACCGGAACGCCTGCCAGGTCGCAGAAGGTCGGCAACAGATCCCGCAGCTCGACCACTGCGTCGACCTGCTTCACGCCCTGTCGGTTCGCGCAGAGCCGGTGGCAGACGTAGGAGAAAGGGCAGCCGCGCCGAGCTGTCAAAAGGGTAGCCCTTGGCGATCAGGTTGTGGTCGTAGAGCATCTCACCGTGGTCGGCGGTGAAGAGAATGGCCGTGTTGTCCAGCACATCGGCCTCGTAGAGCGCCATGAACATGCGGTTGAGGTGGTAGTCGATAGAGGTGATCTGCGCAAAGTAGGCCTGCCGCGCCAGTTCGATCTGGTCACGGTCAGTCGGCACCGGGCTGTCCAAGCCGCGTACCGGCAACGCATCCGGCGCCCAGTCGCCCATGACCGGCAGCGGGTAGCTCTTTGGCTCGATAGCGCTCCAGATAATAGCTGGGCGGGTCCAGACGGTGGATGAGGGCGATGGTAGGACATCATCAGGAAGAACGGCTTGGTGGGGTCGCGGCGGCGCAGAAAATCGATGCTCTGGGTGGTGACCCACGACGTCGGGTGTAGCATCTCGTCGTAGATCCAGGGGCGGGCTGCATAGCCGTTGCAGCCGACGCCGGTGTCGACATAGTCGGCCTCGGGCTGACCCAGCTGCTCACGCAGCCAGGGTACGTAGTCATCGACCAGAGCGTAGTCGTCGCGCTTGGCGCGCTCGCGGTGCAGATAGCCGTCGTGGAGCACCACGTTGTGGAAACCCATCAGGTTGCGGGCGGGATGGGTGTGCATCTTGCCCACGCATTGGGTGTGATAGCCTGCCGTCGGCCAGCAGACCGGGCAGCGTCACGTCGTAGTGCCAGTCGACGTGATCGTTGTAGCCCACAAAGCCCGTATGCACCTGGGAGAGGCCGGTCAACATGGTGGCCCGCGCCGGTACGCAGGTGGGCGTAGCGGCGTAGGCCTGGGTAAAATGGATGCCTTCGTGGGCGAGCCGGTCCAGATGGGGCGTTTCCACCACCGGATGGCCGGCAAAACCCAGGCAGTCGGCGCGCCATTGGTCGACGCAGATGAATACGATGTTAGGTCGGGTGTCAGTCGGCATAGTCGGCTCCTTTGCGCACAATTGTACCGAACGGGCGGGCATCTGTCATGTATGATATGAGTAGAGCATGGATGAATTCCATTTCATTGGCCGCGTACGAAGGAAGCGGGTGCATACCACATTTTGGGGCTTCCTCAAGGAGATTCGTTTCGTGCTGTCGACGGGCGCCCCGGAAAATGGTATGCACCCGAAGGAAGCTCCCAATGTGGTACGCACCCGTAGAGCATAGATAAATTGAACCCACGAACGATTGCACCTACAATAAGAGTGAATCCAGCAGGTTGCGGGCGCAACACGGAAGTGTTGCCCCGGACGACGCTCACACTTAATAGAAATCACTATGTCTACGACCTCCACGACCATCGATCGAAATATCTACCTGCACGACGTTGCGCTCAGCCGGGCGTTGGAAAGCTGGTACGCGGTGCTGGCCGGGGCAAATCTCTTGCAGCCGCTCGGGACGGAAGAAGTTGAGCTGACGGCCGCCCTGAACCGGGTGACCGCCGCACCCGTCTGGGCCAAGATCTCGTCGCCTCACTACCATGCCGCGGCCATGGACGGCTATGCCGTGCGTGCGGACGAGACCCACGGCGCTACCGAGACCAGCCCCAAATTGCTGCGTGTCGGCAGCCAGGCGATACCGGTCGACACCGGCGATCCACTGCCGCCGCAGACCAATGCCGTCATCATGATCGAGGAGACCCATCTGGTGTCACCTGACGGTGAAGAGGGGCATATCGAGATACTGGCCGCGACCGCACCGTGGCGACACGTACGCGCCATGGGTGAAGACATGGTCGCCACGGAACTGGTGCTGCCTGCCAATCATCGTCTGCGACCCCAGGATCTGGGCGCGATCGCCGGCTGTGGCCACACGACCGTCGCCGTCTACCGCCGGCCACGCGTGGCCATCCAGCCGACCGGCACCGAACTGGTCCTGCCCGGCGAGCCGCTCAAACCGGGCTCGATCATCGAATACAACTCGCTGGTGTTGGGCGCGCAGGCTGAAGAGGCGGGCTGCATCGTCGATCGACTGCCGATCCAGGCCGATACATATGCGTCCATCAAGGCAGCCGTCGAGACGGCGTTGGAGAGCCACGACATCGTGGTGGTCAACGCCGGTTCGTCGGCCGGTTCGGAAGACTACACCGCAGCCATCGTCCGGGAGTTGGGCACGCTCTGTGTCCACGGTATCGCCATGCGACCGGGTCATCCCGTGATCTTGGGTGTAGCCAGAGGCAAGGCGCTGGTCGGCATTCCGGGCTATCCGGTCTCCGCGGCGATGACCTTCGACATATCGTCAAACCGCTCCTGCACCTGTGGCAGGGGACGCAGCCGCCCGACCGGCCCAAGCTGACGGCCGTACTGTCGCGTAAGGTACTGTCGCCCATGGGTGAAGATGAGTTCATGCGCGTGACGCTGGGCCGTGTCGGCGAACGGGTGGTGGCCACACCACTTGCCGCGCGGCGCCGGCGTGATCATGTCGCTGGTCAAGGCCGACGGCATCGTCACCATCCCGCGCTTCTCAGAAGGCTACCATCCCGGTGAAGAGGTGACCGTCGAATTGCTGCGCGCACCGGAGTCGATCGACCGCACGATCGTCGCCATCGGCAGCCACGATCTGACACTGGACGTGCTGGCCGATCAACTGCGCCGGTCGCGGCCCGAGCTGACGTTGTCGTCCGCCCACGTGGGCAGCTTGAGCGGGCTGCTGGCCCTGCAGCGCGGCGAGGCCCATTTGGCCGGTTCCCACCTGCTGGACGAAGCGTCGGGCGAGTACAACGTAGACTATATTCAGCGGATCTTGACACCGCATGGTGTCAAGGTGCTGCTGCTCGGCTTTGTCAATCGCCGGCAGGGTTTGATCGTGCCGCGGGACAACCCCAAACAGATTACCGAACTGCCGCATCTGCTGCGTGATGACGTGGTCTTCATCAACCGGCAACGGGGAGCCGGTACACGCGGTACTGCTCGACTACCAACTCAAGCAACAGGGGCTCGACCCACGTTCCATCGAGGGCTACGGGCGTCAGGAATATACCCACCTTGCCGTCGCCGCTGCGGTCAAGAGTGGTGCAGCCGACTGCGGCTTGGGCATCCTCGGCGCCGCGCGCGGACTGGATCTGGATTTCATCCCGCTCTTCAACGAACGCTACGATCTGGTGATCCCGGTCGAATACTACGAGAGCGACCTTCTGCAGCCGTTGCTGGAGATCATCCGCAGCCCGGATTTTGCCCACGCGGTCGACGCCATCGGCGGCTACGAGACATCGCAGATGGGGCAAGTGCTGGCAGAACTGTCATAACGGACTCATCTTGCCCTATGCAACAGGGTAGCGGTGCCTGTTAACCGGTCCTGATCCGCATCCTATACTCTGGCCGGCAAACCATCTCCACAACAGAACCCGGACTGATCACATGGAAGTACGAATCTACGCCACGCTCCGTCCGATTGTCGGCGGCCCCATAGTCGAATTGAACGCCGGTCCCGGCGACACGTTTCGACAGATGATAGACGAGTTGATCGAGCGCTACCCCGACATGAAGCGCGAACTCTTCGACAGCAGTGGAGAGCTGCACAACAACATCCATGTCTTCCTCAACGGACGCGATGTGCGTTATCTGGACGGCCTGGAGATGGAAATTCCGGAAGATGCGCAGGTCCGTATCTTTCCGCCGGTCGGTGGAGGAAGCCTACGAACGGGCGGGACGGCGACATGGATGTGAGACACGAATATCACGGTGTGCCTCAGTGGCTCTTGAAGGAGTACCTGGTCGATCTGGGTGCTGAGGAAGTCGAAGAAAACCTGATGCAAGGCGACGGTTGGCGTGCGGCGGTCAGCAAGGCCGAACCCAACCGCATCGGATCGTTGGTGATCGGCGGTGCTGCCGTCGAGTTTTCCGGTGATCAGGAAGTGCTGGACGCGCTCTTCGAGAGACTACATTGGAAGACACTACGTGGCGGTGGATAGGGGTCGGAACGCCACAACTGGCGATGGCGGCAGGAATGAGTTGACATTTGGCCGCAAACGTCCCCAGACACGGACCAATAGCACTTGGATCACCGGAGAATCCCCGGTCCGTGCCGGGGGACGTGGGAGAGCTATCTCCGAACTAGTGAATCCCGGCGGAAATACTTATACACTTCCTACCAGAGGTAGCATGGCCGAATTTCTGTCGTGGAAATCAGCGCCGAAATGAACCAAACCGAAATCCGTGTGAAAACACCATTTTTGTAGGTCGGGCATCCTTGCCCGACACGGTTGGCGTACCACGATCAGTCAGATCGGAGAGAGCAGTCGGGCAGGGATGCGCCGACCTACGAACTCATGATCTCGTAGCGCCGTCAGTTTAGTATAGGCTGCCCTGTTTTTCCTCGGCAGCAACCGCCTGTCCGCTGAAGTCGATGGCGCCGAACTCCTCGCGCGCCGCCTTGCCCATCAGCCCGGCATCGCTGGAGAGGGCCAGAAACTGGAAAGCCCTGACCGATGCGCGTGGTGATCTTCTGACGCCGCTCCCGCAATGTTTGCCGGCCGCCTTGCCCGTCTTCTTGCACGACGGCTCGAGCACCTCGAGCATGGCGGCTTCGTGCTCGGTACCGGGACCCACATCCGACTGGTCCAGCCCATGGAGAGCGAGAGGTCAGTCGGGCCGATGAAGCAGCCGACCACGCCGTCCACCGACATAATGGCCTCGGCATTTTCCACCGCCTCGCACCGTCTCGATCATGACAATGACGGCCAGGTTCTCCTCGGTCCAGGTGCGATAGTCGCCGTCGACGTAGGATGCGACGCGGCTGCCGCCCCAACTGCGCTGTGCCCTTGGTCGAATAGCGCATGTTGCTGACCACATGCTCGGCGTCGGCGCGGGTGTTGACCATGGGCACGACCAGACCCAAGTGCGCCGGCGTCCAGCGTGCGCTGCATCCAGACGATGTCGTTCCAGGGCACGCGCGCCATGGGCACGGCACCGCCCAGTTGGATGGCGCGAAAGCTGTTGACCATGGTGTCGAAGCCCCACGGCGCATGCTCCGTGTCGACCACCAGCCAGTCCCAGCCGACGTGGGCCATGGCCTCCGCAGCGATGGGTGAACAGAGGCCGAGCCAAGAACCAACGGCAGGTTGGCCGCTGCGCAATTTGTCGGTCACAGGATTGGTCTTGAAGGTGGTGATGCCAATGCCGTTCATGATCCTCTTCCTTTTTGATGTTCGTATGGACTTGGCTCAGGCGATGTTGACGACCCGGCGCCGGTTGTTCGGGAACGCATTCTGCCTGGAGCATCATTGTCGCCCGACATGCGAATTTATACAACTGTCTGTGCGGTAGGGCGAGACGTCATCTCGTCCTACCGCACTGGGCAGCGCAACGTCTGGGAGAAAGGAATCATCGACAGCGTGCCGGCAGGCACCTACTCGACCCGAACATCACCCCAGAACGCAACATAGTCCTTGATCTGGCTGGCAGCATCCTTCGGATCACGATAGAACCAGGCTGCATTCCTGCTGGTCCGGCCGTCAACCGTGACGTCATAATAGCCGGCTGTTCCTTTCCATGGACAGACGGTCTGGTGATCAGTCTCGCTGAAATGCTCGCTCACAATTGAAGCCGGCGGGAAGTAGTGGTTGCCTTCCACCATGATCGTCTCGTCGCTCTCGGCGACGACGGTGCCGTTCAATATTGCTTTTGCCATCATTTTGTTCCTGTTCTGATTTATAGCACTCAGTTGTCGATTGACAGAGCCGGTACGCGGCTCATGGCCGTGTACGAACTGCCACTCTCTCCGTGCCACTGGTGACTGCCCTGAAAAAGCCACAGATGGGTTCGGAAGTTTTGTCAATCATCCCAACAGCGATCGGGCACAAGGCTTCAGGGCAAAATCAATCATTGTCTGTGTTCATCTGTGTAAATCTGTGGCCAAAATGAGTTTTTGCAGCAGAGTCATCTATGGCCAGTCGAAATCTGCAAAGATTGTGATGTTATAGTTCCTGCCAGAGGCAGCATGGCCGGATTTCTGTCGTGGTATTCACGCCCAACTGACCTGGGCATGCGACGGCCTTGACGGATCCGAAATCGAGACCGTCCGGCCCTTGCACGGGCTGGCCCGTTTCGATGTGATGTTTGAGACCGGCGTGATGTTTGAGACCGGCGGAAAAGCCTTGCCATGCTTTGCCCAATTGGGGGGCGACCATCATCTTATCCATGAGCGCGCCCACCGGCCCCATCTTCAATTGGTCGTCGAGGGAGCTGCGCACCAGAGTCGCATTTTTGCCGTCGGCCTGCACTGTGATGGTGGCAAAGGCACGCTTGAAGGGCGGTGCTTTTTCGCCGTCGTAGATTTCCACCACCATCTTGCGACCGTCCTGCCATTCGGTGATCCGTTCTTCGACCGAGATGCCGCCGCTGAGATCGCAGTGGCGCTGGGCGCCCTCGCCGCTGTTCCGGCCATTGGTCACGTGGGAAGTGGGCACGCTGGGGTTGAAGACCGAAACGTTTCCGAAATCTGCCAGCGTCTCCCAGACCTGTTCCTTGGGGGCATTGATGCGTACTTCATTGCTGAGTGTTGCCGTGGTGTATGTCCTTTTCAGGTTGAACGTACAGTTGTGACGGCGGCTGAAACGTCCTCGCAATGAGGAATGCAACGCGCCTTCGCTCTGTCTTCATGTTCATCGAGAACATGAAGACAGGATAACAATAAACAGCCGCCGGCGTCTGCCAACAGCTGTTTATCTGCTTGCTTATCTGCGGTTCACGAAGGGACTGCGTGGTGTGTAACCCTTTGAGAATGGCTCCATGCGGATCTGGCCGGCAATTCGGCAGAAATCGAGGCGGCAATTTCCAATGGAGTTGACAGCCCACCATCTGCCGCATACAATTTTGACATCAGCTGCAACCGCTTAGAATCAGCGACTATCCACATGCAACCGACCGGCGATCAGATCCTCCGCTTGCAGAACGCCATTCTCGGCGCCTACGGCTACGCCGACCTGCGCACGATGCTGCGTACCCGCCTGGAGGTGGAACTGGAACATGTGGCGCCGGTCGTCGACCGCAACCTGGAACAGATCGTCTACAGCCTCATCCGTCACTTTGCGGCTCAGACAGCGGGGCCTCGGCAAGGTTTTGGCGCGTTGGCCGCGGCCGGTGGCTGCCAGACCGGACGACGTAGCCCTGAAAGCCCTGTACATGGAGTTCGCTGTGCTCCGTTTTGCCCCGCTCGCCCTGCCACAGAGTGCCGGACCCATCCCCAGTGGACTGACCAAACCCGGCCTCTACATCAACGTGCCGCCCATGCCCGCCAACTTTGTGGGCCGCGAGCAACTGCTGACCGACCTGGTGGACCAACTGGTGCGCGGCCAAAGCGTGGCGCTCTCGGCCGACGGGCTGCCCGGCGTGGGCAAGACCAACCTGGCCGTGGCCCTGGCCCGCCACCCCCGGGTGCTGGCACACTTCGCCGACGGCGTGCTCTGGGGACCCTTGGGCCGCCAGGCCGATGTGGCCTCGATCCAGGCAACCTGGGCCGAGGCGCTGGGCACCGACCTGCGTGACCTCATCGACCCCATGGAGCGGGCACAACGGCTCAACAACGCCATGGGACAGCGCCGCCTGCTGCTGGTGCTGGACGACGCTTGGGCCTGGGAGCCGGTGGCGCAACTGGTCCCCGGCGGACCCAACGTGGCTGCCCTGCTCACTACCCGCAACCAGAGTATCGCCGAGATTCGCCGGCGCCGGGCAGACGGTCAACGTGCCTACGCTGGAACGGAGCCGGCCCATGCCCTGCTGACCACGCTGGCGCCTGAGGCCTGGCGTAGCGACCCCCACGCGGCCGCAGACCTGGCCGACCGGGTGGATGGCCTGCCCCTGGCGCTGGAGCTGCTGGGAGGCTATCTGGCCGCGCCCTGAACGCAGCCTCTTTCCCGATCTCAGCGAAGCTGCCTTTGCCGAGCTGGACGACCCAGCCGCGCGGCTACGACTGGCCGGCCGGCGCCTGGGCGCAACCGGCACGTGCGAACAGACACTCCACGAGACCATCGCCTTGAGCATCGATGCCCTGACCGACGAGCATCCGCCGGCAGCAGACGTCTTCCACGCGCTCGGCGTCTTCGCCCCCAAACCGGCCGGCTTCGACCGGCCGGCTGCCGAAGCGATCACCGGCGCCGATGACCGTGCTGGCCCTTCTGGTCAGCCGCAATCTGCTGCATCATGAGGGGGGACGGCTGGCGCTGCACCAGACCCTGAGCGACGATGCGCGACAACTGTTGCCGGAGGGTGTGATTGAACGCCATCGACGGTACTACCTGGAGCGGATCAACGCCGCTCGAGAAGATTGGCGAACCATCGAGACTGACTATCAGCAGGTACTGCAGGCGTGGGCGTGGGCGTTGCCCGAGGCCGAACTGGGAACGACCCTGGATCTGATCGACGCGTTGCACGTGTTCCAGGTACAGCATGGTCAGTGGCAAGACGCGCTTACATGGATGGTGCGGGGCATAGAGCTTGCTGTGGAGATACCAGACCATCATGCGCTGCTGTCCGCAAAGACAAACAGACAAAGGTAGGTACGGAGAATGCCACGATTACACGAAGACCACAGCCGGCTGACCGGCAGCGAACTCAAGGAGTTTTCCGAACTCTTCCTCGATACCTACGGGCGTCAGGGCTTGGAAATTCTGTTGAGAACTCATCTGGGGAAACAACTGGATCGCATCACCCTGGCCGATAACCTCGAGGGTATCGTCTTCGACGTGATCGAGGACGCGGAAAAGCGCAGCTATTCGGCCGAACTGCTCCAGGCCGGCGGCGGTTGAACGCCAGAGTGACGTCGGCTGGCTTCGCTTTGCCCAGCAGTTCGACCTGGAGCCGTCATTCGTCACGCCGGAGAGCGTGGTGCGCGCCGCGAACCCGGAACTGGATCCCGACCTCTGGCTCAGTGACGCCATGGCCCGGCTGGGCCAGATCTGCCGGATCGAGATGGCGGGACAGGGCGCGATCGGCACCGGCTTTCTGGTTGGTCCCGATCTGGTGCTGACCAACGAGCATGTGGTGCGGCCGGTCATCGAGGGAGAGGTGCAGCCGCGCCATGTCAAGTTACGCTTCGACCAGCGTGTACGCACGCAGATCGCTGCATCTCCCACAGTGGCACTGCACCAGGATCGGCTGGTCGACGTCAGCCCCAACGGCGTCTACCCCTTCACGAGCGCACCCGCATCACACCTGGACTACGCGCTGCTGCACACTAAGACGCAGCCGGGCCACCACATCGTCGACAGGGACAAGGAGCTGTCGCGCGGCTGGATCGACCCGACGTTGCCGGCAGGCGTACTCGACGCCGACACGCCGCTCTTCGTCATGGGTCACCCGTGGGGCGACGCGCTCAAACTGACATTCGGATACCCAATCCGTCATCAGCGTCAACGAGACACGCACCCGGCTTCGTTACCGCACCAACACAGAGGGCGGATCATCAGGCTCGCCCTGTTTCGACGTCAACTGGCAACTCGTCGCGCTCCACCACGCCGGCGACGGCGCGCAGCCACCCCGCTACAACGAAGGCATTCCCATTGAGACGATTGTCGACGCCTGGGCCGGCAAGGCGGAGGGTGACGAACTGCCGGCGCCACAGCGTGCGTTGCTGCGCAAGGTTGTGGATCAGGAGTGGGCGGAGTAGTCTGTCGTCGTGATTGAGGCTTGTCGGGCATCCTGCCCGACCTACCGACCATCCCCGCATGCAGCGGGTGGCGACGCCGATGACGCCACGATGCGGCCGTTCCCTTCCAGAACCAGCGGCGCCGGCTGGAAGGAGCCACCGTCTCTGTTGCCGAGAAGGTCGGCATCAAACCCTCCTTGCACGTAAAGGCCCAGTATCTGCTCACCGCGCGGCAGCACGCTGGCCAGCGCGAAAGGCAGCCACGTCGGGTGTCACATAGAGAACGCCGCCCTGGGCCGGAATGACGACGCCGGGGCGAAAGGTGTAGCGTTCGCCGGAGCCGCCGGTCAGCGTCCACCCACTGATGTCGACGCCATTGTCCCCGCAGTTGACGACCGTTGCGGCTGTCCGGCTCGGACCACTGCCCAGCGTCAATTCTCCAAACGCAAGGTCAATTGTGCCGTCACCGTCCGGAATTAGATCGCCGAACCCAGCCGGAGCCGGTGCAGTTAACTCCTGCCACCGTCGTGCGATCAGCGCGGACAATTGGGTGGCGTCGAAGGTCGCGATCGGCGCATCGTTGCCGGCAACCACGTCCCCGGCCCAACGTTGGGCGTCCTGCGCGACATCGCCGGCTACAGTCGCCATGAACATGGCTGCATGCCGGCCCAGCCAGGACGAGTCGCCGCCGTCCGGCCCCAACAACAGGTCGCGCACCGAAGCGAGCCGGCGCAGATACATCGCCTGCAACGAGGGACTGCGAATGACCGCATCGATCAAGGCGTTGGCCGGCTCGGCAAAACCGGTCGCCCCATAGAAGGGATGCGCTCCCGACGGCGGATAGCTTTCCCGCGCCACCAAGATGTTGTCTTTGTCCCACGGGATGAAGCGCCATTCGCCCGTGCCGGCCCACAGGGACGAATCGTCCTGAAGCGGATCGATGTCGAGATCCTGGTGCAGATAGAAATTGTGCCAGGTGGTGTCGAAGTCGTCGAGAACCGTACGCACCGCCATGTAGTTGATGAGCATGGGAATGTCGACATGGTCATATAGATAGGTGGTGACGGCATCGAAATCGGCCGTCTCCTGCCCACCGGTCTCTACCGGTGAGGCGGGGTTGATCCCCTCGATCAGCTCGCGCAACGCTTCCTCGCGTTCGATCTCGCGCGGGCGTAACTGGCGTAAGCCGGAGAGTTGTTCGCGCGCCGGATCGAAGTGTTCCCGGCTGAGCGAGTTGTAGGCGAACTTGAAGAACGAACCATGCTCCTGTAGACCGGCGCGGCGCAGATAATTGACATCCGGCTGTTCCACAAAGAGGGCGACGCCGAAGAACGCGCCGTTTTCCTGGAGACGAAGCGGGAAGCTGATGGACGCGGGCACACCGGCCACCGTGTAGGCGCGCCACGCCAGCGGTTGGCGGATGTAGGATTCATCGCCACCCGTCGTCGTTACATTGATGATATCGAAGTCCAGCGAATCCGGGGTAAGACCCTCCACTTCCGTCCCACGCAAATGTAACTCGTGATCGCGGTTGAATTCGAATTCCAGTTCTTTCTTGCTGTAGACCAGTGTTCCTGCACCCCCCAACCTGACGTAGACATTGTCATAGAGAGCGCCGTTATAGAAGAGGGCGGCCGTTGAGCCGACATCGCGAAAAGACCAGGCGGGATTGCCGGAATCGACATAGGCGTCATAGGCGCTGCGATACCACTCCCAGCCATAGACCGGATCGTGGGGGACAAACCAATACAGCACCGGCAGGTCGCTATCAGCCTCTACAACGGCGGCGTCGATGACCGTCCCCCGGTATTCCGGACAGCGCACATAGTCCGGGCTTGAGACCTGGACAGCGCCAAGGCGTCATGACTGCAGGCAGCCAGATCTTCTCCGGCAGTGCACCGGCAACCACTGATTCCGCCGGCGGCGTGAGCCGGCTCGCACGCAGGCAGGGCAATGGCCAGTGACTCTTGAGCAAGCCATTGCGCGCATGGTTTAGATCGGCCGTTATGTAGTAACGCACGAGAGCGCCCGCCGGCAGTTCGCGGCGTGGGAATATCGGCCAGGTAAGAGGAAGGGATAAACGACCGCATGGGGATCCGCTGTTCGTCACCATAGCCGATGCGGTAGTGCAGCGTGACATCGACAAGAGGCGCATCGGCCAGAACAGTGGCGGATACCCGCAGATCATGGCCGGTCGTGAGTGGGGCCGGCATGTGATCGACATCGCGGATCACGGGACCATGGGCGCTGCCGTTGGGCAGACCGGGCGTCGGTTGCACCATGTAGTGGGCAAGATCACCATAGCGGTTGGGTAGGCCGCTCTCCTCCACAACCCCGTACGAAACGCCGGTGTACTGCATGGGATAGGGTATTCCGTAGTCCGACACGACATTGTCGTTGGGATCGATCAGGGCGAGATATTCGCCTTCGCGCTTGAGGGAAAAGTTTGTGTGCAGTTCCCCGTCCGCTTCCCACCGGTCCTTCCCCGACGCGAAGACGACCAGATAGTCCTGTGCGGCGATCCGCACCCCGTTCGGAAATTTCCAGCGGCGCAGGTCGTTTTCCCGATCTGTGAGCCGCCAACCGGTCAGATCGATCGGGGAGTCGCTCGGGTTGAAAAGCTCGATCCAGTCACTGGCTTCGCCGTCCGCATCGCGCAACGTATTGCTGTTCTCACGGCTGTTTGGAGAAGCGACAAATTCGGTGATGAGGACCGTTTCGGCGTCCGGCGGCAGCGTCGACGGGTTGAGATCGGCTTCCGCAACACGGGGCGCAAGCAGTGCGGCCAAGGTGAAGAGCAAATAGGCAATGATGATGCGCCGGTTGCGGAGAACGGCGGGGCCGGAACGGCTGAGTCTTGCGTGTGTGGACATGGCGATTACTGTGTTGCGTATCCCAGCCTGCGCAACATGTCTTCCTGACGACGCCACTTTTCCCAAACCTTGACCCACAAATCCAGGTAGACGCGCGTGCCGACAAGCCTTTCGATCTCGGGCCGGGCAGACTGGCCGATCTTCTTGATCATGGCGCCGTTTTTGCCCAGCACGATACCCTTCTGGCTGGCGCGTTCGACATAGAGGATGGCGGCTATATAGGTCATCTTCTCGTCCCGCTCCTTGAACTCGTCCACCACCACGGCCAGACTGTGGGGCACTTCCTGTTGGAGCAGCATCAACGCCTTTTCGCGGATCAATTCGGCGGCAATGAAACGTACCTGTTGATCGGTGATCTGATCTTCCGGGTAGTAGCGAGGGCCTGAAGGCAGCCGGCGGCGTACAACAGCCAGCAATTCACCGACGCCGTCGCCGGTCAAGGCGCTGAGTGCGGAAAGGGTCGGCGGCGTCTCAGCATCGCTGACGAAGTCCAGTAGAGAGAGATACTCACCTGTCCGCTCCGCCAGTATGCGGTCGTTCAGACCGGATTGGTCGATCTTGTTCAGCCCGATGACGATCGGCGGCAGAGGCGTGCGTGTGTGTTGTTCGCGCAGCAGATCGGCGATGTAGCGGTCTTCGGTTTTGGGCGGCACGGCTGCGTCTACCAGCCAGAGAATTCACATCCGAGTCCTGCAGTGTTTGGCCGACCACAGTCATCATATACTCGCCCAGCTTGTTGGCCGGCCTGTGGATGCCCGGCGTGTCCAGCAGCACAATCTGGTACTCTTCCTCGGTGAGAACGCCGAGCACCTGATCGCGCGTGGTCTGCGGTTTGGGGCTGGTAATGGCGATCTTCTGGCCCAGCAGCCGGTTGAGCAGGGTCGACTTGCCCACGTTGGGCCGGCCGATCACGGCCACAAAGCCGCTGCGGTGATCCTCGGGAAGTTGGTCGATGGTCGGTAGCATGGTCAATCGTATCTCTATCGCACGGGTGACGGCGTGTCCGGCAGCGTCAGCCGGATCGTCCCGGTCGCTTCGTTCTTCACTTCCATGCGCCAGCCAAAGGTGGCGCTCAGATAGCGCAGGTAGGGATCCGGGTTGAGCACCTGTTCGATCATGTAGGTCGAGCCGGTAAGGATGACAACGTCGTTGGGTTGTTTGAGCGCCTTGGCAATTTGCAGGGCTTGGCGCGGTTCGTCGATCACCATGGTCGGCACATCGATGCCCAAGGTGTCGATGTCGCGGCGCACCGTCCTGGGATCCTGCCCCTTGAACGAGGCACTGGTCACGATGATGGTGCTGGCGGCCTGCGCCAGTTCGGGGAAAACCTCTACCGGCAGGCGACGGCCCGACAGCCCCACGACCAGGATCCGTCCACGGCCAGCAAATTTGTGCTCGATCTC
Organism: uncultured Chloroflexia bacterium; assembly: GCA_963715415.1. Classification (GTDB taxonomy): domain Bacteria; phylum Chloroflexota; class Anaerolineae; order Caldilineales; family Caldilineaceae; genus JAWKOK01. The sequence goes on along the minus strand of CAVQSG010000002.1, from coordinate 65,001 downwards.
GCGCGCAACTGCACCGATCTTTTCGGTATTGTGGGCGATATCGGCATAGACACCTTCTTCCACACGCCAAAAACGGCCCAGCAACTGGGTGCGACGGAAGGCATCGAGCACGGTGCTCTGCTCGCACTGGGGACAGAGTTCGGTGATGGTTGCCAGCGCCAGCGCGGCATTCCAACGCTGGTAGCCGGCGTCCAGCAGCGAGTTGGGTGGGATCGGTTCGTCAAAGAGCCGCTCGAGGGCAAACTCCAGTTCGTTGACCTGGGGACGGCCGATGATATGCAGCGGCGCATCCATGTGGCGGCAGACCGACTCGATAATCTCCAGGTTGAGGGCATCGTTTTCGCTGGTGAAGAAGGGGACACCGGGGCGTGCGATGCCGGCCTTGTCGAGCGTGCGCTGCCACTGCTCGCGCCCGAGCATATGGGCATGGTCGCTGCCGACGTTGGTCAGCAAGGTCGCCACTACATCCAGATGCGCGGTGTCTGGTCGTAGCGACCACCGACCCCGGTCTCCATGGCCGCCCATTCGACGTCATGTTTCTCATAGATAGCCAGGGCAATCAGAATCGACGTTTCCAGAAAGGTATGTGTGTGGCGACGCTCGTCCAGCGCCAGCGCAACGCAGTGGGGGCGGATCCGCTCTTCCCACGCCTCAATCACATCGGTGCGGCTGACAAACTCGCCGTTGATGCTGAACCGCTCGCGGTAGTCGAAGAGGTGCGGACTCATAAACGCACCCGCTTTGCCTACGGTCGAGAGGCCCATCTCCAGAAAACGACAGGTCGATCCCTTGCCGCCGGTGCCGGCCACGTGGATCAGCTTGGTCGGATGGCCGTGGGGCCAGAGCACGGCAATCGAGCGACGCACCAATTCCTGGCGCGCCAACTTGGGCGCCGACCACTCGGCGTGGAAGATCTGATCAACAGTATTGTAATAGGGGAAATCGGTGTGTTCCAAGAGGCCTCTTCTGCACTGCATATACCGGCAGAAATCGCGCTGACAGATCCTTGCCCGACCGACTCATGATCTCGTAACGTCTTCAGTATAGCGTCTCTGCCGCCAACGTGGCGTTGATGGCGGCGACTTCAGCGCCAACGACAGCCTGCACATCGGCCACCAGGTGATCCAGAGACAATTCAGCTGTGTCGCCGTTACGGCGTAGTTTCATTTCGACAATGCCGTTCTTCAGGCCGCGGCCGCCCACTGTCAGCCGAATGGGCATCCCGAGCAGATCGGCGTCGTTGAACTTGACGCCGGCGCGCTCGTCGCGGTCATCGTAGAGCACATCGATGCCGGCAGCAGTTAGATCGGCGTAGATCTGGTCGGCGGCTGCGGCGACTTCGGGCTGTTTGGCCGTGGCGAGGCTGATCAGTGCGACTGTGTAGGGCGCCACGGTAATGGGCCACTTGATGCCGTTCTCGTCGTTGTGCAGTTCGATGATACAGGCCAACAGACGGTCGCTGCCGATGCCGTATGAGCCCATGACGATGGGATGGGATTGGCCGTTTTCGTCCAAATAGGTCGCCCCCAGTGCCTCGCTGAACTTGGTGCCCAGCTTGAAGATGTTGCCGACTTCAACGCCGCGCACCGAGCGTAGCGCCGCGCCACAGGATGGACAGCCATAGCCCTCAGCAACAGCCACCACATCGGTAACAATATCGGCCTCGTAGTCGCGACCGTAATTGACATTGCGGAAGTGGTAGTCAGTCTTGTTGGCACCGGCAACCAAATTGGAACTGGAGACGACCAGCTCGTCGACCACCAATACGACCTTGTCACGCTCGATGCCGATGGGAGAGCCATATCCGGCTTCGGCGCCGATGGCCTTGATCTCGTCCACATGGGCGGTTCGTAGCCGCCGCGCCGTGACCGCGTTGCCGAGCTTGGTTTCGTTCAGCTCCATATCGCCGCGCAGGACAACGAAGACAAACTGCTCCTTGAGCTCGCCTTGTTCTTCCACCTCAGCCACCATGAAGATCGCCTTGGCCGTCTCGGCTTCGCTTATGTCGAGGAAGTCAGCCAGGGCGGCAATGGTGTTGACGCCGGGCGTATGGACTTCCTCACGTGGGGCGGCCGCCACGGCAGGTGGTGCCGGTTTCACATAGGTGGCGACCTGGCGATTCGCCTTGTAGGTACAGTTGTCGCAGACCAACAACGTGTCTTCGCCAATGGGCGTCAAGACCATAAATTCATGGGCCATGGTACCGCCCATCATGCCGACGTCGCTCTCTACCGCGATGGTATCGATACCGGCGCGGCGAAAGATGTTAAAGTAAGCCTGATAGTGCTTGTTGTAGCCCACATCCAATCCGGCGTAGTCCCGGTCGAAGGTGTATGCGTCCTTCATGGTAAATTCGCGCACACGGATCAGACCGGCGCGCGGCCGGGGCTCGTCGCGGAATTTGGTCTGGATCTGGTAGAGGATAAAGGGCAACTGCCGGTAGCTGCTGACCACATGGGAGGCCAGCTCGGCCATGATCTCCTCGTGGGTCATGCCCAGCACCATGTCGCGATCGGCGCGATCCTTGAAGCGAGCCATATCGCTGCCGATCTCGTACCAACGGCCGCTACGCTGCCACAGTTCAGCCGGATGGACCACGGGCAACACAATCTCCTGGCCGCCAATGGCGTCCATCTCCTCGCGGATGATCTGCTCGATCTTCTGCTTGACGCGCATGCCCAACGGCAGGTAATCCCAAATACCGGCTGCAATCTGGTGGGCAAGCCCGGCGCGCAGGATCAGCCGGTGGCTGGTGACTTCCGCATCAGCAGGTACTTCGCGCAGCGTCTGGAAAAAGAGCTGTGACATACGCATGAACAAGACCCTCCGAACTATCGGCTGAAGTCGGCCGACGGCAATAGTTGCTTATTGGCGGCCGCAGATGGACACAGGTAGTTCTCACCAGTCGCTCTTCATCTGCGGCAAATCTAAACCGGCAAACACAGTGGTTGCCGGTTGGTTGCTGATTTGAGATGGTAACGTCAAGAGGATGAATTGACAAAAAAACGAGGATGCCAGCACAATCGAGATCAATCTCGATCATTGTCCGTGGCTAACGAGTTCGAGATGCCGAAGTCTGCGCACCATCACCTATCGGCGCGCAGCGGCATGGTCGGATAGTCGGGCAACGCGAGGTCGCTGCACGAGATCGACAACCTTGACCGGCTCGCCTGTTGCCATCGATCGGTTGGCGGCGATGCCGGTCAGAATCGAGTAGGCGCCGGCGCGATGGTCAGCGGCGCGCAGGTAGCGATCGTCGCCCGGATCCGGTGCGAAGATGTCGCGCAGCAACGGTGCATCGCCGCCGCCGTGGCCGCCCTCGCGCCTCCCAGATGTCGACACTGGTAGGCCGGCGCGAAGTGGGGGAAGATGTGGATGGTGGTGCCGTGGGCCTTGAGCGCGCCCGGGCACCGAGCCGTCGCCGCTGATGTAGACGGTCTCCTCGCACTTGTGCTCCAGCCGGCCCTTGGTGCCGTTGAAGGCGATGATGTAGCCCTCCCACGGGCTGAAGGCGTTGAGCGAGTAGGTCATCTTGACGCCGTTGGCGTAGTCGACCAGCACGTTCATGGTGTCTTCGATGTCGATCTGGTCGCTGAAGACGCATTGATCGCGGTAGTAGCCGTCGTACTGCTCGTTGTCCAGATAGAGCTTGCGCAGTCGCCTCGAAGGCGCGCAGGTCGAGATGGAAGTCGCAGCGCTCGGCCTCGGGCACAGTCGAGACAGCGCTCGCCGCGGTCGGTCAGCCCGTAGACGTCGGCCTGCGCGGGCATGTAGAACTGGCGCTGTCCGCTGCGCGTAGACCGTCGCCGGTACGGTCGACAGCCACCAGTTGACCAGGTCGAAGTGGTGGGTCGCCTTGTGGACCATCAGCCCGCCCGAGTTCTCCTTGTTGCGATGCCAGCGCCGGAAGTAGTCGGCGCCGTGGCGCGTGTCCAGCAGCCAGTGGAAGTCGACCGACAGCACCTCGCCGATCACGCCCGACATGAGCAGTTCCTTGACCTGGGTGCGGACCGGCGAGTAGCGATAGTTGAAGGTGACCCGGCAGCGATCGTCCCGGTGCGCGCCTGGGTGTCGAGGATGCGCCGGCACTTCGCGGTCGTCGGTGGTCATCGGCTTCTCGGTGATCACGTCGCAGCCCAGTTCCATGGCGCGGCAGATGTAGTCGTCGTGGGTCACATCTTTGGTGGTGACGATGACGACGTCCGGTCTGGACCTCGGCAATCATGCGGTCGAATTTCTGTTCGCTCGTAACCGGTAATACCCGGCGCGCCCTCGAGGCGGCCCAGGCAAGGCGCTGCTCCAGCCGGCCGCGGTTGCTGTCACACAGGGCGACCAATTCGTTGCCCGCGGCATAGCCTTGATCAATGCTTCGATATACATGTGCGATCGACTGCCGATCCCGACGACAGCATAGCGTTTTCTTGAAGACATGGTGTGATTCTCACCGTTCTGTTTTTGAAGTCGATATTTGGATAGGGAAGCCTACACTGGATACACTACTGTATTGCCCGTCGAGCGTCAATCCGGTAGGACGAGATAGCATCTCGTCTTGTCGTCCGTCCCCCGAATTCTCCTGGACGAACCGGCTTTATGGTAGACTTAGTCACTCACGATCTTGCGGTGACGACTCGTACACAGAGTGTGGTTGACCATGGAAAGAGAATTTGGGTGTGAATCCAACATCACCCAAAGCGGCCACATCTTGCTGGTAACAAATGCACGCAGCTACCGCGGCAGCGCATTTGCGCGGGCGGCAGCGGCACTGGGGATCGAGGTGACGCCGGTAATCGATATGGATCCGGCGCTGGCCCAACACTGGAACACGCGGCTAGGCGTTCCCTTTTCCGATCCTCACGCTGCTGCGGCTGCGATCGCCGGCTATGCCAATGCGCAACCCATCGACGCCGTGCTGGCGGTGGACGACAGCGGTACGCTCGTGGCGGCATTGGCCGCGGCCGCATTGGGGCTGACCCACAACTCGCCCATTGCTGCAGAGGCCGCGCGCAACAAGGTGAAGATGCGTACGCTTCTCTCTGCGTCCGGCGTGCCTTGCCCCTGGTTCCAGTCGTTTAGTACGGCCGAACCAGTGGCCTTTATTGCCGCCACCGTACCCTACCCATGTGTCGTCAAACCGGTCAATCTCAACGGCAGCCGCGGCGTCATGCGCGCCGACACGCCCGAACAGTTGGCGGAGGCTATCCGCCGTTTAGAGAAGATGTTGCGCGATGAAGAGCCGGAGCGGGAAGCATACCCATTTCTGATCGAGTCGTTTATTCCCGGACGAGAGGTCGCGTTGGAGGGGCTGATCGGATGACGGACAGTTGATCGTGCTGGCACTCTTCGACAAGCCGAACCCGCTGGACGGCCCCTTTTTTGAAGAGACCATCTACGTGACGCCGTCGCGCCTTCCAGATTCGCTCCAAAAGGAGATTGCGGCCTGCGCCGAGGACGCTTGCCGCGCATTAGGTTTACGGATCGGGCCGGTTCATGCTGAACTCCGTATCAACGAACAAGGAGCGTGGGTTCTGGAGGTGGCAGGGCGTTCCATCGGTGGGCTCTGTTCGCAGACGCTGCGTTTCGGAGTCGATCAGTCGTTGGAGGAATTGATCTTGCGCCAGGCCTGTGGCTTGCCGCTGGAGACGATTCGTGAACGGCAAGCGAGCGGTGTCATGATGATACCAATACCGGCTACCGGCGTGCTGCACAAGGTTGAGGGACTCGATGAAGCCGGACAAGTTGACGGTGTCGACAGCGTTGAGATCACGGCTAAGCTCCACTACTCGATCACACCGCTGCCGGAGGGAGAGAGCTATTTAGGCTTCATCTTTGCTCGCGGCCCTGACCCGGCATTTGTCGAGAACGCGCTGCGCGCTTCCCATGCCATGCTGCACTTCACCATTCTTCCTGAGTTCAGACTCGAGGAAGCGTAAACCGGGTTAAACTCACGAACCGCTCATTTCCGCGGCGCGCCCTTTACCGGTTGACCCTCCGGCGACCAGCCTTCGGGCATCTGGGCGTCTTCGCCGAAGAAATACTCTTCCATCTGCTGATGCATGAATTCGCCGGCGCGCGGATCGACAAAGCTCAAACCGTGATGATTGATGAGGATGACCGAGTAGTCCATCCACATGTCCCATGCCTGTTGGGAGACATTGTCATAGATACGTTGGCCGAGCTCACCCAACGACGGCGGTTTTTCCAGCCCCGGCAGCTCCCGGCCGAGTTTAACGCATTGCACCATGTGTGCCATTTCGGTTCTCCGATTTTAGTCAATCCCAACTGGAACACCTTGCAGATGCTCTGCTGAGGAAGAGGCGACCAATCTTCACGACGGGCGCCGATCTCTGTTCCGATTATAGGTAGTCTGTCCGGCTTGTGTCAATGAATCGATCGAGTGGAGATGCTTCCGGACCGTCACCGGCACGTTCTCACTCCGAATCTGAGATACAGCCTGCTGTGGACCATGTTGGGGGCAACGGGTCACCTCATCGACGATGAATCGCTCGCCTCGCCAGATTCTGGCGACAAGGAAAGGTCTAATGTGAACGTCAGCATCTGGGGCGGGGATGGCCCCATGACATACTCGGTGCTGGAGAGCCTGCTGCGCTCCGGAGTTCATGTCGGTTCGCTGGTGACGCCGGTAGCTGCGCCTGAAACGGACGTCGATGCCCCACCAGAGCGACGCTACCCCGACGCGCCGGCGCCGGATGACGAATTCGGCCTCAGGCTGGCAACGCCCTTTGTCAGCCTGACCGCCTGCCACCTCGCCTGGCGGCATGACATACCGGTCTACACAGTCAAGCGGTTGGCGGATCCGGCTACGGCGGCATTTGTACGTGATCTTGGCGCGGATATCGCCTGTGCCGCCTGCTTTCCCTGCATCATACCCGCTACAATGCTGGACGTGCCGCGCAACGGTTTCCTCAATGTCCATCCCTCTCGTCTGCCTGCCTATCGCGGTCCGGCGCCCTTCTTCCGGCAACTGCGCAACGGCCTCACGACCGTGGGTGTCACCGTCCACTGGATGGATGCCGGGATCGACACGGGAGATATCGCCGCGCAGACAGACGTCAACCTTCCGATCGGGATCACCGGACCGGAGGCAGATCGGCTTTTCGGCGCGACCGGCGCTGCCTTGTTATGCGATGTTCTGTCGTCTCTGGCGCAGGGTTCAGTTCCGCGGCAAACCACAGGTAGGTGAAGGCTCATACCATTCATGGCCGACGCCGGAGGATTTTCGACTCGATCTGCGCTGGTCCGTGCAGCACGCCTTTAACTTCATGAGGGGAACGGCGGAGTGGCAGCGTGGCTATCCCATCTACGTCAACGGCAGCCGGCTGCTCCTAGAGACCGCACTCGACTACACCACCGACGGGTCATTCGATCTGCCCGTCTGTATCTCAGGCCGCACCGTCCAAATCGCCTTCTCCCGCGGCACACTGATCGCTTCCTTCAGCCCAATCAGTAATTCCAAATTTGACGTTTGGCCACTTTCAGAGCATGAATAGGGAGAAACTGTCGGCTTGTCCCGAGCGGTAAACTCGATTATCTAAAATTGGTTGGAGGCAAAATGTTCACCCCCAAAGTAGAAATTCCAGTGACTTTGGTCTCAGACAGCTACAGCTATCTCGGCTATTTGGATAGTGGCGGTCAACGTTTTCAGGATATTCTCAACAACTCGTTTACTGATTATCTCAGTCTGCGTGATGTGCGCGTGGCGACCACTGTCGATGGTAGTACGGTTGTGCAGGAACTGCCCGCTGCCACAATCGTCAAAAATGCCATCTTGCTGGGTCTGTTGCGCCAAGAGACCCATGAAGCACCCATCAAGCGGCAGAATTACCGGGTACCGCGTGATTTCTGTGAAGCGACGCTAGTGATCAAAGGGATCCGTATTCATGGTACGATCCATCTACCACGATTGTCCGTTAATGCAGCGGCCATTCTCTCAAGTAATGAGAAAAGATTCATTGCCGTCACTGATGCATCCATTGCCCACGGCCCGAGCGATGATCATCTTACTGAAACCAAAGTCGTATTGGTAAATATGCATGCACTATCGCTGTTCCATGTGAACAAAATCGGCGAATAGCTGTTTGATATCGGCTTACAGCGCTTCAACCGCAACCGCAGTGCCGCCGCCGGTACCGTGACAGAGCGATGCCAAACCGAGTCTGCCGCCGGTGTCGGCCAGCGCACTCAGCAGTGTCACGATGATCCGCGCGCCGCTGCAGCCGATGGGATGACCCAGCGCAATGGCGCCGCCCCAGATGTTGAGCTTCTCGTAGGGAATGCCCAGTATTCTGTTGAAGAGCACGCTGTTGGTGGCAAAGGCCTCGTTGTTCTCGACTAGATCGAAATCCTCAACATCGACCCCGAGCTTTTCGACCAGCTTGCGTACGGCCGGCACCGGCGCTTCCACGAATCGCCAACTCTCGCCCGCTGCCCACGTGCCGCCCACGAAACGACCGATGGGGGTAAGGCCGTGCTTTTGTACTGCTTCCGGGCCGGCCAACAGCAGGGCGGCGGCGCCATCGCTGATCTGGCTGGAGTTGCCGGCGGTCAGGATGCCGTCCTTTTTGAAGGCAGGACGCAATTTGGCCAGCGTCTCCATAGTGGTGTCGGCGCGGATGCCTTCATCGGCAGCTATCGTCACACTACCCGTGCGCGTTGGATCTCCACCGGCACGATCTCCTTGCGAAACTTGCCGGCCGCAGTGGCAGCTGCCGCGCGCCTGTTGGACTCGTAGGCCACGTAATCCACATCGTCGCGGGTTAGTTCGTACTCGTCGGAGAGCTGCTCAGTTTCGTCGCCCATGCCCCGGTCCACCAGCGGATCGGTGAGGCCGTCACGCGTCAGGGTGTCGAACATGGGTATCGACCCAAAGACCAGTTTGTAGCCCCAGCGCGCTTGGTGGGGCAATCGCGAACGCTGCCTGCGACATAGACTCGATGCCGCCGGTCAGCACCAAATCCGCCTCACCGCTCTTGATGGCCATGGCCGCGTTCATCACCGTCATCATACCCGATGAGCAGACCATGTCCACGGCGTAGCCGTCAATCTTCGCCGGAGATGCCGGCCTTGATGGCGGCTTGACGCGGAATCAACTGGCCGTGCCCCGTGCGCAGTATGTTGCCGAAGATGTAGAGGTCGAGGTCACCGCCATCGACGCCGGCCCGCTCCAGGGCGCCTTTCATCGCGATCGCGCCCAGATCCGCAGGCGACATCTCTTTGAGCCCGCCGCCAAACTTGCCGATGGGCGAGCGCGCGGCGGACACAATGTAGACATCTTTCATGGATTGCCTCCTTGCTCTGGCAGGTTGCGAACTGCTCCCGTAATATGAACGACTCTGCGCAGATCTTTTCCTTGTGCAGAGGCATAGTCCGGCACCGGACTGTGTGCAGGGTCCGGAAGAGGTGCAATGCCTTTTCCCAGTTTCATGCCCCGGATGAGATCTTGTCGCCGTGCCACCGGACACGGAAGCCGGCAGGCGTTCGCAGGCCCAGAGTTTTCGTCCGGGTGTGCCGCCGCTTCGGCTCCGATGGCCGCGTCATTCCCCGCCCCGCTACACTTCGACACCCAGGACGTCTACGTCCGCTGAACCGTGAAGGCGGCGGCTCCAGATTAGCCCACGCTGTGGTGCAAAGAGAAAGACGAGAAGGAAGATAGCTGTCGCCGTCAGTACCATGGCAGGGCCGGAGGCAATGTTCCAATAGAAGCTGACGTATAGACCCAGCACATTGGAAAAGAGACCAATGCCGGCCGCGACCAGCATCATGGTGGGAAGGCGGCGCGTCAGTAGCTGCGCCGCGGCAGCCGGTGTGATCAACATGGCCAACACCAACGCGACCCCGACCGTCTGCAACGAAACGACGATGGTCACGCCCATGAGGATAAAGAGCAGATAGCGCAGAAAGGTCGCCGGCAGACGTAAAACCACGGCTAGCGTTGGATCGAACGACAGCACCAGAAATTCTTTGTAGAAGGCGCCGACTGTCACCAGCACCAACAGGCCAAGCACAAAGGTTGCCCAGAGATCCGTGCGCGAGACGCCCAGAACATCGCCAAAAAGAATGTGGGCCAGATCGACGGCGTAGCTGTCGAGTGTGCTGAGCATGGCCACGCCCAACGCAAAGCTGCCGGCGAAAACGATACCGATGGCGGTGTCTTCGCGCACTTCACCGGCTTGAGTCAGAGCGCCGACCAGGAGCGGTGTCAGGATGCCGAAGAGAAGCGCGCCCAAGACGAGAGGCCAGTCGAACAGAAAGGCCAGCACGACGCCGGGCAGGATCGTATGGGCCAAGGCATCGCCGAAAAAGGACATGCCGAGCAGAATAATGTAGGAACCGACGATCGGACAGATCAGGCCGACCATGGCCGCGGCCAGCAGCGCGCGCACCATAAACTCATAGGAGAACGGCTGGGTCAGCAGTGACAGGAGCGCCATCAACGCAACTCTTCCTGCCCGAGCACATTCTCGGGAGACTGGGTCAAGACGGGGTAGCGACTCTTCGCCGAGCCGAGTACTCGTGCGACGGGGGTGTGTCCGCCGCTGCAACACGTATCGGTCAGATAGACGGCGCCGTCTGTCCCGCGAAGTACGTGGATCTGGCTACCGTAGGCCAGGGCCAAGTTCTCGGGAGTCAGGACGTCCTCGGGCGTCCCCTGCGCAATCAGACGGCGATTGAGCAACCACATGAGCGGGAATCGCTCGGCAGCCTCGTTAAGGTCATGGGTAGCGATGAGCATGGTGATGCCCTGGCGGCGCAATTCCTGCAGAACGGCGAACAGACTCTCTTGCGCCGGGGAGTCCAGACCGGTCAGCGGCTCGTCCATCAACAGCAACTCGGCCTCTTGCGCCAACGAACGGGCCAGAAAGACCCGTTGCTGTTGGCCGCCGGAGAGTTCACCGATCTGCCGGTCGGCGATGGTCGGCATGCCAACCGCTCCAGCGCCGAGTCGACGATGCTCCGGTCGCTGCCTGCTCGGCCAACGAAGAAGCCCATCTTGGCCGATGCGCCCCATCATCACGACATCGGTGACCGTGACAGGAAAGCGGGTGTCGATACGATTTCGCTGCGGGACATAACCGACGCATATGTGGCGACTGGGCCCACTGCCGTAGATACGGACGGTTCCCCGCCGGGGTTTGACGATACCGGCGATGACGTTGAAGAGCGTGCTCTTGCCGGCGCCGTTGGGTCCCACCACAGCGACCTGGTCGCCGGCGTTGAGGGTCACGGTGACCTGTTCGAGTGCGGGCGTTGTGCCGTAATGAACCGTCACATTGCTCAACTCGAGCGACGGCGCAGTCGCAACATGAGGCGTTTCTTTGCTGAACATGACCGGCACCGGTGATATCCCTTCCTTCCGGGCGCCCCACGATTGGACGCGCAGTGTCATGCGAAAATTCTACCATACGGGCGTAACTGAAAACGAAAGCGAGACGTTCAATGCGAGCCAGCGATGGCGACGGCCGAACCGGTCCTCGCCACACATTCGCGTTTCATTTTTTCGTTCCCCGTATAAAGTATATACTAACTATATATATTTTTGTGTGTGAATAGAACTGTGGCTGGCGAATCCCGGCAGATATTCCCTTGAGAGGTCCTACCGGTGGGAGAGCCGCCGGATTTCTGTCATGGGATTCACGCCCGCCCGAATTCATCATCCACCGATAGGTCATGGTACTGCGATGAAAACCGCCAAACTGTTTCGTAACGGTCAGAGCCAAGCAGTACGTCTGCCCAAGGAATTCCGTTTCGAAGGTCGAGAAGTCTACGTTCGCGCGTCGGCAACGCCGTCGTGTTGTTGCCCCTGAATGCGCCCTGGCAGACATTGATCGAGAGCCTCGATCGGTTCACCGCTGACTTTGCTGCCGACCATGGCTGAATCGCGCACCTTGGTTCGCCTGCTGCTGGACACGGCGTTCTGTCTTTCTGTGATCCGCACCCGATCACAGAAAATGCTGGGCGTCTTCAACGGCTACAGCCCCGGCGAAGTGGCCGTCTCTTCCATGACGGTGGCCGCGCTACGCACCACGTCACGCGTAGCGACGCGCCGGGGCAGAATCGGGATGCGCTCGACCAGTTTCTGTTGCCATTGGCGGTGGTTGATTTTGATGCCGGTGCGGCGCAGATTCTCGGGCGAATTGCCCCCTGGTGGCCGGAGCCGTCCGATCCGTCAGTAACCCACGCGCAGTTTCTGGCCGCGCAGACATTGCATCTCGGCGCCACGCTTGTGACCAGCCGTCCCGATCTCTACGCGCAGGTACCGCAGCTCAAACTCAATCGCGATTATGCCGACGCAGCGCCTTTACCGCCGGCATACGGCGCGCCTGGCTTGAAGCAGGCAGGGCGACTATCACATGCAACAGGTCGTATCGTGATTATGGGGAGCCATGACATGACCCTCGACTTGCTGGCCGATAGCCTCCAAAGTGAGCATCCGGAGCTGACACTCGTTTCAGCTCATGTGGGCAGTTTGCAGGGTTTGCTGGCCTTGCAGCAGCAGGAAGCGCATCTGGCCGGAACACATCTACTGGACGCTGAATCCGGCATCTACAACACGGAACAGATACGCAGCGTGCTCATGACCCACGGCGTCAAAGTGAAGCTGATCGCCTTTGTACGCAGGGTCCAAGGGTTCATTGTGGCGCGTGGAAACCCGCATCGAATCCAAGCCTATGAGGATCTTGTGCGCCCGGATATACGCTATGTCAACCGCCGGTTGGGTTCAGGCACGCGTGTGCTGCTCGACTATGAGCTTCCGCGGCGAAATATTCCGCCGCCGACTGTACGCGGCTATGACCGCGGGGAATCGTCCCATATGGCTGTCGCGTTGGCCGTGGCCGGCGGCACAGCCGACTGCGGGCTCGGTATTCAGGCCGCGGCTCAGGCCCACGATCTCGGCTTTGTGCCCCTGAGCGAAGAGCAATATGACCTGGTCATCCCCGACATTCACTACACCAGTTCGTTGCTAGCTCCGTTGCTGGAGATGCTGCGCCGGCCCACCTCGGATTTTCTACTGCGGGTTGCCGCATTGGGCGGCTATCGAACCGAGAACATGGGCGCCTTGATCGGAGAGTTCTGAGACGATGGATTCATTTCTAAAGGTCTCCATCTGTGTTCATTTGTGGCGACGAACAGTCCTTGCAGCGGAGTCATCTTTAGCTAGTTTTCGGTGCAAAACTCACACAAAGACACCAAGACGCCAAGATGCTCCAGAGGTAGAACTTTGCGTCTTGGCGTCTTTGTGTGACAGATCGAACGTTTCGCACCGGAAACTAGCTAAAGACACTGTTTTGTGGAGTCATCCGCGGCAAGACACTTTTGTTCGAGGCCGCCATGGGTGAGTTGTGGAACGGCCTGGTGGAGGCCGCTCGACTGATCCTGAACCTGGATGCCGAACTGGTCGAGATTGTTCTTCTGTCGCTCAAGGTGTCGGGCGTAGCGCTCTGCTTTAGTACGCTGATCGGCATTCCCTTGGGCGCGTTCATGGGGTTGCGACGGTTCCGGGGTCGACGAATCTCCATCGCGTTGCTCTACACCGGCATGGGATTCCCTCCGGTCGTCGTCGGTCTTTTCGTCTATTTGATGCTCTCGCGCAGCGGACCCTTCGGTAGCCTGGGCTTGCCGTGGATTCCTGCGCTCTTTACCCCGGGCGCGATGGTTGCAGCCCAGACCATCATCGCCTTTCCGCTGGTAGCCGGCTTCACCATGGCCGCGGTGATCGGCGTCGATCCCAGTCTGCGACTCCAGGTCGAAGCACTGGGTGCAACGTCGTGGCAGACCACATTGGCGATCCTCGGCGAGGCGCGTATCGGCGTGATCGTGGCAGTGGTCGCCGGTTTCGGCGGCATCATCTCAGAAGTAGGTGCCGTCATGTTGGTGGGGGGCAACATCGAAGGCCGCACGCGGGTGTTGACCACGGCAATCGTGTTGGAGACGCGCAAGGGCAATTTCGAGTTGGCGATCGCGCTGGGAGTTATTTTGCTGGGGCTTACCTTTATTGCCAATGCCGCCATGTTGCGGCTACAGGGAAGAAGCATGACAGACTGATGTCTGAGTCTGAACTCTATGCGCTGCGCGACATCGGCAAGCGATACGATCAGCGCGGCGTGTTGCAGATCGACGAACTGAATATCGCTCCTAACGAAATCCTGGCCTTGGTGGGACCGAGCGGCGCGGGCAAGAGTACGCTGTTACGTCTGCTCAATTTTCTTGAGCTACCGACGACCGGTGTCATCCGCTTCCAGGAGCACGAAGTATCGGCACGCAACGGACCGACGCTGGCCATGCGTCGCGCAGTTACCACCGTCTTTCAAAAACCGGTGCTCCTGCGGCGCAGCGTCTTTGACAATGTCGCGTACGGGCTTCGACTCCGGGGCCGCCGCGCCGTGCGTGGCCGGATCATGACGGCGCTTGAGCAGGTGGGTCTGGCGGAGTTGGCCGCGCGCCCGGCGCGCACCCTGTCCGGCGGCGAGGCGCAGCGCGTAGCCCTCGCCCGCGCCATGATTCTGCAGCCGGTTGCGCTACTGCTCGACGAACCGACGGCCAACCTCGATCCCTATAACGTCGGGCTGATCGAATCGATTGTGTCGACGTTGAACCGCGAGCATGGTACAGCGCTGGTGCTGGTGACGCACAACATATTCCAGGCTAGACGGCTGGCCCATCGGGTCGCGTTGTTGCTGGATGGACGCATTGTTGAAATTGCGCAGACGGAGACTTTCTTCGAAAAGCCACACGATGCGCGCACCATGTCATTCGTCCGCGGCGAGATGATCTATTGAACACAGCCGAGATTGGAGATCCACAGATGAAATGTTTGATCAACCTAACGATGTCGGCCGCGGCAGCGTTGCTGGTGCTCCTGTCCAGCGCCGGCTGTGCCCCGCTAGACCACGCCCGGCAGCGACACGCCGGCTGATGTGCGCGTGTTAATGCTGGCAACCACCACCAGTACGGAAGACTCGGGTCTGTTGGATGCGATCTTGCCGGAGTTTGAGGCACAGAGCGGCGCTGAGGTGGATGTGGTCGCCGTGGGAACCGGCCAGGCCCTCCAACTGGGCGAAGACGGCAATGCCGACGTGCTACTCGTCCATGCTCGTGCACGAGAAGATGCCTTTATGGATGCCGGTCACGGCGTGCGGCGCGAGGATGTGATGTACAACGACTTCGTCATCGTCGGCCCGGCTGATGATCCGGCCGGTGTGCAGGGGCAGAGTGATGCGGCGGCGGCACTGGCACAGATCGCGGCAGCGGAAGCACCGTTTGTGTCGCGCGGCGACGATTCAGGCACCCATACCAAGGAGAAGGTCATCTGGGCGGCGGCCGGCATCGAGCCTGTGGGCGACTGGTATGTGTAAGCCGGCCAGGGCATGGGTGCCGTGTTGACCATGGCCGACGAACAGCTTGCCTACACGCTCAGCGATCGGGCCACCTATCTGGCGCGCACGCTGGAGGGAACGGAGTTGGTCGTGCAGATGGAGGGCGATCCGGTTCTCTTCAATCCATACGGCGTCATCGCCGTCGATCCGCAGAAGAACGACGGCATCGACAACGAGTTGGCCAATCAGTTCATTGACTGGCTGATTTCTGTCCCGGCCCAGGAGATGATCGCCGGCTACGGCGTTGAGGAGTTCGGCACGCCGCTCTTTATACCCGATTCCGAGGCCTGGCGTACTCGGTAGGAGCGTCCTCCAGCAGTGACTATTTTTGGGCGGCTGTGCCTTTGCGGCAGTCGCCCGATTGCCCCGATTTCGTTGGAATCGAGAGAGCGTTACGGGCTTGCCACTGCTTGGCGAACCGGCGTTCCGCACTTGCTGCAAAACTTGTCATCCGGCTGGATCGATTGTCCACATTCATGACAAAAACCCGTAGCAGAGGCAGCAGGCTGCGGTTTACGAGGTGTTCTCTTGCGTAGCTTGGCTACGGCAGCTTCGATCTCCGTATCGAGTTCACCGCTGTCGGGCGCACGTTTGTCGATCTGCTGCAGCAAAGCAAGGGCCTGTCTGCGCAACCGCCCGTCATCGCGCTGAAAATCTTCTTCATTCAGTTTGCCGGTCCGATAGTCGAACTCAGTCTCTTTGATCGCGCGCAGGGTCGCGTCTTTGCGCGCCACCAACGTTGCCAATTCGTCTTCCTGCGGGTCCGGCAACGGCGTGGCCGGACGGCGCAACGGTAAAATAACATAGATGATTGCCGCGAGGGCAAACAGCAGTGCAAGCAGTACGGTAACCCAGATCACGTCTCGAGGTGCTCTTTTCTCTCTCGGAATTTTGGAGTGTGTTCCCAGATGTGTAGATCGATATCCGGGGTTTGGCCTCAATCGGCTGCAGCGCCCATGGTTGCCTGGGGCACCGGTACCGTGGACGTGCGCCGCCTGGGCGCAGGCCACATGCAGACCAGCGTACCCAGCACAATGACTGCCCCTCCGACCCACATCCACATGGTCAGCGGATTGAGAAAGATGCTGAAGGTGGCGGTCTCCTGGTCCCAGCCGTTGAGCACGACATAGATATCTTCGGTCGGTGACATGCGCAGACCGACCTCGCTGGTCGGCATGTCCGGTGTCTTGTCATAGATATTGCGCCGCGGGCGCAAAGTCGCAACCACATTGCTCGAGTTGCTGTCGATCACCGAAAGATAGGCGCTATACTCGGTCAAATTGGTCTGCCGGTCGACACCCAGTCCGTCGTACATAAAGCTGTATCCGCCCAGCTGTGCCTGTTCACCCTGGGCGAGGGTGACGTTGGTGGTCACCTGGTAGAATTCGTTGCCGATGACTGCCACGCCGATCATGACGATACCGACGTGGACCACATAGCCGCCGTAGCGTTGACCGTTGCGCCGCATGAGTTGCCAGGTTGCAGTCAGCGGGTTCTCGCCGGTGGCCGCGCGGCGGGCCAGCATACCACGCACGAATTCCTGGACGATGGTCGCCAGGACAAAGACACAGAGTGCCAAGCCGATCACAGGATAGGGTCGGCGGCTAAAAAATGAAAGCCCGGCGGCAAAGAGCAGGGCAGCCGCAACGGGCCACGTAAACTGTTTGACCAGCATCGTGCGGCTCGTGCGCCGCCAACCCAGCAATGGACCGATGCCCATCATCAAAAAGAGCAGCAGGAAGAGCGGCCCTACGACCTTGTTGAACCAAGGCGCAGCCACGCTGATGCGCGCGCCGGTGATAATCTCGCTGAACATGGGGAAGAAGGTGCCCCAGAGCGTGGCGAAGGCAATGCCGGTGAAGAGCCAGTTGTTGGCCAGAAACGCCGCCTCGCGACTGAGCGCAGAGTCGATCTCATTCTCGCTCTGCAACAATGACATGCGGCTGAAGAGCAGCCAGAGAAAACCGAAGGCCACAAAGATCAGATAGACTAGAAAGAAGCGGCCCACATCACTTTGGGCAAAACTGTGTACACTTTCCAGAATACCGCTGCGGGTGGTGAAGGTGCCGAGGATCACCAGGAAGTAGGTGGCCCAGATCAGCACCATATTCCAGACCTTGAGCATGCCGCGGCGGTCCTGGATGATGAGGCTGTGCAGAAAGGCTGTGGCCGTCACCCAAGGCAGGAAGCTGGCATTTTCCACGGGATCCCACGCCCAATAGCCGCCCCAGCCCAGCTCCATGTAGGCCCACTGACTGCCCATGATGATACCGGCGGAGAGAAACATCCACGGAATCAATGTCCAGCGGCGCACAATGCGCACCCATTGATTTCCGAGTTGTTTGCTCAACAGTGCCGCGACGCCAAAGGCAAACGGAATGGCCAATCCCACATAGCCCAAGTAGAGCATGATGGGGTGGATCACCATCCAGTAGTTCTGCAGCAGCGGATTCAACCCCTGGCCGTCAGGTGGTGCGAAGCCGTACTGTTCGAAGGGGTTGGCGGCAAAGACCAGTAGCACCAGAAAAAAGAGCGAGGTCATCAGCAGGACAGCGTTGACGAAGGGCATCAATACGGCCATCTTGTGACGGTAGGTGAGCGCAGCTGCGCTGCTGAAAAGACCCAATACCATGACCCAGAAAAGCAGGCTGCCCGATTGCCCACCCCAAAGCGCGGCAAATTTATAGAAGACCGGCAACGCGCGTTCCGAATGGTTCCAGACGTAGGCCAATTCAAAGCGATCCGTCAGCAGACCATACCAAAGAATGACGGCCGCCGTCGTAGCCAATGCGGCCACGGCATAGACGGCATGGAAACTGGCCACAGCGAAGTTGGTCTGTCGCTTGAAGCCGCCCCACAGCCCCACGCCGATGCCGAAGAACGCCAGCAACATGGCAGTGACCAGAATGAGATAGCCCACATTAAAGATCATCAACGGCCTCCTGTATTACGGTCAGTTCCGGGGTCAGTTCCGGGGTCAATTCCTATGGTCGGATTGCATCCAGCCGGCGATCCAGATCCGCTTGATTCGTGATCGGACCGATCACCTGACTGACGATCGTGCCGTCGGGCCCAATGAAGAAAGTTTCCGGCACGCCCTTGATGCCGTACCGCCGCGCCGCGCCGCTCTGTAGATCGGGCCCGTTGGGGTAGGTGACGCCGAACTCTTCAAGATAGCCGAGCGCAGCGTGCTCCTGGTCAAGGTAATCCAGCCCGATAAAGACGATACCATTGCCTTCTTCCCTGCGCCAAGTCTGTTCCAACAGCGCGGCCTCATCTCGGCAGGGATCGCACCAGCTGGCCCAAAAGTTGAGCACCACACCCTGACCGGCCAGGCCGGCGAGACTGATGGTTTCGCCCTCGAATGTGGTGAACTCGAAAGGTGGGGCTTCGCCTGCCGCGCGCTGGCCGGTCTCGTTCTGGCGGTTCAACCCAATCACCAAAAACCAGACAAAGGCTGCCAGGACCAGAACGATGAGTGCTCGCCACACCGCAGCTTGGCGTTTCTTCGTCTGTCCGGTCGCGGCAGTCGAATCGCTCTCCGCGACCGGGGCATCGGCACTCTCGGCCATGGTCGCGGACGTCGTGTCAGCCACACTCTCAGTCATAGCTCTTCAACTCCTCGTCCAACTGCTGCACGTAGGTGTTGCCGCCTTCACTTTGTGTTGCTTTGTCCGCACCGGCCGTGTTGGAAGATGGAATTTCGACCGTGGCTGCCGGCTTTTGCGCACGCAACATGCTGCGCCCACGTGCGATCACAAAAATACCGCCCAACAGTATGACCACAACGGGCAACACCCAGGCCAGAAGGTTAAAGCCTTGACGCGGGGGTTCGCCCAACACTTGCGGTCCATATTGATTGACGAAGTACTGCTTGATCGAATCCAGATCTTCACCTTCATCCAGCTTGATGGCAATTTCATCCTTCATCTGGTCACAGGCCTTGAGTTCGCAGCTATCCAGCCGCACACCGGAACAGAGTGGGCACCAAAGCTCGCGGCGCAACTTCGTTGACTTCGTCTGCAGTTACGTTGGTTGTTGACGGCTGAACATCCTGCGCCATCACAGGGATCGCAGCTAAGGTAATCAGCGATACGAGCAGAAAACATCCAAGACGCAATATTTGGTTGAGGATTTTCATCTTCCTGAAATACCTCCAGCTGTTGCCAATGCGATACTTCCGGCCGTTGTCTTGACGACATGCATAAGCATACCACAGAGACGCCATGCTGGTTGTTGCGGTTTTCACAATCCGCCGGGGAGAATGACGAAGGAAATTATACACCAGATATTGCACGATAATCGACTCACAAATGTCATACAGTTTCGGTTCAGGCGTCACCTATACCTTGGGACATTGCATCACGCAGGGCTCTGACGATCTTCTGATCTGTGACCGGAAAGGGAAATTGATCCAGATCGCCCATGTCGATCCAGCGCCAGTCAGCACACGCAATGGCCTGTGGGACGCCCCGCGTATGCTGGGCATGGAACGCATGGAGAGTGATACGGAAGTGCGTATACGCATGCTTGACGGTGGTCAGTTGCGCCCCCGGACGAATGGCGATGCCCAACTCTTCGTCGATCTCGCGCCGGAGACATGCCGCCAGATCGACGTCATCCGGCTCCATTTTGCCTCCGGGGAATTCCCATAGTCCGCCCAGCAAACCGTCGACAGGGCGCTGCGCGATCAACAACTCGGAGGCAAACGGTTCGCCGCGCCAGATCACACCGGCAGCGACGTCGTAATGGGGCGTTCGCTTGCGCGGTGGTTTGACCGGTCTGACATGTTGCGTGCCATTGGCCAGCGCGGCACAGTGCTCCGCCAGCGGACAGAGAAGACAGCGCGGATTGGTGGGGGTACAGAGTGTGGCGCCCAACTCCATCAGACCTTCGTTGCACGATCCGGCGCTGTCGGCGGCTGCTGCCTCCACGATCCGCGTGGCATGTTTCCACAGCTCCTGCAGCGTATCCGTCTCGTTGATGGGTTGGTCGATGTCGGCCAACCGCGCCAGCACGCGCTTGACATTGCCGTCCAGGATCGGTGCAGTCTGGTTGAACGCCATACTGAGAATCGCACCCACCGTATAGCGGCCGATGCCGGGCAAAGCCAGTAGATCGGCGCGCTTCGCAGGTACTTGCCCGCCATGCTGTTCAACAACGATCCGTGCAGCACGGTGCAGGTTGCGGGCGCGGGCGTAGTAGCCGAGCCCTTCCCATGCTTTGAGCACCTCCTGCTGATCGGCCGCGGCAAGGGCGTGGAGCGTGGGAAAACGCTGCATCCAGCGTGTGAAGTAGTCAGCCACCACCTCCAAACGAGTCTGCTGCGCCATGATCTCACTAACCCAGACCGGGTAGGGATCGCGCGCACCGGCCGGTGCATTACGCCAGGGCAGCGCGCGCTGATGCTCGTCGTGCCAGCGAACGAGCCGGCCGGCGATGGCTGCATAGTCTAGTCGATGGCCCATAGAAGTGAGGATCAGACGGGAGGCGGCAGGAAACACTGTCCCAGGAAGGTGACTGAGAAGAAGATCGCCAGCGCCAGCCAGAACCACATGGGAAACCCGCCGATCTTGCGCGCTTCACGCTTTCGTTTTTCGACCGGACGCGGCAGTTCAGTCTGACAGCGCCAGCATACGTCTTTGTCTTCGGGGTTCCAGGTACCGCAGTTTGTGCAGTCGGGCATGCGTGATCTCCTCAACGGTGCGTTCATGGCAATGGTAGCACAGGTCGCGTGGCGCAACAAAGCAAAGCACGCGTTTCTGCACGGCCGAAATTGCCGATTCGTACCCGGACGGCTGTCGGCATGGCGCAACGGCACGTCCAGTTGGCGGCTTCGTGTGTCCGGGGAAGTGAGACAGCCACCTCCGGACCGGATTTCAAAATACCAACAGGACCTAAACCGACAACGCTACGCGATCATGAGTCTGTAGGTCGGCGCATCCCGCCCGGCCGCTCTCCTACCTGACTGATCTTAGTACTCCAACCATGTCGGGCAAGGATGCCCGACCTACGTAACTCGTGTTTGCATCAGGATTTCGGTTTAGCTTGCCGGCACAAACTCGCCCAGCGGAATGTAGCCGGGCGGTGGAGTCAACTCCAGCGGTGCGCCAGGATCGACGCCGGTCTGTTCCTGCCGAAACTCGAAAAAATTCCACACGATGCGGCTGATATTTTTCATGGTGTCGTTGCTGGTCTCCCAGTCCATCCAACCGCTGCGGTAGAGGAAGACGCTGAGCACGTAGGGGCCGGCCGGACCGTGGATCTGGGCGACGTCGCTGTGGGACTCGAAGGCGAAACCGTGTTTATGGACGATTTCGGTCCCTTCGATATCGGGCAAACCGGCCCAGAGCATCTCTTGGAAGTGGTCGTGCCCCATGTAGAAAAGAATGGTCGTACACTCTTCCGGTGTAAAGTCCTGGGGAAAGGTCTCCAACAGCAGCCCTGAACCCGTGGCGCATTCATAGATCGCGGTCAGGAGTCGTCCCATATCGCGTGGCGTTGACTGCAGGTTCGTATCGGGATTGGTGTCCCAATCCTCGCGGGTGTTGGCGGGAGTCGGAATCTGCGCCAGCTGTGTCTCGACGTCGTAGCCGGACTGCATGTAAGTACTCTCGAAACCGAGCTGCTGCATGAATCGGGTGAAGACGCGCGTGCCCGCACCGATGTCACCGCCGCCGAGCTGGCGCAACAGCAGATTGGCGGCGTAGTTGTTGCTCTCGCCCAGCGCGAAGTCGATCCATTGGCCGATCTCATAGCTGGCCGGATAGTCGGGCGTTATGCCGTCGATCTGTTGCATGATAGCAGAGACGATGCCGATCTTGAGCGTCGACATGCCGGAGAAGGCAACCTCGTCGTCCACATGGGCTTCGTCACCCGCATTGATGTCGCGCACATAGATGGCGGCAAAACCGGGGAAGAGCGAGGTGTAGGTGTCGAGTGCACGACCCAGGTCATCCATGGCGGGCGGTAGCGGCGGCGTTTCGATCAGCGCAAGTTCGGCCACACGATCCTCAGCGCCGGCCAGCGTCTCGATCACGAGAGCCATACTGACCTCAATATCCAATTCATAGCCCGGTCCGCCGGCGACCCACTGCCAGTCGCCATTGGTCAGCCCGGCATACTCCACCGGCAGATCGGCATATTGTTGATCCTCAGAGGGCAACAGCCCGGCAAACCATTCTTCATCGGGCGGCAGCACGCGTGCTCTCTGCGGCGGGCGGTTCCGGTCCACAGCGACCTGCTCCAGCCACGAACGCAACTTGGCGCTGTCCAACAGGTAGCGCACCGGGACATCGCGGCGTTTCTGCTCCATGCCCAGAGCCTGCCGCAGCGCGATGTCCATGAAGTCCGGTCCCGCTAAATATTGTTGGGCTTCACCGAGCATCTGATCTACATCGATGCGGAAGTCGACCTCGTCCGGTTCCAGCACCAGACGTTGGTCGGCGAAGTAGACCGAGATGGGTTGGGTGTAGATCTGCGCCAGATGGCGCTCTATCTCGGCGCGATCTTTGAGCGTGCTCAGGTCAAGCCCGCCGAGATAGACGCCGGGCGCGATCGGAGCTGCCGTCACCTTGAAGCGTGTGTAGAGAGGGAAGACGGCGAGGAGTAAGAGCAAAACGATTACGAAGGTGCTAAATCGACGCATGGCTTTCGCTATCGACTCTCGGTAGCCGCAATTTCATTGTCACTCCCACTCTATGGTGGCAGGCGGCTTGCTGCTGATATCATACACAACGCGGTTGACGCCGTCTACTTCGTTGACGATGCGGCTGCTCACGCGAGCCAACAGATCGTAGGGTAGACGCGCCCAGTCAGCAGTCATGAAGTCGTCGGTGGTGACGGCGCGCAGAGCCAGTGTATTGGCATAGGTACGACCGTCGCCCATGACACCCACACTGCGTACCGGCAACAACACTGCAAAGACCTGGCCGGTCTCCCGGTATTGCCCGGCGTTACGCAATTCCTCCAGGAAGATTGCGTCTGCATCACGCAGGGTTTCCAGCCGTTCCCAGGTCACATCGCCGATGATGCGAATGGCCAAGCCGGGTCCGGGAAAGGGATGGCGCCAGACGATCTCCTCCGGCAGTCCCAGTGCTTCGCCCACAGCGCGCACCTCGTCCTTGAAGAGCATACGCAACGGCTCGATCAGTTGGAAGGTCATGTCCTGGGGCAGACCGCCCACGTTGTGGTGAGTCTTGATTGTGCGTGCATTCCGCGTATCGTCACCGCTGGCCGATTCGATGACGTCCGGATAGAGCGTGCCCTGCGCCAGAAACGCTGGTGAATCCACGTCCCAGGCCGAGGCAAGCCGGGCCGCTTCGGCCTCGAAGACGCGAATAAAGCGGGCGCCGATCAACTTGCGTTTCTGTTCGGGATCGGCCACACCGGCTAGATCGCTCAGGAAATCCTCCTTGGCGTCGACGGCATCCAGGTGCATGCCCTGATGTTGGTCAAAGGTTTCCACCACTTGTTCGGCTTCTCCCTTGCGCAGGAGACCGTGATCGACAAAGACACAGGCCAGTCGATCACCGATGGCGCGATGAACCAGCGCTGCCGCCACCGCGCTGTCCACACCGCCGCTCAATCCACAGATCACATGGCCGTTTTCGCCGACCTGTCCGCGCACACTCGCCACTGTTTCGTCGATGAAGTTACCCGGCGTCCGATCTCCGACACAGCCACAGACGCGTTTGACGAAATTCTCCAGCAACGCGCCGCCATGGGGTGTATGGACCACTTCCGGATGAAATTGGAGACCGTAGATGCGGCGCGCCTCATGCGCGATCGCGGCCAGCGGTGAATTGTCGCTATGGGCGACGGCCAGAAAGCCGTCCGGTAGCCGATCAACCCGATCGCCGTGGCTCATCCAAACTTGGAACGCAACCGGCAAACCGGCAAAGAGTGGATTGTCGTCGCCGGTAAGGTGACCGGTTACCTCCACAGTGGCGTGGCCATACTCCCGTGCCGCGCTGGACGAGACCAGCCCCCCCAGTGCATGGGCCAACAACTGCAGACCGTAACAGATACCCAGCACCGGCACATTGTGTGCCAACACGCTCTGCGGCAGCGTCGGCGCATCTACTGCATATACGCTGTTCGGCCCGCCGGAAAGGATCACGCCTACCGGCTGAAGCGCCGGCAACAGTTCGTCAGCCCGGTCCCAGGAGATCAGTTCAGCGTAGACCTGCTTCTCGCGCACACGGCGGCAGATCAGTTGGCTGTATTGGCTGCCGTAGTCGAGCACGGCAATGGTTTGGTGCTGCATGGAGTTGACCTCACTTCAACTGCTCTGCGCATCAGTTCGCCGAGCCGTCACTCAGCTCGTTCGGCCGCCAATCGATATTCCGCCGGTTCGGTCGTGACAGGAGCAAACGCGGTAACTGCCAATACGGCAGATTGTCGCCAGCCGAGGCCATCGACGGCGATCTGGGCACGACCGTCCGCATCGACTGAAATCCGGCGCACGTCGACCAACTCTCGACCGGCGAATTCCAGCAACTGCAAGAGCCAGCGTTGCTCCAGCCGGTTGTCGGTGAGGAGCCACCCTTCGCTTTCCCAGCCGTCGGGTCCGGACTCGAAGTCTGTCCGATAGTCGATGGCCGGGATGCTGATGTCGTCGATGAGCCAACCGCTTTTGTTGACGGCGTCGTCGGTCACATATTCGAAGCGCAGATAGACCGACTCGCCGGCGTACGCACTCAAATCGTATTGCTCTGTAACCCACGCGCCGCTGTCTGCATCGCTGGTTGCCGTATAGGCAGCGCCGAAACTGTTGCCGGTGGTGTCGACAAGCGTCGTATAGCGGCCGGGCAGAATCGACCACTGTTCCCCGTCGCGGCTGGCCAGTGCATAGCCGTAGTCGTAACCTTCTTCGATCTCCCACCACATCTTCACATCCGCGTGGATGGGCGTACCCGGCCCCACATCGCTGAAGTCGAAACGGCGCGTAAGCCGTGTATCGCTGTCGTCGCCGCGGTTGCTCCACCACGCCAGTTGCCCGCTGTAAGGCGACGTCGCCGCAAGTCTCGTCTCCGTCCGGCCTTGAAAATCGACAAGAACATCGCCGTTGAGATCAAGACTGACATAATCGACCGCATAGTTGCTGACAGTGGACGTGATCGTTTCCAGCGGTAGGCTCTGAACCTTGAGATCATTGTCCGGCCGGCCGGGATCGAGTGCCATGTATCCATAGCGCCCGGTCGCGACATCTGTATCGACATCGTCCACGTAGTTGGCAACGACCCAATCCGCAAAAACATCTTCGAAAGTCAGATCGTATCCGGATTCCGCCAACACCACGTTGACGCCAGCGGCTCCATTTGCAGGCTCAGCCACCAGCGCGCGGACCAACTCAGGGCCGAAGCGTTGGGAGAGGTAGCTCACAAAGAGGTATGCACTGCCGTAATGAGCCGAATTGCTCTTGTTGCTATCGTTCCAGGCGTTGAGCTGGGTGTCCGGCCGGGCAAAAAACGAGCGGGCAAAGATCAGGTCGGGATCGTAACCGGCGACCTCCTGGGCGAACTCACTTAGACCTTCATTGAGCCAGGTCTCTTCGTTGCGGTCATTGTGCCAGTGGATCATGTGTTGAAACTCGTGGGCCAGCACTGTTTCGTAGTACTCATAGTCGGTTGCCGAATTGAGCCAACTGAGATTGATGTAGAACATCTCCTTCTCATTGGAGAATTCGTTGGCAAGGCGACTGTATTCGTCCGCGCTGCTAAAATAGCCGGCGATGCCGCGCCCCAGGTTTTCGGCATGCAAGACGTGGACACGGGGGTCACCGTCGATGCCCGGGTTCCATTCGCTGCCGAAAAAAGCGACTTCGGCAGGATAACTCTGTTGGCTGAAGCGTTCGATCGACTGATGATCTTGTCCGCGTCGTGCTCTCGCCCCTCTTCAACCCAGACGTAGACCACATCGGACATATAGATCAATTCCGCCGTGAGTTGGAAATTCTCGTTGTTGTCAATGTCGTGCGCCCAAAAATCGATCTTGTCGCCTACCTTGTATGCGATGGGTTCGCTGCGGACTGACACCGGGATCTCGGCGCCATCCGGGAGCAATTCGCAACGCGAGATCACGCAGATCCCGGGTGGGTACAACCACCGTACTCAACTGCGCTTCTGTGGTTTTGTCCCGGGCGCCGGTCGAGGTGGATTCGGAAATGACGCGCGGCTGCGGCGTTGCCGGAGAGATCGCCGATAGTGCCTCCGGCGTGATGAGGACATTGGAACAGCCCGCCAGCACCCAGATCAGCAGCGTACAGCCGAGCGCACGAATATAGGCGCTTACGCACCGGCATCGACACAGCTCTGTCGATACGGCCGATGGCCCAATTTGCGCCGTCTTCCTGCGCAGCAGTGGTAGGCGCAAATTGTCGTGTCTAAAGAAGAATGTAAATGGCACGGGTCGATAGTCCATCCTGTCTATTCGTCCGCATACAAGTTGCCGGTGCCGACCTCCCGAAGACCAGTTCCGGACGAACGCCAAATTCCTTGCTCTTGCCGGGTCGATTGATGTCAATATAGCATAAGGAAATTTGAAGATCGAATACAGCCGGCCAGGCGCACCAATCGCGCTTTGACCTGCATCCGGCTGACCGGCACGATAGGTTAAGCCGATTAATCCCGTATGAAGCATGGAGAACAGGTTCATGAGCAATGGTACTCGTTCGACCCGCAGGACCGCGACGACGTCGCCTCACACGGTCCCGAACGTCGTCTTTGTCCTGACCGACGACCAGGGCTACGGCGATCTGGCCTGCCACGGCAATCCGGTTGTGCGCACGCCCCACCTCGATCGGCTCACGCCGACAGCGTGCGGCTGACTGACTATCACGTAGGCCCCACCTGTGCACCCACACGTGCCGGTCTGATGACCGGTCACTTTGCCAACAGCACCGGAGTCTGGCACACCATCGGTGGGCGCTCACTCCTACGCCGGAACGAAGTGAGCATGGCGAAGTTTTTCCAGCGCAAGGGCTATCGCACCGGTCTGTTCGGGAAGTGGCATCTGGGGGACAACTATCCCTACCGGCCCCAGGATCGCGGCTTTGACGACGTCGTGACCCACGGCGGCGGCGGTGTCGGGCAAACACCTGACTATTGGGGCAACGACTACTTTGACGACGTCTATTGGAGCGGTGAAAGCTACCGCAAGTATGGTGGGTACTGTACCGATGTCTGGTTTCGGGAAGCGATGCGTTTTATCGACCGGAACCGGGAGCGGCCCTTTTTCTGCTATATCCCCACCAATGCCCCCCACAGCCCACACCTGGTCGCGCCGGAATACAGCGATCTGTATCTGGACAGCACGCCCCACACTGAACGCGCCAAATACTTCGGTATGGTAAGCAACATTGACGCCAATGTCGGTCATCTGCGCGCATTCTTGGCGGAGGCAGGGCTGGCTGAAAATACGATCTTTATCTTTATGACCGACAACGGATCGGCCGGCGGCGTCGACGTGGATGCGCAACAATTTGTGGTCAACGGCTTCAACGCCGGGATGCGCGGCAAGAAGAATTCGGAATATGACGGCGGACACCGGACGCCCTGCTTCTTTCATTGGCCTCTCGGTGGGATCACCGGGGGACGCGATGTAGCACGACTGACGGCCAATGTCGATCTGTTGCCGACGTTGATGACGCTGTGTGAATTGGGCGATCCGGCCGTGCATGGCTTCGACGGCAGCAGCATCGCACCCCTGCTGGAAGATGGCGACGCACCCTGGCCGGATCGAGTTCTGGTGACCGATTCACAACGGCTGGCC
The DNA here is from genome assembly GCA_963715415.1 of uncultured Chloroflexia bacterium. Taxonomy (GTDB): domain Bacteria; phylum Chloroflexota; class Anaerolineae; order Caldilineales; family Caldilineaceae; genus JAWKOK01. Next base: position 36,835 of record CAVQSG010000002.1, on the reverse strand, counting down.
TACCCGGTCAAGTGGCGTAAGAGCGCGGTCATGACCGACCAGTGGCGATTGGTCAACGGCCGCGAACTCTATGCCATCGGCCACGATCCGGAACAGCGCCACGACGTCGCAGCCGACCATCCGCAGGATGTGGCGCGTCTACGCCACGCCTATGAGGCGTGGTGGGAGAAGGTCTCGCGCCAATTTGATGACGAGATCCCCATTCCACTGGGCGACGGTAACGACGAAGTGCTGCTGACCAGCCATGACTGGCGCAACGAGGAGTGCGAATGCGCCTGGAACCAAGGACTCGTTCGACAGGGCACGCGCTGCAACGGATATTGGGAAGTCGAGGTCGTCCAAGCCGGGCGCTATCTGTTCGAACTGCGTCGCTGGCCGCGCGAAGAGGATATCCCGTTGACCGCCGGTATTCCGGGTGAACCGGTTCCCTTTGAACAGTTGACGGTGGGAAGCGGCTACGGCGGCGGCGTGGCGCTTCCTGTGAAGCACGCCGGGATACAGATCGCCGGTCATGACGAAAAACAGCCGATCGGCCCTGAGCAGCGCTATGCTCACTTCGAACTCACGCTGCCGCCGGGTCCGTCGCACCTGCAAACGTTTCTCCACACTGGGACTGGGGAGGATCTCGGCGCCTATTACGTCTATGTGCGGCGCGTCTCCGCGAACGATTCCTGACGCTGCTCTACGATGAGAGACAGAGGTCTTTACGGCAGTTGCCAGACCGACAATGAACAGCGCACCGTATCTACCACTGCCAAGAGGGTTACGCCGTCGATGTCGGCAGTTGTCACGCCGGTGGGCAACGCAAAGGTCCCGGTGTAGCCGAGCTGCGCGATCGGGCGGCCGTCGGCATTGTGATAGAGCACACGCCCCTGGGACGGATCGCTGAGAAAGAAGCTGTCGTCCGATCGCACGGCCAGTTGCGGACCGTCGACGCTGACGGTGCGGTCGATCACGGTGACGCTGCCGGGGATGTTCATTTCCCACAGACGACCATCCTCGGCCGTCACGGCCCATAGATCGCGCGCTGTGCCAGCTGTGTCGACCGGCTGGCCACGTGCCACGGCCGTGTCCCGTCCTCCGTAATCGTAGAGCCGCCCCCCGGTATTCGTCAGCAGAGCAATGCGGCCCCCGCCCGTATCGGCCACGGCGATGATATCGTCCGCCATCACCGAGAGGCCGCGTGGCCGGTAGAAATCGCCCGGCGAACCCAATGGCGTCGCGGTACCATTCTCGACGTCGACGCGGATCACCTGCTGGCGCATCGCGTCCAGCACCACCAGGGTGCCGTCCTCGAGCAAGTCTACATCCACCGGCTCGACAAGGATATCCGGCGCCAACGCCGGGAGCGGAACGCCGTTGCGGTCAAAGACGGCAATGCGCCCATTGCCGGTGTCGGCAACGTAGACCCGTCCGGTTGCAGCGTCTAGAACAGTGCCGTGTGGACGCTCAAACCGGCCGGGTCCGGAGCCGCAACCTGCCTCTGTCTGCCAACGCTGCGCGATGGGTAGTACGGGCAGCTGGCTGGGCAGCAGACCGGTCCAGACCTGGCGCAGCTCCACGCCCTGGGTCAATGCAAAGTCACCCCGTTCCAGCCGTGGGTCGGTCAGTTGGGGCGTGGGCGGCAGCGGCTCGTCACCCACGGTCAGCGCACCGGTGACCGGGCGTAGATAGAGCGGAGAGAGACCGGTGGGCTGACCGCCCGGCGGTTGCCACAACAACTGGATAGTGGATTCCGCGGTGCGCGGTGCAAAGCGCGGCGGCAAACTCGTGCCAGCCCGGTTCCAGATAGGCAATCCCCTCAGCGTAGCCAAGTGCATCCTCTCCCGACCTGTTCGGGTCGAGCAGCACCAGTTCGACGCCGTCAACCAGAACGGATGCCGTACCATCAGCGACCAGGGCCAGCAGATATTCACCGGCCCGATTGGCTGCGAGTTTGCCTGTCCAGATCACGCTATAAGGAAATTCAGGGGCAGGCGTTTCTTCGAGAAAGAGATCCTTGCGCAACTCCAATGCCGGCGGCATGAAATCGTCACCGGAGAAGTAGGTAGCCAGAAGCCCCAGATTGGGCAGGACAAGTGTCGACAACGCCGGCGTGGGCAGGACTTCGTTCACACCATCCGGACGCGTCCACGACAATTGGGCGCGGTTGCCGGACTGCGCCGGCTCAAAGCGTAGGTCCAATCGATAGACGCCTTGGGCCAGTATCTCGGTCGAGCTCGTGAGACCCAACGAACTATCGAGCAACAATTTGTTGTCCAGAAGAAATGTGTAGCTGTCGCCGGAGGAGCCGTCAATCGAAAACGTATATGCACCGGGCTGATCGACCAACAGCGAACCTGACCAGTCGTCGGTGATGGCCGCCGGGTTGAGACGCAGACTGCTCGGCTGCGGCGGCAGCACAACTTCGGTGTAGAGCAGCGAGTTGGTTTCGTTGTCAAAGCGATGTATGGCCGAACTGTCCGGGAAATAGGCCTGAAGCAACTCTTGCCAGATGTGCTCCGTCGGCGGGACCAGCACGCGTCGTTCGGCCTCGGTCGGCTGGAGAATGGACGCAAGGCCGTCCAGTGGTCGTAGCGCGCCGGCGTCAATGGCGGCGCGCGCGCGCAACTGTGCGTCTGAACGATTCAGAACGGATGGTGGGACAAAGACGATACTCCCATGTTCCTTCGTTTCCGCGGCCGCGAGGTCAGCCAGCGCCGCGTCCAGTATGGCCGCGCTCATGGGGTCCGATCTGCCGCCTCCGGCCTTTCGCAATGGTTCCGATAGTCGGCCCACGGTCAACACGAGCGCCACGGCGATAATTGCCATGACGCCGAATGCCAGGCGTGACGGGTGCACCAGTGGACGCCAGCTGCCGATGAGCGCGGTCAACACCTGGTCGACAGCGATGGTCGCGGCGACGAGGGCAAACGGCAGGAGTAGAAGCAGATCCGGCGCGGCAGCGATCCGATTTTCGCCGGCGACGCCTCCATGAGTCAGCAAATAGAGCGTCACCGGCAGCAACACCATACCGGACATCAGAGAAGCGACTGCAGGGGTGCGGAAAGATCGCACCATCGTGCCCATGCCGGCGGCAGCCAGCGCAGTGGTGATCGCTGCCGGCAGCACCGGAAGCAGCCCACCGCCGGAAATAGCCGAAGGGGGAAACCCATGCCCGGCGAGCAGCGGCAGCAACGGAGCTACGGCGCCTGCGGCAAAGAGCGCCAGTGGGGTGAGACGCCACGAATCGATCCAGCGGTCACGCGACATGACAGCGAGCACTATCACGGTCAACGTCCAAAGTCCAAGACCGGGTAACAGCGCCGGCGCGGTCAGGCCTGCAAATCCAAGGCATAACCCGGCCGGCGTCCAATCGGTGCGTTTGCCGGCCTGCAACCCGCGCCAGATGAAGGCAAGAGCGAGCAGAAACCAGAGCGTCAGCGGCAACCAGAGCTGTGTGGTCCGGCCGGCAACGATATGAAGCGGACTGAGCGCCAACAGGAGAACGCCGATGAGCGCGGCCGCCGGCGAGACCACACGTCGGAGCACCGGATAGCACACACCCAGCGCTCCCAATCCAAAGAGCGAGGCGCTCAGGCGGAGGCTTTGCACGGGATTATCCAGGGGTAGATAGAACAGTTCCGCCACGACGTAGAGCGGGTTGAAGCGCGTGCCGTTGGACGAGCGCAGCGTCCCTTCCATCAATTCCAACGCGGCTCTACATTCCAGCCCCACACAACCGGGGGGAAGCGAATCGAGCTGTCGGAGGCGCACGAGGGCACCGATGACCAGCACAGCGACCAGCCACAGGAGATGTGTAGGCAGACGCGGATCGATCCGTTCCGGCGCAGCGACCGTGTCAACGGCTGTCGGCACGCGCGTGAACCGGCCGTCAGAGGTGTGTTGCCAGCGATAACCGGGCATTGCGTACCGTTCCGCAGCCCCGCGCAGAAAGACGCCAGCCGTCAGCATAAGCAGCCCCAACAGCCAGAGTACGACTCTTGCAGTATCGAGCGTCCGACCCGCGCTGTCGACTGCAAAAAAGAGCCCGCCGACAATGGCGCAGATGATGCCCGTCAACGCCAGGACGCGCCCGGGTGCCGGCCAACGATAGCCGATCGCATGCAGCGAGCGCACATCGAGACGGTATCCGTTAGTACCAAAGAGAAGCGCTCCCACAATCAGCAACAATATGCCGTCGCGGCAGGGCGCGCGGCCCAGCGGTTCGGCGGTCGTGATCAGACGCGCACCTATCAATGCGACAACGAGGGCGATCGCCAACAGCGATAGACGGCGCATGATCGGCTATGTTCCTCGCACGACCACTTTGCGCAACGGACCCAGGGGCAGCTTGCCGGCAATGGCCGCCATTTCCGGACCGTGGAGGGCGCCGGTCAGTACGAGACCGGCCAGATAGACGACAAGCCCCAGCGCGACCGCAATCCAGACGTTGACGCCCATGCCAGTCAGTCCGTAGACGATCCCACCCATGATCGCAACTGCAACTGCCGGCGGCGCAAACGACCTGAACCAGGGAATTGTCCCCACGTTGCGCCGGACGCTGTAGTAGAAAGGAAAAAGCAGGCTAAGCTCACTCAGAATGGTGACAAAGGCAGCACCCAGGTAGCCAAACCTTGGAATCAGAAACAGGTTGCCCACGGTATTGAAGATCACACCAAAAATAAATGCACGCGTCAGAAAGTGCTGCTGGTTGACAGAGATGAGCACATACTGGGTCACGCTGTTCACGAAACCGATGGGAATGCTCCACATGATGACCTGCATGGCCAGATCCGCACCACCGGTGACCGTGGCTGTGCGGCCGAACGCGCGGATGGTCAGCGGAACGTTGAGGTATTGGGAACCGCCGACCAGCCAGACCAGAGGCTCGGCCAAAAAGGTCACCGCCATCGCGATGGGCAGACTGACCATAATGAGCAGCCGTACGCTGACCCGGTAGGAACGCAGCAGGCTTTGGCCGTCATCCTTGGCGTAGCGGCTCATCAGCGGGAAGACAGCCAGTGTGAAGACACTGGGAATAATGTTGAGACCGTCCATATATTTGAGACCGATGCTGTAGAGCCCAACCGCGGCCGCACCTGCCAGCGGGCGCAAAATCCAAACATCGATGCGCCAGAAGATAGTCGCCAGTAGGTGGTTGATCATCAGCGGACCACTGATGCGCAACATTTGGATCTGCAGCGGCCAATCCCATTTCCATTGGGGCCGGAAGAGCGTGACCCGCAGCAGCAGATAGAGCCAGATGACCTGGACGATGTTGACCACCAGGCTCGTTCCTGCCAAGCCCACAAATCCGAACCCGGCCAGCAACACACTTGCTCCCAACGTCACCTTGAGAATAGCCATGGCGCTGGAGAGTCCGGCGGGGTATTCCATCTTTTCGAAGGCGTGGAACGTTGCGCTGAAGGCATCGGCCCAGTTGGCGAAGAGCATGGCGATGGCCAGGATACCGATGGCGACGACCTCTTGCCGGCCGATGGCTTCGGCGTTGGTCAGGATGCCGAACGCACCGATGTTGGTGTAGACCCAGGTAACCAGGACCAGGACCGGCATGGTCGCCAACCAGAGCCAGGTGCGCAATGCCATGACATTGGTCAGGTAACGGCTGGAGTGATTCTTGTCGGCGGCGACGTCACGGGTGAGCAGCGTGCCCAGACCATAACGGCTGATGATCTCGAAGAAGCCGTAGAGTGCAACCACGAAGTAGTAGTTGCCGGTTCCCTCCGGCCCCAAAATACGGACATAGAGCATGGCGAACGCGAAGTCGATGGCCTTGTTGGATAGGCTCAGCGTCATCGGCACCAGCGAATTCTTGGCCACGGTACGCACATCGCCCGCGGTCGCCTCGGGACGGTAATACTTGCCCCAAGCCCAGTAGAGCAACAGCAGCAACAACGTCATGAAGGCCAGAAAGCTGACATAGAGGCCTAGTTTGAAGCTCATCGGACTGTAGACAAAGCGGATGGTCCACTGGCCGTCGTGTGGCAGGTAAACCGTACGAAAGGCGCCGTTCGCACGGTAGATGCGCAGCTCCTGTTCCTGATTTTCATCGGCGCCAAAGGGCCGAATAAAGGCCTTCCATCCCGGGAAATAGGCATCGGTGAGCACCAGCCAACCGCGATCGCGCAGATTGACGTCCACGAAGAGATCGTTGGCGGTATACCGGCTGATGCGGGCGTCAGCCAACCGGCCGCCGGCGGGAACGAGCGCGTTCTCTTCAACCGGCGCCTCCTCGATGTAGACCATGTCGCGCAGATTGGCTGCGGTGAGAGGCTGTTCGCCGGCAGCCACAACTTGGGCGTGCGGTGCAATGAAGACGCGGGGCAGCACCTCAAGGTTTTCGTAGACGCCGATGCCGTCATCACGGTAGATTTCGCTCCAACTCGGGTTGGGCACGTAGTGTTCGGTCAGCAAATATTTGACGTTGGCCAGATCGAGCTGCGGGCTGTCGAGGATCGCATAGGGGTCGCCCGTCACATCGCTGTAGAGCGGCGCGATTCGGTTGTAGAGCAGTTCGTTTTCCTGCGGCGCGATGCCCTCCATGAACGCAACATATTGGCGCGGGATGACCGAATCATAGCCACGTAGATCGTGCCAGCCGTAATACATGCCTACGTTGGCGTTAAAGGTTTTTTCGCCGGGCATCTCGAAGGTGGTGAAGCGCCAGGGGCTATGGGGAATGACCAACGAAGCGGCATCACGACCGTCCTGTGGGGCGACGCCTTCGTGCTCGTTGAGGAATTGGATCACGGGGGGGGCGCCGGTTGCCGTAAGCGGGTTCAGTTCCACCGGCGCAGCCGGATTGAAGCGACCATGGGCAATCCAGAGGTCCAGGAAGATGAGGGCCAGCAATGCGACGGCGATTCGAGGCGTATGACGCCATCTTCTCGACAGCAGCCGGATAGCCAGGCCACCGAGCAGCGCGAACAGGCCGAAACGGACAAGATTGGCGGCTTGATAGCTCCAGAACATGCGGCCGTCGACAAACGCACTTTGCGCCAGTTCGCTGCCGTCGACGATCCGCTGCCCTAGGGCAATATAGGGATCCGGCACAAACAGGCTGGACGCCACAACTGCCAGCGCAACGATGCCGGCCAAAGAGGTCAGAATGGCCGGAAGTGACGGAAGACGGACGAATAATCGAGGCAGGAAACGCCAGGTCGGTGATGTCGGATCCTCCCTTGCGCCGCTCTCTTCACGACGATCGATGGCCCCCAATAGGGCCTGTAGACCAACCCCTGCCAGGACGGCCATGCTCAACGTAAAGGGAAAGACCCACCGAAACGGACTGTGCAGTTGATCCCAGCCAGGCAGGCCATAGAAGAGAACGGCGTAAAGAGGTGTGCCAAAGGCAAAAAGAAGTGATAGAAGGGCCAGCCCCGTGAAGAACCAGACGTGGACAGGACGTACAGATGGCTTCTCTTTCTTTGCATCGCCCTTCGTCAATGCAGTCAGAACGCCCGTCGCGGCCAATATCCAGGTCGCGATCCCCAGATAGTTTCCGCCTTCCACATAGTTCTTGATGCCCCAGAAGACGGCATCGGCTGATTCCCCGCGTGCGTTGACAGTCACCGGGTTCCAAACACGGGTCCAGATATCGAACCAAGTATGGTGGCTGGGATTGCCGAAAATGTCCGGCAGCGCGAAGGTCAGGATATGGCGGGACGGCCACGCCCAATCCCGCACCTGGGCCAGACTTGCCGAGCCTTCGCGGAAATTCATGGGCAGCAGTTCCAACAATGGAATTAGCTGGATCGCACCCAAGGCAGTGCCGAAGACGGCCATGGCCAGGAGCCAAAGCGCCAGACGGAACACAGTCGAGAGAGGCGAGGAGCCATCGGGAGCTGTGGATGTGCTGGTTGAGATGACGGCGTCCGCACTCGTTTGCTCTACAGTCCGAGTTAGCAGCTTCTGCTTCTTGAGCGTTCCCCATAGTCCGATCAGGCGTATTCCGGCGTAGGCGCCGCTGACGAGCATGGTGTAGTAGATTAGCTCTGGGTGGCCGGCGAGGATCATTAGCCCAATTGCACCGGCTCCGGCCGTGACATATGGAATGGGCGTAAAGCGAGTGCAGCCCTTCTCCTCCTGCTTCCGAATAATCGTTTCAATGACGGCGAGGATGAGCGGTAGCCACGCGACCGCAGCCACAAACATGGTGAAAACCACACTGACAATCAGAAAGCCGCTGAACATGAAGATCAGCCCGGTGAGCAGGGCCGCCAATCGCCGCAGACCGAGCACGCGTGCGAATAAATACATGTTGGCGCCGGCCAGCCCGATCTGTAGGGCCGTGAACCAACCATAGGCAGCGTCGATGGGCAGGAAGATAAAGAGAAGACTCAACGGGTAGAACACGCTGGCCTGACCTGCCGCCAAGAATGGCTGTCCCGTGAAGATCTGCGGGTTCCAAAGCGGCAGTTGGCCCTCTGCAAGCGCGTGACGGATGTGCAGCTTCCAAACTGCATTCTCCAGCACGAGGTCGCTCAGCAGGTTGTTGTGCGGCACGAGTCCGGGCTGAAGACTCTGCCATGGCTGGAATGAGTAGAGATTGTCGTAGGGCAGCAGGGTGCGGCCCAGTAGTGGAGGAAGCAGGACGGGAGAAAACCAGAGCAGTGCCAGGCTGAAGAGAAGTGCAACGGCCAGCAGATCGCTGCGGTGGCGTCTGAGACGAGACATAGGCGTCAGCGATCGATGACCGGCGACCGGTGGGGCGTTGTGGGCGCTCTATTCACTGCAGCTGTCGATGGTGCGGACGCTGGTCGGCGCGACGCCAAGTGGCGGTAACGCCAGCGAATCTGCCAGGTGCGCCAGGCCGATTCCACTTTGACCGGCACATCCAGCTTACTCTGGCCAATCCGCCGATCTTCAAAGTGGATGGGGATCTCGATGAGGCGGAAGCCCAGTTTTTCACAAAGGTAGGCCATTTCGACCTGAAAGCTATAGCCGTTGCTGCGGATCGCGTCCAGATCGATCTGGAGCAATGCCTCCCGTTTCCAGAGCTTGAAGCCGGCCGTCATGTCACGAATGCGCAGGTTGAGAATGGCACGGCTGTAGAGGTTGGCCCACCAACTCAGGAAGCGACGCCAGCGGCTCCAGCCCTCGTCCAACGAGCCGCCCGGCACATATCGGCTGCCGATGATCACGTCAGCGTCGGCAGACAGCATGACGCCCAGCATCTGCCGGATATAATCGGGCGAATGGCTGAAATCGGCGTCCATCTGGACGACATGGGTCGCGCCCTCGGACAAGGCTTTGCTCATGCCGGCGACATAGGCACTGCCCAACCCGGCCTTGCCCTCACGATGCAACACAGTCATGTTTGGTCGGCCGCCGTCAGGGACACCGTCGTTGAACCGGTCGGCCACACGATCGGCCACGCTTCCGGTGCCGTCGGGCGAGTTGTCGTCTACGATGAGCAGTTGCAGAGCAGGAATGGACAGACGCATCAGTGCGTCCGCAATCGAAGGCAAATTGTCGGCTTCATTGTAGGTGGGAATGACGATCGTCAGGCGTAGCTCGGTCGGCCACGCACCAATGACGGCATCCCGGATCGACGTGTCCATATGTTTACAGTTCCCTGTCTGTGTGGTGCAAACAGACGCGGAATTGTAGCATGACCCGGAATTTGCAGAGAAATCCGCACGACAAGGGTCATACCATGAAGTCTGTGCGATCCTCTGGCGCAGACCGGAGCCGTAACATGCCGTTTTGTTTGCACGGCGGCGCAACTCAGACTATATTGAGGGCCAATTCGTCGATGGTATCCCGAATTATGTGTAAATCCGCAACCTCCCAGAGAGACCAAGCCTTTTTTACACGATTCGTGGTATACCACGAATTCGTCTTCGTCGAGGTTGCAACCCCCAGAACCCGACCTTACCAACCGTGAACAGCACGCCATAACAAAAAGGGCCCGAACCATGTCACTGGAACCCGTACTCATTGCCGGCGAATGGCGCCAAGCTACCAACCCGCAGGGCACACTCCACGCCTTCAACCCGCGTACAAAGGAACAACTGCCGGCCGAATTCCCAGTTTCGGGCATCGAAGATGTGGAAGCCGCGCTAACGGCCGCCCAAGAAGCTGTCGTCGACCTCCGCTCCATCCCGTCGACCCAAATCGCCGACTTTCTCGAAGCCTTTGCCCACAACATCGAGGCGCGTGCCCATGAACTCAGTACCCTAGCCGATACCGAGACGGCGCTCGGCTACAGCCCGCGCCTTCACGACGGCGAACTGCCGCGCACGACCAATCAATTGCGCCAGGGCGCCGCCGCGACGCGAGACGGTTCCTGGCGGCTGGCGACCATCGACAGCGCCACCAACATCCGCAGCATGTATGGTCCCCTGGGCGGACCGGTCGTCGTCTTTGGGCCCAACAATTTTCCCTTTGCCTTCAATTCGGCTGCGGGGGGTGACTTTGTGGCCGCGATCGCGGCCGGCAATCCGGTCATCGCCAAGGCCAACACCAGCCATCCCGGGACGACCAAGTTGCTGGCCGAGCTGGCCTTCGACGCCGTACGGAGCACGGGATTGCCTGCGGCCATGGTCCAACTCATCTACCGCACGCCGCCGGATGTGGGTTTGCGGCTCGTCTCCCATCCGCTGGTGGGCGCCACCGGCTTCACCGGCAGCAAGTGGGCCGGCCTCAAGCTGAAGGCCGCGGCCGACCAAACCGGCAAACCCATCTATCTGGAGATGTCAAGCGTCAACCCCATCTTCGTTTTGCCGGGGGCAGTGCAGGAACGAGGTCAGGCCATTGCCCAGGAACTCTATGCCTCCTGCGCATTGGGTGCGGGCCAGTTCTGCACCAATCCGGGGCTGGCTGTGGTGATGGCGGGCGAGCAGGGCGAGGCATTCATAGACGCCGTCGAACAACTCTTTGCGACCAACCCGCCGCAGACGCTACTGGGGCCGGGCGGTGCTCAGGGGATCGACGAGGCGGTCAAGACGCTGGCAGCCAACGGCGCGGAAGTGTTGACCGGTGGACGCCTGCTCGACGAACCGGGCTTTGCCTATGCAAACACGCTGCTGCGTGTCGATGGCGATGCCTTTGTGGCCGATCCGGATACCATGCAGACTGAGGCCTTCGGCACGGTCAATCTAGTGGTAGTGGCCAAGGACATTGCGCAGATGGTTGCAGTCGCTGCCGCCTTGGAGGGCAACCTGACCGGCTGCCTCTACAGCCACACCAACGGCGCGGACGACGCCTACTACGATCGGGTAGCGCCGGTGTTGCGCACCAAGGTGGGGCGACTCCTCAATGACAAGATGCCGACCGGCGTGGCCGTGGTGCCGGCCATGAATCATGGCGGCCCCTATCCAGCTACCGGCCATCCCGGTTTCACCGCCGTTGGCATTCCGGCGTCACTCTTGCGCTTCGGCGCGTTGCATTGTTATGACAACGTACGCGCCCATCGTCTGCCGCCCGAGCTGCGCGACGAAAACCCGAACGGCCACATGTGGCGTTCCATCGACGGCGTCTGGACACAGGCAAGCCTCTGAACAAGTTACAACAAGATAGCCGACCACAGGTGACGGCGCAGAATTTGAGGAGACAAGTATGACCGCAGAAAGAGCTCAGAAGGTCCATATCACCGGCGTCTATGGGCTGATCGGCAACCTGGTCTATCAGCATCTGATGGAGCAGGGCGGCCGCTACGATGTCTACGGCAGCGGGCGACGCACCATGAGTTCTGCCCGTGCGGAAGCCTCGAGCGTTGCCCGTCTGCCCGATGACCATTTTTCGATCGCGGACGTGAGCGATGCCGATGCCGTGGCCAAAGCCATGGAGGGCATGGACGCGGTGCTCCACATTGCCGCGGTGCCGGATCCCAGAAACACCTTTGAGGAAGTGTTGAGCAGCAACATCGTCGGCACCCACAACGTGCTGGAAGCCTGTCGCAAGGCCGGCGTCAAGCGGCTGGTCTACGCCAGTTCGATTATGGTCAACTGGGGCTACTTCCAACACCAGGATCCCTACCGTGCCATACGCGAACAGCGGTTTGACCATGTGCCTGAAGACTATCACCGCCTCAACCATCTCGACCCGACACGTCCGACCGAGCCCTATTCGACCAGCAAAGTGTGGGCCGAAGGCTATTGTCGCACCTACTTCGACGCGCACGAGATCTCGACGATCTGTCTGCGCATCGGCTGGGTCAACAAGGAAAACCGCAGCTTCCTGCCCGAGTACAACTCTGTCTGGTGCAGTAATGGCGACATCTCGACTATCTTCCGACAGGCGCTTGATGCTACGACGTCATTGCGCTACGACATCTGCTATGCGGTTTCGGACAATCGCTATCGATGGGTCGATCTGGAGAACTCACAGCGGCAGTTGGGGTTCACACCGCAGGATAGTGCGGAGAATTTATGACTCCGTGACAGAAGTCGCATAGACTAACGATACTCCTGTAACACGCGCCGCGCCACGACCATCTTGTGCACCTCATCCGGACCATCATAAATGCGCGCGAGCCCGCTCATGCCGATACCAATAGGCCAGCGGCGTATCGTCGGTCATCCCGAGCGCGCCGTGGGCCTGGATCGCGCGATCGAGGACCCGCTGGAGTACGCCGGCCACGAAGAACTTGATGGTGGAAATTTCCACCCGCGCCGCGTACACGCCTTGGTTATCGATCTTCCAGGCAGCCTCCAGCACCATCAGTCTCGCTGCGCTGATCTCGGCCCGGCTCTCCGCAATCCAGTGCTGAACCGACTGTTGATCGGCCAACATCTGGCGTGAGGAAAGACGCCGCCCGACCGCATAGCGGCACATCAACTCCAGCGCCCGCTCGCAGATGCCGATCCAACGCATGCAGTGGTGGATGCGTCCCGGCCCCAGCCGCTCCTGGGCGATCGCGAAGCCCGCCCCCTCTTCGCCCAATAGGTTCGTTCCCGGCACACGACACTTCTCGAAGATGACCTCGGCGTGCGATGCGTGGTCGCTGCCCGGTTCGCCCATGACTGCGATGTTGCGCACGATCCGAAAACCCGGCGTGTCGGTCGGTACGATGATCTGGCTGGCGCGCCGGTGGCGTTCGGCGCCGGCGTCGGTCACGGCCATGACGACCGCAAACGCCGCGCCCTCCGCCGCGGTGGTGAACCACTTGTGGCCGGTGATCACGTAGTCGTCGCCGTTTTTGGCTGCGGTGGTCGCCATATAGACCGGGTTGGAGCCGGCGAATTCCGGTTCGGTCATGGCGAAGCAGCTGCGGATGGAGCCGGCTGCCAACGGCTTGAGCCACAGTTCCTTCTGCTCCGGAGTGCCGAAGGCGTGCAGAATCTCCATGTTGCCCACATCCGGCGCCTGGCAATTGAAGGAATAGTGTCCCAACAGGCTGCGCCCCATCTCCTCGCTCAAGTGCGCAAACTCAGAGAGCGTCAGCCCCAACCCACCCTCCTCGGGCGGCAAGAAGGGCGCCCATAGCCCTGCTTGCCTGACCAACGCACGTGTTTCAACCAACATAGGCAATAGGTCACGAAATTCGCCGTTGAGGAAGAGCGGCTCCAGTGGAATCAACTCGCGTTCCACAAAGTTTCGCACGCGTTCTTTCAACTCCACGATCGGCGCTGGAATCCGGAAGTCCATTCGTCTATTCTCCCTCTTTCATTTCGGCGTGAATACCACGACACAAATCGGGCTATGCGACCTCTGGTAGGATCTGGTCAAGGATTTCCGTCGCGAATCACTCGTTGCGTGTCAAGACACGGATAGTTGAGTTTTGCGAAGCGCGGGGATATGATTGCTCAATGAGTGTAACCAATAAGGAGAAGCCCATGCAAAAAACATACGGACGCATCGCCGGCTGGGGCTCCTATGCCCCGCCGCGCGTCTGACCAATGAAGACCTAGGCAAGATTGTCGACACCAGCGACGAATGGATCGTACGCCGCACCGGTATCCGCGAACGCCATCTCGCCGCTGCCCACGAAACAACCTCGACCATGGCCGTAGAAGCCGGGCGTCGTGCACTCGACAAGGCGGGTCTCGCGCCCAATGACCTGGATCTGATCATCGTGGCCACATCTACGCCCGATCATCATACGCCGCCCGTTTCCAGCCAGATACAACACACACTGGGCGCACAAAATGTCCCGGCCTTTGTGGTCGTCACCGGATGCACCGGATTTGTCTACGCACTGACGACAGCCTATCAATATATCGGGACCAACGCCTATCGGAATATTCTGGTGATCGGCGTCGAACTGTTGAGTCGCTTCATCAATTGGTCGGATCGATCCAGTTGTGTGCTCTTCGGTGACGCCGCCGGCGCCGTGGTGGTACAGGCCACTGACGAGCCATGCGGTCTTAAAGGGTTTGTGCTGGGTTCCGACGGTAGCCAGGGCGAAGCAATCATAATGCGTGGGGGCGGCTCTAAGATGCCGTTTGGCCCGGAAATGTTGGACAACGGCGGGCAATATGTCCACATGAACGGACGTGAGGTCTTCAAATTTGCCACACGCGTCATCGGGCCGGCCTGCCAACAGGCATTGGAGATGGCCGGGCTCACCATGGACCATGTGGACTGGATCATCCCTCACCAGGCCAACTTGCGCATCATTCAGGCAGCGGCGAGTCAAATGTCCCTGTCTCTGGACCGTTTCATCGTCAATATCGACAGATATGCCAACACCTCGGCGGCATCGATTCCATTGGCCCTGTCTGAAGCGTTGGAGGAAGGCCGTATTCAAAAGGATGACACCCTGATCTTTGTCGCGTTTGGCGCCGGTTTGACCTGGGGTGCGACTGTGCTCCAGTTGGGGCCGACGGATTCTGCAACAGGGTCACGCTATAGCAACACCGAAGCGACAATCGTTGCCTCGGTCTAAATTGACAGTGCCTGAGAACATGAAGTTCAATGTCGGGTGACAATTGTGCACGAGCAAAAAAGACGCAAACAGTCCGCTTCATCACACCATGAATTGTGCCTGGCTTTGCTGTGGCCTCGCTTTCGCAACGCGCCCAGAGGTGGTAGGACAAATGTCCCCGCATGTTGTGACACATGACACTCCGATCATTCTGGTCGATCTCGTATTCTTGGCACAGAACTCCCCATACGCAATTGACTATGACGGCGTAGTCACCTTCCTTGGCTGACGCCGTTTTTTGATGGTTGCGATGCTTTTATGAATAGCGTTTGTGAAAAATGTAACGAAAGGGATGCGAAATTATGGCAGTTGCGGAACCGCAGGAGGAGCAGGTAAAAGCCGGATTTGATGCCGACACACTAGACATGGTGCTGTCGACGCTCCAAAAGTATGCAGAGAAGACGCTGACTGACGACTATCTCCTGGAACTCGATCACAATGACGAATTCCCGGCCAAGGTTCTCAAAGAACTCTACGACCCGATGACGTTCGGTCTCCACCTTGTCTTTATCCCCGAAGAATATGGTGGGTTGGGCGGTGGTGCCTACGATGTCTACCGCGTCTCTGAAGCCATGGCAGGCATCGATCTGGGCGTGGCGACGGGCGTGCTGGCAACTTTCCTCGGCACCGATCCGATCTCAGTTGGCGGCACTGAGGAGCAGAAGGCCGACTGGATGGGACGCATCGCCGATGAAGGCCTGCTGGTGGCCTACGGCGCCACTGAACCACAGGCCGGCAGTGACCTGGCTGCGATGAAGACGAAGGCGGTCCCGGTCGAGGAAGACGGCGAGATTGTCGGCTACAAGATTACGGGACGCAAGCAGTGGATCAGCAACGGCGGCGTTGCCGAACTCTACACGATCTTGGCTCTGGCGCCCGGCGGACCGACCTGGTTTGTGGTTGAAAAGGGGGCCGAGGGCTTCTCCCAGAACAAACCGGAGGACAAACACGGCATACGCGCCAGCAACACCGCAGCGCTCTTCCTGGAAGATGTCTATGTCGACAAGAACGCGCTGGTGGGCGGTGTTGAAGGGGAGGGTCTGGTCCAGGCACAGGCTGTTTTCGGCTACACGCGGCTCATGGTCGCGGCCTTCGGGCTGGGCGCCGGGTGGGAAGCGTTGCGGCGGGCGATCCGCTACTCCCAGCAGCGCATCCAGGGCGGCGCGCCGTTGTCACAGAAACAGGGCTACACGCACAAGCTCATCGTCCCCAATGCGGTGAAGCTTGAGGCCTCGCGTGCCTACATCGAGTGGGTTGCCGAACGCCTGGACATGGACGAGGACGACCTGCAGACTGAGGGTGCGGTGGCCAAATATTTGGCGACCGAAGGCGGCAACAAAGCAGCGGAAGACAGCATTCAGGCGTTGGGCGGCTACGGTTACACGCGCGAATATATGGTCGAGAAGATCAAGCGCGATGTGCGCATCACGACCATCTACGAAGGCACCTCCGAGATCATGGAGTGGACCATCGCCCGTGACCGTTGGCAGCAACATCTCAAATCGCGGGGCGCCTTCTACAACGATTGGGCAGCGCGGCTGGACAAGATCGCGCAAAGCAACACCGAGAGCGGCGCCGCAACTGCGGCCATGGCCATGCGTGCGCTGGCCGTCGTGCTCGAACGCTGTCGCCTGGACCGCCTGACCCGGAACCAGCACGTGCTCTTCCGGTTGGGGGAGCTGGTCGCCTATGCCGAGGGCGCAGCCATCTTCTCCGAACGTGCGCTGAAACAGCCGACTGAAGCCATCGACATTGACCAGGAGACACAGATCGTCATGGCGCGCATCTTTGCTCGCGAGGCAGCGCTCAAGGTGGCGTGTGACGGACTGCACTGGTCCATCGGCGCCGGCCAGACCGATCCAAACCTGCCGCAATCCCTGAACCTGCCCGGCATCTACGCGGCGCAGGCTGGGCTGATCGATGACATGGATTTGGTCGCTGCCAGGCTAGCGCAGATCTTCCCCGCGGAGTAGAAAAAGTGTAGATCCCGGCAGAACTCCATCGCCGGCATTTGCCGGAGCAAATATGGCTCGATTTCTGCCGTGGCATTTACGCCTGAGTGTAGTACCGGTTTTTTGGTCGCGTGAGGAGACAAGTAGCAAAAGTCAAGATGAACGAACTAAGATCCTTCATCTTGATCCAAAATCGCCTTGCTCCCCGTACAGGCACAAATGGAGGATCCATCAATGACCACCGATGCAGATCGGGCAATCGCCATCGTCGGTGTGGGCGCAATGTTGCCGGACGCGCCCAGTGCGCCGGCATTTTGGAACAACATTGTCAGCAAACGATACAGCATTAGCGAAGTGCCCCCCGAACGCTGGAATATCGCGGATTACTATGATCCCGATCCCAGCGTTCCCTACAAAAGTTACAGCAAGATCGGCGGCTGGGTGCGTGACTTCGAGTTCGACTGGAAGCGTTTTCGCATTCCACCCAAAGTTGCCGCAGCCATGGATGAGGGACAGCAGTGGGCCGTCACCATCGCCGCTGAAGCATTGGCCGACTTCGGCTATCCAGACCGCCCGATCAACACAGATCGCACGGGCGTCATTCTGGGCACGGCCATGGGTGGAGAGCGCCACTATATCACAGCCATGGCCGTGAACCATCCTGAGTTCATGCACCTGTTGGAAGAGACGCCCGAATTTCAGGCCATGCCCGCGGCACGGCGGGAGGCGATGCTGGCCCAGTGGAAAGAAGGAATTCACAAACACTTTCCGGATGTGACCGAGGACACCATGCCGGGCGAGCTGCCCAACATCGTTTCCGGGCGCGTCGCCAATGTACTCAACTTGCGCGGACCAAACTTCATCACCGATGCCGCCTGCGCGTCGAGTTTCGCCGCGATCAACGCCGCGTTTGAAATGCTCACCGAGCACCACGTCGACGCCGTGATCGCAGGCGGTGTCGACCGCAACATGGGCGCGGCTATCTTTGTGAAGTTCTGCAAGATCGGCGCACTCAGCGCCACCGGCAGCCGGCCGTTCGGCGAAGGCGCCGACGGTTTTGTCATGGGCGAAGGCAGCGGCGCTTTCCTGCTCAAACGCCTGGCCGATGCCGAACGGGACGGCGACAAGATCTACGCCGTCATTCGTGGTGTGGGCGGCTCCAGCGACGGCAAGGGCAAGGGCATTACTGCACCCAATCCGGACGGCCAGGTCTTGGCTGTCTATCGCGCCTGGGAAAACGCCGGTCTCGATCCGGCGACAGCAACCATGGTCGAGGCCCACGGCACCAGCACCAAGGTCGGCGATGTTGTCGAGGCGCAGACATTGGCGTCGGTCTTCAAAGGCGCGCCGAACCAGAGCATCGCCTTGGGATCGGCCAAGGGCAACATCGGGCACCTCAAAGCGGGCGCCGGCGCGGCCGGTCTACTGAAGACGACCATGGCGCTGTACAACAAGGTATTGCCGCCGACCCTCAATGCCGAACGCCCCAATCCCAACTTTGATTTTGCCCACTCTCCCTTCTACATCAACACCGAGTTACGCGAGTGGGAGAAGGCAAACGGTACACCCCGGCGCGCCGGTGTCAGCGCGTATGGTTTCGGCGGCACTAATTTCCATCTGGTGTTGGAAGAACATATTCCCGGCATGCTCTCTCGCACCGGCAAGCTCCACGCGGGCGTCGACATCGACCGATCCAACAAGGCAGAATCATTCATGAGCAAACCTCAGACACCGGGGCAGCCGGCAGCCAAGGCGCCCATCCGTGGCATTCTTGCCATCGGCGCCGACTCTCCCAACGCATTAAAAAATCAGCTTGACGACATCTTCCGCCAGACGGAAGCTGGTTGGACACCGCCCGTCGCGCCGCCCGATCCTGCGGTGCTGGCCTGCATGGAACGCCTGATCATCGACTTTGGCGATCACGATGAACTATTAGAGAAGGTTGCCAAAGCCCGCAAAGCTGCCGGCTTCGACAATCCGCAGGCATGGAAAGCGTTGCAAGCCCAGGGCATCTTCCGCGGCAGTGGCCCCAAACCAGGCAAGATTGGTTTCCTCTTTCCCGGACAAGGCAGCCAATACATCAATATGGGTCGCCAGCTGGCCGCCATGGAACCGGCGGTCAGGAAGGTCTTCGCCGAAGCCGACCAAGTGATGATGCCCATTTTGGGCAAGCCGTTGACAGACTTTATTTTTGTGGACAGCGATGATCCTGCAGCCATGAAACAGGCCGAGATGGGGCTAATGCAGACGGCCATTACCCAGCCCGCCATGCTCACCATGGACACGGCGCTCTACAAGCTGTTGGGCGAATACGGCTTTGCCCCGGACATCGTCATGGGCCATTCGTTGGGCGAATACGGCGCACTGATCGCTGCCGGTATCATGCCGTTTGCCCATGCGTTGGAAGCGTCCGCCGCACGCGGGGCCGAGATGACCAAGGTCAGCATGGACGACAACGGCTGGATGGCAGCGGTCATGGCGCCGTTGGAGGTCGTGCAGGCGACATTGGCGGAAGTGGACGGCTACGTGGTTGCCGCCAACATCAATTCGACCAACCAAGCAGTGGTTGGTGGCGCCAGCAAGGCGGTGGAACGGGCGATCGCGCTCTTCGTCCAGCAGGGCTTCCAGGCCATGCGTATTCCGGTGAGCCACGCCTTCCACACCAAGATCGTGGCGCCGGCCAGCAAACCGTTGCGCGTGGTATTGGATCGGTTGAGCATCAGCGAGCCGACTCTTCCGCTGGTCGCCAACGTGACCGGCGAACTCTACCCGACCACCATCGAAAGCATCAAAGACATCCTCGAACTCCAGATCGCCTCGCCCGTACAGTGGGTCAAGGGGCTGGAAACCATGTACGACCAGGGCGTGCGCGCCTTTGTCGAAGTGGGGCCCAAAAAGGCGCTCAAGGGCTTTGTGGACGATGTTCTGGGCAAAGAGGAGGGAGTCTGGTCGATCTTCACCAACCACCCCAAGACCGGTGAACTGCCGACCTTCAACCACGCCCTCTGCGGTCTTTACGCCGCCGGCTACGGTTTACCGGCAGCAAAGCCGGTAACCGTGCAGGCAATGGAACACACACGGCAGGTGGCGGCAACGGCGCCCGATATGCCGGCGATAGACGAGGAACCTACAATGGTCACACGCAACGGGTCAGCGTCGACCAACGACCTGCTCCAGGTGCTCCAACAACTCACGAATGTCGCACAGCAAGAACCACGTAGCCGCCGGTTCGACCGCCATGATGAACCGGCCGGTTCGGTGGTCATCACCGGCACGGGGCTGGGATTGCCCGGCGCCAACAAAGCTGTCATGGATCCGGACAATGCCATGCGCATCCTCAACGGCGAGCAGTTTGTCGACCTGATCCCCGAGCGCTTCCGCAAGGAGATGGCCGGCAAACGGATCACGCGCCTGGTCAAAGGTGCGGACGGCAGTGGTCGCTTCGAGGTGATCGAAGAGACCGATGATGTAATCAAGTTAGCCGGCCGACCCGGTAGTTTTGATCTGGCCGCGGAATATGGCGTTGCGTCGAAATTGGTCGAGGCGCTGGACATTACCACCCAACTGGCGATCGCGGCCGGCATCGATGCCCTGCGCGAGGCCGGCATTCCCCTGGTGCAGACCTATCGCACCACCAGCAAGGGCACCTATTTGCCCGAGAAGTGGATGTTGCCCCAAGCGTTGCGCGACGAGACCGGTGTGATCTTCGCCAGTGCATTTCCCGGCGGCGACCGTTTTGTCGAAGAATTCAAACGCTTCTATACCTGGCAGAACCGGCGGGAGCAGATCGCAGCGTTGGAGGATCTGCGCCAATACACGAATGACGGCGAGACCATGGCGGAAATTCAGCGCCGCGTCGGCGCCCTGCGTGAAGAAGTGACGTCCGAGCCCTACGAATTCGACCGTCGCTTCCTCTTCCGCATCCTGGCCATGGGCCACAGCCAATTCGCCGAGTATATCGGCGCCCGCGGTCCCAACACCCACGTCAACGCCGCCTGCGCCAGCACAGCCCAGGCCGTGACCATGGCCGAAGATTGGGTTCGCAACGGACGTTGTCGCCGCGTCGTCGTGGTCAGCGCCGACGATGTGACCGACGACAACCTCATGGGCTGGGTTGGTTCAGGCTTCCTGGCCACAGGCGCCGCGGCCACCGATGACAAGGTGGATGAGGCTGCACTGCCCTTTGATCGCCGTCGTCACGGCACCCTGCTGGGGATGGGCGCCTGCGCATTGGTGATCGAGAGCGAGGATGCGGTCCACGAGCGTGGCATGCGCGGCATCGTCGAACTGCTCAGCGCCGAGACGGCCAATAGCGCCTTCCACGGCACGCGGCTGGACGTCGAGCACATTTCGGACGTCATGAACCGTCTTGTCACCTCGGCAGAACGGCGTTTCGGGCTGAACCGGTACAGCATGGCGTCACAGACGGTCTTTGTCTCCCACGAGACCTACACACCTGCCCGCGGCGGCAGCGCGGCGGCCGAAGTGACCGCCTTGCGCAACACCTTCGGCGACGCGGCCACCGACATCGTCATGGCCAACACCAAGGGCTTCACCGGCCATCCCATGGGTGCAGGCGTCGAGGACGTCATCGCAGTCAAGATTCTTGAGTACGGCATTGTGCCGCCTGTGCCCAACTACAGGGAACCCGATCCCGACCTGGGTATACTCAACTTGAGCCGCGGCGGTCGTTATCCGGTCCAATACGCGGTTCACCTGGCGGCCGGATTCGGTTCGCAGATTTCCATGACATTGATTCGACGTATCCCCGGTAGCCCGGATCGTGTGGACAACAAACCCGCATATCAGCGTTGGCTGGACGACGTCAGCGGTCTGGACAACGTGGAGTTGGAGACCGTTAAGCGCACGCTGCGCATTAAGGCTACCGGCCAACCGGGGCGCACGCCGGTGGCGAGCAATTGGCAGAGCGGCACAGGGCCAGCGGTGCGGGCAACTGCGCCCGGCGGCGGCATCATCGACGCAGCGTCCGGCGCGCATGGTCATGCCCGCAGTACGAGAAGCGGCGCCGGTACCCCGGCCCCTGCAACACCGAGCACACAGCCGCCCCGACAAACTCCTCCGACGCCAGCGCCGGCACCTGTGAAACCGGCGGCCATCGTTCCGCCGCTGCCCAACGTCGAAGAGGCAATTGCACCGGAGCCCGCAGTCACTGAAGCCGGTCGTTGTCTGAAACCGAACCGGCGCCGGACTATGACCCGATTGTCGGACAGGTTCTCGACGTGGTGGCCGAAAAGACCGGCTACCCATCGGATATGCTCGATCTCGAACTCGACATGGAAGCAGACCTGGGCATCGACACGGTCAAGCAGGCCGAGACCTTTGCCGCCATCCGCGAGACCTTCGGTATTCCGGTCCAGGAAGGCCTAAGCCTGCGCGATTACCCGAGCTTGGGACATGTGGTCGACTTCGTGCGCACCATGCGGCCCGATCTGGCCGCGGCAACGGTGGACCATGTATGCACAGCAGCGCCGGATACTCCTGTCAGCCGAACCGGCCTGCCAGCAGTCAACCACCCGCGGCCGGCGATGGAATTACCGCGACGGTACTGGCCGTGGTGGCGGAGAAGACCGGCTATCCCCAGGACATGCTCGATCCGGAGCTGGACATGGAAGCAGACCTGGGCATCGACACGGTCAAGCAGGCCGAGACCTTTGCCTCCATCCGTGAATCGTTCGATATTCCGGTGCAGGAGGGGTTGAGCCTGCGCGACTATCCGACGCTGCAGAGTGTGATCGACTTCGTCAAGACCATGCGCCCGGATCTGGCTACGGCGGCGACGCCTGATGCAGCGGCCACGCCGCTAACCGCCGAGCCTTCTGCGCCGCAGTCAACCGTCCCCGGCCGGCGACGAGATATCCGCTACGGTATTGGCCGTCGTAGCTGAGAAGACCGGCTATCCCCAGGACATGCTCGATCCGGAGCTGGACATGGAGGCGGACCTGGGCATCGACACGGTCAAGCAGGCCGAGACCTTTGCCTCCATCCGCGAATCGTTCGCTATTCCGGTGCAGGAGAGGCTGAGCCTGCGCGACTACCCGACGCTGCAGAGCGTGATCGACTTCGTCAAGACCATGCGCCCGGATCTGGCTAGCTGCGACCGCGGCACCGGCTGCCCTACCGCAGACGGCGGTCGCCGTGGCGCCTGAACCGGTTGTGGCTGCGCAGCCATCTTCCGGCAGCGATGAGATATCCGCCACAGTGCTGGCCGTCGTGGCCGAGAAGACCGGCTACCCGGAAGACATGCTGGAACTCGACCTCGACATGGAGGCGGACCTGGGCATCGACACGGTCAAGCAGGCCGAGACCTTTGCCTCCATCCGCGAATCGTTCGGTATTCCGGTGCAGGAGGGATTGAGCCTGCGCGACTACCCGACGCTGCAGAGCGTGATCGACTTCGTCAAGACCATGCGCCCCGACCTGGCAGCAACGACGGCAACAGCGGCGCCATCGGCACCGGCTGCACCCGAGCCCGCATCGTCGGCGCTCAGACCTCTCCAGACGGTGACGAGATTTCCGCTACAGTGCTGGCCATCGTGGCCGAGAAGACCGGCTACCCGGAAGACATGCTGGAACTCGACCTGGACATGGAGGCCGACCTGGGCATCGACACGGTCAAGCAGGCCGAGACCTTTGCCTCCATCCGCGAATCGTTCGGGATTCCGGTGCAGGAGGGGCTGAGCCTGCGCGACTACCCGACGCTGCAGAGCGTGATCGACTTCGTCAAGACCATGCGCCCGGATCTGGCTGCTGCGACCGCGGCACCGGCTGCACCACCGCAGCCGCGCCGTCGCCTGACCGGCTCAGCCAGCCATCTCCGGCAGCGACGAGATATCCGCCACAGTGCTGGCCGTCGTGGCCGAGAAGACCGGTTATCCGGAAGACATGCTGGAGCTCGACCTCGACATGGAGGCAGACCTGGGCATCGACACGGTCAAGCAGGCCGAGACCTTTGCCTCCATCCGCGAATCGTTTGCTATTCCGGTGCAGGAGGGATTGAGCCTGCGCGACTACCCAACGCTGCAAAGCGTGATCGACTTCGTCAAGAACATGCGCCCGGATCTGGCTGCTGCGGCAGCGGGCGCGCCGTCGCGGACACAGGAAGATGCGGCGCCTGCACCCGCCGTCGATAGACCGTCGTCAGGAGCCGGCACCCCGACATCGACGGTTGCGATCCGGTCCATCGGCACGCTGGAGGATGCAGACAAGATGCCGCGACGCGTACCGACCCCGGCATTGCGCCCGGCCATCGACCTGTGCAAGCCGACCGGAGTCACACTGGATGAGGAGAGTCGCGTCGTCGTGATGTTGGACCAGGGCGGCGTCGGCAAGTCGCTGGTCAACCGGCTTGAAAAGCGGGGCGTCACGGTGCTGACAGTCGAGCCGGGCATCGCCACCGATGCGCTGGTTACACAACTGGAAATGTGGTTGGCGGACGGACCCGATCCAGGGCGTCTACTGGCTGGCGGCGCTGGACGTGGAGCGTGCCCATCGAAGAGATGATGCTGGAGGAGTGGCGAGAACTGAATCGGCTACGGGTCAAGAATCTGTATGCCACCATGCGTGCACTCTACGACAGCGTGGCCGGACCGGGAACGATTCCTGCTCGTCTGCAACGCGGCTGGGCGGTCTGCATGGTTACGGCAACGACGTCGCAACAGCGCCACTGGGTGGCGGAGTGACCGGCTTCACCAAGAGTTACAACGTCGAGCAAGGCATGCGTGAGGAAGGCAAGGGCGTGCTGGTCAAGGCAGTGGATTTCCAGGTAAGCCGCAAGACCGCTGAACCGGCCGATCTGCTCATCGCCGAGACGCTCTACGACCCCGGCATCGTCGAAGTCGGCTATCGGGACGGCCTGCGCTACACGGTGACGCTGACTGAGCAGCCGGCCAGCGACGGCCGGCCCGGCATGATGCTGGACGGCGAGACGGTCTTCGTCGTTACGGGCGCTGCCGGTGGCATCACCAGCGCCATCGTCACCGATCTGGCGTTGGCCAGTAAGGGCGTCTTCTACCTGCTCGATCTGGTCGATGCACCGCCTCGCAACGATCCCAACATTGCGCTCTTCCGCACCGACAAGGACGGACTCAAGCGCAAGCTGATCGACGAGGCCAAAGCACGGGGCGAGACGCCCGACGCCGGTTGATAATCGACAAGCAGATCATGGCCATCGAACGCAGCGAGGCTGCTCTGCGGGCCATCGAAACGGTGGAAGCCGCCGGCGGAGTGGCCCACTACTTCAGCGTCAACCTGATGGACGGTGATGCTGTGGCGACGATCGTCGATGAGATCCGCGACGCGCTACGGCAAGATCGACGTGCTGCTCCACGCCGGTGGCCTGCTCATCGATCGCGTGCTGCCGGACAAAGAGCCGGAGCAGTTCAACCTGGTCTTTGACGTCAAGGCCGACGGCTTCTTCAGTCTGATCAGGGCGGCCAAGGGGATGCCCATCGGCGCCACGGTCTGCGTTCAGTTCGGTGGCCGGCCGCTTCGGCAACAACGGCCAGAGCGACTACGCGTCGGCCAACGACTTGCTCTGCAAGATCAGCAGCAGCATGCGTTCAGTGGCGACCGGAGACCCGCGGCATCGCCATCGACTGGACGGCCTGGGGCGAGATCGGCATGGCCTCGCGCGGATCGGTGCCGACCATCATGGCCGCGCTGGGCATCGACATGCTGCCGCCGGAGGCCGGCGTGCCCACCATCCGCCGGGAACTGACCTACGGCGGAACCCGCGGTGAAATCCTGGTGGCCGGGCGGCTGGGTGCCTGGACGGAAGAGAAGGATCCAGCCGGCGGCCTGGACACGGCCAAGGTCAATGCCGTGCTGGCTGAACGAGCCGGATCCGCTGGTCATGGTCGGTGAGGTCAAGGCCGCCAAGCTCTACGGTGGCCTGGTGGTCGAAACCGACTGCTGATCCGACCGTGCAACCCTTCCTCTTCGACCACAAAGTCGAGCCGGATCTGCCGTGGTTGCCCGGCGTCATGGGCAGCGAGGCGATGGCCGAGGCCGCGGCAGCTGTTGGCGCCGGACTATCGGGTTGTCGAAATCCTGGATCAGCAGAACCTGGGCGCGCTCAAGTTCCATCGGAACGAACCGAAAACCCTGCGCTTGACGGTCAACCTGGTCCCGGGCGACAATGGCGATCTGTTGGGCCATGCAGTGGTGCAATCGATCTTCCAGCCACCCAAGCCTGAACTGCCGCCGCAGATCAAAGACCATTTCTCGGCGACGATGCGGCTGACGCAGCAGACCGCCGACCAACCCGCCGACCAACCAGTCGTGGACTTCACGCCGCCGCCGCTGGAGGAGTTGTCCATCAGCCAGGATGAGGTCTATGCTGACTTCTTCCACGGCCCGGCCTACCAGGTGATCGAAGCAGCCAAGGTCGACGGCGCCGACGCCGTCTCCGCTCATGAGCGACGATCTCGGCCCGAATGCCGCACCGGCCTGATGCGGCCGAACTGACCTATCCCGCGTCTCTTCGAGCACCTGGTGCAGACCGCGGCGCTCTGGAGCACCAAGACCAAGGGCAAGATGGCGCTTCCGGCAGGCTATGCCTCGGCGACGATTCATCGCTCGCCTGACACGACCGGCGGCAAACGTCTCTATGCGCTGGTCGAACACTCCCGACGGCGGCGAGACCTACGACGCCCAAATCGTGGACGAAGCAGGCAATGTCTATGTCGTGCTGAACGGCTACCGCACGGTGTCGCTGATGTAGGGTCGGTGCAATCATTCGTCTCCCCCGCTCCTCCTCGTGCAAGTGCGCATGAGGAGGAGCGGGGATCGATTCCTGTGTCCGCACCGGCTATTCGAACGGACATCGTCTTGATCCACTGGCTCATCCAGCCCGCAACCGAAGACCCCGACATCGCACGGGCTATTGCCCCGGACGGGCTGTTGCATTCGGTGGAAGAGGAACAGCTGCGGTTACTCACGGTTCCAAAACGCCGGCGCGACTGGCTGATGGGCCGGTGGACCGCCAAGCAGCTGGTTCGTACGGTACTGGATGAAAGGTATGATGTGCAGATGTTGCCGGCGGAGATTGTCATCGGCAACGATGCGGATGGCGCTCCCTACGTCCGATTGCCGGTGGACGTTGGAGCAGGATCTGTTTGTGGCCGATGATGGACGGTTGCCATGGAGTCTATCCATCAGCCACAGTCATGGAGTTGCGCTGTGTGCGGTTGTCGTCAATAGGAAGGAGTGCACATATGTCGTTGGAGCCGATCTCGAATACATCGAAGCACGGGACGAGTCTTTCGTCCGCGACTACTTCACACCGGCAGAGATGGCTCTGGTTCGTCAGGCTTCTCCCCGCCAACACGAGCACACCGTCACGGCAATCTGGAGCGCAAAGGAAGCCGCTCTCAAAGCGCTACGCACTGGATTGCGGATGGACACACGGCAAGTACAATGTCTGATCCAGCCGCCGTTGCCTCTGACTGAAGAGTGGATCGCCTTTGAACTCCGTTTACCGATAGAGGAAACTATCGGTCACATATGGTCCGGATGGTGGCGACGGATGGCCCAATATCCGGACTTTGTGATGACCATTGCATTGAGAACACAGACTGATCCAGGGTAGGAATCTATTCGTCTTAAATCGACACTCGTTGTCGATATCATTGTGCAAGCGCCTAAGTGAATCCCGGCAGAAAGCCTTGGACAGTTCCACCAGAGGTAGCACAGCCGAGTTTCTATCGGGGTATTCACGCCGAAATGAACTAAGGAGGTCCGCATTGGAGACCTATATCGAAAAACTGCGGAGCCGTCAGGCGATGGCTGCAGGATCTGAAAAAGAAGTCGAAAAACAGCATGCGAAGGGGCGCTTAACCGCGCACGAGCGGATCGATCTGCTCTTCGATCCGGGCACCTTCAACGAAATCGACACATTGGTGACGCCTCGCTACGAGAAATACATGGACGGCCGCAGTTCCCGCTACGGAGACGGTGTCGTCACCGGCTTTGGCTTGGTCAACGGCCGGCGCGTCTTTGCCGCTTCTCAGAATGCAGCCGTCATGGGCGGATCGCTGGGCGAGATGCACGCCAACAAGATCGTCAAAGCCATGCAGATGGCCATCAAGTATGGCTGTCCCTTCATCGCGCTCAACGACTCCGGCGGCGCGCGCATTCAGGAAGGCGTGGACAGCCTTGGGCGGCTATGCGCGCATCTTCGACGCCAACTGCGAAGCGTCGGGTGTGATCCCGCAGATCTCGGTCATTTTGGGGCCCTGCGCGGGCGGTGCAGTCTACTCGCCGGCGCTGACCGACTTCGTCTTCATGACCGAGAACAGCTACATGTTCATCACCGGGCCGGATGTGGTCACGGCGGTCATGCAGGAGAATGTCAGCTTCGAGGAGCTGGGCGGCGGGCTGATCCACAGCAAGGAGAGCGGCGTCAGCCACTTCCTGGCCAAGGACGATACCGAATGCCTGGCCACGGTGCGTGAACTGCTCAGCTATCTGCCGTGCCAACAACCAGGACGATCCGCCCTACGTCGCGCCGCTGGACGATCCGGATCGCCGCTGTCCGGAGCTGGAACAGATCGTGCCGGTCGATCCCGCACAAGCCCTACGACGTGCGCAGGTCATCGCCAGCATCGTCGACGACGGTCGCTTCTTCGAGATCCACAAGCTGTGGGCGGACAACATGGTGGTCGGCTTTGCGCGGCTCAACGGCTACGTGATCGGCATCGTGGCCAACCAGCCCATGGTGCTGGCCGGCACCATCGACATCAAGGCGTCGATCAAGGCGTCGCACTTCATCCGTCTTTGTGATGCCTACAACATCCCCATCGTCACGCTGCAGGATGTGCCCGGATTTCTGCCCGGCACCAACCAGGAGTATGGCGGCATCATCCGCAACGGCGCCCGCATGATCTATGCCTACAGCGAGGCCACCGTGCCCAAGCTGATGATCATCCTGCGCAAGAGCTATGGCGGCGCCTACTGTGTCATGAGCAGCAAGGGGCTACGCGGCGATCTGCTCTACGCCTGGCCCAACGCCGAGATCGCGGTCATGGGCGCCGAGGGCGCGGTCAACGTGCTCTTCCGCCGGGATGTGGCAGCGGCCGAGGATCCTGACGCGCGACGCCAGGAATTGGTAGACGACTATGAAGAGAAGTTCAACAATCCCTATGTCGCGGCCTCGCGCGGTCTGATCGACGACGTGATCGAGCCGCGCGACAGCCGTCGCGTGCTCATCCGTGCGCTGGAGTTGACCCTCTCCAAGCGCGAGACGCCACGTGCCGAAGAAACACGGCATCTCGCCGATGTAGCAGGATAGCGTGACAGAGGAGTGGCGAGTGGGGACGTGGATGTGGTCAGACGAAACCTAGTCACTTGCATCCCATCCGCTCAATCCGCTGGTCGAAATGCTCGAGGAGACGAATGTTCAAGAAAATCCTGGTTGCCAATCGTGGCGAAATTGCCGTGCGCATCATGCGACCTGCCGCGACATGGGCATTGGACGGTGGCATCTACACCGAGTCCGAGCGGGATTCGCTGCATGTGCGATTGGCCGACGAATGTGCCCCCGTGCGCTCGGAGCTACGATACGGTGACATAGACGAGGTTCTGGCCATCGCCCAGAGAACCGGCGTCGACGCCATCCACCCCGGCTATGGTTTCCTGGCCGAAAGCGCCGGAATTCGCACGCCGTTGTGCCGAGTCCGGTATCGTCTTCATCGGACCGCCACCTGAGATCATCGACGACGTTGAAGAACAAGATCAACAGCATGGAGGTCGTCCGCAGCGCAGGCTTCGGCGTGCCGCATCCATTCTGAGACGGCGGCATCATCCCGAAGAGTATGAGCTGCTGCAGACCATGGCTGACGGACCTCGGCTATCCGCTGGTGCTCAAGGCCTGTCGCGGTGGTCGTGGCCGGGGTTCACGGGTGGTCGCCAACGCGGACCAGCTGGCCGAGATGGCGGCCATAGCCCATGCGTGAGGCGCGCCGATCTTTGGCGATGACCAGCTCTATCGTGGAGAAGGTGATCGCGCCATCGCACTATGTGGCCGTCCAGATTCTGGCCGACGTTGCAGGCAATATGCTTCATCTCGGCGAGCGCGAGGGCTCGATCCTGTGGCACAACCAGAAGCTGATCGAGGAGTCACCCGCGCCCTGTCTGACGCCCGGCCAGCGTCAGCGACTGTGGCAGCTGCGGTGGAGATCGCCGATCTGTTTGATTACCGCAACGCCGGCACAGTCGAGTTTCTGGTCGACACCGAAGGGCGCTTCTACTTCACCGAGATCAAGGCGCGCATTCAGATCGAACATCCGGTCAGCGAAATGGTCTCCGGCGTGGATATCGTGCACGAGCAGATTCGCATTGCCGCCGGCGAACCGCTGCGCGTATCACCAAGAGCGACATTCGCCTGCACGGCTGCGCCATGATGGCCCGCATCAACGCCGAGGATCCGTGGAACAACTTCCTGCCCAGCCCGGGCGAGCTTGACCCGTTTCCGTCTACCGGCCGGACCGGGCGTCCGGGTAGAGACCTATGGCTACGCCGGCTGTCACGTGCCGGTGCGCTACGATCCGCTGCTGGCCAATGTGATTGTCCACGCCGAGGATCGAGACGCTTGCATTACACGGCTACGGCGCGCATTGGAAGATTTCAAGATCGTCGGTGTACTCACGAATCTGCCGATGCATCTGCGGATTCTGAACGATCAGGTCTTTGTGACCGGCGCCTACGACACCAACTATATGCGTCGAGCGAAATTCGATGTCGTTACTGCCGGTGAAGAAATGCAGCGTCATTTGGCCGCCGCCGCCGCCGTCGCCTTCGTGCTGCGCAACCAGAGTCAGAAGAGCACCACACCGAGCCGATTGCAGGGCGGTTGGCACCGGTCCAGTCGCCGGCTGCCGGTGTAGGAGGAGGAACTTGATGCAGAAACTACTCATCAATATCGATGGCCGTGACCATGGAGTTGAACTCGAGCCGGCACGTGGTTCACAGGCAGACTATATTGTGCGTGTTGACGGCATCGAGGTGCCTGTCTATGTGCCACCGCCAGGTGATTTCGCCGGTCTGGAATGGATTGTCGTGGATGGACATCCCTACGAGATAGTCTTCGATCGTGACATGCAGTGGTTGCAGTCACATGCCGG
The DNA here is from genome assembly GCA_963715415.1 of uncultured Chloroflexia bacterium. GTDB lineage: Bacteria > Chloroflexota > Anaerolineae > Caldilineales > Caldilineaceae > JAWKOK01. The sequence goes on along the minus strand of CAVQSG010000002.1, from coordinate 5,867 downwards.
GCGTCATCGCATAGAGGTGCACGATCTACAGGCCACGGTCACGCGACCCGTCAGCGGTGACGGACGTGTCAAGGCGCCGATTCCAGGTCTGATCGCACGTATATTGGTCAAGCCTGAGCAGGCGGTTGAAATCGGTCAGCCGGTGATTGTGCTGGAAGCCATGAAGATGGAGAATGAGATCCGTTCCCCGCGGGCCGGCATCGTGCGACAGATTGATGTACAGCCGGGCCAGACAGTGGTGTTGGACGAACTGATGATGGAGATTGAGTAGAGTTCAGTTGGCAATCTGCCGGCGGCGCGCCTGGGTGGTCACGATGATCGCAGCAGGCGCGCTGGCCTTCACTCTATCGTCCTGCCGGCCGATCGCGAACTACGAAGAGGCGGCAATGCCGCGCTTCGACGGCCGACACGCCCGTAGCGGTCTCGAATTCGACGGTACCCTGGATGTCGTGACGTGGAATATCAAATTCGGTCAGGAGATCGAACGCGGCAATCGAGGAGCTCCGTTCGACGCCTGAACTGGCTGATGCCGACGTTCTGATGTTGCAAGAGATGGACGAGACGGGTGTCTGGACCATAGCTCGCACATTGGCATACGACTACGTCTACTTCCCTGCGTCCATCCACACACGAAATGACAAGAATTTCGGCAACGCTGTTCTGTCCAAATGGAGCATTCTAGAGGCGGAAAAGATCTTGCTGCCCCATCGAAATCCACGCAACGACCAGGCGCGGATCGCCGTACACGCGCGACCGTCGACGTGGACGGGCGCGACGTTGACGTCTACAGCATCCATATCGAAACAGCCTGGCTCGGGTCCGAAAAGCGCGGCGATCAGGTGGAGACATCTCTGGAAAGCATGGACGGATCGGCGCCCTACGTCGTTGTCGGCGGTGATTTCAACACAGTGACGCGCGAGGGGGTCACCGACCTGGCCAATCTCTTTGCAGAGGCCGGCTTCAGCCATGTCTCGGCCGAAACCGGCCCCACCTTTTCCGTAGCCGGCCTGCGTGTCACGACCGATCATCTATTCGCACGGGGCTTCGACGTGGTCAACGGAGGCGTTGTGGAGGAGACAGCAGCCAGCGATCACAGTCCCTTGTGGGCCGGTTTGCACTTCGTCGAATAAGAAATAGCTGCGCCCGCTTGCCAAAAGCCGAAAAATTGTCTACTCTATAGGCAGATAGCGGTACTTCGTTCAGCACCCCTCCGTCGTATTCAATACCTGCCGACGCGCCGAGTTGCGTTCGGGCAGACCCCGTTGCTGTTGGATGGAGGAGCGACATCCATGCGAAAACTTCTACCCCTGTTGATTGCAGCGCTGTTGGTCATGCTTCTGCCGCAGCCCGGTTTTGCTGCGCCCGGTCTCGTGCAGACAATGCCCCAGGCCACTGCCGCCGGTCCTATGGTGGACCACATCGTGGTGCAGGGCCAAGGTCTGTCCAGCATTGCCCGAACCTACTGCACCACGGCCGAGGAGATCTACGCCGCCAATCGCGGGGTGATCGGCGGCAACCCCGACATGCTGCGTGTCGGCACAGTGCTGAAGATCCGCAACCTATGCAACCGTGCCGGCGGTGACGGGAAAGATATGGGTCCAGATCGGCCGCCCGCCAAACCTTCCGGTGAGTCCAAGCACATGGAATGGGGATATCAATATGGGTCGGCCGAAGAGTATTTGACTCAATTTGAGGTCTACGACCACGGTCCGCGCAAGCACGCAATGGGCCTGCTCAACGGCATGTACTACATCGTCGCGCCCAACGACACGCTCTACTCCATCGTGGAGCGCTTCGGCATCGCCGCCGAAAAGCTCCAGGAGGCCAACGGCATCCGCAAGACCAAGTACCTGACCGCCGGCACACACCTCTATATTCCCGGACTCAAGGAAGCACCGGGTACCTGCAAGGATGCCTCGATTCAGATCACGCGGCCCAGCGAAGGAGCACTACTCGGCGGCAGTTTTAGAGTTGATGGTCGTGCCCGCAATCTCAAGGGCAACCAGGTTGACATCCGTGTCCTGGCCGGAACGATCATCCTTGTCGAACAGACGGTGGCATTGCAGGGCTCGAACCTGGACAACGGCGGCGAAGGCGTATTTCAGGCCAATGTCACCGTCACTGGTTACCATCATACTGCGACGATCAAAGTATTCAACCGGGACTGCAAAAACGCCCACGATTCCGTCGAGGTCATGATTCGTCCCTGTCGGCCGTACGTCACGATCACGACGCCGAGGACCAACGACACGTTGCCTCAGACATTTACTGTAGTCGGCACGGGCGGCTGTCTTTTTGAAGGCAATGTTGTGGTGCGAGCGGTAAGCAGCGCCGGCGCAGAATTGGCAAGCGTGCCGGTCACCCTTGAGGGCTCCGACGTTGGGGCCGGCGGAGACGGCACCTACAGCGTGTCGCTCACGGTCAACGACTACTTGGGCAACGGCCGTATCGAGGTATCCAACCAGGAGTCCGGCGTCAACGCCACCGTCAACGTTCGCTTTGGCGGCCCGCCGTCGCTTCAGATTACCGCGCCGGGAGGCGATGCCGTACTCCCCCCGACATTTACTGTGAGCGGTCAGGGCACGAACCTGCTCGGCAGCAGTGTTAGGGTTCGCATCATCAAAAGCGATGGCAACGTTCTTGTCAATTGGACGAGGTTCCGCTGGGTTCTGACGGCAGATTCAGCAATCAGTTCACCGTGTCGAGTTATGCCGGAGCCGGTCAAATCGAAGCGGATAGCCCGGACTCCAACGTGCGTGATACGGTCAATGTTGCCAAGTTTGACAGCGCCGCGACCACACCGACACCAACGCTTACATCATCTTCCAGCGGCACCGCGTTCTTGAACATTTCCAGCCCGGCAGCGGCTGCATCGCTACCTGCCTCGTTTACCGTGACCGGCCAGGGACGTAATCTCGCCCAAGGCACTGTGGTGGTGGAAGCCTTCAGCGATCGGGGAGGCCGGCTCGCACGCCAGACCGCGACGCTCCAGGGCGCCAACGTCGGCTCGGGCGGCGAAGGCGTCTACGAGGTAGGCATGACGGTCAACGAATTCACGCGGGGCTACATCCTGGTCACCAGCCCCCAGTCGAATGTCCCGGCGCAGCGCGTCGACGTGGGCTTCAACGGCGCCCGCTACCCGCAGTCGGAATTTACCTATCGGGACATTCCCTACGGGGAGTGCCGGGCGACCACGTTGCCGAGTGCGGTCGCCTACGCAACGCCAGGAAGTGGAGCGGCAGTCAACGTGCCGTCGTCCGGGGCGGTATACGTAGCAACCCGTGTGGTCGATAGAAGCGGCGTGCTCTGGTATGCCTTTGACGAGCCGCTGGTCGGCGCCGATATGTACAGCTGGATTTCAGAAACATCGCTGGATCTGCGTGGTGAGTGCGATCTGTAAGAAGTGGTAAGTAGGTTTGGTGAATCCCGGCGGAAATCTCTGACCAGTCTCTACCAGAGGTAGCATAGCCGGATTTCTGTCGCTGTATTCACGCCGAAATGAACGAGATTTCCGGTCTGTTTTGTCTGATGCTCGCCAATGTCCGGTACTGTACTATTCCGCCGTTGTATCGACCGGGATGTAGATGGCCACGCCCTGGGAACCGCTATCACCCAGCACCACCGCAACCGAACTTTGGCTGAGAAGCTCATAGCCCAACGCTTCGTCCACATTTAGCTGGTACTCGCCTGGTTCCAACCCCTCAAAAAGAGCGCCGGAGTCGCCGGTTAGGCCACCGGCTGCCGTAGCGCCCCCGCTGTCCAACAACGACACTCCGATGCCGACCAAACTCGTCTCGCCCTCGTCGATTCGGCCGTTGTTGTTGCCGTCGGCAAAGAGCACGACCTGCACGTCGTTCGGCCCCAGATCCGCGCGGCTCTCCACAATGGGCAACGGAAGTTCATCGGTGGTAGCCAAACTCGAGTTGTCTTGGGAAGCCGCAGCCACCTCATCTTGGCCCACACTGTTCACTTCTTCCAGGGCTGAGTCCAGCGCACCCATGAACACATCAAATTGCTGACGTGTCGTATCGAGTGCTGTAATCGAGTCGTTGATGCCGTCGATTTCTGCGTTCTGGTTGGCCAGCTCATCGGTCAACGCAGCCTCAGCAGCAACCAGATCCAGCCGGAGTGCTGCGGTTTGACCGGCGACGATATCCACATTCTCGCTGACCGCGCCGACGTTCTCGTTCACTCGCTCGAGACTGGCCTGGAGCGCCTCGACCTGCTGGGCGCTGCCGGCAAAATTGAGCGTACCGCCGTTGACGATAGCCAACATCAGCAACGTGAGCAACATACCCAGAATTGCGCCGCCAATCGCCGCGCCGAACATCATCAAGGAATCAGTGCGTACATCGCTGTATTCCAGCTCTGGAGCTTCATCAGTCGTGTCCGTCGCCGGCTGTGAAAGCTCACGCGACTCTTGCTGTACGCTCATACGTCTCCTTCCTGGAAGCGAAAAATGTACAAATATACGACACATCGTTGGTGTTCAAGATGCATCAAATACTATTATACACATTGTTGCCTGTAGGCGTAGATTCGACCCCGCGCAGAAACAATGACACGGGTGATGACTTTCTCGGCGTGCCGGCCACCGGCAAGCGCGTCGCCATGCGCGTGATGGATTTCTACCGCTGTGACGACGTGACGATCGTGGAAAACTGGATCCCGATCGATATTCCCCATCTGTTGCTGCAGATGGGAGTCGACCTGTTCGGCCGTATGCGCCACCAGTTCCGCCAGCACAGACCGCTGACTGTCGGCAATTGGATGGTGAAGGACAGTGTCAAATAGAATTCGGAACCGCAGAATTCTGTTGCGAATTGACCAAGCCTCTCGGTATAATATCCCTACAATGATCTGTGGCCGCTTGACGCTCGTCTTAGCTTGTTTCCGAATCAACACTCAGCGGCCAAACGCTACCCTGGCTTCCCGTAATTCACCGGTATTGCTGTGACACTGTCACACCGGATAACGGCGTCTAAATGGAGGTTCCCCTGATGAAGACCCACGAGTGCAGAACCGAACAGCTTGCAGCACATGGTAAGAACCACGCCCACCTGATCGAGCCTTACGGTGGCGTCCTGATCGACCTGATGATTCCAAGCGAAGAGGTCGCCGCCGCCAAAGCCTATGCCGGTACGTTGCCGTCGCTACAGATTTCGGAAAGGGTGGCGTGCGATCTGGAACTCTTGGCAACCGGCGCCTTTTCTCCGCTGGATCGCTTCATGGGCGCGGCCGACTACGCCTGCGTGCTTGGTGAGATGCGGCTGAGTACCGGCCATCTGTCACCGATCCCGATCACACTATCTGTTGATGCCGGTACTGACCTCTCGCTCGATACTGACATTGCGTTGCGCGATAGCCGCAACAATCTGCTCGCCATCGTGACGGTTGAGGAACTGTACCACTGGGATAGGGAAGAGACTTCGGCTGCGGTCTACGGTTCAACGGACGCACGCCATCCACTGGTGGCCGAGATGCATCGCTGGGGCGATCTGAACGTGTCCGGCCGTCTGCGGGTTCTGCAATTGCCGCTGCACTATGACTTCCGCGATCTGCGTCTGACGCTGGTGGAAACACGCGCCGCCCTGGCGGCCATGGGGCATGCGGATGTGGTCGCGTTTCAGACACGCAATCCGTTGCACCGTGTCCACGAGGAATTGACCAAGCGCGCTGCCCAGGAAATCGACGGCGCCCTTTTGCTCCATCCGGTCGTGGGCATGACCAAACCGGGCGATGTGGATCACTTTACGCGCGTCCGTACCTACCGCGGGCTGACCGGCCACTACTACGATCAGGGTCGTGTCCGATCGGCACTATTGCCACTGGCCATGCGTCTGGCCGGCCCGCGAGGCGCTCTGGCA
>CAVQSG010000001.1:0-100734 GCA_963715415.1 uncultured Chloroflexia bacterium | reverse complement strand
CAACACATTCTTCATTTTTTAAAATACATAGGCTCCACGATTGATGACGCACCTCTCTGGGAAGCCTACTACTGTACAGTACGTACATACTGGATCCCCTTGCAGAATGCGAGTAATTTAGCCATTCATTTTATAGAAGTGCGAACGAATTTTAAAAAAATGGTTTTCACGTGGTCTCCTGTCTATTTGAGTTCTGAAGAAGAGTCTCATCTAGACCCCTGCATTTGGCTGGTTTTGGTTCTGGGAAGAGTCCACGACACAGCCAACCCCATTGGAATTTGGCTTTGAAAGGAGTCCAAATTCCACCCCTGCAGCTTTCTCTGCACACCCCAAAGGTCCAAAGGAACGGAACTCTAGATTTGCTCTGGATAAATCAACATGGTAGCATCTCTTCCGAAACTGATCCTTCTTCCGATTCACCCTCGAATGGAAGAGAGTGTCTACTCCGGTGGGTCGCATCCGGAGATCCGTCTCGATCCGGAGACCAGTGGTATGTTCATCATGAAGAGTGAGGATAAGGTTGGACTTCCGCGAATTGATCGCTGGCATCCGCGGGGTAAGTCGATAGTAACTGGTCTCTTCCGGCGCGCCATTCAGGATATTGCTGCCGACGGAAAGGCCGATCACCTCCTTGAACTGCTCCAAGATCCGCACAATGTCCGGTTTGAGTACGTTCCTCTTCCGTGCCAGTACGATGACCTGCCACTCTCGTCTGCGGAGCTGATTGCTGACATCAACACCACTGTTGATGCCTCCTCAGCGATGATCCCCAAAGCATTGATCTATGGGATCCAGCTCGACCCCGAATGCCTGGCTGCTGCCTCCTACAGGAAGTTTCTCTTCGCTGCTGGTTTGATCCCAAGCGCTGAATCTTTCCTCGCTTCTTTGCGTGCCTCATGGTCCCTCAATCGCGTATCGGTAAAGAAGGTCGGAGCCCACAAGCAAGTCGAAGCTCCACCGCAAACGGTTGCTGTGTGTGATCGGCTCTGCGATGGCGCTGAAGATAAGTGCTCGGCAGCTGCACCTGCAGCGTCTCCAACTCATTTGGTTCTTCGCCCACTTTGGTCCCTGCTGGCGGTGGGCCAGTCTCATCCAGCGTTCATTCCGGTGGGGTATCACAGCAGCAGCACAGCCACAGGCTTCCTGTCTCCTCAACGCGGCATCCGCAGCTTCCTTCAGAGGGCAACAACCCGCATGCTTGGCGCCGCCCCTGTTCGCAGCAGCACGCGCACCAGTCGATCGAAGAGACCGTTTCGTTCGAACCTGAGGCTCCAGTACCCTCACAAGACCTCGAGGCAGGTTCACGGACCCACAACGGAAACTGTGGTCCCGATAACGGAAACATGCCCGCCGAAATTTGGTCCCGATAAGGATCAGTGCCCGCCAGAACACCATCGAACTTTGGCGAAGCATCTAGCTTCTTCGACGAACTCTGTGAATGACCATCATCGAACTTCTGCGAACTCTGTGAATGACCACCATCGAACTTCTGGAGAACTCTGTGAATCATTCTGCTGGCTCTGCCTGCCGGCAAAGGTCGCTTCGCTGCTGCAGCAGCCAACCTTTCCAAGGCAGGTCGATCGAGTGTGTTTGCCCATGCTGCTGCTGCTGCCTCTCTTGTCGCTTCCGTGCAGAGCCTCCTTATTGGCCACGAAGGGTCTGTTCTGAATGATGATGGTGCCGCGAATTCTTTGATCGATGATCGAGCTTGAAGAAGAGACCGTATCTTTTGAGCTTGAGGATCGCGCAGGCTGTGCGCACCGCGGGTTTGAACTTCTGCGAAACGAGATCGCATGCACGAGTTCGCACGCCGTACAGATGACGATACGAGTACTGTACGAACGCAATATTGCGCACGCACACAACAATCGATGCTGATGCGATCGATGCAATACTCTCCAATGGATGCGACTCGATCTCATCAATGCAATCGCATTTGATGACACTCAGTGCAATGATCGATCGATCGCAGCCTGCGAGCACACAGATTCTGGTCAATCCACACGGAAATGGACCTCTGCAGTCGAAAGAGGTGCAGTTGAAAAGTGCTCAGCAGTCTTTGCAGTCGACAGAGGTGCAGTTGGAAGGTGCTCAGCAGTCTTCGCAGGACTGTCGCAGTTGAGGCTCCGTTGACCCGGAGCGACGGTGCACCGTGGAGCCAGGCAAGTTTCGATGAGGCAACGATTGTCCGGTTTGCGCCCTCATCTTTTGCTCGCAACGATGCTTGTTCGAACCATGCCATATATAGTGGACCATCTGACGGAGACACCAGCACCATCGCCAGTGAACGCAACATGGCCATTAACAGCATCACCAGTGGCTATGATGATCTTGCGATCTACAACAAGTGCACCGAACCCATTGAAGAGGATATGCTCCGCAGTGTGGCGCGCGGCATGGCTGCTGCTCGCCGCGCGATCCTTGATCCTCCCGTTGATCCTTCTGACAGATACTTTGACTACTATGATACCCCCATTTGGTCGCACGCTGCGTAACAACAACAGCAACACCATTGTGCATGATCGCACCACCAGTGTGAGCTCTGGACCGATGGCGCAGACGGCCCTGAAACAACAACCCTGTATTGTAGCAGCTGGCTGCAGTGGTCCTGGGAAGAATGGTGTGGATGCCACTCAACAGCTTTCCGTCATTCCGGTTCCAAGATCCTTGGGGACCAATGATGCCGCTGTCTCTTCAAAAGAGCCTTTGCCTCAGCGCATCCAGTCTACCGATTGCAGCAGCACCACAGAGAATCTTTCGCGTTGGTCCTCTGCCGAATCAATCGAGCACGCTCGCGAGTTCGACAGCGACGGCAGCTCACAGTACGAGCATGGGTACGACCAAGTTTGTGATTCCACATGCCGGAAGCAACCGCTCCAAGTGTCGCTCAGCTTGGAACTCAGCACGACCAGGTGCCAGAGAATGAAGTGATTGTTCACCGTAAAGTCTCCAGTCCCACTCCAGTCTCTTTGGTCTTCGTGGCCACACGCAAAGTCGCTTTGCTGCTGCAGCCGAGTATCTTGCGCATGCGTGCCCATCATTTGAGCCCTTTTGCCTCCTCCATGCCTGGTCCTGGCTATGCTGAGTTGCCACCCTTTGACATCCGCCATGGCAGCTTTGACTCGCACAACACGCTCGACGAGGAGGAGCTTGGGTCCATGACGAAGTCTCGCGTCGCCCGTCCTATCGACCAGCACCGGTTTGATCTCCGACATGCGGATCGTGCACTGGTGACCAAGGAGTCCTTGTACTACTACTACGAGTTCAACGAGATTGAGACCCAGCACTACACGGCACACTACACGGCACACAAGGATGAAACGAATGCTCACCACACCGTCTCTGGCGGTCTTCGAGGTGGCACACACAGCCGCTTTGCTTCCGCCGCTGCCTATCTTGTGCATGGTGGCAGTCCTATCGTGCCTGATCCCCGTCCGAGTGCCAATCGTGATTCCCAACATTCTGGACCACCTGTGCCTCCTGCTGGACCACCTTGGCATTCAGGCGCCCCTGTTTCTGCATGTTTCGCAGGGGAGGGATCGTCACTTCTACCAGACCCTGCCAGTTTGCAGGCACGCTTTGGTCCTCCACCGTGCACTGGGTCTGGCAGTTCCAACCATCCACATTGGCGCAACTACCTGTTTACAGTGGCCTTAGCCGGCAAGTTGCTCCATGCCTTTCATCCTGCATCTGACGCCTGGGAGGGCACTGCCTTTGGAGCATGGGAGGGCCACTTTCCCACCTTTGGAGCCGGGGAGGGCCACTCTCTCTACTTTGGAGTAGGGGAGGGCCACTTCCCTGCATCAGCTTCCTTCGCAGGGGAGGGTATCACAGTATCTACTGTCTCTGGTCAGGATTGCTCTGTCAGTTCTGATGCTGCCCTGTCCATTTACAATTTTCCGGATTTTCAGTAAGCCCGCCAGAGTCTCGGATCTCTTTTGATTTTGGTGAAGGGCTCACTGATCCTGATTGCGGGGTGTCTGTCGAGGATGACAACTATGCTGTTTCATCGACACCTTCCGCTGCAAACCTCGGCTGGTCCCCTTTCAAACAGATTCATGGTCTTGATCTCATTGACTGTGATCTCTTTGATGATTTGGATGACACCTTCGCTGACTACGGTTACGTCAGCAACCACTCATCCATGCTCCATGATCATCTCTATGATGACGATACGCTTTCTCTGTGTTCCTGTCCCTCGATTGACTCCTGTGCCCGTCAGCTGATCCACACCAAGTGCAATGATGTCGCCCAACTTTGTGATCTCAAATTGATGAACTGCAACTTGTACGATCATCCTGATGATGTATTTGCTGTCTACAGACCTGTCCCGATTGTCTGGACTTGCGATGTTTGGACTTGCTCTGGCCCTGCTGAAATTGTTGAGGATTTCTCCATTGGTTACGATTGCTCACAGCAATGGTGGAGCCAATGCAACGTACGTGATGTCAACCACTGTTTTGGTGGCACTCTGATTTTATTGCCGTCGGCCATCCCGATCTTTCTCTGGAGGACTGTTGTACCCTACCGATGTCCACTCCTTCCCGTGCAATCGCTCCGTCAATGCTGGTCCTGTTACAACCATGATATGTGCTGTACACGTCTACTCAGCAGCCGTATACAGTGGGAGGGTGTTGGTTTTCACGGACCAAACCGATTGCCGACCGCTGAGGAGTTATTCTCTCCAGATGAGATCTTCGTCATTGGTGGCCCTTGCTTTCCTGCACTGTGGTTGATTGTTGTGTTTTGGGCCAAAAGCTCACTTGTTTGACTGAATAGTAATCTATACTAGAGATTGCTAGTTGGTTAAAGCAGGTCTATTAGTCTTAGCTTGTATTGTCTATTTGAGTTCTGAAGAAGAGTCTCATCTAGACCCCTGCATTTGGCTGGTTTTGGTTCTGAGAAGAGTCCACGACACAGCCAACCCCTTGGAATTTGGCTTTGAAAGGAGTCCAAATTCCACCCCTGCAGCTTTCTCTGCACACCCCAAAGGTCCAAAGGAACGGAACTCTAGATTTGCTCTGGATAAATCAACAGCTTGCGGCCGTCAATGTACTTGCGTTGGTTGGTGAAGGGATCCTGGAATCCTTTTCCAGACTTTGTTGACAATAAACAAAGCCATTCGCATTATTTTGCTAAGTTGTTATGCTTGAATTCACCGGTTACTTCGCAGGTTATGGTAGGTGGTTCTCATTTTTATTTTAGTTCCAAATCCTTAGACAATAGACTCTACTAGCTAGGAGCCAGAGAAGCAGAATAGCGGCTGTACGTACTACTGTAGATGGACGGCACCATAAAAAAACACAATGGCAGGAAATATTAATAATGATGCGGCTACTTGCGCTTGCGCCGACGCCTCTCAAAATGTGTACGGTACCTTTCGGGGCAACGCCACGACCTCCGTTGACATGGGGTCCAGTGTCTACAAGGTGGACATTCTTTACTCCAGCTCGGGTGCCACCAAACTACTGGAAACTTTTGACTGCGGCTACACGACGCCAGTTTATGTGGGAACGGGACCGGGGTTGCTGAAGTGGACGGACGGTACCTTTTCCTACGGTCAAGGTTGGTGTATTATAGGTGACTGTACGTTGAAGGAGCAGTCGAATGGAAAGTGGTCCTACACGTGGACTCTGAATAGTCGCATCGAAACTGGCTTGATGGACTTTACACCCAGTCCCTGTGATTGTCCTAACAACGTGAACCAACGTACCAGCTTCGAATGATTTTCCCGTGGGCGCCGCGATTGGCGCGGCCGTGGGCGCGATTGTGGTGTTAGCATTGCTGGGCATGGTGGTTTGGCGCCGTCGTCATCGTCCACCCACTAAACTACCACAAAGACAAATACTTCCACTGACAACCCGCCATACAACAAGAGTGGTAAATATCGTACAAGACGAGGAGGTGGCAGACAACACTGACAGGCGGCGGCCCTGTCCTGGCGGAGGCGATCGCCCTGCCCTACGACGCCACTGCGCCGCCACCGCGAGTCGTCCAAAAGGATGACGGTGATGCCGACCCAATGCAGCTACCGACCTTCAAGGACCAGGCCCGCAATCACCGCCGCGAGGCCTCCCTGGCTACGACTCCAGCGCTCCGCCACCGCGAGTCGTCGAGCAACAGGATCATCATTGTTGGTCCCCTTAGTTAGTACACTCCTTTGGTTGACATTGAAAAACTGGGTGGTCGAAAGGTTGTTTCGAACCAATTAATAAATGACATCAACATACAGTAATAAATCAGTAGGTTTTTATGATTGTTTTGAATGAATGTTTGCTTTTTAGCGCGCCAACTCCTTCGAAACTTGCTTCCACCCGGGAAAGCAATACTCTTAGTTGCTGTATAGATGGTGTTGCTTGGAGGCGGTTGCATGCATCCAATGTATCCCAGAGTTTCAATGGTGAAGCCAAAGCAGAAGGTAGGGAAGGCTCATTGGAACAAAGACGACTCACCGAAGTGTATCATTGAGTTCAGTGATTGGATTGACGAGTTGGTGGCGAACATTGAAGGGAACACAGGCACTGGAAAAAAGAGTGGGCAAGGAGGAACAGGAGGACGAGGCCGAAGAGTCTCCGTCAGCGAAGTTGAGACGACTCGTTGGAGCAGTAGCAAAGAAGCTGAGTGGCCTGGCTGTCAGGTGGAAGAAGAAGATCGCAAAGAAGGTGAATTCCGTGGAGGATCGAATTAGCTCCCTGGAACAGCGGATTCAGTTTGAGCGTCTGAAGGAGGTAGTTCGAGACCGAGAACCACCGGTGCAACAGGATTTTGGTGACTGGTGGGGGATCCAGAAGAGGCAGTGTCTGAGTCACTTGGAGCTTGCAGGAAGCAGAGTGGTGCTGGGGCTGCTGGCAGTGCCAGTGCAGTTGTTGGGTGTGGAAGAAGATGGAAAGGCCAAGCTGATGGAGCAATTGGGGAAACGGCAGCGGCATCTGGGCCGATCGCGGCAGCTCCTGGAGTCGAAAGGATGTGCTGAGATAGACCGACTGTGTGAAATGACCACTGAATGGTGTGCAGGGCTGCAGGAAAAGAAGAAGCTCTTTAACCGCAGTGAACTCAGGCGGGCAAAAAAGGCAGTGCAGCAGTACGAGAGCCTGGCAATGCCCTCCCTGAAGTGCAGTTGCAGCCAGCAGAAGCAGGCCTCCGTTGTGAATGCGGAAAGGCTGGAGTGCTGCAGTTTTCTTCAGTGGTACAAATTGCACTCAAAGTCAGCGGAAGATGAAGAAGAACGCAGTGGCAACAAGCTACGGTTTGTGGCTGCCAGTGTTGTCAAGAAGATATTTTTCTCAGTAAAAGCTTCTGTGCTTGCGGGGGCTGCGATCGCAGCGAAGGTAGTGGAAGGTTACTGGAAGATTACGGTGGCTGTTTCATCGTTGGTTGGAGCTGGGCTGAAGTTGAGTTTCCATTTAATTCGGTCCTTGGCAGAGAGCATTGGGAAGAGCATCGAAGCCGAAGATGGATTGGATGGTCAAAAGGAGATATTCGTGCAGACAGGCTTCGAATGCCTGGTAGTGCCGGTGAAGGATGATCTGAGCAATCCAGTCAGTGAATTGCAGCAGAAAGTGGGAAAGCACCTGCAGTGCCGTGTTGGAGATTTCAGACTGAGCTACGGTGGGAGAGATCTCACCGGTGGTTCTCTATGGTGCAATGGAGTGTTGGCGCAGTCAACGGTGTACGTCCTGGGGCACGTCCTCGGGGGTTCTCCCACCAGCAATGAGGGTGGTGAATCCCCTGGGGATGGCGATGGGATTGGTGCTTCCCTGGACACCAGTGAAGAAGGAACTGTGAACTCTGGATTGCTGCCGGAGGCTGAGAGGGCGATTGCCAGTGAAGAAGGAGCCAAGCAGAGCCGTCCTTTATCCGAAGCTGAGCGAAAAGCCAAGTACCGCCAAAAGAAAGGCATCATGGACAAGGAATTAGCGAAAAGACGGGAGAACCGGAAGGCCAAGAAGTCACGTCAGAAGGGACTGTTGGCCAAGGCTGAGAGGGTGATTGCCAGTGAAGAAGGAGACAAGCAGAGCCGTCCTTTATCCGAAGCTGAGCAAAAAGCCAAGTATCGTCAAAAGAAAGGCATCATGGACAAGGAATTAGTGCTGGAAAACCGGGCATCCTTCAGCCTGAGCGAAGAATCGGCGGATATATCCTTTGAAGATTTTGAACGGTACCCAGAGGCAGCAATTCTGCTGCACCTGCTAAACAGTGGGAACAACAAATTCCCAGATCTGGATGATCTTGATTTTGATGGTGACAGTGATGAGTGGGACCCTGCTGTTGTGGAAAGATTGTTGAAAGAGATTCAGGAGGAAGTGCCAACACCGGAGGAGCTGTGTGAAATGCTGAGGAAGTACTGCCAAGCACAGGGAAGAGGTGGTGTCGAAGGTGTGGATCACCAGGTGGAAGGTCTACCCAAAACTGTTGATGCACCCATCCTTTCGTGCGGTTCCTGTGGCATCCGGCGTCCACAACGGGGATCCGAGAAACTGGCGAAGGTGATGCTCCAGGAGCTTGTTGGGATCTGCAATCGAGTACAATGCCAGTGAGAAGGAAGCGTGGACTGCGGAGAAGAACTTAAGCACCACTGTGTTTGCCATGCAATGCGGCAGGTGACATGAGAGAGTTTGCGACATCGAAGCTCCGCTCAGCGTTCGACTCGAGCCTGCTGCAGACCACATTTCACCTGCACCCGGAGATGGTTCTGGAAGAGAGAGCAGAGGAAGGCAAAAGGGAAGAGTACACATTCGTTTGCTCCACGTGTCTTGATGGAAAGGACAAAGGCAGCAAGCAACCCGTGAACTCCATTGCATCAGGACTGGATCTGGGAGACTTTGAAAGAATCGGTCTGGTGGAGCCTTCAGTGTCAGAGCTGTGCCTGATAGCCCGTGTTCGGAACTACCTGAACTGCGTGAAGGTGTCCGACAACAAGAAGGCGGGATCTCTCACAAACTACACTGTTTCCAAGATCCGGGGTCATGCCATTGCATTCCGCCACACTGCCCCCATTGTGAGCTCTCTGGCAATGCTGTTGAATCAGGTGCAGAGTGGAGAGAAGGATGGCAGCACTGTGGCAGAATTGCTGACTGAATCATTGACCGTGCATCTTCTTGGTTCAAAGGGAGAGGATGATGACATTGCCCGTACTGCACAGAAAGTTCTCAGTGCGCGACCATTTGTCGTGTACCAGTGGCTGAGTGTACTGCAGCGAGTTCATTGCAAGTACCAAGATGATCCGCAGCTTCCCGACTTTTCGGAATTTTCTGCCCATGTGGAAGCTTGCAACAAGTCTGTGTTTGAGAATGCAGAGCACATTCAGGGACAAGGAGACATTGAATGCTGAACGCAGCCTGGGCGATGATGTGGCTCATGTCCGAACTGGGGTTGCTGATGGCAAGCACCGATGAAACCAATGGAGAATCGAGGGAAGACAACGATCCAGCACTGTTGCATTCTTATGTGGTGGATGAAAACCAGCAGATCAACAACCTTGGGCCCGGAACTGAGAGAGCGTGACAATGCAGAGAGGGCGGCAGAATCCATTGAGGCCATGGCTTCAGCATTCAACATTGATGTGAGCAAGACCATGGAATCTTGGAGGAAAGGAGCCAACGGCCAGAGTGGACAGCAGAACGAGAAGAAGACCCGCTGAGTGAATTTGAGGATTCGGAAGAGCTGTTGGTGGGCTCGTACCCCCATGTTTTCATGTATGGGAAAGCTTACGGTGGCCTTGGAAAGGCAAAGTGATCCAGAGAAAGGCAGCAGCGGTGGTGGAACTCCGATCAACAAAGAAGCAGATAGAGCACCTGCTGCTCCAGTACACTGCCCGTGCTGCCAGGAGCCAGCAGCTGCTGTACTTTCTGTTTGATCATGAGATGCGGCACTCGTTCATGAAGAACCTGAGCATTCGGATCAAGAAAGATCCCTCCAGTTTCAACGAGTATGCAGAGCTGCTGTCATCGGAAGAGTGGAAGGAGAAGATAGTTGATGCTGGCAACAATCCAACCTCCAAGGTTGCAAAGGAAGTGCTGTCAACAGTGATCCCAGTGTTGAACTTTGGAAATGGAGACCGGAACATCATGGGTTCGATTGGAGATGCTTCTGGTTTCAGTCGTGCCGTGGCCATGATGCACCGTTATGGGAGTGAGTACCCTTGGTCCGACGTAAAAGATACGGTTCTTGCATTTGCTCATCAATTTTCCTTTTTTTGCTCCCGCAGGTGCCTCCTGCTTCTTGACCATAACACCGAATGATGTCTCCAATCCAACCAGTTTCCGACTGTGTCATCGCTCGGTTGGGAATGATAGGTTTCCCGCCACTGCCCAGCCGAGTTCTTGGAGGCCCTCCACAATGACGAGGCCGTGTTTGAAGATGCTGGAGCTAGAGGATGGAGTGACAGATTCCCATTCCCATTGACTACTACGCCCGTGTGCGTGCTGCATCAGGGAATCCAGTGGCAGTGGCGATGGAATACCAGGCTTTGATTGAGAATGTGATGGAGCATCTGATTGGGTGTCCCCTTGAGATGCGACAGAGTGACAATTCCTTGACTCGGAAGACCTGGTACTTCAAAGGCACTGAGCCGAAAGTCACCCCACCACAAAGGCTGCTTTGGTTATGTGACCGGTTTTCATGGGATGACTGAGACCCAGCAGGTACGTTTTTATGTGGCTGACAGCCTGCAGCTGGATAGTGTGCTGTGGAGAAACTTGACTGACAGGTTTTTGGCCTGTTGTCATCGCTTGAAAGCGAGGAGCCCTTCACTTCCATGTGCTCCTCTACGGGTCGTCTGACTCCAAAACTTGCTGGAGCTGAGTGCGGGATCACCCAAGTTGGAAAAGGAGGTGGCGCAAGGCACTGGACAGCATGTATTCAGTGCTGAGATCCCACGGCATTCCACGTCCGCGACTACATGGGAAAAGTGATGAAGAACAATTACCGGAAAGGTAGCCAAAGAGAACTGCAAGTTCCCAAAGTTTCCACCCAAAGCAACCCAGGTGCCTCCACTTCCCAACTGAAGCGAATCAGGAAGAGTGGGACAACTTCTTCAGTGAAACCGTGTCTTGAAACAGGAATCCACTCACACAGCTTTACTTGTGCAAAGCCTCCCGCTGGAGTGCACGGTTGTCGTGGTGCCAGACCGTGTGACTGCGTGCTGTGTACCGAACCAGTGGAGCTTCTGGCACCAGTCCCGAGGAAGAGGAGGGACAGGAGCCGGAGAGAGATTCGCAAGGCAGATTTGTTGCAAAGCCCAAAGAAGATCAAGTGATCCATGTGAAGGAAGAAATTGACTTGCCCATGACTGCCAAATCAAGAGACTACTCTTGCTTCCCCATTCGACCGTTGGATGAAAGAATTGTGGTCTGGGAACTGAAAAGACCCCTGTTGGAGTGCCTGCCAGCGGTTCCTCTTGGCAGACGAGTTGTTGGCAAAAGTGCTGAAAGATCCAATGCAGGACTTCAAAGAGAATGAAGCGGAATTGGAGAATGCCAAGCTGTTTTGCATGGACCAGATGGATCAGGCAGTGAGACCTGGAAATCCGGAAGAGGTGGCGGTAGCCATGAACCGGTGGTTGAAAGGTCTGGCACCGCCTTCGTTGTTGGACTCTACCAGGATCTCAACAAGCAGCTTGTGGATCGCAATGGATACGTGACAGAAACCAACAAGATGATCGCCAATGCCACTGGCTCGCAGCACCAATGCCATCCTGTTGGGCAACACGCAGCAGAGCCGTGCCTCTCTGTTCTACATCTCCAGCTACATCACCAAGAACAAGATGTCACTGGAGCACTGCTTGTCGGCACTGAGCAGGGCGCAGGCTCACATAGAGAAGTATCCCAGCAAAGCAGACGATGCCGGAACAAAGAAGCGCACCATTCAGCACCTGATGCAGCGCGTGCTGAACACCATGTACTGTCACAGGGAGCTGAGCGATACTCAGGTGGCATTGGCTCTGCTGAATGGGCTCGCAGCAGAAGCCACCTCGGATTCCTTCTCGTACTATGGTGCTGGGTACATGAACAATTTCATTGATGCCGAATTGAAGCAGAACTCAGGCAGTGCAGTGTCAGCAAGGAAGAGGTTGCAGGTGGTGAGAAAGATGATGAGGCGAGTGACGATGAGTGTGAGAGCTCACTCCGCAGATGACTCACCCTCCGATAAGTGGGGCAGCATTCCCAATCCCAAGGCTGCCGAGCTGGGACCTGCACCATTTAAACGAAGGCCTATCCCAGATGGAGAGGAAGGAGAATTCGAATCAGTTCCAGTGCACTATCAGCTGAACTGGCGCTACCGTGGGAAAGAGCTGGCAATGATGACACCTGTTGAATACTATGCAGTCAGTCAAAGTCATCACTCTTCCAAAGAAGAAGACAGGAAGAGAGCTCCGGAGGAAGACGAGATGGCTCCAAGCATCAGAAAGGCAGGAAGACAGGCCAATACAATCTTTCGGTTTGCAGAGGCGCACCCGCTCCACGGCTCCCACTGCCAGCGCTTGAGAAGCAAGCAGCGTACTCTGATTCACAATGGATTTCTCCCAAAGTATCCTGGTCCCATGCCAGAGTCGCCCCAGACACAGGTGGAAGATTACCGACGTCATTTCAAGGTGTGGAAGCAGAAAGCCGATGCATTTGCAAAGTACTACCTGTGCAGCTTCAGGCCCCTGGAGACATGTGTACTCGGGTGAGCATAAGATATGCAACCCCGATGATTTCACCTGGGAGGCATTGTGCAGCTGGATCGAAGCGATGGAACACAGTCCACGGCTGGTGGACAGGCTGCGGGTGATGGCAATGTTCAATCACATATATGGATTCCGCTCCAAGTCACAGCACCAAAAGGTGCTGAATGCGTACCGCATGAGGAAGCGAACCCTGTGGTCAGAGGAGCAAAAAGCAGAGAACAAGGAAATGTACTCTGGCTTTCAAACGTACCGGCAGGACATGGAAGAAGCCGATGCTGACGGTGATGGTGAATTTGGCGGCTCCAGTTGTCATGTCTTTCGCACGCAGGATGTGACAGAAGTGTACAAGGAGGTGCGGTACTGTTCCGAACAGACGAAGACACTGAACAGCGTCTTCCACAAAGTTGGGGAAGGTGGAACCCACAGCACAACCAGAGCTGACTATCCACCAGTCATGCATGATGTGATAGGGTCCTGCAGTGTTATTGGATTGAAACAGGCCTCCAATGCCCTTCGCAGTGCCAGACCAAAGCCTGTATTGGATAGGGAAGATGACATGGAAGAAGAGGAAGACGACACCCACACGGCATCAGAACCTGGAGCCAAACAGGGAAAGACCAGCAATGACACCAATGACACCGTGTCTGCATCCGAATACATTGCAAGTCGAGACCTGTCGGAAGGTCAGCGACGCCTGATTGACCGGCTTCGAAAGTACTTTGACCAAGTCGGCCCCGTAAAGGACAGATTGCGGCCAGCACCGGATCCCCCTCTCCTCCTGATGACAGGCGATCCAGGCGCAGGCAAGTCGTATGTGATTGAGACACTGGTTGAATTGGCGTACATCATGGGAGTTGGCCACGTTCAGACCACTTCCTTCAATGGCATTGCTGCAGTGAACATTGATGGAACGACCCTTTGCAGGCTTCTGAGCATCGACAAATACAACCCTTCTGAAACCGATTTTGCCAAAGCCCGCAGTACGATTAGCGGAGATCAGCTCAATGCGGTCAAGAACGATTTGAATTCCGAAAAGCTAGTGCTGTTTGTCGTGGACGAGGTGTCAACTTTGGACAGCGTCATGCTTGCCATGATTGATGCTCGTTTACAGAGAGTAATGGGAAACAACAAGAAGTTCGGGGGTATTGCAATGCTGTTCTGTGGAGACTTCAATCAACTGGGTGCCGTCAAGAAAATGTTTCTCCTCGATGACATGTTGGGCTGGGCAGAGTATCAGAAGCACTGTGCGGGGCACATTCAGCAAGAGAAACCCAAGGGCATGAGCAAGCGCAAACGCACAGGTGGAAAGAAGCCCCAGCGGGCCTCTGCCGAGAAAATGCTTCGCATATCACTGGATCGCTCCCGAAAGATCACAGGGAAGAAGGATAAGAAGATCAATACGTCACTGTACTCTCGATATTCGGTCCGGGGCATGGTGCACCACGGCTGCAAGCTGTTTTCAGGGCTGGAAAGGTACCACTTGCCCGAACAGCGACGATCAGAAGATCCAGTGCACATGAAATTTGTGAAGAAGCTTGCTTCCGGGCGACAAATAACCTGGGAGGATCTTGCTCCTTACAAAGCCCTCAGACGAAGCGATGCAGAGGACAAAGAATGGCTGTTCGCCCCAGTGTTGGTCTCATCCAATAGAGAGAGAATGGAGATAGTCCGTGTGAAAGCAGCCCTCTTTGCGAAACTGCACAGCACATATGTATTCAAGTGGCGAAACAAAGTGACAAAATGGAAGAACAAGCCGCAGGACCCAAGCTATTTGTTTCAAGAGAACGGAATGCTCTGGCAGTATTTTGTACCAGGAAGCGAAGCCTTTCTGACGAAAAATATAAACCCCTCCATTGGTTTGGCCAATGGCACCCCAATTGTGTGCCACTCATTGGTTCTTGGTGATGATGCGACTGCTGACATGGCCTCAGTATGGGATCAAATTTCGGGTCCCAATGCTCTGCCTTACGGTTCAGAGATCATCCTCAATGAAGCTCCAGTTGCTGTCAACATGACAATTCAGACAGGATTAGATGGCAAGGCACCGAGCCGGGCAAAGAAGAGACAGCTCGAAGCACTCCGGGAACACTCTGTGGCTGAAGAAGGAGAAGACATAGTGATTCAAGTTTCTGAGAGAAGTGACAAAGGCAAGGGTCTGAGGATGAAGAACGGATCGCACCTTCTTGGGAACATATCGTCTGTCAAAGTGACACCGATCCTTGCATTTGACTTGGCCTTCTCAATGACCATCCACAAAGCACAGGGTAGGACAATCAACAGGGTGGTGATTGCATTGACTTCACGGCCGATCCCAATCCTCCAGCTGAAATATGCCTCGATCTTTGTTGGCATGTCCAGGGTGAAGAAAAGCGATCACATCCGTCTTTTAGAACACGGGCGTGGATCGCCATTGGGAAATCGCCGTGATGCACTGGAGTATCTGACAGGGTTGTTGCCACGGAAGAACATAAATATTTACAATGTGGGATTCCCAGCTGGATTCGAGAAAAGCAGTTCTTACTGGAATTGGGAGCAGTCACTGAAAGCAAAGTTTTGACTGTAGTGCCACTGGATGGAGCAGAGCAGGGTAGGAACCAGAAATTACCATCACATTAAAATAAAACATTGTTCAGTCAGTCCATAATATAACTGTTGTCGCACCGGATGCTTAGAGCAGACCTTCCCCACCTTGGATACGGCATGCGTTGAGCGGGGATGACATTGCTGCCAGATAGAGAAGAGGGGGGCAGGAAAAATTTGGCCAGGGATTACCCCCATATTGAAATAAAACACAGTCCTCTCTGACCAGAATATGACTCTTGTCGCACTGGAACCTTCGACCGCAAGCACTGCTCCGCCAGCCTTATACCACCGACCAACCCCGTAACGAGAAAAAGCATTCAGTGACAGCCGAAAAAATGCTGTAGTTTCGCGCCAGATCATCGAATCAAAACGGTTCAAACAGCAGAGCTCCTGTTCTTGCAACCACAGACACTGTCGAGCCAACATCGGGAGCTCCAAATAAAATCCTGATCACTCGCAGGAAAACTAACAATACGCTGCCCGTAACGCCACAAAGCATCCAGTGACAGCCGAAAAAATGCTGTAGTTTCGCGCCAGATCATCGAATCAAAACGGTTCAAACAGCAGAGCTCCTGTTCTTGCAACCACAGACACTGTCGAGCCAACATCGGGAGCTCCAAATAAAATCCTGATCACTCGCAGGAAAAATAACGCCAAAAAGCATCCAGTGACAGCCGAAGAAATGCTGTAGTTTGGCGCCTCACCCAAAGCTCGTATAAAAATGTGGTTTAGACCATTGAATCCGCAATGTCTAAATTAGTCTAAATACAAAAAGAGGGAGGCAATGGGTGAGATTTGATTGATCGGAGGAAACAATAATAACAATACGCGGAAAGACGTCGTCGTCGCGGATGGCCCCATCACAGAAGCTGTAGCGCCTCACCCAAAGCTCGTATAAAAATGCGGTTTGGACCCTTGAATTTGCAATGTTTGAATTAGTCTAAATACAAAAAGAGGGAGGCAATGGGTGAGTTTTGATCGATCAGAGGAAACAATAACAATACATCGACAGACACTCGTCAATTCTTCCATGGCCCCATCGCGAAAGCTGTAACGTTGTAACAAAAAAAGCAATGAAAACGGGGTTTAGACCATTGAATCCGCAATGTCTGAATTGGTATAAATACATAAAGAGGGAGGCAATGGGTGAGTTTTGATCGATCAGAGGAAACAATAACAATATGAGGCCGAAAGACGTCATCGCTTCGGATGGCCAACCCAGAAGCTGTATCTCCTCACCCAAACATGCTCTGAAAGTGAAACCTTCGCGAAAAGATGCGCCATCCCTCTATTAATCTAAATGATATTGGGAAGTTTGGCTCAAAATTGCTTCAAAGGCCTCTTACAGATAATGTTACAACAACAGGCCGAAACATGTCGGTGCTTCGGATGGCGTCTGTTACAAAACCTATAGCGACTCACCCACAGCAGCTAAGAAGGTGAAACCTTCGCAGAAAGATGCGCCATCCCTCTATTAGTCTGAATGATATCGGGAAGTTTGGCTCAAAATTGCTTCAAAGGCCCCTTATAGATAATGTTACAACAACAGAGAGACCCTCATGGTCTTTTCATTCTGAATGAAAGCGAGCGAGCGAAATAGTTGTGAAAGGCGAAAGCCAGGCCCAGCGAGTTCTCACAAAAATGGGAAGACCCGACGAAACCCACAAAAAAAGGGCGGGACCCGACGAGGCCCAGCGAGTTCTCACAAAAATGGGAAGACCCGACGAAACCCACAAAAAAAGGGCGGGACCCGACGAAACGCCACAAAAATGACTGAGACGAAACGCCACAAAAATGAAACGCCACAAAAATGATGGGACACCAAAAATGATGGGACACCAAAAATGATGGGACACCATTTTTGTGACAGGTTAAACGCGCAAGAAACATTGACGGTATGTCCGTCTAGTGTAAAGTGATGAGAGAGAGAACAAAGAGGCGGGGGCGGCGGGTGGAAGCGATCTTTCACTGTGCGATTTCAGCAAATGACGTCATCCTCCTCCAAATTTCGCCGCCGCGATGAAACGCACACAACAAACCAACACCACACACAACATCACAGTGAAATCAATAACAGAGGGCGGAGCCCCGGGTTGGACCTGGCAGTCGTACTGTTGCTGAGCGCTGATGATGGCGTTTCAAGGTTCATGACGTAGTACTCACGACTTCAAGGACGGGGTGACGGGTGGGGTGGCGAGCGTAAAGCAGGAAACAATTCAACCGAGGGCTCGATTCCTGTACAGTAAAATGCCCCTGGTCTTAGACTCTGAATACAATCAGTTGTAAACCTTGTGCATTGTACTGAGAAACTAAAGTAGTCGCCTCCTCGTTGCATACAGCAATTGGTTCCCTTGTGGAACTCCCGGTTTGGGTTGTAGGGGTGCAGGTGGAGAATGGGCTGGCTTTCACTATGGATTTAACAGTGGCAAGTAGGTCACGTATGCCTGAAATATAACTGTTTTTGACATTTTTTGCAAGCCAGCCCGTTGAGGTGGATGGAAAGATCCAAATCATGGTGGTTATAGTGTAGGCATCCTGTGCTATGCTAGATCATGGTTTTGTTGCTATAAGGGTTCTAAATAATGTATTACATGTCATTTTAAGAAGAGGTAACAAAGATTCAATTGTTTCCAAATAGTTCATTGTATTGCTCTTAACTCCAATAGGATGGAGAGTGTGGTCTCATTCGTTCCAGCATCCGTCGTAGTGCCTTGGGCACCGCATACTTGCGAAGGTCCCTTGACAGGGGTTTTCGCATAAAGAGTCTTTTTTTGGTCTTGACTCGAGATAACATGACATACACCCAGTTTGTTGTGTCCTACGGATTCGCTACTCTCGTCTACATTGTTGAAAGTCTCTGCTTGCCTCCTTGCCTTGACCGCTCCGTCTACAGTGCTGCTCCCGTCTACAATGCTTACATACAAACACCCAGCCTATCTCGAGTACCTCAACATTTCCGTTCCTTGTGCCTTTTGTGCTGCTACTCTTGTCTTCCCGCTGATCCTCCAGTCTAGCCCGCCTTGCATGCCTTGCTTCTACTGCTCTACCATGTGCTTTCTGTCTCAGTTGCTCTGACCTACATTCCCTTTGCTTCAACTGTTACAGTCTACTTTGCCGACTCCGACATTGCACTGTTCAGTAACAAGTCTACTTTGCCAACTCCGATGTTGCACTGATCAGCAACATGCCTACGGTTTCACTACTCCCGTCTTTTGTTTAGCTGCTACTGCCCCATGATGTACCTTCTGTCTTGATTAGTCTGACCTACACACCTTTTGCTTTGACTGCTCCAGTCTACTTTGCTGACTCTGACGTTGCAACAGGTGCACCACTCTTGTCATCAACATGGGTGGCAGCAGGCCGTTCAGCTTGACGGCCGCTGTGCTGCCATCCACAGGCGCGCTGTACAGCTCAAAGACCTCGTCGGTATCCTGATCGGCACGATAGACGACGCGGCTGCCATCAGGGCTTATCTTGAATCCGCCGGAATACATCGGCAGACCACCGTTCTCGACCATCGCCCCGCTGAGTTTCGTCGGGGCGGCACTGCCATCGAGGGGAGCGCTGTACAGTTCACGGACATCCCGTGTATCCTGGTCGGCGCTGTAGACGACATGGGAGTTATCGGGGCTAATGGCGTACTCCTCAATGTGTTGACCCCGGTTTGGCAAGGCGCTGACTTTCAGCGCTGGCTGGCTACCGTCAGTTGGCACGGAGTATAGCTGGATGACCTCGGTAATCTCCTGGCTGGCCCGGTATACCGTGTACATCCCATTAGCGCTGATCTTGAGATCATGGACATCACCGCCAATGGGTAAAGGGCCGTCGGTACTCAGCCTGTAATAGGTCTGCGGCTCTCCCGGCGCAGCCGAGAGAATCGAGACGACACTCACCAGCAAGGCGATAAGCAGCCCCCACCGCAGCAGTCTGGTCTGACGCAACAATACCTGAGACATGGTCATTTCCTTTCCTCTATTCTCATGTGGCTGTAGTGAGGGCTATGGTTGAGCAACTGCGACAGAAGCCCTTGGCACGGTAATCGGTCGGATGAACACAGAAATCTTGGATAGACAGCGCCGTGAAAAGAGCAAGATAACGATCCGCAACGAGGCTGTCGGGAATCCATCTGTGCTTGGATCCTTAGGTAAAGTATAGGGGTAGGTATCAACCCGTCAATAGGGTAAGTCACTTCGTCAGGAAGTCGCCGGCTCTGTAACACCCCCCAGCCCAGCGCATTCACCTCGAATCCATTGCGCTCGACAAGCTGAATCGCCGTTAAGACCCTATTGACACGGCGTGATTGTTGGCAGTATAGTGCTAAGAGGTGGGGCCAATCTATTCGGCGCAGTGACATCGGGCACAGAGGATGCCTGTCTGAGCCCGTTGTAATCACCGGTGCATTTCTTCGCTCTCTGTTCCACGTGTGGGGGTTTCGGGAGGCCGGTCCGGGCAATTAAGCTGTGGACCTTAGCGCCATTCCCGGGGAGACAATCAAATGAAGCGGCAGATTGGTGAAGGACGGACGGTGCGCCGCAGCGGCGTAGCGTTCCTGTTTGCGTTGCTTATCATCGCACTGCTCGTGCCGGTTGCCCTTGCGGCACCCAAGACGGCCCGACAGTTGGTCAAAGGGGCGCTGATCGACGGCGCCAATGGGTTGGCAGTCACGGCCGACAACAAGCTGATCGTAGCGAGTGTGTTCGGCCGTGAGTTGGTTGTGATACAGCCGGCAGGCCGCCGGATTCTGGCGCGTTATGGGCCTGAAATCGGCGTCGACGGCTGTGATGACGTAGCTGTCCATCCGGATGGATCCATCTACTGGACAGATATATTGGGCGGGAACGTCGGCCGCATTGCGCCGGATGGTACGGTGACCGTGCAGGCCATTGCTCCGGGGATGAACCCGATCACCATTACCGAAGATGGGCGCGTCTTTGCGGCCCAGGCATTCTTTGGCGATGGGCTGTACGAGCTGGACCCGGCGCTGGTCGGTCCACCGCGGGTGATCATCCCCGATTCCACCACCCCGCCATATCCGGCACAACTGAACGGCTTCGATATCGGGCCGGATGGGTATCTCTACTCGCCGCGGCCGTTCATGGGCGAGATTGTTCGTGTTGACTTGGCGACCGGCGACATCACCGTAGTGGCCGACGGCTTGCTCGATCTGGGCCCGACGGCGCTGGACTTTGATTCCAAAGGCCGGCCGCACGTCAGCTTCGGTTACACCGGTGAGATCGCGCGCTTTGACATGTCAACCTGGACCTATGAGGTCATCGCTACGCTGCCCGCGGGTCTCGATAATATGGCCTTCGACAAGTGGGATCGGCTGTATGTGTCGAACGGAGATGAAGGGTCGATCATGCGCGTCAGCAAATCCGGCGCAGTCTCTATCCTGAAGCGTCCCGGGCTGATTGCCCCGGGAGGCCTGGCGATTGTCACCGACGGCAAACCGCGTCAGACAATCTACGTGGCCGATCTATGGCGGCTGAAGAGCTTCGACAGCCGGAGCGGCCGGCTGATCAAGTCGTACCCGGCCGTGATGGGCATGATCGGCGCCAAGACCGTCGCCGTGGCCGGCGATTACCTCCTCCTGTCCTCATGGATGGATGGGGCTGTCCAGCTTTGGGATCCGGCGACGGAGACCGTGGTAGACACCTTCCCCTATCCGTCACCGCTCAACGCCATCGCATTTCAGGGTGATCTGATCGTGGCTGATATCGGCCTTGGCGCTGTTGTTCGTCAGGACGGCGTAACCGGCGTGCAGGAAGTACTGGCCGGGGCACCCGATCTGGCGGTGCCGGCCGGGCTGGCGGCAACAGATAGCGACCTGTGGGTGGGTGACTGGGCTACGGGCATCGTCTGGCATCTGGTTGCCGGTGGCGTGCCCCTGTCGCCGCCCGTGCCTGTGGTCACCGGCCTAATCATGCCCGAAGGCATGGCCGTGGACGCCAACGGCGATCTGCTGGTGGTGGAAACCGGCACCCAGCGGCTGCTGCGTATTGATCCGGCGACCGGCGCCACCGAAACGGCCATCGGGCAGTTGCGACTGGAGCTGGACGGACATCCAAACTTCGTGCCCACGTGGAACTTCAACGGCGTGGCCGTGGGCGAGGACGGGCGCATCTACGTGACCGAAGACGCGATCAACTCCGTATCGGCCGTCTGGGGCGGCAAGTAGTCTGAATCGAGGCCCCACCCTATCCTAGGCCGGACGGGGCCCCGCAAGGGGCTCCGTCTTTTTCATGCTCAACTTGTGACACGACTTGTGCCGTCGGCCGTGGCTGGGGCGGTCAGGAATGACCGCGCTACAAGTGGTCCCAATATCTTAAGCTCCAACCTACCATAATCACTGGAGTCCTAGAATGCCTGTGCTATACTGGCAGCCATGTTGGGCAATGCAACCAATGGGGCCGGGGAGCAGCAGAGCCAGGCCCACCGTCCCTTCGTTCATCTGCACGTGCACAGCGAGTTCTCGCTGCTCGACGGCCTCAGCCGCATCGATCATCTGGCCGCGCGGGCCCAGGCGCTCAACCAGCCCGCCCTGGCTCTGACCGACCACGGCACGATGTTCGGCGCTATCCCGTTCTATTCGGCCTGCAAAAAGGCGGGCATCAAGCCTATCATCGGTGTGGAGACGTATGTGGCCGCCCGCCGCATGAGCGACAAGGATCCCCAACTCGATCGCGAGCGATCCCATTTGCTGCTGCTGGCCGAGAATCAGGCCGGCTATCTCAATCTGCTGAAGATCGCCAGCGCCTCGCAGCTCGACGGCTACTACTACAAGCCGCGCATCGACCTCGACTTCCTCAGTCGCCACAGCGAGGGCCTGATCGCCACCAGCGGCTGCATGGCCGCCGACATCCCGCGGGCCATCGCCCAGGGCAACATGAAGAAGGCCCACAAGATGATGGGCAAGTACCTGGATATCTTCGGCCCGGAGCGCTTCTTCCTGGAAATACAGGAGCACAGCATCCCGGAACTGACCGCGATCAACAAGGTGCTCATCAACGACATGCAGCCGCGCTACAATCTGCGCTTTTTGGCCACCAACGACGTGCACTACACCGCACCGGAAGAGGCCGCGCCCCACGACGTGCTGCTGTGCATCCAGACCGGCTCGCTGGTCAGCGACGAGAAGCGGCTGAAGTTCAGTGACGATGGCTACTACCTCAAGTCCTATGAGGAGATGGCCGCGCTGTTCGGCCACATCCCCGGCGCGCTGGACAACAGCCTGCTCATCGCCGAGATGTGCGATGTGGACCTGGACACCAAAGGCTATCACCTGCCGCTGTTCGATGTGCCCGATGGCTATGACGCCGAGTCGTACCTGCGCTACCTGTGCGAAGAGGGCCTGGTCCGGCGCTATGGCGCCGAGAGGGTGGCCAACGACCCGGTCGTGCGCGAACGGCTGGAGCACGAACTGCGGATCATCAACGGCATGGGCTTCGCCACCTACTTCCTCATTGTCTGGGACCTGTCCGAATATGCGCGGCAGGCCGACATCTGGTGGAACGTGCGCGGGTCGGGCGCGGGGTCGGTTGTGGCCTATACCCTGGGCATCACCGGCATCGACCCGCTGGCCAATGGCCTCATCTTCGAGCGCTTCCTGAACCCCGGCCGCGTCTCCATGCCCGACATCGACCTCGACTACCCCGACGACCGGCGATCCGAGATGGTCGAATACGCCGTGCGCAAATACGGCCAGGACAAAGTGGCCCAGATCATCACCTTCGGGACGCTGGGCGCGCGGGCGGCCGTGCGCGATGTCGGCCGGGCGCTGGACATCCCCCTGCCCGATGTCGACGCCGTGGCCCGGCAGATTCCGGCCATCCCCGGCAAGCCGGCCAGGATCGACAACGTGCTGGAGAAGGGCCACGAGTTCTATGTGCCCGATCTGGCCGAGCAGTATCACAAGGACCCGCAGGTCCACAAGCTGCTGGACACCGCCCGCCAGCTGGAAGGCGTGGCCCGCCATGCGTCCAGCCATGCCGCGGGGGTCATCATCTCCGATCGGCCGTTGGTCGAGTACGTGCCGCTGCACAAGCCCACCAGCGGCGACGCCGGGCTGGGCGGCATCAACTCCATCACCCAGTGGCCGATGGAGATCGTCGAGAAGATTGGCCTGCTGAAGGTCGATTTCCTGGGCCTGAGCACGCTGACCATCATGCGCCGCGCCGCCCAGCTCATCGAGGAGCGCCACGGCGTGCGCTACACGATGGACAACATCCCCTATGACGTGGGCCATGTGGGGCCGGACCTCGGCAAGAAGATCGAAGACGCCTTCGCCATGCTCGGCCGCGGCGATGTGCTGGGCGTGTTCCAGGTCGAGGGGTCGGGCATGCGCAAGCTGATGATGAACATGAAGCCGCAGCGCTTCGACCACATCATCGCGGCCATCTCGCTCTTCCGCCCCGGGCCGATGGAGAATATCCCGGAATATGTTCGACGGATGCACGCCGCGCTGGAAGGTGACACGGGCCAGATCCAGTACCACACGCCGGAGCTGAAGCCCATCCTGGAAGAGACCTACGGCATCTTCGTCTACCAGGAGCAGATCATTCGCGTGGCGGCTGATCTGGCGGGCTATGAGCCGGGCGAGGCCGACATGCTGCGCAAGGCCGTGGCCAAAAAGAAGCAGGACTTGATGGACGAGCATCGCCTCAAGTTCACCGAAGGCGCGATGGCCCGCGGTGTCTCGCGGGAAGTGTGCGACAAGATTTGGGGCGACATCGAGTTCTTTGCCCGTTATGGCTTCAACAAGGCCCATGCGGCCGACTACGCGGTCATTTGCTGCCAGACCGCTTTCCTCAAGGCCCACTACCCGGTGGAGTACATCACGGCTCTGCTGACGGTGGAGCGCGACAACAGCGAGAAGCTGGCCAAGTACATCGCCGATGCCCGCCGTCTGGGGATCCAGGTTGCCTCGCCCAGCATTAACAACGCCATGCTGGACTTCACGATTGAAGACAGCGACGGCCGGTCCACGATTCGTTATGGACTGGCGGCGATCAAGAACGCCGGTGAAGGGGCCATGCAACTCGTCGTGGATGAGCGCGTCGCCAATGGCCCGTTCCGCGATCTAGGCGATTTGGGCGAGCGCGTGGATCTGCGCAAGGTGGGTAAGCGCGCCCTCGAGTCGATGGTCAAGGTCGGCGTGTTCGACGAATGGGGTACGCGGCCGCAATTGCTCGACGCGCT
The DNA here is from genome assembly GCA_963715415.1 of uncultured Chloroflexia bacterium. Taxonomy (GTDB): domain Bacteria; phylum Chloroflexota; class Anaerolineae; order Caldilineales; family Caldilineaceae; genus JAWKOK01. Next base: position 76,283 of record CAVQSG010000001.1, on the reverse strand, counting down.
GGATCGGATCATGGGTCACAGCGCGGGCACGCACGCCGCGGCCGATGTGGGCCAGATGACGCTTTTTGAGATGATGGGCAATGCCGGGGCTCCCGTGGCGGCCGAACTACTGCGTCCCCCCGGCGAAGTCCCCGACATTGACAATCGCCAACTGCTGACCTGGGAGAAAGAGTTGATCGGGCTCTATCTGTCCGAGCACCCCCTGGAGCGCAAGCTGGCCTCGCTGCAGAGCTTCGTCAACGCGCGTTCCAGCGATCTGGACGTGACCTGGGGCGGCAAGCCGGTTGCCCTCGTCGGCGTTGTATCGGGCATCCGGTCGCTGACCACCAAGAAGGGCCAGCCGATGGCATTCGTGACACTCGAAGACCTGGAGGGCACGGTCGATGTGGTCATGTTCCCGCGCACGTGGAAGGCGTATCGCGACATGGTCCAGGCCGACCAGATTGTGCTGGTCCGCGGCACAGTCCAGGCCGACAGCCAGGCCATTTCCGTCATTGCCAACAGTATCCACAGCAACCTGACCGTGGCCAGCGACGCGGATCGACGCCGGCTGTCGGACGAGTTTCAAGCGGTCTCTCCGGATTGGACAGATCCCGGCAGACACGCCCGGTCTGTTGCGCCTCTCCCACAGGACGATGGCTGGTCACCCCCTGACGACGATTGGCAGCCCCCGGCCGATGACTGGATGGCCGGCGGCGGAACCGTGGCCGAACCGGCGGCGCGCCTTAGCCTGGCCTCGGCTCCGGTGATTAGCGAGAGCGAGGTCGAAGCGCTGATCCCCGACAGCCCAGATGACGATCCGGAGGGTCCGGACGAGGCTATGCCGGTGTATGTGGCCGAGACCCCGCCGGAGCCAGTGACCAGTGAGCCAGTGATCAGTGAGCCAGTGACCAGTTCGTCGGTGACCAGTTCGTCAGTGACCAGTTCCTCAGTGACGAACGGCGCCAATGGTCACAACGGCCATACGCCACCCCTGCCGCCCGTCGCCCCGGCCGCCGGTGCCGCCTACGTCGACCCCGTAGCTGCCCCACCGCCCCCGGTCTTTACGCCGGTGACGAACGGCAACGGCCCCAATAAACTGCTGGTGGTCGAAGTCAAGGCATCGGGCAACTGGATGGATGCCTGCCGGGCGACGATCAAGCTGGCCACGCGCTTCGACGGCAACGCGGGGCTGAGTGTGCGCCTGGCAGGACAGGGGCTGGTGATGGACTTCCCCAACCAGCATACCGAAGCCTGCGCCGAGCTGATCGAGGCGCTGGAGCGCCTCCCGGGGATCATTAAGGCGTACGAGCTGTAAGCCGCTTGGCCGGAACGTTGCTTCGTTCGGCGGCCGGCCGAGAATTGGTGCCTCGATCAGGGCGTGCCAATGATTGTCCAATTCTCCCTAATTGGCCTTTTGCAGAAGTTAAGTTAATCCAAACCCGTTTCAGTCAGAAGGTCATTCAATGCGCGGACTGACATTCAACCCCCAGGGTGAAGCCAGCTGCTGAAGAACCCTGCCTCCGTGAATTTGCGTAAAGCCACACCATCAATTATTATTTTTACGTTGATGTGCGTTTCTTGACTTTCGATCAGTAGTTGAGCCAGTGGGCGTAGCTTTCATGCTGGATTTGTGCCAACCAGTCCTTAAAAACCTAGAGGGTAGCTATGGACCACGAGGGTATCAGCCTGCGTCGTGGCTGACTTTGGCGGGGCCTTTTCCCGGCTGCGAAGTTGCTCTAGCCGGGCATCGTCGCAGCCCAGGGTCGTTTGGGGCTTCATCCAACGGTCAAGAGGGACCACTGATCCCCTGGGTCATCTCCGTGGTGAATATGCAAAATGCTGCGAGGGTTCTGCATCGGTATCGCTGAATCAGCCTAAGCTACGGATCGCATTCGATGGGCAATTCTCTCAGTCACATAGAGAGGAACGGTGGGATGCAACCTGAAGATTTGATCGGTAAGAAGATCGATAATTACGTCGTACTCAAGCACTTGGCGAGAGGAGGGATGGCCGACGTCTACCTTGCGAAGAATGTTCGGTTGCAGCGCGACGTCGCCCTGAAGATCCTCTTGCCGTCCTATGTTGAGGACAAGGCGTTTGCCGAACGCTTTCAGCGTGAAGCCCAGGCGATGGCCCAACTCGAGCATACCAATATCGTTCGTATTTATGATACCGGCATCACCCACGACGGACGGCCGTACATCGCCATGCAATATGTGGCCGGTGGCACGCTCGAGTCATTGCTAGCGGAGCTGGAAGCGCAGCAGCGGGTGATGAGCGCGCCGCTCGCGCTGGCAATGGCACGCCAGGTGGCCTCGGCCCTCCAGGCTGCCCATGTCGCTGGTGTCGTCCATCGCGATCTCAAGCCGAGCAACGTACTGCTCGATGAGCACGGCAAACCGCTTCTAACTGATTTGGGGATCGCCTTCGTTCCCAGTGACCAACGTCTGACCCGCACGGACGTTTTTCTAGGCACACCGAACTATATGTCGCCGGAACAAGGTAAAGGGGTGCCCCTTGACAGCCGCAGCGACATCTATTCACTTGGCGTAGTCCTGTATGAAATGCTGGCTGGTAGGCGCCCGTTTCAGGGTGATACTCACTACGCACTGATCCATCAACATGTCAGTGAGCTTCCACCGCCTCTAGGCAAAATCCGGCCGAATCTTTCGCGAACAACCCTGCAGGTCGTCGACCGATCGCTGGAAAAAGACCCTGTTCGACGCTATCAGTCGGCCGGCGAAATGGTGGGCGCTCTGGACAAGGCATTGGTGGCCGAAGGCGCGGAGGCGACTCTTTCGGCAAGCGGCGAATGGTCATGGCGGCCGTCTCAGTCTGTTAGCCTGTATGTGGATCGTGCCGGTCTATTGCAAACCCTCACTGACTTTCCCAAACGGACCAGTCGCCTGGGCCTAGTCGCGGCATTGGGTGCGGCCGCTCTGATCGTCGGCGGCGCTATTTGGTTGATAGGTCGGGTCCCTACAGAAACGACGCCTCCTTCAACATCAGTCCCCGAAACCGTGCTAGTGGTAGTCTCGCGCATGGTTACCAGCGAGGCCATTCAACCGACCTCGACGTTGGCCGGGCCGGCCGAAGCAATCGAGCCGACGCAAGTCACGGTCGCAAGTGACTCTGGTCAGGCGACCGGCATGCCATCACCCACGATAACGGCCTCATCTACTGTTCCCAGCCAACCATCCGCTACACCGGAGATCCCATCGGTTCGCGTGCTGGCTAACATGTATACGCGAGAAGGGCCGGGGCTTGCGTTTGCAATAGCCGGCACATTAGCGCGCGACGAGGAGGTTGTGGTCCTTGGCCGTGATCGCGGTCGGAACTGGTATCTGGTTCGCGCTCCGGACAACACGCCCGTGTGGGTCTCGGCCACTTACGTTGAAGCCGGGCCCAACGTGCTGGAAGCCGTGACCCTAGCGGCCACGATCCCAGTTATGCCGACATTTACCGCGACACCGTTGCCTGTTGTGGCCCCGACCACCCCTCCAGTTACTAATGGTGACAGTTCGGCAACACAGCCACCACCGGGACCCACTGATCCTGGGTCAACAGTGGCGCCTGGCCCAACGCGCACCTTGATAGCGCCGCCAACTTCTGTACCGACTTCTGTGCCAACTGCGTATCCATGATGAATTCATTTCGACCCCAGGCCACACATTAAGGCGAGAGAGATCGTATGACAAGTCAACTTGATGAAACTCACAAGCCGACGTCGCTTCCCAGACGCCTGGTTTTCCTGCTGTTCATGGTCTCGTCTATCGTCGCGATCATCGTTGGGGGGTCGCCCCACCTGGCGTTAGGGAAGGCATCTGTCTCTACAGCCATTGTCAACGAACTCTATTGGACCGAGTCCAAGACCGGCCAGATCCGGCGCGGCAGTCCCGGCGGCTCAACGCAGCCAGTGACTGTAGTCTCCGGCCAGAATAACCCGCGGGGGCTGGTCCTCGATACCTCTCATCAACGGATGTACTGGCTGGAGCGTGGCGCAGACCGGTTGCGATCGGCCAATTTGAATGGCAGCGACGTCACCACGTTACGGAGCGATCTTTCCAAACCGGAGCGCATGGCCATCGATGAAGGCGCCGGTCACCTATATTGGACGGAGAACGGTACCAGCAATCGCATTGCGCGAGTGAATCTGGACGGTAGTAATGAATCGACCCTCCTTAGCGGCCTCGGTGGGCCGGTGGGCATCGCCCTCGACGTGGCCAACAACGCCGTGTATTGGGTTGAATTCGACACCGACTCCATTTGGCGGGCCACCATGCAAGGCACAAACGCGGTTAAGCTGGTGCAACAGGCCAGCGGCACACGCCCGCTCGACCTGGCGCTGGACCTTGTCCACAACAAGATGTACTGGGGCAGTGGCGTCACCGGTGATATCTACCGCGCCAATCTGGACGGCAGTAATGTCGAGTTTTGGGGCGATTTTGAGGAAGTTCGTGCCCTGACCGTCGATCCCGACGGAGGCAAAGTTTACTGGGCCACCCACGCCAACCAGCAGATTCGCCGCGCCAACTTGGACAAATCGGCCATCGAAACGATCTATGGTAAGTCCGACGGTATTGACGCCCCCATGGGATTGGTTCTCTATGCCAACCCTGTCGAGCCACCCTGCTACACGTTGACACTTACTTCCAGCCCTACTAACGGTGGCATGATCAACCCGTCCCCAATGCCTAATTGCGCCGGGGGCAAGTACGTCTACGATACCCAGGTCTCGCTGACTGTCACAACTAACTCCGGGTTCGTTTTTGTGAACTGGAGTGGCGACGTTTCGGGCACGAATCTTCCCAAGAATCTGCGAATGACAGCCGACAAGACTGCGATAGCGAACTTCAGCGAGTCCGTTGTTTGTTACACGCTGGTTCGCGATAGTGAAGGTGGGGGCAACGATCCGGTTGCCGATCCTTTGAGTTCGTCCGGTTGTGAACCGGGGCATTACACGGCCGGCCAACAGATTACGTTGACGGCAACACCTTCGCCGGGGTGGCGTGTTGCCAACTGGAGCGGAACGAATAACAACAGCAGCACGTCCACCACGAATAGTGTCACCATGCCGGCTGCAAACCACGTGGTCGTAGTCACGTATGAGGAAGTGCCACCAACTTGTTACCGGCTGACTCGCGATCGCACCGGTGAGGGAGCCTATCCGACGGCCACACCGAGCAATTCCAGTGGCTGCAACTACGACCATTTCACGGCAGGCGAGCAAATCACTCTCATCGCCGCACCTTCTTCGGGCTGGCGCGTAACTGGGTGGAGTGGCACCGATAACGATAGCAATGCCACAACCACCAATGTAGCTACCATGCCCGCCGCCGATCGTACGATCGTGGCTATTTATGAGCCCGTGCCGGCGCTTTGTTATGCCCTAAGTCGCATTCACAGTGGAGATGGCAGCGATCCCGATGCTCTGCCGATCAACTCGGCCGGCTGTGCGTTCAACACATATAAGGCCGGTGAACAGATTACGCTGACCGCGACGCCCGCACCTGGCTGGCGCGTAACCGGCTGGAGCGGTACGGACAACGACGGCAGTACGTCGACAACCAACCTCGTCACCATGCCCGCCGCCGATCGCACCGTTAGCGTCACCTATGCCCTTGCCGGGCCGACTTGTTATACCCTAACCCTCAGTTTCACGGGGTCGGGTGCTCAACCGGTGGCCTCGCCGCCCAACTCCTCCGGCTGCGCGCCGGGCAAGTTTGTGGCCGGAGAACAGATCGAATTGACGGCTATTCCGGCAGCCGGTTGGGCCATCGAGGGCTGGACCGGAACCAATAACAACAATAGTGTCGCGGCAATCAATTCGCTCACCATGCCCGCCGCTGCCCACGAGGCCAAGGTTCATTATAAGATAGCCGCCCCAACCTTCTATTTTGGATATCTCCCGCACATCATGTTCCAGAGGCCACAGCCTTGTTTCAGCGGATCGGACGAACGCGAACCGAACAATACGCCTGAGGAGGCATCTACCAACGGACCGGTGTGCTTCAGCGGCAGCTATCGAGGTCTACCAAATGATCTTTACGACATATATGAGGTGAAAACCCATCAATTGGGACGCATTGCCATTGCATTGACCAATTTCATAGATGAAGCGCAACTGGCGCTCTATGATAATGTACTGGATGAAACGCCGATGGCAATTGACACCGACACGGCCGACGGACTTGCCATTCAGATTAACTCGGCTGAAGCGGGTAGATACTTCGTAGTTGTAATTAACCCAAAGTCTGATGGCTCCATCACGCAGCGCTACCAGTTGGATGTGTCATTACCATAGGCATGCGCGCAGGCTTTGCAGCAAGCGTGTCATGAGGAGGGTTTGTTCTGTGCGACCTCGCCCGTCTGAGATTAAGGGGTTGATTGTCTTTGGTTCATTGCTCCTCGTCTTCCTTTCAGCCTGCTCCGGCGGCCGCAGCAGCCGTACCCCCGCGGAAACGGTCGTCTTGCGACACTTCATGGCCGCGGCTCAGCAAAATATGGATGTCCTCATGGACACAATTGAACCGACGGATCGCAATCAGTCGGGGCTTTTTCTGTTGGGTCTAATCAACGCTTCGTCGCTAAGCGTGGGCATTTCGCCAATCGATTTTGGGATTGATCTGGGCGACCTAACGGCCATTAGCTATAAGAATCTGGCTGTTTCAACGGTCACACAGGAAGCGGCCCACGCCTTGATTAGAGCCGAAGGCGACCTGCGTTATACGAGCCTGGGTCTGGAAGTTCCATTCTGCGATATGCTCGATGTCAATCTAGGCGAGGACGGGCAATGGTATATAGACCTGAACGGTCCTGACCGCATGCAGCGCCTAGACCAGGTTCTTGCGAACCGCGAACTACAATTACAGGATCTGCTGGAACGTGATCCCGGCACAACCGGCAACCTGTTCGGCGACGTCATGCAGGGATTCACCGAAGGAATGGCCATCGCGCTTAACTTATGCCCCTAGTCTGATCCAATGCTCGGCGATGATATTGAGACAAGCCAAATGACAACGCGGCAGATTGGTCGTTATCAGATCGTTCGGGCCATTGGCGAAGGCGGAATGGCGACTGTCTATGAGGGCATTGACCCGCAGATGAACCGCGCGGTGGCTGTCAAGTTGATGGAAAGCCGGTTGACGCAGGACCCGGCGTTTCGTAAGCGGTTCCGACGTGAGGTTGATGTACTCCGCCGTCTCAATCATCCTTATGTGGCCGGCATCCTCGATTATGGTGAACACGAGGAGCAGCCTTTCCTGGTGATGCCCCTGCTATCCGGAGGCACATTGGCCGATCTGTTGGGCGGCGGACCGCTACCACCCGACCGCATTGCCGGTATCGTGACGCGAATTGGCAATGTACTGGACTACGCCCACCGGCAGGGCATCATTCATCGTGATATCAAGCCGGCCAACATTCTGTTCGACAATCAGGGACTGCCTTATCTGAGCGACTTTGGGATTGTCAAGGTGCTGGGTGAGGGCTATTCGACCGTCACTCATACCGGCACATCGCTGGGAACACCGGGCTACATGAGCCCTGAGCAGGTTCGGGGGCGCTGGCGCCGGACAGCCGCAGCGACATCTACGCCCTGGGGGTGGTCGCTATTTGAGATGCTTACGGGGCGGCTGCCCTATGTGGCGACGGATCCGTTTGCGCAGGCGTTTCAGCATGTGCATGATCCCATTCCCCAGGTGCGCGATGTAAACGCCAAACTCGCCTCGGGCTGGCAACCCATTATCGATCGGGCGCTGGCGAAGGATCGTGCTTCGCGCTATATGACCGCTTCGGCTATGTCGGCCGACATCAGCACGTTGGTTCAATCCACGGGCACGGCGAGGGTAGCGGCGTCGGCGAAATCAACGGCACCATCGACCCCCGAAGAGCCGGAGGGGAGACGACGCTTCTGGTTGGGGGCGGCAGCGATCGCGGCCGTGGTGACCCTTATTGGCGGCGCGTGGTTTGGCTACAGTCAGGTCATGCCTAGTCGCGGCGCAGTGGCCAACACCAATCAAGTAACGCCGGTGGCAATGCTTGCCTCCGTTGGTGAAGCGACGGTCACGTCTCCCCCAGCGACCTTGCCGCGCGCCACGGCTTTCCCCACATCGACGCTGAGCCAGGAACTTGTTCTTCCCCCATCAACAGCGACGCATACCCCAACCACGACACCGAGCGCAACCGCCTCCCGTTCGGGACCGCCCCTCTTCCGAGTGAGCACCGAGACGCCGCTCTATGAAGGACCTGGTTCACTCTATACGACTTCGACGATGCTGGCGGCTGATGAGGAGGTTGAAGTAATCGGCCGAGACCTAATCTGGGCCTGGTACAACGTCCGGAGCGACGACGGCCGAACCGGCTGGATTGCGCGCACGGTGGGGCAGTTCGTCGACTCGGAGGGCATCATGTTGATTGCTGCCGCCGCAACGATCCCCGCACCGCCGGTTACTGCGACCCCGACGCCGCCACCGCCCACGGCCGTGCCTGTCGTGATCACTGTCCCCATCGTGCCGACGCTAGCGTTAGCTCAGCCGACAGCGGCTCTTCCGGTGCCCGTTGTGCCCACGGCAATCGTACCCACGCCGGGCGCACCCCCATTGGAACCGTCGCCGCCGCCACCGCCGACAGACCCGGACCCAACGACACCACCGGTCCTACCCACTGACCCGCCGCCAACACCACCGGTCTTGCCGACTGACCCGCCGCCGACACCGCCGATCTTGCCTTAGGGGCTGGTCGGGAACGTGGCCCGAAGGCTGTAGGGGATTGAAGAGCTGGGCAGCGGTTTGTCAGCAAAAACAACGACATAGTAGCGTCCGGCCGGCCCCTGATACCGAATCTTCCAATCGTTTTGGGGATCATAATCCCGCGCGACCGGGTCTCCGCTTGCCTTCTGAAAGTACAGAAGCAATTGCACGCGAGAATAGGCATGGCCGGCCATATCGACTGCGATGTTGCCTGGCTGGATCGCGTCAAAGTAGAACATATCATACACGTCGCGCGGCAAGCCGTCGACCGTTCGGCCCGAGCACAGCGGTCCATTCGCCTCAATTTGCCTGTTGTTAGGCTCCTCTTCGTTCGGTCCGGCAAAGCACGGCGGCGCCGGCTGGTGCAGTAACGATGGCACATAGGCTCGGAAGCCGGTAGTTGGGACAAGCTGATAGGTGACGCCGGTCGTGTGGTTGGCGGCGGGCATGGTCAGGTTGTTGGTCGCGGCCGTGCTGCCGTCATTACTCGTGCCCGACCAGCCGGCGACGCGCCACCCAACCGCAGGAGCGGCGGATAGACTGATCGCTTGTCCGGCAGTATATTGGCCTGCGCTACAGCCGGGGGAGCTGGTTGGAGAAGCGGTGGGATCGCTGCCCTGGCCGGTATGGATGCGGGAAAGGACGTAGCAGGTTGGCGGTATTTGATCGTAGGTCACACTAACCGCATGGTCGTTGGCGGGCATGCTGAGGTTGTTCGTCGTGGCCGTGCTATCGTTGTTACTCGTGCCCGACCAACCAGCCACGCGCCACCCAGTTGCGGGAGCGGCGGTCAGACTGATCGCTTGTCCGGCAGTATATTGGCCCGTGCTGCAGCCAGGGGAGTTGGTTGGAGAGGCGGTGGGATCCGCTGCCCTGGCCGATAGCGATGGAAGTCAGATTGTAGCAAGTGCTTGAGGCAACGAACTGTCGGACGAATATGTTACGCTTACGAGAACCATCGTCTCGAACAATTAGATCAAACCACGTAACATAAACTGTACCGTTGGCTGCTGTAGCTATCGTTGGAAATCTTGAGTCTCCAGAATCATTGCTGATACCCCCACCGGATGCTGACCCAGAACCCATTTCTTCCCAAGCCGTTCCATTCCAGTGTCGAAGATACACTTCGCCGTTGCCGTTACTATAGTCTTCCCAAACGACGATTGGGTTACCATCGGCTGCAATGCCGAGATCCAGGGCCCATGCCTCACCCGTATTGCTGATCCCGTTGCCTGACGCGGAGCCGGTTCCTATGACAATCCAGTCGGCCCCATTCCATCGTCTCGCATATATCTGCCAGGGTCCGCTAATGAGGTCCAACCCATGCAACGACTGGAATGCCATCGGAGCCAATCACGATTTGGGGCCACATGGAAAGTCCCAAGTTATTGCTTATTCCTCCACCCGAAGCCGAGCCAGTCCCCAATTCTACCCAGTCAGTGCCATTCCAACGTCGAACATATATCTCTCGATAGCCGTTACTGTTATCATCCCAGGTAATAATGTGTGCTCCATTTGCATCAACAGCCAATTGCGGATTTTCTGAGGTGCCAATGGTATTGCTGATTCCGCCCCCTGAAGCAGAGCTGTCTCCCATTTCAATCCAAGCAGATCCATTCCATCGGCGAACATATATTTCCAAATTACCACTACTGCTATCCTGCCAGGAAACTATAGGAGTTCCGTCGGTTGTGACAATTAGGTGAGGATAATAGGATTGACCAAGGTTATTGCTTATTCCACCATTGGAAGCAGACTCACCACCTAATTCAACCCATGCCGTGCCATTCCATTGCTTGATGTAGATTTCAGAATCTCCATCAGAATTGTCTATCCATGCAACTATTGGCGAGCCGTCAGGCGTGACTGCTATGGATGGACTGAATGAGTTTCCTACATTATTGCTAATGCCTCCACCGGAGGCAGAACCTATGCCTAGCTCGCTCCAGGCTGAACCATTCCAGTGCCGCACATATATGTCGTAATTACTGTCCCAAGCAACAATTGGATAGCCATTCGGCATTACTGCAATGACTGAGCTCGCGGCATCATAGGTATTACTGATACCTCCATTAGACGCCGATCCCGACCCCACCTCTGTCCAACCAGCATTAGAACTTGCAACAAAGAGCTCCGCATCGGTCCCCAACGGCCGTCCGACAACCACCATCAGACCCACCAAGAGTGCCGACAGCCCAAACAAACGAACATGCGATCTAGGAGTATTCATGGCTCTCTCCTATGGCCACGATGAAAACCGGTAGAGTTAATGATAGCCGATGCAAATCGCCACGCCCAGCAAACTGGTGTGAGCAACAGGGTTCTCCAGAAGTCGTCGGCACACAGAGGAAGTCAAGCAGCAACGGCCAGGCTAGGGCAACCCCGATCAACCCACGCATTCCACACCCCCGCGCCCTGGCTTCGCCGACAATCTGCCCCTTGGCACGGCCGTACCGGTTGGCCCTGGCTGCTAAGCTGACAGGAGCCGTCCACGCCCGTGAAAATGAGGATCAAATCGCCCCACCGCTCTTGCCGAACGGCCGTCTGCGCCACTATACTGGCGCCAAGTGTGGGCGCCTTGCGCTCGCTGTGTGTGGCCCGAATAATCTGGAAGCGTTTCATGACACCCTCTGACCGACGCGCGACTTCACGCCGATACAGCCTCGGCTTTTTGGCCGTGGCCTTCTTTGTTCTCACAGCCATCGCCGGCATCCGGCAGACACTGGCCCAGGACCCCTATCCGGTCGAAGCCATCTATTCCGGCGCAGGCAGCGTGACCGCTAGTTCGCTCAACATCCGCACCGGGCCTCATGTCAGCTACTCGTCGGTGGCCTATCTGATCGAGGGGCAGCGCGTGGCCCTGGTCGGCCGAAATGCCGGCGCATCGTGGGCCCAGATTGAGCTGCCCAATGGCTTCCGCGGCTGGGTCAACGCCCGCTATTTGCAACCGTCGCTGCCCATTGCCTTCCTGCCGGTCGTCACCCTCCCCTGGGCCGACGCCACCGCGCTCGTGACCGGCGAAGGGCTGTACTTGACCCTGGGGCCGGGCTGGGTTTACCGGACAGTGACCCTGATGCAGCCGGGCGATGTGGTGCGTCTGCTGGGGCGCGACGTCCGCGCCAACTGGTACTTCGTGGCGCTGGCCGACGGCCGTACGGGTTGGGCGCCCGGCAATGGCCCGCTGCTGCCCTCCGTCTACATTCAGGATCTGCCCATTACGACACCGCTGATCGACTACATTCCTACCGGCGTAGCCGACCAGTATCAGGTCTACATCGGTCCGGCCTTCTACTACCAGTTCTTCGACGAAATCGATGATCGGTCAGAGCGTGGCCCTGATCGGCCGCAACGAAGACGGCACCTGGGTGCGCGTGCGGCTGCCGGATGGGCGCGAGGGCTGGGTGGATGCCGCCGTTCTGTCGCTGCCGCTGCCCTCGGATAAGCTGCCGCCGCTGCCCGAAGTGCCGGATACGCCGACGCCCACGGCGACAGCGTTCCCGGTGACGCCAACGGTCGAAGCCCTCGCCACGGGTACCGCAGTGGCCACGGCACAGCAGTCGCCACGAGCACTACGGTAGCCACCAGTGTCCCAATGGCTACGGCAACGGCAACGGCAACACTTCCCCCACTGCCGACGTCGACACCGATTCCGACGGCAACCATTCCCGCCACCGCGACGCCGATCCCGGCCCCCACGACGGACAGCGGGGCGTTCTACTTCGTGTACCCGGTGCCCAGTACTGATTCCGTCCCGGTGGCGGCCATAACGCCGGGGCAACAGCTGGGGCTGCTGGGACGAACGGCCGACGGGACATGGGTCCAGGTCTCCCTCAGCGAGGGCGTCACAGGCTGGGTATTGGCGGAACTGGTGGAAGCGGTGATTGAGGTCAGTCTGCTGCCCATCGTCACCCCCTAGTCATTCGTCCCGTTCACGCGGCCTCTTTCCGGAAGAGATCTATCCATAGATAGATCATCCCTATAGTATTCTTTTATAGTAGTCGTAGTAGGCCCTGTGGAAACGTGGACAACTGGATTTCCCCCCTAGATATGGGCCATACTCCTCCGCTACGCCTGATCCGCCCACATATGTCCGTGCCCGTGGGGTGTGCCCCCTGTGGATGGCTCGGGGACAGCCCGCAGGCGGCCGAAATCCCTTCGCCCCGGCTATAGCGCCGCATTCGGCTACCCTACACCAGTTTACCCCCCATATCTGGGCCGAAGCCCCCCACGATCGACCAGATTCCGGAAGAAGTCTACATAAGCAGCATCTAAGCCCTTGACGGAACTGTCCCCAGTTATCTCCGGTTGTCCACAGCTATAGAGGGGTTATCCACAGAATATTGTCGGGACGTTAACAGATTATCGCGTCCGGTCGGACAATTGAGCCAGGGCCAATTTACGGGAGGTCTGGGTCTGGCGTTCCTGCAGAATGGTGGGCGGCGCGGCGCGAACGCGGCATTGATCGGCCGTCAGCGGGCAGCGTTCGCATGTCTCGTTGATGATCGTGTGGGGGATGGCCGGATCCTCCAGAAAGCGGATGGTCTGCCTCAGATTGGCATCGACGCGGAAACCGACAATGACGCTGCTGGCCACATCGGGCGAGAGGACCATACGCCGCCCGAAACCCATGCACAGAAAGCGGTCGTGCGAATCGAGAAACTCCGAAATCTGGACCCCCACCGGCAGCGGGTTGGGTTGGGCCGTGTCCTGCCCGTCGGGCAGCAGCCGGATGGACAGCCAGCGGCGGCAGTGGTGCTCGTCCAGCCCGATGCCACTGGGCACGAGGAGCTGATTCATATTGAGCTGGCGAATGAGCGGATAGTCGTCGGTGTCGTCGGTGTGATGGAAGCGCAACAGGTGGAGCTTGATGCCGAAGAACTCCGGGATGAGTTCGCTGAAGCGGTATAGCAGCATCTCCGGGGTCACATCGTAAGTTTCCAGCATGGCGCTGAATGGCGCGGCATCCCAGGCCGGCAGGTCAAAGAAGGCCTGCAGGTCGGCGATGATGGCTGCGCGGGGTATGAGCAGCGCCCCACCGAAGTAAGCCGCGCGCATGTCGTTGAGCAGCTGCTGGAACGAGCCGACATGATCGGGTGTGGAGGCCAGCGATCGTTCGGTAATGTCCAGATAGCGATAGCCCAGCTCTCGGGCAAGGATGAAGCGCACCTGGCGGTCATACAGCCGATCGTTGATATAAAGGATCGGCTGCGCGCCGGGCACCAAGACGGAGCGAAAGCCGGCCAGTTCCGGGGTCGCGCTGAGCGTCCGGTCGTCAATCGTGTACCCGTACTCCTGCCGTAGAATGGATTCCAGCGTTGCCAGCGAGGGGGTCTGCGTCGGTGCCAGACCATATGCGGGGCCAAACTCGGCTGTAAATGCCAGGGCCGCTTCTTCCAGATCGGGAAAGTAGTTCTCGTGAATCTCCTGATAGGAACGCAGCGCGGCACGTATGAAATCCTCTTCCTTGAGGTCATAGCGCCGGGCAATCTCCAGGATCGCATGGAGCAAGGCGCTGGCGCGTTCCGGCTCACGGGTCATCAGCCCCAGGGCGTCGGCCGGCTCCAGGCCGAACTCCTCGAACGGGAAGCGCTGCACCGTTGTCGAGGACAGTGTCTTCTCCAGATAGCGCAGCGACGGGGCGAGCTTGATGGACACCAGGTCGTCGTACTCCTTGCCCAGCGCCTCGGCCATGCGCACGATCTTGTCTGTGCGGGGATACTTCCGGCCTTTTTCGATCTCGGTCAGATAAGAGGGCGACAAGTCGCTCTCGCGGGCCAGATCGGTCAAGGTCATGCCTGCTTCCAGCCGCGCCTGCCTCACTTTCATGCCGAAGATGATGGTGACTAGATCCATGTCACGTTCCCTCACCGAGTGGTTGTCTTTAGCCGATGGGTCGCCAGGGTTGATCGCCTTACGAACCCGCTCTCTGTCATGCCTAAACCATGACACATGTCACTATCCGACCGGCGGCACGATATAGTACAATGACGCAGTGCGTTAATATGCGCGCTGGTGGCCGCCTTCTAGTCTAGCGAATTTTCGCTGATTGCCAACAATCGCGGCCAGAGTCTTGACAACGCGCGTTGAACGCTTATACTATTATTCACTAATAGCGAATATTCGCTATTAGTGAAGTGTTTGTCTGGCCGGGAGCCGGAAAGGAGTGTGACGATGGTCGATCAGCAAGTTCAGGTTGTCGGAGCGGTTCTCCCTGCCTTTGGGCAGATTCTGACGCCGGAGGCGCTGGCCTTTGTGGCCGGACTTCATCGCGCCCTGAACGCCCGCCGCGTGGCGCTTCTGGCCCGCCGCGACGAACGACAGGCCGCCATCAGCGCCGGGCAGATGCCCGACTTTCTGCCGGAAACGGCCGACATCCGCAGCTCGGACTGGACGGTCGCGCCCATCCCCGCCGATCTGCAGGACCGCCGGGTCGAGATCACCGGCCCGGTGGACCGCAAGATGATCATCAACGCCCTCAACTCCGGGGCCAATGTCTTCATGGCCGACTTCGAGGATTCGCACTCGCCCACCTGGGAGGCGACCATCGAAGGCCAGATCAACCTGCGCGACGCCGTGCGCCGCACCATCGACCTTTACCAACCCGGACGGCAAGGTCTACGAGCTCGAACGACGAGACGGCCACGCTGATGGTGCGGCCGCGCGGCTGGCATCTGGTCGAGAAGCACGTCCTGGTCGATGGTGAGCCGATCTCGGCCTCGCTGTTCGACTTTGGCCTGTACTTCTTCCACAACGCCCGCGCGCTGCTCGACAGCGGCACCGGCCCCTACTTCTACCTGCCCAAGCTGGAGAGCCATCTCGAGGCGCGGCTGTGGAACGACGTCTTCGTCATGGCCCAGGAAGCGCTGGGCATCCCGCAGGGCACCATCCGGGCCACGGTGCTGATCGAGACCATCCTGGCCGCGTTCGAGATGGACGAGATCCTCTGCGAGCTGCGCGATCATTCGGCCGGCCTCAACTGCGGTCGCTGGGACTACATCTTCAGCGTCATCCGAAGTTCCGCATCACCCGGAGTTCTTTCTGCCCGATCGCGCCCAGGTGACGATGACGACACCGTTCATGCGCTCCTACTCGCTGCTGGTCATCAAGACCTGCCACCGTCGCGGCATCCACGCGATGGGCGGCATGGCGGCGCAGATTCCCATCAAGAACGATCCCGAAGCCAACGAGATCGCCCTCGACAAGGTCCGCGCCGACAAGGAGCGCGAGGCCGAGGACGGCCACGACGGCACCTGGGTCGCCCATCCGGGCCTGGTGCCGATCGCCAAGGACGATCTTCGACGAGATGCATGCCGGCACCCAACCAGATCGACCGCAAGCGCGAGGACGTGCACGTGACCGCGGCCGACCTGCTGGCCGTGCCGCAGGGCACGATCACCGAGGAGGGCTGCGGACCAACATCGATGTGGGCATCCAGTACCTGGAGGCGTGGCTGGGCGGCAACGGCTGCGTGCCGATCTACAACCTGATGGAAGACGCGGCCACGGCCGAGATCTCCCGCGTCGCAGGTCTGGCAGTGGATCCACAATCCGAACGCGGCGCTGGCCGACGGCCGGCCCATCGACCCCGGCGATGTTCCGGGAAGTGACCGCGGAGGTGCTGGCGAACCTGAAGCAGGAGGTCGGGCCGGACACGTTCGCGGCCAACCGTTTCGAACAGGCAGCCGATTGTTTACGGAGATCAGCCTGGCCGATGAATTCACCGATTTCCTGACGCTGGCGGCCTACGACCATTTGGACTGACGGCGCGGCCGTGCGAGCCCGTCGCGAGAATCTTGAATGTGACCAGAGACGAGACCGGAGGAAGTACAATGTTCAAGCCGTATAACGTAGCCAAGATGAAAGAGGAATGGGAGCAGAACAAGCGCTGGCAGGGCATCACCCGGCCCTATTCGGCCGAAGATGTTCTGCGCTTGCGCGGCAGCGTGCAGATCGAGCACACGCTGGCCCGGATGGGGGCCGAGCGGCTGTGGCAGCTCATGCAGCAGGAGCCGTATGTGAATGCCCTGGGGGCCATGACCGGCAATCAGGCTGTCCAGAAGGTGCAGGCCGGGCTCGAAGTCGATCTACGTCAGCGGCTGGCAGGTGGCCGGCGACGTCAACGGCGCCGGGCAGACCTACCCCGACCAGAGCCTGTACCCGGCCGACAGCGTGCCCAATCTTGTGCGGCGCATCAACAACGCCCTGCAGCGCGCCGACCAGATCTACCACCTGCAGGACGCGGACGATATCTACTGGTATGCGCCCATCGTCGCCGATGCCGAGGCCGGCTTTGGCGGCTCGCTCAACGCCTTTGAACTGATGAAGGCGATGATCGAGGCCGGTGCCGCGGGCGTCCATTTCGAGGATCAGCTGTCGTCAGCCAAGAAGTGCGGCCACATGGGCGGCAAGGTGTTGGTCCCCACCCGCGAATTCATCCAGAAGCTGGTGGCGGCGCGGCTGGCGGCCGATGTGATGGGCGTGCCCAGCGTGCTCATCGCGCGCACCGATGCCAACGGCGCGCAACCTCCTCACCAGCGACATCGACGACAATGACAAGCCGTTCCTGACGCGGCGAGCGCACGGTCGAGGGCTTCTACCAGATGCGACGGCGGCCTCGACTGCGCCATCAGCCGCGGCCTGGCCTACGCGCCCTACGCCGACGTGCATCTGGTGCGAGACTGCCCACCCTGATCTGGACGAGGCCCGCACGTTCGCCGAGGCGATCCACGCCCGCTACCCGGGCAAGCTGCTGGCCTACAACTGCTCGCCGTCGTTCAACTGGCGGCGCAATCTGGACGAGAAGCACATCGCCACCTTCCAGCAGGAGCTGGGCGAGATGGGCTACGCCTACCAGTTCGTGACGTTAGCCGGTTTCCACTCGCTCAACGCCAGCATGTTTGACCTGGCCGACGGCTACCGGCAGCGGGGCATGGCCGCCTACTCCGAATTCCAGCAACGCGAGTTTGAGCTGGAAGAGCAGCACGGCTTCCGAGCCATCAAGCACCAGAGCTTCGTCGGTGCGGGCTACTTCGATGAGATCCAGATAGTCATCTCCCACGGCGAGTCGTCGACGGTGGCGCTGAAGGGATCGACCGAGGAAGAGCAGTTCGAATTAGAGCACGCGTAGGCGCGGGCACGTTCAGTTCATGTTCTCCTTTCGCGAAGGGGGGACGGCCGGACGGCTCGTCCCCTTTCGCGCGTCTTGGGGACAACAGAAGAGAGCAAGGCGCCGGCCGGCGCCTTGCTCTATAGCAGAAATGGTATCGGGTGGGTCAGCAGTCTCTGGGCCGGCCCTGGCGTAGCGGTGCTAGTCCCCGAAGATGGCCGGCAAGAGCAGTTGCCACATCTCGGGCGGTGGAATCTCGCCCCATTCATACGCCCCGAGGTCACATTGACCGACGCGCGGCGCCCCACGCTGGTCAACACTGTTCACCGGCTCGGCCGCGCAGACGGTGTCGTCGCCCGCGTCAATCGCTGGGCTGTTTTCCTCCAGAGCGTAAGTAGACGTCGGGCCGCCATTGTCCCCAAAGGGTCCTAACCGCGGATCGCCAGACAGGTTGTTGGTCCCGCCGGCCGCGTCGCAGCTCCCGTCCCCGACCAGCGAGTGGCTGAGCAGCAGATCGCCAGTATTGGCACAATCGCTTTGGGTATTCGGGACGTTGAAGTTACCGGCGATGATGTTGTTGACGACCGACGCCGTCCCGCTCGTGACAAGTCCGCCGGCGGGGCCGTCATGCTTGTTGCCACTGATGGTGCTATTGTACAGGGTCAGGGTGCCCCGGTTGAGAATGCCTGGTCCGCTGGTATTAAGGGTAAGGGTGCTATTGTAGGCGAACAGCGTGCCAACGGAGTCGTTGATCAGGCCTCCTCCGACATTGACCATCACCGTGCTGGCGCCCAGCCGGTAGACGCCCTCGTTGAATACGGCGCCCGCGCCAACCTTGGTCGTGTTCTCTTCCAGCGTGCCGGTCATCAGTTCAAACGTGCCGGTTGTCTCGTTGTGAATGGCGCCACCGGAAGCCACGGCCGAGTTGGAGAACAGTCTACTGCCTGTCACTTTGACTGAGCCGCCATTATGGATGGCGCCGCCGCGGTTGCCCGCCTGGTTGAAGCCCATGGTCACATCCTCGGCCATCACCGTAGCGAAATTGGCAATTGCGCCACCGTCCGTCCCCGCAGTGTTCTGAGCGAATTCTGTGAAGAGGACTTGCAGCATGCTGGGTGCCCCACCGCTGAAGTAGATGGCCCCGCCTTGTTCGCCGGCGAAGTTGCCGGTGAATGTGCTACCGTTGATCGATGTGTCGCCAGCGCCATTGACTGCCCCGCCATTGAAAACAGCCCGGTTATTCTGGAACGTCGACTGGCCGATCGTCAGTTCGCCATTCTCGCCCACTTCAATAGCCCCGCCGGTTCCGGCGCGGTTTTCGGCAAACAGTGTGTTGGCGATCGTCGTCTGGCCAAGAGTGACCATGCCGCCACCGGATCCTCCGTCTGGCACTCTGTTCCGTCTGATGGTGGACGAGAACATGGACAGGCTGCCGGCTTCAGCAACGTAAATGGCGCCACCCCCCTGGCCAAAATTGTGGCTGAACGTGCTGTTATTAATCGACGTCGTCCCCGCGGTCTGCAGACCGCCACCGGCGTTGCCGTAATTCCCACTGATCTCGCTGAAATTGATCTGAGCGCTGCCCTCCACGAAGACGCCGCCACCTGATGCCGCCGCGTTGCTGCGCACCGAGGAGTTTTGCAGCGTGACATTTGAGCCCGCGGCGACATAGAGACCGGCGCCGGATGATTGAAGTTTCTCACCGCGCGTCAACGTCAGTCTGTTGAGGGTCACCGTCGCGTTGTTCTCCACCACCACAACGCCGGCCTCACCTTTGGCGTCCAGAATGGGTTGCTCGATATAGGAGGGTGGCGTGAGGAGAGGGATGGTATTGCCGTCGAGCGGTCCGGCGACCTTGCCGACCAGGGTCAGGTTTTTTCGGATTCGCGCGGTGGCGGGATCATACCCAAAGACGGGCGCGGTTCCGGGGCAAAGGCCGACGATCGTCAGCGTATCGCCGTCGTCGGCCGAATCAATGAGGCTGTTAAGCGCGAAATTGCCATCACTGAGGGAGACTGTGATGTCCGTTATGACCCCGCAGCCGAGCACTTGCACGGCGCCGCTATCGCAATTGTCGCCGGAGCCGAGTGTCCGCACGCCGCCGCGCTGATCATAGAGAATGGGATCGCCGCAACCTGCCTCGCCGGTCGGCACATAAGAGAATGCCGGGGATGCGGTATCGGGTGCGCGGGTCATGCTCGCGCCGCCGTTGTCGGCCAGAGGATCTAGGATCAGCGGCGTATCAACCAGATCGGTTATCTCAGTCAACTGGCAGGGATTGCCGCCGGCGGTGTCGTCATAGTCAATGTTGTAACCGCCACTGGCGGCTGACGCGCCAACTTCTATCTTGCAGCTGCCGCCCGCATGGTCGAGCAGGCTGCCGACGATGCCGAGATCGCCGGTTCTTATCCACAGACCGTCCTTGCCCACGCCGGCGGCCGTGTTGTCGGTAATTGTACTGTAGTAGATGATGGTCTCGGGAGTGCCGGTTTCCCATTGATAGATCGCCCCGCCACCCAAAGAAGGGTCAGTGCTCTGGTTGTTGTGTATCGTGCTGTTCGCAATAATCAAGTCACCATCCAGGTTTTCAATTGCCCCACCGCCTGCGGACACGTTATCAACCAGCGTTACCCCGTTGAGCAGGAGCTCGCCCCCATCAACGAAGAAGGCGCCGCCAACGAAGGACACCCCGTCGCGGAATGTCAATCCGAGAACCGTCAACTGGCCGTTGCTACGGACGGTGAACCCACTGGGATAGGCGCCGTCGCCGCTGATGCTGAGCATAGGCGCCATGCGGCCGTCGATGGTGAGTTGCTTGTCGACCTCCGGCAGAATGCTGTTCAGCACGATGGTCTGGCTGGCAAGCCGCGGTGAGAAGGCGATGTGGTCGCCGTCGGCCGCATCCAACACTGCCTGGCGCAAGGAACCGGGGCCGCTGTCGTCCGTGGTGGTGACAACGTGGTCCGGTTCGTCGTTCGCCGCCTGGAGCATCGCGTTCAGGTGGGTTGTGTCAAGCCTGGTTTGCTCTTGGGCCTTGGTGATCGCTGACGCGCCTGTGCTTAGGACAAGGGCGAAGAGCAGCAACAAAGCAGTCGGCTTAAGGGCACGCAGATGATTGGATCGCATCAGTTATCCTCCTGGTGTATGTGGGGGCGATTGCCCCGTTGACGCAAATGGTTGAAATGGTATTTGCGATGACCGAAATCCCTGAACAGATTGTAGGGTTCAGCATTCGTTCTTGCAAACAGACGAGGCGATCGCAACCGTTTGTCATGGGCGCAGCGAAGCCACCCGGCGATCCGCCAGCTAAGTATTCGACCATAACCCGAACCGTTCACCGAGCGGCCGACTATAATCGCGCGCATGCGACGCATTCTGCTGCCATTGTTGGTCGTGCTGCTGTTCGCCGGTTGCCGTCAATTACCCGCGGGCCAGCCCGCGCCCGAGCCGGTTACACCGACGCTGCTGCCGCCTCAGGCAACGGTCGCGCCTCGCGCCACCGCGTCGCCAGGCGCGGACGGCGAGCAGATCTTCCTCCCCCTGACCGGTGGACCGGCCGCGGGGACGATGACCCCTGAACCGGAAGCGGCCGTCTTGCCCACCGCCACTATTCCGCCCACACCGACGCCCACCCCCGCCCCCGCCTACCCGGCCTACACCGGCCCGCCGCTGGACCGCGACGACATCGGTATCCAGATCTACCTGCACCGGCAGGACATGCGCGATGTCGTGCGCCATCTCAATGCGCTGGATGTGGGCTGGGTCAAGACGCAGGTGTCGTGGAAGCTCCACGAGCCGCGGCCGGGCGAATACAGCGACGAACTGTTTGGCGAACTGGACCGGCTGGTCGATGCGGCGGCCAACAACAACATCAAGCTCCTGCTGGGGGTCAGCAAGGCCCCGGAATGGAGCCGCCCGACGACCGACGAGGACGGCCCCCCGGCCGACTATGCCGAGTTCGAGCGGTTCATGGGCTATCTGGCGACGCGCTATCAGGGCCGGGTGGCCGCCTACGAACTGTGGAACGAGCCGAACCTGCGCCGCGAATGGAACGGCGCCCCGCTGGACCCGGCGCAGCTGGTTGACCTGACCCGGCGCGGCGCGGCCGGCGTGCGGTCGGCCGATCCCGCGGCCCTGATCATCAGCGCCGCCCCGGCCACCACCGGCATCAACGACGGCGTGACGGCCGTCGACGACCGCGTCTATCTGCGCGGCATGCTGGCCGCGGGCATTGCTGACGTGGCCGACGGCATTGGCGTCCACCCCTACGGCTGGGCCAATCCGGCCCAGGCGAGCGCGGCCGACGCCGTCCAGAAGTCGCCCAGCCACAACAGCCACCCCAGTTTCTTCTTCCGCGACACGATGCAGGACTATCGGGCGCTGCTGGAAGAATACGGGGCGGAAGATTGGCCGTTGTGGGCCACCGAGTTCGGCTGGGGGTCGTTCGAGAACCTGACCGGCGACGGCGGCGGTCCGGCCGCGCCGCCCGCCGGAGCCGAGTTCATGACCAATGTCAGCGAGTGGGATCAGGCGGTTTATGTGCTGGATGCCTTCGCGCTGGCCCACGACTGGCCGTGGGCCGGGCCGATGTTCCTGTGGAACCTCAACTTCGCGCCGGGGATCGGCAGCGCGTTTTCGGAGTCGGGCTACAGCATTTTGCGCAACGACGGGGAGCGGCGGCCGGCGTATCTGGCGCTGGAGCATCGGGGGGAATAGCGGTGTGGGGCAGACCTGACAGGTTTTCAAAACCTGTCAGGTCTAGGAGCGACACTTCTCTCGCCACCACTTTCCCATCCGGCTATACTATCCCCAGCCGGTTATGAGCCCGACCAACGCCCAGCTCCGCCAGTTCATCATGGACGCTTCTTCAACGATGAAGAGCTGGTTACCCTCTGCTTTGACTATTTCCGCGAGGTCTACCAGAACTTCGGCGACGGGATGACGCAAGAACCGCAAGGCACTGGCCCTGATCGCCTACTGCGACAGCCGCGGGCTGCGGGACAACCTGCTACGTCACGCTGGCCCAGGAGCGGCCGGATCAATGGCGAAAATTCGTTAGCAAGCACAGTGGTGAACGCAGGAGAGATTCATCTTCATGAGAAGACTGGCATTGAATTGGTTCGGATTCCAGCCGGCGAGTTTCTCTTTGGCGATGCACTAGTCAAAACTGACGTTCCGTCATTCTGGATCGGCCGGACTCCTGTCACCTATCAACAGTATTCCAGGTTTCTAATCGATCAGCCAGATTACGATCGCGATACTGTGACCGGTGAAACGTCGGAAAGACTTGCTGAATCCGCGGTTCCGAGGCGACATGGTTACGTGGTTCGATGCCAGTGCGTTCTGCAGTTGGGCCGGATTGCGACTGCCAACAGAGGAAGAGTGGGAAAAGGCTGCCCGCGGGACGGACGGCAGGATCTTTCCTTGGGGCAACGACCAGCCTACGTCAGATAGATGCAACTTTAGAGATTACGTCGGAGGCATTAGTCGCGTTGGTGCATATTCGCCAGCAGGGGACAGCCCCTACGGATGCGCTGACATGTCAGGAAACGTCTGGGAATGGACCTCTTCGGAGTATGAAACTGGTCTGGGCGAAGAGTGGAATACACTAATCCTCAAAGGGGGTTGTTATGGTAGCCCAGCCGAGGAATTGAGATGTGCGGCCAAGGTCGATATCGGGCCGAGTAGCATAGGTACGTTGTTTGGATTCCGTGTCTCTGCTAACGGGTGACTCCTGGATTTTCGAGAGGAAAGTGTAGAGGTACTGAGTTGATCCCATGACTTTGTCAAGCATTACTGACCTGCATCAGTTCATTGTTGCTCATTTCAGTAACGATGAACTAAAGACCTTGTGTTTCAACCTATTTGTTGAATACGAGGATCTTTCGGGTGATGCGGCGCTCCGGCAAGGCGCGAGAGCTGGTCAAATATATGGAGCGCCACGGCCGTCTACGACCACCTGCAAGCAGCGCTAGCCGAGGAGCACCCGCAAGCGTATCAAGCCCAGTTCCTGGATACGCCAATAGCACCAGCAGTACCGGTGCGCCCAAAACGCAACGCGCGGCAAGTCTTCATCAGTCACGCCCACCAGGACGCGGCTTTCGCACAGAAGCTTGCGGCCGACTTAAAGGCGCGAGATTATCCGGTCTGGATTGCGCCAGATAGCATTCAGATCGGTGAAGAGTGGCCAGACGCAATCAGCCGGGGCCTGGAAGAAAGCGGTGTTGTTGTCGTTGCCTTAACACCACAAGCTTTGTTATCAGAATGGGTACGCAAGGAAACGAACGCAGCCATTATTCTTGAGGCAAAAAAGCGCATTAGGTTTGCGCCGTTGGACGTTATTGAATGTGAGCCGCCCGTGTTGTGGAGCACCTACCATAACGTGCCCTTCCGAGCCGGCTACGAGGCCGGGCTGGATGCGCTGCTGGGCTGGCTCGATCCTGACCCCAAGGCTCACCCTGGACCACAAGTCGGAATGGTGGGCACGCTTACGGCAGTTCACATCAAGGGTTCCGCTAGCTCTGAACCTGACCGCCGCATCCATGCCAAGACGGGCATAGAGCTGATCCGCATCCCGGCCGGGCCGTTTTTGTACGGATCGGCCGACAGCGATGAACTGGCCTTCGATGACGAGAAGCCTCAGCGAACAATTGAGCTTCCCGAATACTGGATCGGCCGTACGCCGGTGACCAACGCGCAGTTTACCGGCTTTGTGCAGGCAACCGGTTACCGTACGACGGCCGAAAACGAAGGCAGCGGCTACGCCTGGACCGGGTCGTCATGGGATTGGGTCAAGGGCGCGAACTGGCAGCACCCAGATGGGCCTGAGTCGGATATAAAGGGGCAAGGATGATCATCCTGTGGTTCAGATTAGCTGGGACGACGCCCAGGCGTTTTGCGACTGGGCCGGGCTGCAACTGCCCACGCGAGCAGGAATGGGAGAAGGCGGCGCGGGGCACCGCGACGGCCGCGTATGGCCCTGGGGCGACGAGCTGCCGACGGCCGATCACTGCAACTTCAACAACAACATCGGGACCACAACGCCGGTCGGCCGCTATTCGCCGCATGGCGACAGTCCCTACGGCTGCGTCGACATGGCCGGCAACGTCTGGGAATGGACGGTCAGTTGGTATGGTGACGGACAGACGAGCCGCGTGTTGCGCGGCGGCTCTTGGCTCAATTATCGAGGGAACGTGCGCGTGTCGATCCGCGGCTACCTCCTCAGGCCCGACTTCCGTTACATCATTAACGGGTTTCGTGTGGCCGCCCCCGTTGTTTCTGGATCCTGATTTCTGTTATACTGGCTTCTGAAGCGGGGGGTCTGGGGGGCTTGCCCCCAGCCGCAGGCAGTTCTAGCAACGCTAGTTTGGTGACAATGATGCAATGTGCTGAAGGATCCAAGCCAAACGAGCAGGCCGATGTGCCTTATCCCCGCGTGGTGGGCCGAGATTGTGCGCTTGCGCCAACGTGCTCGCGGCCGAACTCGGCGAACGCCGACTGCCGCCGGCCGACGAAATCATCCGCGAGATGCGCGAGGAACGCGATCGACAAATCGCTGACGCCGCAGGCTTAACTGTTGCTAGTTGACATAACGAAAACGCACCTACCCACATCTGCCGTTTTCCCATTGCACACCCCCACGAATCGGCTAGAATTGGCCCACTTACCATAATACTGGCCCATAGATCGGCGGACGATGCCCCGCCCTTCTCTCTGGAGCCGGGCTGGGGCACAACGCAACCATGGCCAACAATGATGTAGCCGTCTTCCTCGACCTGGATAACCTGGTTATTGGCGCGCGCGACGCGAATCTCCATTTTGACGTCAATCTCATCCTCGACAAGGTGAAAGAACTCACCAACGGCCGTGTCGTTCTGCGCCAGGCCTATTCGGGCAATCTGCGGCAGGACCAGAAGCTGATGAAGGAGCTGGCTTCGGCCGGGTTCACCATGCAGTCGGCCGTTCCGGTCAACAACTACGGCAAGAACCTGATCGACATGTACCTCGTCGTCGACGCGATGGAGACCATGGTCGACCGGCAGGAGTTCCTGACCTATGTGCTGGTGACCGGTGACCGGGACTTCATGCCGCTGGTCCAGGCGCTGCGCAAGCGCGGCAAGGAAGTCATCGGCGTGGGGCTGCACCACGCCACCAGCGACAGCCTGGTCGCGCTGTGTGATCGCTACCTCTACTACGAAGACCTGCTGCCCAGCGCGCCGCTGGCCGACGCCGACGTGGAGGTGCTGCTGAAACAGGCGCTGGACAGTCTGGTGTCGGGGGACGAGACGGTCCGGGCCAGCGTGCTCAAGGAACGGATGATCGATCTGAGCGACGGGCAGTTCGGCCAGTTTCCAGTATTCCGACACCTCCTTCTCGAAATTCCTGAGCCGATTCCCGCAGATTGTCCATGTGGACAAGGAAGGCACGACCGCTTTCGTGCGTCAGGCCAAGGTCGCCACAGCGAGCGAAAGCGAGAGCGAGGACGAGCGGGACCTGTACCCGCGCTATCGCAGCGCGCTGAAACGGCAGAAGTTCCGCATTGTGCCGCCGCGCCTGCGCTTGTTGTTCATCCGCTATCTGATCGATATCCTCTCGGCCGAACCGGAAATCAAGTGGCGGGACCTCATCGATCGGCTGGCGGCGCTGGAGACGGGCGAGGAAACGGCCGATGCGTCGCGCAATATGGCCAACGCGATGCTGATAGTCGGGCGCAAGGCGGGAGTCATCCGCACGCTGAAGGGCCGGACGTTGTCGGTCGCGCCCGTGCTGCTGGCGCTGGACAGCGACAAGTCTTTCCAGGAAGCGGTCATTCGCACCGACGCCGCCTATTTACAGGCGATCAGAGCAGCTCTCCGAGCCGTATGACCTGGAGCAAGCGGCCATTGCCATCTACGACGCACCGACCTATGTCCCGTATCTGGAGCGCGTCGAGGCGTGGTTGGCGGAAAACCCGATCGAGTGACGAATTGTGAATGACGAATGACGAATTTGGACGACGAGCTACGAGCTACGAGCGACGAACGACGAGCTACGAACGACGAGCTACGAGCGACGAACGACGAGCTACGAACGACGAGCTACGAACTACCAACCGGATTCGCGGCTTGGGCTTGGGGCTGGCCCATTGACCCACTGACCCACTGACCCACCGCCCCACTGACCCACCGACCTACTGACCCACTGGCTTGCTGACCTACTGACTTACTGACCCACCGGCCCACTGACCTACCGACCCACTGCCCCCTCATACACCGCCTCGCGGTGACCAAAGCCCTGGCTGTTGTCAATGAAATAGACGAGGTCCGGTTCCAGCAGGTACCAGTTCACCTTGGCCAGGGCTGTGACCAGCGCCGGGATGGGCTGGGCGATGAAGGGGTATTTGGCGCGGTAACGGCCGATCGCCTGCCTCGCGTTCT
Organism: uncultured Chloroflexia bacterium; assembly: GCA_963715415.1. Taxonomy (GTDB): domain Bacteria; phylum Chloroflexota; class Anaerolineae; order Caldilineales; family Caldilineaceae; genus JAWKOK01. The sequence continues at coordinate 49,030 of CAVQSG010000001.1, read as the reverse complement.
TCCCCGGCCAGCTGCCGCGCCGTGCCGCGAGAGCTGGATGCCCTTGATGGCGGGCCAGTCATGGTAGTCTTCCTGGATCGTGGCGGCGACTCGCGGGGCGACGGCCAGCGCCTGGCGCGTGGCGGGTGTGGCCGGCCGAGAGGAAGGTCAGGTTGAACCCGTCGTCGGCATAGAAGACGGCCGCGGCCCAGATGCCCTCCGGCCCGGCGGTGGCCAGGGTCAGGACATGGTGGGCCGCCAGATAGTCCAGCGCGGCGGCGCGGGCGTCACTCATGGTCAGCGGCCAGCCGGCCGCCCTGCCAGCGGTCGAACAGATCGGCCGGCAGGGTGATATCCACCAGATCGAGCACGCGATTGACCGTCTGATTGATGATATCGTCGATGGTCTGCGGCCGGTGGTAGAAGGCGGGCATCGGCGGGACGATGATCGCGCCGATTTCGGCCAACAGGACCATCGTCCGCAAATGGCCCAGATGCAGCGGTGTTTCACGTGGAACAACGATGAGCTTGCGATGATCCTTGAGGACCACATCGGCCGCCCGCAGCAGCAGATTGTCGGTGAAGGAGTAGGCGATGCCCGACAGGGTCTTCATCGAGCAGGGAATGACGATCATCCCGTCCGTCTTGAACGAGCCGGACGAGATGGCTGCGGCAATGTCCTTGAAGCGGTAGTCCACCGTCGCCAGCTGGCGCACGGCATCGGGGGTATAGTCGGTCTCCAGGCTGATCGTCGTCGCCGCGGCAGTCGACATGACCAGATGTGTTTCCACATCCGGCAGCGCCCGCAGCACTTCCAGCAGCCGGATACCATAGATGACGCCGCTCGCGCCGGAGATTCCCACGATGATCTTCTTCATGTCAGACTGTGTCCTCGGTGGCGCTTATCATATCGCCGCCAATCAAGTATACTCGGCTAAAGGACGGGCGGTAATCCCCGTTCGTTGCCATACCCAGAGTTTATGATACGCGGGGCAGAAGCCCAAATCAGACTAACATAGTGAAACAACATTACGTAAGTGCGTTAACGACCGGCGAAGAGCTGCTGAACGAGCCATTTATGCTGCAAGATGTGGTGCGGCGGCAGTCCCGCGACGGCCGTCCCTTTCTTCTGGCCATTCTGCGCGACAAGACCGGCCAGGTGAACGGTATCTTCTGGGATGTCCCGCCCGGAATCGACGCCTGGGTCCGGCCCGGGGCTGTGGTCAGCGTGACCGGACGCGTGAACCTGTACAAGGAAGCCAATCAGGTCGCAATAACGGACATGAGCGAAGTGGAACGGATGGACATGGGCGAACTGTTGCCCGCCAGCGGCCGTCCGCGCGCCGAGATGCTGGCGGATCTGCGCGCCCAGATCGAAGCGCTCAACGAACCGTGGCAGACGCTGGTCGCCTACCTGCTGCTCGAGGAGCCGTGGGCCCATGCCTATGCCAACGCCCCCGCCGCCCGCCAGATGCACCACGCCTACATCGGTGGTCTGCTCGAGCATTCGCTGAGTATGGCGACGTTGGCCCGCTTCCTGGCCGGGCATTACCCGTATGTCGATGCCGATCTGTTGGTCAGCGGCGCGCTCTTGCATGACATGGGCAAGGCGCTGGAGTATACGCTCGAAGACGGGTTTCGTTACTCGGAAGACGGCCGTCTGGTCGGCCACATTGTGCGGGCCATTGTGATGGTTGAGAAGGCGGCGGCCGAACTGGGCTTTCCCGAACAGGACCTGCGCCGGCTTGTTCATCTTATCGCGTCGCACCACGGCACCCATGAATGGGGCGCGCCCGTGCTGCCCAAGACGTTGGAAGCAGTGCTGTTACACCAGATTGACCTCATCGACAGCCGTGTCCAGGGCTTTCTGGACCATGTGGGCAACGACGCCCGCGCCGGGGAGTGGACGGTCAAGCGCAGCGAGATGTTTGGGACGGAGTTGCTGCGGCCGGCGGGGTTTGACGACGAGCCGGACACGGACTAGCCCGCGTCAGCTAGGAAACGGCGTAGACCGCGAACAGGAACTCGCCGTCCGGGGAGTGATACTCCTCATACCGGCCGTTGGGGTAAGTCTGCTCCACCAGCGGCAGTTCACCCAGGCGTTCCGGCAGAAAGACAAAGAGCGTTGGCCCCACCAGCGGCCACTGCGGCGGGCCGGTTAGCGGATCGACCACATCCTGCCCGCGCATGTCGGGGGCCAGAAACGGGATCGTTGAGAGACTGAAGTACCCCATGCGCGGAAAACCGAAGAAGTAGACGTCCTGTGCCGGTGGATCTTCATCCCGCAGGGTGTAGGCGATGGCTGTGGCCGCCTCGGTGTTGCCCCCGCCGAGGACATACTCGTCATAGACATCGTTGAAGTAGTAGTTGAGGTCTACGGCGACGACGACGAGCCAGGACCGCCACCGCCCCCACGACCACGGCCCGTCGATGCTGCGGCCAGGAATCGCGTACCCAGGCGATGGCCTGGCCCAACGGCAGCGCGATGAACAGGGCCACCAGCGGCATCACCAGGATGTAGCGCTGCGAGGCGGGCGAATCCTGACTGACGGCATTGGCCGCCACTGCCGCCAGCAGCGGCAGCAGCAGCAGTAGATAGCGCAGGTCGAGGTTGATCAGCGACCAGAGAATGCCCAGCATGAACAGCGTCGCCGCCCCGGCCAGCAGCAGCGGCGATCCGGGATTATAGAGCAGGCGCAGCGGTTCATGGGTGAAGCCCATCACCCCGGCCAGGGCCTGATCAGCGATGATCTCGGCCGTGGAGCGTTCGCCCCGGGCCAGTTCATTCTCCAGCCAGTCGCCGAAGATAGTCACCCGGTTGAGCGGCGCCTGAAACTCATCCGGTTTCTCGGCAAAATAGAGCCCCAACGGCAGGAAAACCACCAGAGCAATGCCCGCGGCCAGGATCAGCCCCGGCAGACGCTGCCGGAACAGGTCGCGCTGCCGCCACCAGGCCACGGCTGACCACAGCAGAAACACAATCGGCAGCGCGCGAATCGCGACATAGAAGTACTGCCCGAAGCCGAGGGCCAGCCCGCACAGAATAAACGCGCCGCGCCGCCCGGTCTTCCAGCCCGCCCACAGCCCCAGGATGGCCAGCGTGCCGAACAGCCCGTCCCAGACATTGTTGAGCGCGATGCGGCTCATGTGGATGTGGTAGTGGGACGCCGCCAGATAGGCCGCGGCGAGGACGGCTGTTGTCCGGTCGAACATGGCCCGGCCGAGGGCATAGACCGGCGACCACGCTCAACGCCCCGGCTACGGCCGATGTCAGGCGCACCGCCTCGACGGTCTGCCCGCCCAGGCCAATGGCCAGGCTCTGGATGGCGAAGTAGAGCGACGGAAAGGAGAACCACCCGGCGATGAACGGGTTGTTGGCCTGACCGTTGAGGATCATCAGGCCGAACAGCCCGGCCGATCCCTCATCCCCGGAGAAGGTGTTGGGGAACTGGGCCGTGGCTATGCCGCGCAGCAGGAGCGCCACCACGAACAGGCCGCCCATGATCAGCCAATCCCAGCGATCGAAGCGGCGCAGCAGGGATCCCCCCGATGTTTCACGGGAAACACTGCCCGCGACCGCCAGCACGATGGCAACCAGCCAGGCCAGCCCGGCGACGGCCGGCTGCCGGGCCAGCAGGTCATTGCCCGCAGCCAGCCGCGCCAGCCAGGCAAACGGCAGCGCCAGCAGCAGCATGACAACCTGGCCCGGGGTTACATGCAGGAATGCGCCCAAACGGCCGAGCAGCCCGTCCAGCCAACCGGGCAGACGGCCGCGCATGATCGCCTGCGCCCCGAGCAGCATCGTCGTTCCGCCCAGCAGCGTCAGGGCGAACACACCGCCGCGCTCCCCGGCCGGTATCCGAGATGTGATCAGTAAGGACCCCAACAACAGAATCAAGCCGCCGATGAGCAGCGTCAACGCACTTCGGGCGAACGGTTCCGCGGGCGCTCCGATGCCCGGCGCCGATGTCGTCAGCGGATCGCCGGTGGCCATGACGGCCGGGGCGAGTGGCAATGCCTGAGCGGGAGTGGATGGGACCGTCACCTCGCGTGCTGTGGATTCGGCGTCGATGGCCGGGGTGTCGCTCCGCGGCGAGACGATGGCAGCATCGACCGCGCGCGAGGTGACCATGACAGGCGCCGGACTCTGCGGCACGGCGTCCGGTAGGTACGCTGTCTCAACTACATCGTTTCGGATAGTCGTCGATTCTGTGACGGGCGGTGTTTCGTCGTCCGCCGGTGGCGGCCAGTCGTCGCCGATTGACCGGCGCAACCAGATAAATACAGCCGTAACGCCGGCAAAGACGAGGAGAAGCAGTACAGTTTCCACAATGGGTTTCCGTCAGATCATCCCTGACCTGACAATAGCCGCTAGTATCCGCACAATCGGCCATTGTGGCAATGTCAGCCTGCGGCGGTAAGACGCCGCATCATTATGTAAAGTTAACACGCTATGGAGGCGCCGCTAGACCGGCGCTGATGAAACCGCCCACCCGAGGTGCGGCGTTGGCTCTACGGCAGGACTTCGACGATAACCCCGGCTTCGGCCCAGTCATACAGTGTCTGGGCGTTTTCGGTGCTAAGCAGGATGCAGCCATAGGTCACCGGATGCCCCAGATCGCCCGTCCACAGTAGTTGGGCATCGCCGCGGGTCGGAAAGCCGTGGAAGCCGTTCATGAAGTCCGACGTCGGCACAGGCCGGTAGATGCCCATGAACGCGGGCATCCACAGGTCCCAGTTTCCGGCATAGGCGTTGGGTTCGTGCGACTGAATCTGGAAGATCCCCGGTGCGGTGGGGCTGCTCTCAAGGCCCGTGCTGGCCGGCCAATCCCACCTGATCTGCCCGTTCTCATAGACGCGTGCCCGCTGCTCGGAAATACTGACCTCGACCCGCTTGCCCTCCACCGGCGGCAAGGGGATCATCGCATCGGGCGACGGAATCAGGACGGTCTGGCCTTCGATCAGGCTGCCTGCGCCCGGGTTGGCCTGCTCGATCCAGGGATAGGGAATGCCGTAGGCGCGGCCGATACTCGAAAGTGTGTCCCCCGCGGCCACCACATGTTGGCGGGGCTGATGATAGACCCGCACCGACACCTCCGGCTGCTGGGTCTGGATCGCCGCGCTCAGCGCCGCCAGCGTCGCTTCCTGATCCATGTAGCGGCCGTCGCCGAACTGCTGTTGGGTCCAATTGACCAGCGTGTCCTCGGCCGCTCGCCCGTCCACGGTCCAGCGGAAACCGTTCGGCGCGTTCGCATCAGGCGTCAGCGACAGCCAGCGACCCCAGGTGGGCGGATTCACCAAGAGTGTCGCTTTCCGGTCGTCGATTGGGTCATAGGCGCGCAGGGTCACGGTCGTCGCCAGCAGGCGGTTGGCCTCAGCCACAGCCGCCGAGACGTCCTGCGTCACAGCAGGGACGGGTCGGGTGACCAGCGCCAGCCGGCCGCTAAGCAAAACGGCGCCGGGATCGCTCACTAGCCCGGCCAGCGTGGCGGCAATGTCCAGTTCGCGACCGTCAATGGCTGGAACGGCCGTTGCTTGCGTGCCGTTGATGATCACCCGGGCATCCACCGGCGCTATCGCTAGTTGTGGCGCCGCCGCGGTCAGTGTCGCTTCGGCTGCTGCGGGATCAAAGCGCCAAACCGGCGGGATAGTCAGGATGCCCACGCCCTGCTCGGGGATGGCGCGCAGGCTCTCCATGGTCCGTGCCGCCCAATAGGCTGCTTCGGCCGTGGCCCCGGCGTCAAGGGTCATACCCAACTCGTTTGGCGTGACGCTGACCGCAAGACCCTCGTGGGACAGGGCAATTGACTGTGAATCCCAGGTGGTTTGCAGCGTGACGGCCGCTTGCTCCTCGGTCTGGCCGCCCAGAACCACCTGGAGCGAGCGGACGCCGGGCAGAACGAGATCGCCGGAATACAGATGGGCCGCGCCGCCGCCTATGACGCCCAGTACAGCTGTCAGCAGAAAAAGCAGGGTAATCAGCAGCACGCGCCCGGCGCCGGTGCGGCGCGGTTGACTGCCGGGCGCCGGATACCAGATCTGCGTCTGTTGCTCATAGCGAGGGGCGCCGTTCGGCGCGGAAGAGGGTCCCGATTGAGTCACTTGGTTGTTACTACCGTCCTATTGCGTTGGGATGACATCCATTATCGGCGTCATCTATATGTAGAACGTTAGCAAAGGTCCGCTGGTTCCGGGCCGTGGGGCAAGCGCGCGCCGGGCGTATGTAGGGCGTAGGCGAGAATGGCCTAGCGTGATTCGTCAGGCCGAACGATGCAGCGAAACCCCAGGTGGCTCATGCCGGTGTCGATCATCTGCGGCTGGCGCGCCGCCGGGCGATAGCGCAGACAGTAGTTAGGCGCGCAGAGGTGTGAACCGCCTTTCAGCACCTTACGTGGGATGCGAATATGCGGCTGGCTGGGATCATAGCTCTTTTCCGGCGTTGTTGTGCGCGGGTTGACCGGCGGTCCGCAGCAGGCCTTGACCGGTATTTCCGGCCGGCGCGCCACATACCAGTCGCTGGTCCACTCCCAGACGTTCCCAGCCATGTCATACAGCCCGAAGCCGTTGGGCGGGAAGGAACCGACCGGCGCGGTGCGTTGAAAGCCGTCCTGAAGCAGATTCTGCCATGGGAACTCGCCCTGCCAGGTATTGGCCATCACCTGACCGCCGGGGAAATGCTCGTCACCCCAGACAAAGGCTGCGCCATCCAATCCGCCGCGTGCCGCATATTCCCATTCTGCCTCGGTCGGCAGGGTCTTGCCGGCCCACCCGGCGTAGGCTTCGGCGTCTTCATAGGCGATATGGACGACAGGGTGATCAGCCAGGCCGTCCAACGAGCTGTCTGGGCCTAACGGCCGTTGCCAGCTCGCCCCCGGCACCCAGCGCCACCAGTTGGCATAGTTGTCCAAATCCACCGGCCCGGTTGTGGGGAAGAACACCATCGCCCCTGGCACCAGATTCTCTGCCGGCACCCCCGGATACTCCTTGGGGTCCAACGGCCGTTCGGCGACCGTCACATAACCCGTCTCGGCCACGAAACGGGCATAGGCGACATTCGTAACGAGGTGCGAATCCACCCAGAAGCCGTCTACGGCGACGACCTGCACCGGCCGTTCCTCGGGATAGAACCGGTCGGAGCCCATGCGGAATGTTCCGCCGGGAATCCAGACCATATCGGTACGGGTTGTGTCCGGTGTTGATTCGAGGGCCATGGTCTAGTCTCCGTGACTGCCTGTAGGTCGGAAAGAAAAAAGCTCTCGCACTACAGTGTGCGAGAGCTTAGATACTACAACATCCACGACCGGTCGGACAGGCCCAACCGGTCAGGCATTACAAAGGACTAATACTCCAACGCCGGGGGCATTGTTTTGGCTTCGGCGACCCAGTTCTCGACCTCACCCTGCGGCGGAACGCGCTTGGTGATGTGCTTGACATTGTTGACTTCCGTCATCTTCGCCACCAGGTTGGCCGGGTTGCGGGTGGCCAATTCCTTGACCGTGTCCACACCGGACTCCTCGAGGAGATAGGCGTAAATGACGCCCACACCGTCGATGCGCTGCAGATCGGCGAGGTTCAGGTAGAGCAGGATCTTCTTCTCGTCGATACCCAACTCGCGGGCTAGAGCGGCGCGTTCGGCCGGGGTCTTGCCACGGGCCAGCAGGTCGCTATAGGGCGAGTTCATAAGCTTCTGGACATCGGCTTCCGTCACACCCTTCTGCGTGGCCCAGGTGGTGACAGCCAGTTTGTCATCGGCGGTCAATGCGCCGGCGGCGGCGGGGATGTTGAAGACCCGGCTGGCGGCGTCGCCAACAGCGTCAACCGCATCACCGGCGGCGTCAACGGTAGCATCCACAGCATCAGCGGCAGCGTCGACAGTCGCGTCAACGGCGTCACCAACAGAATCGGCCGCGCGGCTGGCAGCAGCCGCAGTGGCCGCACCGGCCGCGGCAACACCCGCAGCGGTGCCGCTGGCGGCGGAGGAGGCAGCCTTGGAAACGTTGGCCGCAGCGGCGCTCATCTTGGCGTCGGCCGCAGCAGCGGAGGCCTTGACCTGATTGGTCAACTCATCCGTGCCGGCTTCCATGTCCTTCTGAATGCGGCGCGCGCCGAACGAATGCCAGATGGCCACGGCGCCACCGATGAGCGAGAGGATACCCAGTGACCACGGCAGGGAAATGGTGACGCCCCAGAAGTTGGCCAACAGGATGATGCCCAGGATCACGCTGATGATACCCAGAATCAAGACGCCCCAGCCTTCACCCGTGATACCACGGATGATCTGGACAATACCGATCATGAGGCCCAGCAAACCGAGCCACAGAACCAGCGCCGCGCCCACTGCCACGGCGGCCGTAGCCGGGTGTTGCAGGATCAGGACACCGGCAACGATACCGAGGATACCCATCAGCAACTTCCAGAACCAGTTGTGGCTGTTGAGGAAGATACCGATGATGCCCAGGATACCGGAGATCAGCCAGTAGATACCGAGTACGGTGACGACGGCCAGGGTGGTTGAGCCCGGGTTCGTCAGGAACAGAATACCCAAAATGATGAGGGCAATACCCTCGATGAGGATGAGCCACCACGGCACAGTCCGCATTTTAACTGCTTGTCTCATGTAAATTCACTCCTTGCGACGAATTAGACAATACCTTTTCAGAATATAGATCGATGCATTCTGCATCAACCCATAACATTAAGCCAAAATGAGCGGTTTGTCAACATGGCCAGGGAGCAAAAAGGCAGTACCCAGAGCATCCCTGCTGCCTGGATTAAGCTCTACACCCAACCCCGCAAGCGTACCGCCTCCGCCACCCGACTGACCGCGACCAGATACGCCGCCATGCGTGTCTCCAATTGTTTCTCGGTGGCCATGTTGTGGACGGCCCAGAACGCGGTGGTCATATGGTTATCCAGCCTTTCCTGCACAAGCTCCTCAGTCCAGTAGAACTGGTAGGCGTTCTGCACCATCTCGAAGTACGACACGGTGACGCCGCCGGCATTGCACAGGAAGTCCGGGATGGTATAGATGTTGTTGTCCTTCAAAATCTGATCAGCTTCCGGCGTCGTAGGACCGTTGGCCAGCTCGGCCACAATGCGTGCCTTGATCTTGGCCGCATTAGTGCCGGTGATCTGGTTCTCAATCGCGGCCGGGATCAGGATATCGACCGGCAGCTCCAGCAGTTCGGCGTTGGTGATGTTGTCCGTGCCGGGGCAGCTGGGCAGTTTGCCCGACCGGCGCAGATGCTGGCCGACCGTATCCAGGTCCAGGCCATTCTCGTCATAAATGCCGCCGAACTCATCGCTGACGGCCACAACCTTGAGGCCCAATACATCATTGGCCAGCCGGTGAGCAAAGCTGCCGACGTTGCCATAGCCCTGGATGGCGACCGTCGCCCCCTCCAGTTTCATGTCCAGCGCCTTGGCCGCCTCGCGGATGGTCACCATGCCGCCCATCGCCGTTGCCGGACTGCGCCCGGCCGATCCGCCGAGGGCGATCGGCTTGCCGGTGATGACGCCGGGCTCATGATGCCCGGTGATCGTCTCGTATTCGTCAAGCATCCACGACATGACCTGCGGGTTGGTGTTGACGTCCGGCGCGGGCACATCCTGCGTCAGCCCGACAATGCCGGCCACGCGGCGCATGTAGCCCCGGCTCAGCCGTTCCAGTTCGCCGGTCGACAGCTTGCGCGGGTCACAGATGACACCGCCCTTGCCGCCGCCCAGAGGCACGTCGGCCACGGCCGTCTTCCAGGTCATCCACGCCGCCAACGCGCGTACGGTGTCGATGGTTTCATCGGGATGGAACCGGATGCCGCCCTTGGCCGGGCCGCGGGCGTCATTGTATTGGACCCGAAAGCCCTTGAATGTCTGCGTGTGGCCGTCATCCAGCCGGACCGGAATCGTGAAGTGGAACTCGCGCATCGGCTCGCGCAGAAACGCATGCATATCGGGATCCAGTTGCAGAATGGCCGCGGCTTTGTCGAGTTGGGCCTGAGCAATGGCAAATGGGTTCAGATTCTCGCTCATGTTACAGCACTCCTGTGGGAAAGGATTGGGATTAAAAAACGCCAGGGCCATCGGTGCCGCTGGCGGTGCTATCTGATTAATCAGGTTCTGAATCGGTTCCGGGCGCGGATCTGTTGCCGCAAAACGGGCCCGGACTCTTACCGCAATTCAAAGAAATGATAGCCCCAAGCGGGCAGATCGACATACAAACCGGTATTTAGAATCTCGTCGCCGGCGTGCTCGAAGGCGGCGCCGGACAGCCTGTCCTGGAACACCCACTCCTGGCCCGCCAACTGGGGCCAAACCAATTGTACACGACCCTGCGCCGCTGTCTCGGTCAGATTGACCACAATGACGCACTGCTGGGTATCACTGCGCCACGACCAGGCGACCATCTGCCGGAAGCTCTCGTTGCCCGGCCAACCGGTCAACGCGCAGAGCTGCCATTGGCCCTCACGCAGCGCGGGCATGCGCAGCAAGGGCAATAGACGGCGATAGAACCTCTGAATTGCGGCGTCCGGGGTTTCGTCAGGCCGGCGACCCAGAAAGACCGGCAACTTGACGCGCCGCCCGGCGATCTGGCCCTCATGCAGCAGCTTTGCGCCCGATAGGGTGTGGGTCAAAACGGCCGCCACGCGCTCCCGGTCCGGGCCGAAGGTAGCAGCGGCGCGCGTCTCGTCATGGTTCTCAATGAAACGCACGAGCTGATCCTGATAACTGGGGTCGGCTGTCAAATGCCGGCGCACGCTTTCGGCCGATTCCTGATTCAGGCGATCATAAAGGCGCTTATCATAGCAGAAGTCGAAACCCTGCGTCATCATCGCCCATTCCATGTCCCAATACACTTCGGCAATGAACCGCAGGTGGGGATGGACGGCGCGAACAGCAGGCAGAATCTCCGGCCAGTATTCGACCGGCGGCGGTGGTCCGGCGGTCTCGCCCCAGGTTCGGCCGAAGACGTCGTCGGTCATCAGCATGGCCATGTCGCAGCGCAGCCCGTCGCACTGCCCACCGAGGTCGATCAGGGTAGCGATGGTGGCCTCGCGTAGTCCGGCATCGAAGGCGTTAATCTGGACTACATCCGGCCAGGGCGGGAAGTAGGGATCGCGGCCGCGGGCCAGAATTGCCTCGCCCGCGCGATAATAGGCATCCGGCGCGGCAGCGATATCGGCCGCGGTACCCTGAATGAAAAAAGTGGGGTGGTCACCTGTCCAGGGGTGATCCGGAGCCACGTGGTTGGGCACGAAGTCGAGGATCAGGCTAATGCCCCGCCGGGCAAGCTCAGCGCGCGCTGCGGCCAGTCCGGCCCGCCCGCCCAGATGCGTGTCCACTTCATAGCGGCGAACGGAATAGGGTGAGCCCACGATGTCGGCCGGGGTGAGATCGGGCAGCGCCGCGCGGAAGTCGGCCATCAAGTCGGGGTTTGCCAGGGCGATGGTCCTGCTCGCGGGACTGCGCTCCCAGACGCCCATGAGCCAGACCGCATCGACCGGCAGAGCCGCTAGCGCGTCCCATTCGGCGGCCGGGACCGTGCCCAGCGTGACGGGTTCGCCGGCCCGGCGGCTGAGATCATCCAGCCAGACCCAGGTATTGATCTCGTAGATGACCGGGCGCGCCGGTAATTCGACGCTCGATCGGTCGGAGCCATTGCGTGACGTTGATTGGGAGTCAGGCATGTCGCACGCACCTCCTCGACGTTCCTGGTATTGTGGCCTACTGTGGGGAATTGGCAAATGATGGCCGGCAGCGGCGCGGGTATACGATCTGTGTGCGAGAAGCCCGCATTGGGAGTAGACTTCCGGCGCTATGGGACAGGAGCTACTACCGTCATTGCTATTGGGCTTCGGCCTGAGCGTCCTGATCAGCGGGCTGGCCTACTGGCGTGGGTCGCTGGCACCGTCCGGGGTTTTCGGCGCCATCGTCGTCGGCACACTGATCTTCGGGCTGGGCGGTTGGGTGTGGGGGGTGCTCCTGGCGATCTTTTTCGTCAGTTCCAGCGCTCTCTCGCACTATAAGGAACGCGACAAAGCAGCCGTGGCCGAGAAGTTTGAGAAGGGCCACCGCCGCGATCTGGGCCAGGTGCTGGCCAACGGCGGCCTGGGGGCGGTCATCGCGGTGCTCAGCGCGGTGGTCCCGGAAAGCCTTGTGCCGTCAGATGTGTGGTTTTTCTTGTTCATCGGTGTCATGGCCACCGTCACGGCCGACACATGGGCCACGGAATTGGGCACGCTGAGCAAAGCGCCGCCACGGCTGATCACGTCAGGCCGGGCAGTGGAAGTTGGCTCGTCAGGCGGGGTCTCGCCGCTGGGAACCGGCGTGTCCCTGATCGGCGGCGGGATGATTGGACTGGCGGCCGGGTCGCTGGGGGCGGTGGCCGGTCTGGTGCCGGGGACGGCCGGGGCCGTGCTGACCGTGACCCTCATCGGCGCGGCCGGGGGCCTGGCCGGATCGCTGACCGACAGCCTGCTGGGAGCCACCGTCCAGCAGATCTACTACTGCGACGTCTGCCGGAAGGAAACGGAGCGCAAGGTCCATCGCTGCGGCCACGAAACGCGCCCGCTGCGCGGCTGGTCGTGGATGAACAACGATCTGGTCAACCTTATCTCGTCCATGGCCGGGGGATTGTTGGCGGCCGGGCTGGGGGCGCTGCTCATCTATTAGAGGGGCGGCCGGGCACGATCACCGGCTGTGGGCGCAGCACGTTGGTAAGCCCATCACTTAGAATTCCTGGAGGCATGGTATGACCACTTCGGGTGAGACCACTCGAACCACCTCGTCATTTCGCAGAGCCTATCGACCCACAACCGCACTGGCATCGTCGGTAGCGTTCGACGCCAGCCTCATGCATGTCTCGCTGACCGACGGCCGAATCATTAGCGTGCCCATCATTTGGTTTCCGCTCCTGTATGACGCTACCGCTGAGCAGAGACGCGTTGTCGAGATTAGTGGCGGCGGTGTCAGCCTGCATTGGCCGGAAATCGATGAGGATATCACCGTCGCCGGTTTACTGGACGGCGCAGACCCGCAGTCGACCTGATCCGTCGACCGGGTGAAGCCCGACCATCACTATTCCGCTCCTACGCGACGGCCGGCAGCGTAATCGTGAAGGTGCTCCCCTGATCCGGGCCGGGGCTGCTGACGGCCACGCTGCCGCCGTGGGCCTCGACGGTGGCCTTGGCGATGGCCAAGCCCAATCCTGCGCCGCCGCTCTGCCGGTCGCGAGCGCTATCCGTGCGATAGAAGCGATCAAAGACGCGCGGCAGATGGTCGGCCGTGATCCCTGCGCCATTGTCCTGCACGGTGATGGTCGCCACACCATGCTTGTTCTCGACCGACAGCACGATCCGGCCGCCGGCTGGGGTGTGCCGCAGCGCGTTCAGCAGCAGGTTCTGCAACGTCTGGCGCAGCCGCGCGCGATCGGCCGTCACAGTTGGCGGCGGGCCGAGTAGTTCCACCCGCAAGTCGATCCGCTCTGATGCGGCCAACGGCCGGAACGTTTCGGCCGCCTCCTTCACCAGTCCGCCTAGTTCCACCGGCGCCAGGTCCATCGGCAGGCGCTGCGCTTCGGCCAGCGACAGCTCGTGCAAATCGTTGACCAGTGTCGTAAGGTGGTCGGTCTGGTCCAGCAGGCGACCAACTTCCGCGCGGTCAAGCGGGTAAACGCCGTCGAGCATGGCCTGCAGGTTGCCGCGCAGGACATGAAGCGGGTTGCGCAGTTCGTGCGACACATCAGCCAGCATCTGACGGCGCAGCGATTCGCCCATCTCCAATTGTCCGGCCATGTCATTAAACGATTCGGCCACCGTCCGCATTTCGTCGCTCCCGCGCACGGGCACGCGATAGGCCAGGTCCTGTGAGGCAATCGCCTGGGCGCCGTCGGTCAGGTCTTGCAGTGGCGAGAGGAGCATGCGGCTGAGGATGATCCCGGCCAATGCGCCGACAATGGCTACGGCAAACAGACCGCGCGTAATGACGAGGACGGCCGCTTCCTGGATGCGCGTTTGCAGTTCAGCCTGAAGCTCCGGGGGCAGCGCTTGTTGGAGCGCGACCAGTTCGGGGTCCGGGGAAAAGCCCATCAGGCGCGGCATGAGCGAGGGACCCAGCAGCAGGGGCAGGATGGTCACACCAATCAAAATGGCGATGATGATCAGCGCAAAGCGGACCCACAGCTTGTTCACGATGGGGCCTCCGCCAGACGATAGCCGATGCCGTAGACCGTCTGCACATAGGTCGGGTTGGATGGGTCAGGTTCGATCTTGTGGCGCAGGTTACGAATGTGGCTGTCCAGCGTGCGCTCGACGCCTTCATAATCCAGCCCGAGGCCACGGCGCATCAACTCGCCGCGCGTCAGAACATAACCGGGTTGCTCCATCAACACGTGCAGCAGATTGAACTCAGTTGGCGTGAGGTCGATGGGCTGATCATCCACGCGGACCTCGCGGCGGCGCAGGTCCATCTCCAAGGCTCCGGCCCGCAGGAGTTGGGGCGGCGAGGCATCCGGTTGGCGCAGGCGCGCGCGAACGCGGGCCACGACCTCGCGCGGATTATAGGGCTTGGTGACGTAGTCGTCGGCGCCCAGCTCCAGTCCGACGATCTTGTCAGTGTCGTCGACGCGGGCGGTCAGCATGATGATGGGGATGTGGGCCAGCGCCGAATCGGTGCGCACCAGCCGGGTGATGTCCCAGCCGTCCATGCCGGGGAGCATCAGGTCGAGCAGCATGCAGGTCCGGTTGTTCGCGGCGCAGCATATGGACGGCCGTCTGGCCGTCGTGGGCCGCCAGCACCTCGTACCCGGCCTGGGTCAGATAGGCTGTGATCAGCCGGACGACTTCGCGATCATCGTCTACTACCAGAATGCGTCGAGTGGTCACTGTGTCTCAAGTATCCATCAGAAACCGCGCTGCCGCGAGTGCGAAAACGAGGCCGGCTACGCTGATGACCCCGGATGAAGTCCGCAGATTCTTCCGGGTCGGCTCAGCGCTCATTGGCAACCTGGTCCGCGCCATCAGCGTAGCCGTTCTTCGCCTATTCGTAGCGCAGTGCCTCGATGGGCTTCAAGCTGGCGGCGCGCCAGGCAGGGTAGATGCCGAAGATCATCCCAACGGCCGATGCGAAACCGACCGCCAGCAGAATAGTCCCGGCATCAAGCGCCGTTTGCAGATCGAGCGCGCGGCCCGCGGCGAGCGAGATGAGCCAGCCCAGCAAGATGCCGACCAACCCACCGATCAGGCTCAACACCACCGACTCCAGCAGAAACTGCGTCAGGATATCGCGTCGCAGCGCGCCGACGGCTTTGCGGATGCCGATCTCCCGAGTCCGCTCCGTAACCGACACCAGCATGATGTTCATGATGCCGATACCGCCGACGAGCAGCGAGATCCCGGCGATGGCCCCCAGGAACCCGGTCAGCACACCGGTGATCTGGCCGAATGTGTCCAGTAGCGCCGACTGGCTGAGCAGGCTGAAGTCATCTTCAGAGGCGTAGGCGATGCCGTGTTCTTCCCGCAGTACGTCGGTAATCTGTTCCAGTGCGGCGTCTGTCTGTTCGGCCGTGGCCGCCGAGGCGGTGATGGACGAGACGGCTTTTTCACCGCGACGCGTCCGGTCTGAGGACAGGCGGCTCAGTGCTGTGCTGATGGGCATGAACACGCTGTCATCCGAACTGTTGAAGGCGCTGCCGGAACTTTCCAGTACGCCGACCACTTCATAGGACGCGCCGTTGACGCGCACATCCTGCCCGATCGGGAAGCTGTCGGGGAAGAGGTCTTCGGCAATGCCCGAACCAAGGACGACGACGCGCGCCTGCGTTTCCTGATCGTTGGGCGTCAGGCCGTCACCCGCCTGAAACGTGTCGATGTTGTTGATCCTGAAGTAGTTGTCGGTCACACCGATGACTGACGTCCGGCTGCTGTTGCCGCCGGCCGTCACAACCTGCACGCTTTGCTGCGAAGCGGACACGTCGGCCAGTGCCGGTGCGCGCAAGGGGTCCGACAAAGCTTCCACATCCGACATACTGAGCGCAGGATAGCCGTCGCTGTTGTCGCCGTCGGTGGTGATGACGATGAGATTCGTGCCGATGGCGGTGATCTCCGAGCTAATCGATTCGCTGACACCGTTGCCGATGGACAGCAGGGCGATGACCGCCCCGACGCCGATGATGACGCCGAGCATGGTCAGGGCCGCCCGCAGCTTATTGGCGCGCAGGCTGTCGAGGGCAGTTACAAAGCTTTCGGCCAGATTCATTGGGGGTTACCTACCTTGACGGGCTGGACCAGCGCATGGATTTCCGGGTGCGCGGCCGCATCGGCTTCTTCATCGACCACCACACCATCGCGGATCCAGATAGTCCGCTGGGCGCGGGAGGCCACTTCGGGATCATGGGTAATCATGACCACAGTAATGCCCTGCCGATTCAGTTCTTCAAACAGGTTCAGGATTTCTTCGCCCGTGTGGGTGTCCAGCGCGCCGGTGGGTTCGTCGGCCAGAATGATGTTGGGTTCGGCCACCAGCGCCCGGGCAATGGCTACGCGCTGCTGCTGGCCGCCGGACAGTTCATCCGGCTTGTGGTCCAGCCGGTCGGCCAGACCCACCCGTCCCAGCGCCTCTTCGGCGCGCTTGTTGCGCTCGGCCCGACTCATCCCGCCGTACATCAACGGCAGGGCGACCTGCTTGATGGCCGGGGTGCGGGCCAGCAGGTTGAACTGTTGGAAGACGAAGCCGATATTGCCGTTGCGGATGTGGGCTTGCTGATTGTCGGTCAGCTGGCTGACGTCCTTGCCGCCGAGAATATAGGACCCACTGTCGGGCGTGTCCAGACAGCCGATGATGTTCATCAACGTGCTCTTGCCGGAACCTGAGGGGCCCATGATGGCGACGAATTCGCCCTCATCGACCTGCAGGTCCACGCCGCGCAGGGCGTGGACAACCGTTTCGCCCATCTCGTAACTCTTGGTGATGCTGTTCATGGTAATCATGGTGCGCGCTCCTTGTTAGCCGCCGAACGGGCCGCCACCCTGACCGGGGCCGCCTTCGTTCGGGTCCGGCGGGCCGTTGAATTCCTGGATGGGCAATTCGTTGCCGATGATCACTTCGTCACCGGCCTGCAACCCGCTGGTGATCTCGGTGAAACGGCCGTCCCGCATGCCGATGGTCACCGGCACCGTCTCGAACGTGTCCTGACCGTCCGCGCCGGGGACCACCCGCACAACGGAGTAAGTCCCGCGTTGGCGGTCGGCCTGAATGGCGGCGTTGGGCAGCAGGAGTACGTTTTCCAGAGTCTCGGCCAACAACCGGGCGTTGGCGGTCATGCCCACCCGCACCGGCAGGCTGGTCTGACCCAGGCTCAGGTAGGTGCGGAAGGTGACCAGATCGCTTCCGGGGCTGGACTGGGGCAAGACGGCCGCTACTTCGGCCGAAATCTCCTCGTCCGGCCAAGTTTCCAGGGCAATCGTCGCCTGCTGGCCCGGTTGAACCTGGGCGATATCGACTTCATCGACATCAAGCACAACTTCCAGAGTCGTCGGGTCGAACAGCTCAACCAGGACACCGTTCGCCGTTTCGCCCGGCTGGGCGTTAACGGCTGTGATGACACCGGCAAAGGGCGCGGTCAACGTGGCGTCGGTCAGGCTGCGCTCGGCGCGCTGCACATTGATCCGCGCCTTCTCCACGGCTACAGTCGGCCTGGGTGCGCTGGGCGTCGGATGGACCGTTGACCAGCTGCTCCAGTCGCAATTGGGCCTGGGCCAATGATGATTGCGCCGACGCCAGCTGCGTTTCAGTCGGCCCGGCTAGCAGCAGATCGAGTTGCGCCTGGGCGGCGTCGCGCTGGGCAACGGCCGACGCGACGCTCGCCTGGGATGAGGCGACGCTGCTCGGATTGCCGTTGACCAGATCGTCATAGGCTTGCTGGGCTGCGGCCAGATCGGCGTTGGCCTGCTGGGCCTGGACGCGGGCCGAGAATTCAAAGTCAGCCAGGTCCTCGGCAGTGATGAACTGATTGGGTTCGGTCACCAGCACCGTGCTGTGTCGCTCGGCGGCTGAAGTGGCTGCCTGTTGGGCCAGGTCCACCTGCAGCTGGGCGGCCTGAATCGCGGCGGCGTCCGGCGCGGCGGCGGCGCTGCTGAGCCGGGCCGAGGCGGCCCCGACTTCAGCCTGGGCGGCGCGCAGCGAGGCTTCTGCTGCCGCCAATTCCTGTTCGCTGGGACCGTCCATGAGATCCTCTACGGCAGCCTGGGCGCTGGCAACGCCGGCTTCGGCCGCGGCCAGGGCGGCGGCGGTGGCCGGGGCGGTCAGCGTCGCCAGATTGGCTTCCTGCGCGGCCAGAGCCTGTCGCGCTGATTCAACCGTGCGCTCCAGATCGGCCGTGTTCAATTGGACCAGCGGGTCACCGGCCTGAACGGTATCGCCCACGCGCACCAGAACATCAGCGATCGTGCCGCTGCCCGTGATGGCCAGGGCTGCCTGCCGCTGCGCGACCACTTCACCGGCGGCCGTGGCTTCATTAGATAAATCGCCAATGAACGCCTCGGCGCGTTCATCGGTTGTTGATTGTGCGGCGGCTGTCGCACCGCCAAATGCGGGACTACCGGCGGCTGCGCCCGATCCGCCCATGATCAACGGCAAGGCCACCAGGGCGATGATGAGGACGGCGATACCGCCCATGATCCACCACTTTCGTTTCTGCCAAAACTCTTTCATCGTTTGTTCCTATGCTCGTTAGTTCGTGCTTTCCCGGCCGCCCCGGAAGGGGGTCATCAGGTCGGGGCCCTGCGCCCCCGGACCGCTCAGGGAAAGCATGATCGCCGGCCGACAGGCCGCTGGTAATTTCGGTAAAGCGGCTGTCGCGCAGACCGATGGTCACCGGAACCTGCTCGATGGATTCGCCGTTGATGAGATAGACACTGTAGGTGCCGTTCGTGCGGTCGACCTGGATGGCACTGTTGGGCACGAGCAGCACGTCTTGCTTTTCGGCCGTTACCAGGTCTGCGTTGGCGGTCATCCCGGCCAGCAGCGGCAAGGCTGTTTCGTCCAGCCGCAGCCGGACGTCATAAGTCACCAGCCCACTGGCGTTTGTCGTGGCGGCGGAGGCGATGGAGGCGACTTCGGCTGCAATCTCCGTGTCCGGGTAGCTGTCCAGCGTAACCGTTGCCGGCTGCCCAACGGACAGACTGCCCACGTCGATCTCATCGACCTGCAGGACAACTTCCAGGCTGCCCAGATCCACCAGTTCGGCAACCGGACCGGACGCAATTTCTCCCGGCTGAACATTGACGGCGGCCAGCACCCCGGCAAACGGCGCAGTCAGCGTGGCTTCGGCCAGCGCGGCTTCGGCGTCGGCCAGGGTCAGACGCGCCTGGGCCAGCGCGGCCTCGGCGGCGTCGATCTCGGCCTGGGTCGGACCGTCGCGCAGCGTGGACAGCGAGGCCTGGGCGTCGGCCAATTGGGCCTCGGCCGAGGCCACCTGGGCGGCGGTCGGCCCGCCTACCTGCCGGTCATAGTCGGCCTGGGCACTCTCCAGCCGGGCCGCCGCAGCGCCCACGCTGCTCTGGGCAGCGGCCGTATCGTTGCCCGTACGCAGGTCTGCCAGACGCGCCTGGGCCGAGGCCACCGCCTGTTCGGCTGAACGCAGCTGCTGGTCCGTGGCCTGGTTGGTTAGGTCTTCGTTGGCCTGCTGCGCGCTCTTGAGCTGCAGTTGAGCCGCCGCCAGCGCCGCCTCCGCCGACCGGATGTCGGCATCGGTCACCGCGCTCTGGGATCGCACCAACTCGGCATTGGCCGAAGCCAGACCGGACTGGGCGCTGCGCAGGCTGGTTTCCAGCGAAGCCAGCTCGGCTTCAGTCGGCCCGGCGAGCAGGTCCGCCAGCTGCGCCTCGGCGCCGGCGACAGTCGCCTCAGCGGCGGCCATCTCGGCGGCTGTGGGCGGGGCCAGCAGATCGGCCAGCGACGCCTCGGCCTGGCGCACGTCCAGTTCGGCCGAGAGCCGGTTAAGCTCCAGATCGGTTGTGTCCAGCGTCAGGAGCGGATCGCCGGCGTTGACGGTTTGTCCGGGCCGCACATCCACTGAGACCACGCGCCCCACAGTGGGGGCGTTCAGGACGGCCGCGCGCGCCGGCATCAACGAACCGCCGGCCGTGGCATTGGCTTCCAGATCGCCGATGAAGGCTTCGACGGGTTCGTCCGTCTGGGTGGCCGCAGAATTCGTGGGGCTGGGCAAACAGGCTGCCAGGAACAGCGTCCAGGCCAGGGCGGTCAGCATGAGAAGAGCCAGACGGCCGTTGGGCTTCCGGCGCACTGTTGTATCGTGAATCATCATATTGTCCTCTTGGTAATCATGTGATCGTCGCCTATTCTAGGAAACGATTCTGCAGAAGTTGTGCAGGTTGGGACGAATTGGGGATCAAACGGCCGTCGGCGAAAATAAGCGGCAGGCTCTTTGTGACTTGGCCCCTAACCCTCCCTCGGCTACACTTCAGGCACGTATGCCGCCCAAGACAGTCACCTTCTATGAACAGGCCTATGACGTTGTCCGCCGCATTCCAAAGGGGCAGGTGACCAGCTACGGCCGCGTGGCCCAGATGCTCGGCCATCCGAACGCGGCCCGCGCCGTGGGCTATGCCATGGCGGCGCTGCGCGGCAAGTCCGGCAACCCGGTCTATGACGCCGTGCCCTGGCACCGGGTGATCAACAGCCAGGGGCGCATCAGCAGCCCCAATCCGGATATGCAGGCGGCGCTGCTGCGCGCTGAAGGCGTGGCCGTCAGCGACGAATGGCGCATTGACCTGGACCGCTACTTGTGGTCAGGGCTGCATCTGGTCGAAATCGACGACATCCTCCACCGTGAAACTCATCATCCAGATACCCTGCTTTAACGAAGCGGCCACGCTGCCTGACGCGCTGGCCGATCTGCCGCGCCGTCTACCGGGCATCGACTGCATCGAAACGCTGGTCATCGACGACGGTAGCAGCGACGGGACGGCCGACATCGCCCGCGCCTGTGGCGTCACCCACATCGTGCGCCACCCCAACAATCTGGGGCTGGCCCGCGCCTTCCAGACCGGCATCGACACCAGCCTGCAGTTGGGGGCCGACATCATCGTCCACACCGACGCCGACGGGCAATATCCCGGCCGCTATATTGCCGACCTGGTGGCGCCGGTGGTGGCGGGGCAAGCGGACATGGTCATCGGTGACCGGCAGGTACAGACCATCGACCATTTCTCCACGTTCAAGAAGTGGATGTGGTCGGTTGGCGGCTGGATGGTGCGCAATGTCAGCGGCACCAGCGTCCCTGACCCGGTCAGCGGTTTTCGGGCCTATTCCCAGGAAGCGGCGCTGCATTTCACCATCCTTACCCGCTATAGCTACACGTTGGAGACGATCATCCAGGCCGGGAAGCTAGGGCTGCCGGTGCTGAGCGTGCCCATCGAGACCAATCCGCCGACGCGGCCATCGCGACTGCAGCGCAATATGTGGCACTTCATCAAGGCCCAGGGCGGCACCATCATGCGCCTTTATGCCTTCTATGAACCACTCCGCACGTTTACCTATCTGGCGCTGCCGTTTTTGCTGGCTGGGGCGGCGCTGTGGGCGCGCTTCTTTATTAACTACCTGATCGGCGAAAGCGGCGTCGGCCGATTCGTCCAGTCGCTGACGTTGGGCACGGGGCTGATTCTGGTCGGCGTGCTGATAGTATTGTTCGGCATCCAGGCCGACATCAGCGGCAAGCACCGCCAGTTGACCCAGGAAGTGCTCTACCGGCTGAAGAAGATGGATGTGGGCGCGCTCGATCCGGCCGTGAGACAGTGCGCCGAGACGGATGACGGCCGCGAAGATGCGTCAGCGAATTAGCCGGGTCCGCCTGCTCGTGTCCGTTCTGGTGCTGATGATCGGCTTGGCCGCGTGCCAACCGACGACGGAGGTTGAACCTGTGATCAAAGTAACCCTGGACAAACTCGATGATACGGCCGTTGTGTCACGGGATGTCGACCGAACCATCATCGACGTCACCAGCGCGCGCGGCATCGGCGGGCTGCAGGCCGAGCTGGTGGCCGGGCAATGGCCCGACGAAGTGGTGGTGCGCCTGCATTTGACCGGACTGGAGAGTCT
This sequence comes from uncultured Chloroflexia bacterium, assembly GCA_963715415.1. Taxonomy (GTDB): domain Bacteria; phylum Chloroflexota; class Anaerolineae; order Caldilineales; family Caldilineaceae; genus JAWKOK01. The sequence continues at coordinate 26,938 of CAVQSG010000001.1, read as the reverse complement.
GGAAATCGGCTATGATCAGGTTCTGGTCCGGACCGGTGTCTCCAGCACCTCGGATCCGGCGCCGCTGCCGATTGTCTATGCCATCGACGACGCCAATCGGGCGCAAGAGGTCTTTGATGCGGGGGAAGCCTTCTACCCGTCCGTCATCGTAGTGCCGGAAGAGGGCAGCCAGGCGTCCATCCCCCTGCAGAACGGCTATTTCGAGATCAGCCTGCCACCCAACTTCTATGACGGCCGTCCGGACGCCTTCACGATGCAGTGGATTGATTTCTACCGATAAGGTCGATACAGTCGCCGGGTGTGAGCGACTGCGGGCCGCGAATTAGCTAGCGGCCCGCGCCAGGTTGAACAATAGTGACGGACGTTGGGACACATGGTCCTAGCCCGTGCCGGCTGACTGTCGCGCCTGGGCTTCGGCCAACGCTTGCCAGGCGATCTCAGGCAGACCGCCGTATCCAGCAGAGATGGCAGCGGCGGCCGTAAACTCAAACACTTCTTCCTCCGACCAGCCACTGGCCAGCAGGGGCTTGCACATCTTCATCGGTGATTTGCGCGTTCTTGGTATATCGTCCCGCACAGCGATTCCTACTTGGGGGCTTACCCGATCCCCTTGATTTTTCCCCTGCCGGCACTTGGGTCAGGAGCGGGTTGTTTGATCGCGGCCATCGTCACTCGGTTCATGCAGTGGCTGATGCCGGGAAAACGCAAGGTCAACGTTACCAATCGTGTTTTGGGAGTGATGAATAGGCTGGGCGTTGTCCTCTCGTCAGTTGCTCTCGTTCTTGGGACGGCCCTGGCCTTGCCACCACTCGGATGGATCTATCAAATCCGTCTCTCTGTTTATTACTACAACCGGCTCCAACACGAGATTGCTGCCGCGCCGAACTTAGCGACGACAAAGCCGTAGAAGAGTTACGTCGGCTTCTGAGAACATCTCGGGGAGGCAGAAAAGAATACATTGCGAAAGCTACTATGCTGCGATCTCGCAGACAGACTCAGATGCCGCTCTTAATGATGTGCTCGACCTGATGTACGGAAAGTACGGGATTGCATACGCCGGCAACCAATACTCGTACTGCCGGTGCCTCATTCGAATGGGCCCGCGTGCCAAGGTTCTTGCCCCTCGCCTGATCCGTCATTAAGTACCCCGCCAGGAATCAGCGAAGATGAATGGAAAGACCTTCATCTGGTTGAATAACCCCTCCGCCGCATGCTCGGTGCCATGGGAGAGGAGGGGCGTATTGCGATCCCGGAACTCGAACGAGCCGCGGCCGACTATGGCGGCACAGTCGGATACCGAGGCAGGCTCGTTTTGCGTTCGAGCCTTAGAAGATTTGAACGCGGATTGCGATGTCTTCGCTCGGTTGTGCTCAATCCCGATTTAGTGATACCCGGAAAGAGGCACTCGCCATTCTTGCAAAGAGGTGTGCATAATTTGGAACGCCACGATGGGACTCGGAGATTCCGTTGAGCGTCTCGCAGTCGATCACATACGTTTAACTAACAAGAACATCGTCAGCTCCGCTCTTGCGGAATCCCGGGCGTTTTGGGGACGCTGACCCGGTGATCGGGTTTGGCCAGCACGGACTGGTCCGGCGCGAGCTACTTGGCCACCGTTTACAACACCAAGCGGCTTTTTCACGTCGGACATCGAACCATGTAAAGGCGTGAGCAAACCAGCCGTTCTTTGCTTGACATTCCGTGTGCATGTGCGAGCTATTGGGACAGCCGCTCAATCGCCGGCAGCATACTCACCCAAGGGCATCCAATCGTCCCTGAGATCGGTGCGTAGTCATCCGGCTTTCGAGACGGCGGTTGCATCGACCGCTTGGAGTTCGCTCGATCTTTTCGACGCACTTTCCTCTAATTCTCTGTCCGGTTTTTGGGGAAGTGTGCGGCAAGCGGCGAATCTACAGCGGTGTCGGCAGGCGGAGCGGATCGCCTTCGTGCGTGATGTTTGATGTCCAACCGAAGCGAGTTGGGAGTGGGCGAGCAGAGTTGCTTTAGGACGCCTCAAAGCCTCGTTTCTAATGTTTCGTTGAGGGAGAATTTATTCCGGGCGTTCCAAGTCAGCCGGTTGGGTTAACACAGTTTCGAGAGTAATGATGGTGTTGCACTGGTCGGTTTCCTCCGTGATATCATCGACGTGCAATGCCATGCGGACACGCTTTCCACCTGGAAACTCGACCGCGATCTTTCCAACACGGTGACCAACGCTGGCAAAAAACCAGGCGATGACGCCATCACTACACGGTTCCGAGCTGGAAACTTCTGGCGTGAGTGTTTGAGGGACCCCATTTTCCACCTCAGATTCACTGATCGGGATACCCCATACGCGCACGAGCGTTTCCGAACCACCGATCAGCTCGCTGTCCTCGAAGTCCACCCAGTCGGTCCCATCTTCGATGGCCAGTTTTTGGATCCCCCCTTCTTCAAAAAACATGTAGGCAGCGCCCGCACCGAGGGCAAACGACTCGACGTCTTGACCGGCGTGATGGATACACAAATGACCGGGTTTGAATTCAGGTTGATTCATAGTGATTCCAAATGTAATGGTGACGCAGGAATACGTGTCGCACCGTATCGGCTCAATCCCACCAGAGCGAAACGGTTCGGTCTCGGCGCAGGGCGTTGGCGAGGATAACGAGTCCATAATCTTCCTGGTCCAAGTCAACACCTTCGATCAGTTGAGCGACTTCATGGGGAAGTTCGTCGCGACGGTCGAGCATCTCACCATACATCTCCTGGAAGCAGCCAAATCCCTGGTCGACGACATCCGGGCAGAAACGGTTGATTTCCTCCGCCAACGGTTCCACCGGATCGGGCAATGATAGAAACAAGACGCGTACCAAGTCACCGCCGACGTCGAGGATTTCGATGCCGTATTGCTGGTCCCAGCGGCGAAGCTGGGAAAGTATGTCATCATTTGACAAGTCGTAGTTTGGCGCGGATGTTCGCATTTCTCTAACAAGATCCATGCCGCAGGGTTTCGAGGGCGAGTCAGCTTCGGCTGCCTTTGTGTACCAGGGACCTCGGCGTGGCTGCCGCTGCTCTGCCGAGTAGCCACGACCGCGCAGCAGATCGCCGACACGATCTGTTTCGGCGTAGTATCGGCCGCCTTTGAGGGCACTGCTCCCGCCGAGATTTTCGAGCGTTGGGTTGGCTCCCTCGCGCAACAGGATTTCGGCGATATCCAAATGGTCCATCGCTCGTGCGCGCAGGATCGCCGTGTCACCCTGGATGTCCCGAGCATTGACGTCGGCTCCGGCCTCCAGCAGACGGCGCACGATGTCGACGTGGCCCTTCGAGGTTGCAATCAAGAGGGCCGGTACCGGGGCGTCGGGGTCCGGAATTCCATCCGGATCGGCCCCGTACTCCAGCAGCAGATCCACGGCCTCCAGCGATCCCAAGTCTGCCGCCGCGTGAAGCAACGAAGTGAGCCCGTAGTAGATGTTCGGCGTGCCCCCTTTTTCGAGCCTCCTCAGCAGAATTCGTGGGTGAATTCTGGCTCAGGTAAGGCTCCGAGGTTGTGATACAAGGCGATTTCGTACGCATTCTTGCGTTCGAAAGCCGTACGATTTTCTGGTGATCAGTTTTAGTTTGTTGTTGAATCCCTCGACGATTCCCGCGGAGATGGTTCCACCGGCGCGAAACCAGTTGAGGATCAGCTCGCGTTTCTCGCGAAGAGATCGAGCGACTTTCTTCATCGGCTCGATCTTGCTGCGCATGGCTCGGGTACACCATTCATCCAAGAATCGGCCGGCCCAATAGGGACTGTGGTACTCCCAAAGTCGTTGGAAGTCCTCCTTCATCAAGTGACTTCGTATCGACTTGAGATTGTACTGGAGCAGCTCATTGAGTTTGACGGACTGTTTGTCGGTGAGATTTTCCGGACGTTTCAGCAGTAGCCATCGCGCACCCTTTAAGACAGGTTCGTAGCCATCCGCTTTGAGTTGCTTCACTTCGGCCGCACGGACGTCATTGATCGCTTTGCCGATGCGTTGCATCACGTGAAACCGATCGAGGACATGGACCGCGTGGCTGGCCTTCTTGCGAATCACTTTGATGTACCCCTGCCACATGTCACTGCAAATGAATTGCAGCTTGGCCGTACGTTCCTTGCCGAGAAATCGAAAGAAGCGAAGCAGCGTCTTGGCGGTTCGTTCAGGCCCAATCCAAAGCAAACGCTTCTGATGTTGCATCGAGCTGATAGACAACGGTTTGGTAGCGATGCCCTTTGTGCCATTGGACTTCATCGATGCCAATCGACTCAATACTGATCCAGGTCGCGATGCTTCAATCCCCAGGAAACAGCGTGTTTCACGGCTTCATAGACATGGTCCCAGCTGACGCGAAACGTCACCGCCACGTCTTTCCAGGACATGCGTCGCGCCCAACGAGCGAGGAACCATTTGTATTCGGTCGTCAGTGAGCTCTTGCCGTCTGCCCAGGGAACCCGCTCGACTTTGATGCCGCAGTCCGGGCACTGAACTCGCCGCATCTGATACACGAAGTACACCATGATCCCCCAGAGCGGAACGAACTCGAATCGTCGTGGTTCCGGCATCGTGTCGTATCCAGGACGGACTTGATCGCAGCCGGAACAAACCCGCAGTCCGTTGCGGCGTGGAACGATCTGGACTTCGACAGCCGGTGACACCGAATTCTCCAGCCAAGTCACTTTCCCGAAGACGAACGACTTGTAATCCGTTACGTGATTGAGGATAGTCTTCAGTTGCATCCTGTGGGTTCCGGTTCTCGTTATGGTAAGTGTGCAAACTCACCTATAACGGAACCGCCACAGGATGCGATCCTACTTGACTTTTGTTTCGATTAGGCTTCGTCGTCCTTTCATCCGTCGGGGCTCACCCCGGCGCAGCGAGGAACGAGCGGAGCGCATGGCCCCGACGGATGAAAGGACGACGGAGCCGGACCAACGCCAATCGACTCAAACAACCATTAGGCTTTGTTGTTCAGATTCCCGAGGGGCTCCACTCGCGACCAGCCAAAAGGCCGAAATCGACCCACAGATTCTGCCGAAGAGCCAAAATAAAACTCCGTGACCGATAGTGCTCCACTTTGCGAACACCCGTTTCGTCATTCAGTTTCAGGAGACATCATGAAATCGACCAGATATTTTGCCCGCGTTATGACGAGCCTTGCAATGCTTTGCATCGTACCTGCCGCATTTTCCCAGCCCAAAGACAACGCGATCCCGCTTGGAACAACGAATGCGAAGTCTCTGACGACTTCACAATGTCCAGTGATGGGCGCAATCACAGCTCCCAGCAACCGCAACACGGCCGCTGGAGCCTATTCCAATGGCGACTGGTGGCCGAACCAATTGAACTTCAAATCCTTGCCCTGAACTCCGCCAGAGACCAATCCGATGGGCGAAGGTTTTGACTACGCCGAAGAGTTCAAGACACTCGATCTTGAACGCGGTGAAGAAGGACATCAAAGCGTTGTTGACGACATCGCAAGATTGGTGGCCGGCCGACTACGGAAACTATGGCCCGTTCTTCATTCGCATGGCCTGGCATAGTGCGGGAACCTATCGCATTGCCGATGGCCGCGGCGGCGCTGGCTACGGCACCCAACGCTTCGCGCCGCTCAACAGTTGGCCCGACAACGCCAGCCTCGACAAGGCGCGTCGACTGCTTTGGCCGATCAAACAAAAGTATGGCAAAAAAATCTCGTGGGCCGACTTGATGGTGCTGACCGGTAACTGCTCACTTGGAAGCGATGGGCTTCAAGACAATGGGATTCGCCGGAGGTCGCGAAGACGTCTGGGAACCTCAGCTCGACGTCAATTGGGGCCCTGAAAGCAGAGTGGCTCGGTGACCAACGTTACACCGGCGATCGCCAACTCGAAAATCCGCTTGCCGCCGTCCAGATGGGTTTGATCTATGTGAATCCCGAAGGCCCCAACGGCAAAGCCGACCCGATCGCAGCCGCCCGTGACATTCGCGAAACATTCGGTCGCATGGCGATGAACGACGAAGAAACGGTCGCACTGATCGCTGGCGGACACACGTTTGGCAAAGCCCACGGTGCTGCCGATCCAAGCAAGTTCGTGGGTCCCGCACCGGAAGCGGCCAGTCTGGAAGAGCAAGGACTCGGATGGAAGAACTCGTTCGGCACCGGCAATGGCGACGACACGATCACCAGTGGATTGGAGGGTGCGTGGACATCGACCCCAGCTCACTTCTCGCACGACTACTTCGACCACTTGATGGGATTCGAATGGGAGTTGACCAGAGAGTCCTGCGGGCGCACACCAGTGGACGCCCAAAGACAAGTCGGCTCAAGGAATAGTGCCCGACGCTCACGACGAATCGAAGACGCACGCACCGATGATGTTCACGACCGACTTGGCTTTGAGGATGGACCCGGATTATGCAAAGATTTCCAAACGCTTTCACGAAAACCCGAAAGAGTTTGAAGCGGCGTTTGCCAAAGCCTGGTACAAACTGATTCACCGTGACATGGGTCCGTATTCGCGTTGCCTAGGCCCCGAAGTCGCACCACCGCAGTTGTGGCAAGACCCGGTACCCGCGGTCGATCACAAACTGATCGACGAACAAGACATCGCCATGTTGAAGAGCAAAATTCTTGCATCAGGATTGTCTGTCCCGGAATTGGTGCGGACTGCATGGGCGTCGGCGTCGACATTCCGAGGCAGTGACAAACGGGGCGGAGCCAACGGCGCACGCATTCGCTTGGCCCCGCAAAAGGATTGGGCCGTCAACCAACCCGCCAGGCTCGCCAAGGTGTTGCAGAGTCTCGGAAAGATTCAACAGGACTTCAACGCTTCGCAGTCGACAGGCAAGAAAGTGTCGCTCGCGGATTTGATCGTTCTGGGCGGCAACGCGGCGATCGAGCATGCGGCGAAAAAAGCCGGGCATGAAGTTCAGGTACCATTCTTCCCCGGACGCACCGATGCGACCCAGGAACAAACCGACGTGCATTCGTTTGCCGTGCTGGAACCGATCACGGACGGGTTCCGAAACTTCTTCGGCCACAAGCCGCTCGACCGACCGCTGCCAGAGTTGTTGGTCGATCGAGCCAGTCTGCTGACGTTGACCGCGCCGGAGATGACGGTGTTGGTCGGCGGTATGCGAGTACTAGATGCGGGGGCGGACAACATGCATCTTGGTGTGTTGACGAGGCAACCGGGGACGTTGAGCAATGACTTTTTCGTCAACCTGCTGGACATGAACACGGTGTGGAAGAAGTCGCCGGTGTGCGAGCACTTCTACGAAGGGCGTGGATCGCAAAACGGGCGACGTCAAATGGAGAGGCTACCGCCGTCGATCTCGTGTTCGGATCGAACTCGCAACTGCGAGCGATCGCGGAAGTCTACGCCAGCGAAGACGCGAAGCAGAAGTTTGTCGCCGACTTCGTGTCGGCTTGGAACAAAGTGATGAACGCAGATCGCTTCGACCTCGATTCCACTTTGCGAAAGGGAGCGTCGCACGTCGCGATGCACTAACGTTAACGTGACGCGTAAGGGCCGCTCGCGATACAAGTGCAGGATCCGCTACTCCAGTTGTTCGCGAGCGGTCCTAAGCGAGGCTTCCCCTGAGGATCGTTCGATCAAATATGAAACTGGGCGTGAAACGCCAACCGCGTAGCCGAACTCGTCAGAGGTTGGAAAGCACGCCGGACAGACTGTCGAGTCATCGAATGTCTTGGCGACTTGCGTGACGTTCAAGTCATTGTTTGTTGCAACGCTTCGGCGATGGTCGAAACGGAAAAGAACTGCAAGTCGCCGCGGATGTGTGAGGGGATGTCGTCGAGTTCTTCTTCGTTCTCGGCCGGACATACGGGTGCCGAAGACCGACGGCGGGCAGCGAGTACCTTTTCTTTCAGTCCGCCAATGGAGAGGACGTCGCCGATGGAACGCCAATGCCGGTCCGTCGGGTCTCCATTGGATTCGCTACGATGCTCCTCGACGCGCGTGAACCATGCATTGCCTCATCAATCCACCCAATTCGAAACCAGGAAGTGGAGCATCAATGCGGCGGTGCTCGACGTCGTAGCACGGAATTCATTCCGTGACACGGCCTGCGTTATGCCGTGTCGATTATTTTACGTCGGAGGACTGGGTCCCGCTCCGTTTTCGTCGGTCCTGCGTCGGAATGAATTCCGACCTACCGTGCCTCATCAATCCACCGATTTTTCGAAACCGGGAAGTGGAGCAAAATGCGGCAGTGCTCGACGTCGTAGCACGGAATTCATTCCGTGACACGGCCTGCGTTATGCCGTGTTAATTGGTTTACGTCGGCAGCGACTGGAGTCCCGCTCGGTTTTCGTCGGTCCTGCGTCGGAATGAATTCCGACCTACCGTGCCTCATCAATCCACCGTTGTGAGACGTGAAGATACCTTGACGTGAGCGTATCACCGAATCAAGGAATTGACATCTCTCGGCGGATACGCACGCCGTGATGCGCCGACATCGAACGCCGGTCAACGAAGGGAGAAAAGCAAATGAAGCGATGTCTATTGATTCTTTCGATGGCTCTCATTCTCGGTTGCTCAAATAAAGCCGGCACAACGGCAGTTTCGGGCAGTGAACAATCGGCATCCCAGCCTGATGAGACGTGGGACGCTGGCGATTGGAAGCCTGGCGAGCCGGATTCCGCGAAGTAACTTAAAGCCAAGTGTGAGTCATTCGAACAAAGGACCGGGCGTGTTGATAACGTCCGATGGTTGCCCAAGCTGCCATGCGGCATTCCAGTATCGACCTGACGATGAACGTCTACACCGACCCGCGGCTACTCGACGTCCACGGAGTACTTGATTCGCTGCCGACGATGCGCTCGACGGCTCACCGACGACACCAACCGAAGCGAAGGCGACCGGAACGGACGAAGACGATGCATCGACAGCCGCACATCTGCACCAGACTTTGCACCAGATTCTGACAACTGGTGCAAACCGCTGTCCATTGTGGGCAATTCCGACGACTCGCAACGAACAACGACGAATGCAAAACAAACCCAGAAACACAGTGTTTCCCGAGAGTTTTCAGCAGTCGGGGCGACAAGACGGCTACAGAAGTTTTTCGCAACCGTTCATACTTCAATCCAAGAGCATTACACCTTGTGTGTCAGTTACTTACGGCACAGGCGGATTAAGCCAGGCGTCGAACAGTAACTTGCAGTGGAAACCCTGACTTAGGTGGGGGGAGTCGAATCGGAGCCTGCTCATTCACCACGCCGCTTGCCTCTCGCAGCCCGCAGAACCGGGTAGTACTGCGTGAATACAAAGTCGTCGTCGGCTGCTCCGCCGTGACAGTCGTTGCAGTTGGCAGTCGGCTGAATGGTCGCAGAATCCTTTAATGGATACTCGTGGCCAAAGCTAAAGAATCCCCAGTTTCCTGGTTCGTTTTTGAATCGAGTCTTGTCTTTCAGCAAGACCTCAAGTCCGGTGAACTCGCCCATGAAGTATCCGTTACCGCTCGTCGCCCCCTTCGACCCGACGCTGACGAGTTCCTTGATGAGAACCGTGCCGTCCGGAAACTTCCCGGACTTCTGGTATTGGTCGTAGGCTTTCGGGTCTATGTAGACGGAATGGAATTCCGGAAACGCTGCCTTCCCGTTGTTCATGTCGTTTGGAGTAAGGGGCGAGCCGACGTACATCCACTTTCGGTATCCTGATGGTTGCAGCAGTCTTCCATCATCGGTGAAGCGAATGGCCGGATTCTCTGTATTGTTGCCTGTCGCGACGTTTTGCGCCCGTGCAGACAGTCGGTCGCCCGAGTTGAACATAATAGCGCCGGCGACCACTCCAATTGTCAGCGTTGCCGCGACCAAGAGCTTCCGTCTCGATGTGGTTTTCATGGGTTCTTCTCCGATTGTGTTCCGTGTGAAGCGTGATTGAGAAACATTGACTCATGGCACTTCGATGCGCCGGCTTTAACGCGTCTTACGTGCGAGGGTACGATTTCAGGAAAAGCGGCGTTTTCGCTATGTAATGCGGACACCTAACACAGGGTCGCAACCAATTCCGAATTCCCGGAGAATGTTTGGTAAGAATGCGCGGCGATAGCGCATCAAACAGAAAACGAGCAATCTGAAACGGTATTAACCGCCGACGGAGATGGTCTGTCGATGAGCCGAGACAACCAAGAGTGGGTCACTGAGCTGAAGGAGGGGCGAGAATCGGTGATAGCCGACCTCCGAGCCGTCTTGCTGCGCAACCTGCGAACGGCCCTTGCTAACCGCCCACGCGCGGACGATTCGCTCCTCGAAGATGCCGTTCAGGATTCCGTGCTACGTGTCATTGATCGCGTGGATCAGTTTGAAGGTCGAAGTCAATTCGTCACGTGGGCAACTTCCATCGCCATTCGTGTCGCGCTCGGGGAATTGCGCCGCAGTCGCTGGAAGGACGTGTCATTAGACGAACTGACCGCTGATTCGCGTTTCGCTCCTGATGTCGCAGAATCAACATTCGCTCCATATGAACGGCAGGCCATCTTGGAAACGCTTCAGCATGCGATCGAACACGATCTGACGGACCGACAGCGAGCGGCATTGGTCGCCGAATTGAAGGGCATGCCACAAGAGGAGATTGCTGATCGTCTCGGAAGCAATCGAAACGCGATTTACAAACTGACTCATGATGCCAGAAAGAAACTCAAAAAGTCACTTGAAGCAGCCGGATACACCGCCGAAGACGTTACAACGACTGTGAATTGAGGACGACCATGCCACTCTCAAGAAAAGAAATCGACGGACTGCTGCGACTGGTCGGCCTCACGGAAGATGCCGAACTCAACTGCGATCAGTGTCATTCCCTGATTGCCGAGTTTGCGGAGCAACAATTGCAAGGCAAAACGATTCATGAAGGCTTGCAGGCCGTTCAGCAGCACTTGGCTGTCTGCGGCGAATGTCGCGAAGAGTACGAAGCACTCCGCGCAACGCTCGTTGAAATGGATCGCCACAGTCATGAGTAATATGCGACGCGTTCGTATCAAGCGAATCTACGAAGCAGCCGATCCCAATGATGGCACGAGGATTCTGGTGGACCGGTTATGGCCGCGCGGTGTTAAAAAAGTCGATGCACACGTCGATAGGTGGGATGGCGACATCGCGCCGACGACGGAACTCAGAACGTGGTTCAATCACGAGCCATCTCGCTTCGATGAGTTCCGTTTACGATATTGGCAGGAACTCGAAGCCAACGCTGACGTCGTTAGCCAACTCATGGCCGATATCGGCGATGATCAAATCACGCTCCTCTATGCGGCCCGCGATACCGACTGCAACCACGCCGTCGTGTTGCGTGACTTCCTGCTGGAACTCTGAGCCCGTTCGCAATACCCTTTGGGGTCGTGGCACGTGACCGACATCTGTCATCTGCTGAATGTCGCCGCTGCGAATTCTCACGTAAGAACTTGCAGGTCAGTGCATCAGAAGTGTGTTGACGAAGAGCGGCAAGTGAGTCGCCTTCGTATCACAGGATTGGGCGCAGCTCGATGCCCGCTTGAAACACACGATCAGGAGACCTTGCGATGAACGTTCGATTTGTGACTCAGAAGATTCATGCGATGCTGGACTACCCGGTGGCGATCAGCTTGATGGTGATGCCGTTTCTGCTCGGTCTCGGTGAATCTAAACCGCTCGCATTGTGGCTGTCGGTGGGAACGGGCGTGGCGGCGTTCATTCTGACACTGCTGACGAATCACGAGACGGGAGTCTTTCGCGTCCTGCCGTACTCATTTCACCTCGCAGTTGATTTCGCGGTCGGGGTTGTGTTCCTCGTCGCCCCCATTGCACTCGGCTTCGCGGGAATCGACGCATGGTTCTATTGGGCCAATGCAGCGGCCGTCCTAACCGTCGTGGGCTTGCATAAACCGCAGGTGGCAGAATCACCAACCATTGCTTCTACTCAATGCCAAGTCTCTTGATTCGTGAAGCCAGAGTCGTGGGCTTCATTTCGAGCAACTCGCCAGCACCGCCCGCTCCGTAAATCTTTCCGTTGGTTCGCGCGAGCGCACGGCGGATGTTGGCGGCCTCGAAATCGCGAAGCTCGGAAGCCGTCAGTACGTTGTCTTCTTGCGACGAGATACCGACGACGGTACGCGACTGGGAACTGCTCACGACAGCGGACTCTTCAAGACTGAAACGCAGCTTCGACTTCGTCGACGTGATCAGGGCGCGTTCGAGGACGTGCTGCAGCTCTCGAATGTTTCCAGGCCAATCGGTTTGATCAACCAGATTCTGGCCAGCGCTACAGCCGGTGATTCCGCGAGCCGCGCAACAATCAGCCTCAGCACGTCAGAAACCTGCCGGCACTGCCCCATCTCAAGCAGTAACGCTTTCGGGTCAGCAATCAGCGGAGTGTGAGTTTCGAGCATCGCATCAGTGTAACGATAAATCGTGATGTGTGCACGAAATATCGTGATTCACGAAATGTCGTGCCTAATCCAATCTAGTATCCATGGACGCAAGTTATTGTTGAAAAATGACTTATGAAATGGCAGTGGTAATGGCACGTCGGGTGCATTAGTGATCATCGACGAGCAGCGAGCGTCGCTGCGAAGAGTCAAATCCAACATAAGGAAGTAGAACGATGTCCCGAATTCCAACGATCGACCCCAGCCAAGCGACCGGAAAGTCAAAAGAGCTTTTGACCGGCGTTCAGTCCAAGCTCGGCATGACACCGAATCTGATGCGAGCGATGGCGAATTCTCCGGCCGTGCTGGAGGCATATCTCCTGTTCAGCGGAGCACTCGGTCGCGGTGAAGTGCCTGCCAAGACTCGCGAACAAATTGCACTTGCCGTCGCACAAGCAAACTCATGTGAGTATTGCCTGAGTGCCCATTCAGCGATTGCCAAATCCGTCGGTTTATCAGCGGAACAAATCCGCGACGCAGCAAACAGGCACAGCGATCGACCCCAAGTCCAACGCGATGCTACGACTGACGACGCAACTCGTCGAGAAACGTGGTCGACTTTCCGACGATGACCTCGCTGCCGCACATGAATTCGGAGTCAACGACGCAGAGATCGTAGAAGTTGTTGCTAATACGGCGCTGAACATCTTCACGAACTATTTCAACCACGTTGTTGAAACCGACGTTGACTTTCCCGCAGCTGAAAAACTCGAAACGGGTGCCCCGGCCGATTCGTGCGGATGCCATGACGACGCATGCAGCGTCGCCTAAGTCTGTTTCGCGGTAGCGACTCGAACCAATCCAACTTCTTTGAAAGATCAGACGATGCCACGCCCTACCGACATTCGACCACCGTTCTCTCGCGAAACCGCGATCCAAAAAGTGCGAGTTGCCGAGGATGCATGGAATTCTCGTGACCCTGAACGCGTATCGATGGCCTATACCGTCGATAGCAAGTGGCGAAACCGCGACGTCTTCGTCGAAGGGCGTGTGCAGATCGTGGAGTTTCTGACGGGGAAGTGGGACAAAGAGCTGGAGTACCGCCTGACAAAACAACTGTGGGCGTTCACGGACAATCGAATCGCTGTTCGCTTCCAGTACGAGTACCACGATCAAGCTGACAACTGGTTTCGTGCCTATGGAAACGAAAATTGGGAGTTCGATGACGACGGCTTGATGCGACGACGCGAAGCCAGCATCAACGACTACGTGATTGAAGAATCAGATCGCAATTTTCACTGGCCGCTGGGGCCTCGCCCTGCCGACGCCCCCGGCCTGCGGGAACTTGTCCAGTGACCGAGTGCTGCGGTGCTTCGGGCGCCTAATTGGCCCGCTCCATTCAAACCTTTCAGACATTCAACCCAATACGCGAGAAGAAATCATGTCATTACCAATAGTCCATCGTACCGTGCAGATCGACGGTCTAGACATCTTCTACCGCGAAGCCGGTCCGCGAGACGCGCCGACCGTGGTATTGCTTCATGGCTTTCCCACGTCGTCGCACATGTTCCGAAACCTGATTCCAAGACTTTCAGACAAGTACCACGTGATCGCACCGGACTACCCCGGATACGGCTACAGCGCGATGCCGTCGGTTGACGAGTTTGAATACACATTCGACAACATTGCGACGATCCTTGACAAGCTTGTTCAACAAGTTGGTGTCAGGAAGTACAGCCTCTACCTGATGGACTACGGTGCGCCGGTCGGTTTCCGTTTGGCGGTCAGACACCCGGAACGCGTCGAATCACTCATCATCCAGAACGGCAACGCATACGACGAGGGTTTGCTTGACTTCTGGAAACCGCTCAAAGCCTTTTGGGAAGATCAGTCGCCGAAAAACGCCGAAGCGCTGAAGGGGCTGCTGACCATCGACGCAACAAAGTGGCAATACACGCACGGTGTTCGCAATGCCGAGACAATCAGCCCCGACACATGGGGACATGTCCAGCCGCTGCTTGATCGTGAAGGCAATCAAGCGATTCAACTCGCAATGTTCCTCGACTACGGCAGTAATCCGGCTCGCTACCCTAAAGTGGCAAGCGTATCTTCGAGAGCATCAGCCACCGACTCTCATCGTATGGGGCAAAAACGATCAGATCTTCCCGGCCGAAGGAGCCCATCCGTACAAGCGAGACCTGAAGAATCTGGAGTTTCACTTGCTCGACACTGGGCACTTCGCACTCGAGGAAGACGGCGACGTGATCGCCAATCGCATGCGTGACTTTCTCGGCAAGCACGTTGGTGCCGCGATTCGACAGCCCAATCTACAAGCATCAATGCCTTGTCCATCCCATCGTTAGGACGCCAGCGCCCTTCAGCGTCGCATCGGTAGAACTTGTCGGTGCGGCGCGGTTCATATGCAATGGAGAAAACCGTGCCCCATATTGTCAGCGACATCGCATTCACGCCCTCGGTAAAAGCCGCTCAGCACAAACGTGGTTCTCGTGCAAGCTAATGAACGCATGGAGAAACGTGGTGGTTGGCAAAACAGAGTGACGCCAGATTTGGCAGCGTTCGTTGCCGAGCGTGATTCGTTCTACTTCGGAACGGCCAGTCGCGATGGGCAGCCCTATATTCAACACCGTGGCGGACCAAATGGTTTTTTGAAAGTCGTTGATGAAAGAAATCTTGGGTTTGCGGACTTTGCGGGAAACGCCCAGTACATCTCGGTGGGTAACTTGGATGAAAACAACAAGGCGTTCATCTTTCTGATGGACTATCCGAACCGGCGACGAATCAAGATTTGGGGGACAGCAGAGATCGTCGAAGACGACAGTCGACTGCTGCAGACATTATCCGATGCTGACTACGAAGGTCGGCCGGAACGCGCGGTCCTGCTTCACATCAAGGCATGGGACGTGAATTGTCCGCAGCACATTCTTCCCCGCTGGTGGGAAGCCGAGTCCGCGCCGGTCATCGAATCGCTTCGATCTCGCATCGTCGAATTGGAACGCGAGAACCAACAGCTTCGTTCACGAGTCGATGGCATACAGCATCGTGACGTTCAATCGCGAACGGTTCCACGACCCGCCGTGGCCTGTCATTCGCCCGGAGGGATATGTTGCTGGCGTCCTGAGCGACCGTATATTTCTTTCGATGTGTTCGAGGGGTGTCCCCGGGGGCGGTCGAATTGTGGCGATGGCTAGCGAGGCGATGGGACGAGAACGATTGGACCCCGGTGGTGGTATCGGGCGAATCATCGGACGCCGTGCGTGGAAACGAATGAATTTGGCCATTCCATTTTCTCTCTCAAAGCCCTTGGTAAAGACTGAAAAGGCTCCGACCAATCCGGTTTATGCTGAATGCCAGACTCTCTCCGGAGAATTGCTGTTGATGTTCAGACGAAAGCGATTCGGATATCATTACATTCGTCAGCACTGGTTTAAGGCGCGCCGAATAATTCGAATCATCCACAGTGCAAATGCAATCGCTAATCTGAATCGCTTGACGAGTGGGAACCGGATGAACTAAGCGCCTGGCTATAACTTTATCCTTCATATTGCAGTGGGATTGGCGAGATAAATGGTTGAAGAAAACATCACCGCGTCCCCTGTGGAGAACGGAGATCCTCGCCACGCCTGTGATTTGCTTCCGCTCGTTTATGAAGAACTTCGCAAGCTCGCTGCCGCTAGGTTGGCAGATGAGAAGCCGGGACAGACACTTCAGCCCACGGCGCTAGTTCACGAGGCCTATCTTCGCGTTATCGGTGATGGTCAATCGAAAGACTGGAATAGTCGTGGGCATTTTTTCGCCGCTGCCGCTGAGGCAATGCGTCGTATTCTGATTAATCGCGCCCGCGACAAGTGCCGGCTGAAACGCGGCGGAGATCGGAAACGGGTTCACTTTGACTTGCTGGCCGATCCTGCGACGGCTCCGGACGACGACTTACTCGAACTCGACGATGCAATCAGCGCTCTTGCTGGTACGAATCTGCAAGCTGCGGAACTCGTCAAAATGAGGTATTTCGCCGGCCTGACCCTTCCCGAAGCTGCAGCGATACTTGGTCTCTCCACGAGGAGCGCCGCCCGGCTTTGGGCGTTCGCGAGGGCTTGGCTTATCGACGCCCTCGACCGTTCCTAAGTTGGAATTCGGCAAATTCTGGAAAATCTTTGGCACACGTCCATGCCAAACGGGGCACTGTACTAGGAGACACCGTTGCTGAATTAGCTGGTCCGTGCCGTCTATGCAGACATCGCCGTGATGAGCAACCTCGGTAGTCGCCGTCGCAGTCGTAGCCTGTTCGAGATGAAGATCACCGGAACTCGGTCAGAAACTCACGCTAAATCGCTTTGGAGGTCGTATGTGGAAGCACTGTTTCTTCGCCATGATTCTGGTGACCGCTGCGAGCTAAACGGGGTATCCGCAGAGGAGACCCGCCAAGGTTGACTTCGTACGTGACGATACAACCGCTATTTAGGGCTCACTGCACGGGCTGTCACGGGCCTAAGCAGCAGAAGAACGGT
Source organism: uncultured Chloroflexia bacterium (assembly GCA_963715415.1). Classification (GTDB taxonomy): domain Bacteria; phylum Chloroflexota; class Anaerolineae; order Caldilineales; family Caldilineaceae; genus JAWKOK01. The sequence goes on along the minus strand of CAVQSG010000001.1, from coordinate 10,065 downwards.
TTCCGTCTTGACCGCCGTCGCGATGCATTCCGTGGCGGAGTCGCCAACCAAATTGCTCCCGGAAACAGCGAAGCGAGTCATCTCTATTTTCGACTTGTTGGAAGCCATGGCCACCTCCAAATGCCTCCCGACGGCCCGTTAAGCCCTGAACAAATCAAGCTGATCAAAGCGTGGATCGATCAGGGGGCTGTATGGCCGGACGAGGCCTCCGGTGAAGTCCCCGCCCCACCCGCTGATCCAATGGCAACACGGTTCATGGAAGTGCTGCGTGATGGTGACCGGGCGGCCTTTCGCAAACTATTGAAGGAGGAACCGTCAGCAGCCAATCGCAAGGGACCCAACGGTTCGACACCACTCATGTATGCGACCCTCTACGGAGATGCAGAGTCAGTGCGTCTCCTGTTGGAAGCTGGAGCCGACCCAAACATCCGCAACGAGGCCGGAGCTACAGCGCTGATGTGGGCGGTGGACGACCTGGACAAGACGCGTTTGCTGATTCGTAGCGGAGCTGATGTGAATGCTCGATCGGATGACGGGCGCACGCCACTGCTCATTGCTACGGCTCGGCCAGGATCTTACGACGTCGTCAAACTGCTGCTTGACCACCAGGCGAACCCGTCTCAAATGGTGAACACCTACGCGGACCGATGACCCCGCTCCGTCTGGCAGCCGAGGCGGGTGACGAGGCAATGCTCCGCCTGCTTTTGGACCGAGAGGCTGATGCCAAGGCTATGGGTGGCTTCTTGCCACTCCTGGCGGCAATGAACGCAAACGACGCCGGCTGCGTGAGCCTGACGCTTAAGACCGCTGACCCCGCCGCACTGAAAGGTGCGGGACTCTTTCTCGTACCGCCGTTCGGCGCTCCCTCGGCACTACTCGACACGAAGGCAGTGAAGACGTTCTTTGAGGCTGGGGCCGATGTCGCGGTCCGCGATTCCGCCGGGCGCTCGCTGCTGATGCTTGCCGTCAGTTCAGATGATGTTCCGGTTGAAACGGTGGAAACACTGATCGGGCTGGGGGCCGACGTCAACGTGACCACTGCGGAGGGAAAAACCGCTCTCGACTTCGCGCAGCAAACAGGGCGAACCCCAATTGTGGAATTGCTGGAGAAGGCCGGGGCGAAGACGGGACGGGACGAGGTGTTCCCAGTCCTAAAACCGAAACCGGCCATGTCGGCGAAAATAGCTGTCGAACGCAGTCTGCCTCTCCTGCAACAAGCGGACGTTACCTTTCTGCGGAAGTCCGGCTGTGTTTCCTGCCATAACAACTCATTGACCTCGATGACGGTCTCATTGGCTCGAACAGCGGGCTTCTCCGTGGACGAGCAAGTAGCAAGGACTCAGCGGGATGAAGTTGGAGCGTTCATTGAAATGTGGCGAGAGAGGAGCCTTCAAGGCATGGGAGTCCCTGGTGACTCGAATACTGTTAACTATCTTCTCGCTGGGCTGGCCGCCGAGAACTATCCGTCGGACCCCGCAACCGATGCGATGGCGCGATACTTGAAGAACGACCAGATGCCGGACGGGCGATGGCGGCTCATTGCGAACAGACCGCCGCTGGAGTCGAGCGAGTTCGAGGTAACCGCTGTTTCGATGCGAGCTCTCCAGGTCTATAAGCCGAAAGCCTTGCAAGCAGACTATGAGAGGGCGATTTGGCGGGCGGCAGACTGGCTGAGAACAACCAAACCCAAATCGACGGCGGACCGGGTGGGACAGATATTGGGTCTGGCTTGGGCGGGCGATTCCAAGGATTCGATGCGGCAGTTTGCTAACGATTTGTTAGCCGAGCAGCGAACCGATGGCGGCTGGTCGCAGTTGCCGACGATGGCCAGTGACGCGTTTGCCACCGGTCAGGTGCTTACGGCGTTACACAATTCTGGCGTGGTCGCGGTAGCTGACCCAGCCTACCAGCGCGGAGTGAAATTCCTGCTGTCTACGCAGCTCGAAGACGGCTCCTGGCACGTGCGAAGTCGAGCGATCCCGTTCCAGCCGTATTTCGAGGGCGGTTTTCCTCATGGCCACGACCAGTGGATCTCCGCGGCCGCAACCAATTGGGCAGCGATGGCGCTGATACCCGACGCAAAGTAATCGACCAGATGCCAGCCCTCAGACTTGATAGAATTGTGGCTGGAATGCCCCGAAGTGCGCGATAGCGACTGCAAGGCACTTGTTTTTAAGGACCCCGTGACTGCCGATGAAGAATGCCGACGAACAACTGATGACCATCTTCTCGGCCGCCCTGGACTGCGAAACGACCGCTGCGCGTGAGGCGTTGTTGGACAAGGCCTGTGATGATTCCCCGGCCCTCCGAGAGCGAGTGGAGGCACTTTTGCGGGCGCATAACCGTAGTGTCAACTTCCTCAAAGAGCCTCCAATTGATCTGTCGATCACTGCAGTACCCAAATCGGCGTCACTGCCGGGTGCCCCTACGTCGTCAGGGCGGGCTTTTCAGGAGGAATTCCGCCAACTGCTGCGCTCCCGCCTGATCCTCGTCCATCTGCTCTTGCTCGGATATGTCGTGATGGCGACGGCGCTGAGCTTCAGCGCCCCGCCCGACGGCGAAGGCATTTCCCATCGGCCCGACAATGGCGTGTGGTGGTGGTTTGCCGCCCCGTTCACTGAGAGTCTCATCGGCGCTGTCGTCCTGTGGCGGGCAAAGGAAACGTCACTTCGGTCACTCCGAATGTGGGAACTGATCTGCTTTGCCAATCTCGCCGCGTTCAACGGCTACGACAGGTTTGCGAAGATGGCATCCCTGGACGCGAGCGTTCTGCCTGCTCCCTTGACTGCTATCGGACTCATTGGATTGGCGACATTGCAGGGGTTCGCGATGATGATCCTGGCGTATGGAGTGCTCATCCCCAACACCCGGCGGCGGAGCCTCATGGTCGTGGCCGGATTGTTCGCCGTCGCAATCGCAGCAATTCCTCGCAGCGGCCGCGGTCAATCCGCTCCTACGCGGGACACGTCATCCCGCTGATCGTTCAAGCAGTGCTTACTCTGATGTTCCCTTCCGCGATTGCAGTCTTTGCAGCCACCCGTGCCTCGGCCCTTCAAAGGCGAGCCTTCGATGCAGAACGCCGTGCTGAGCGCATGGGCCAATACACACTGAAGCGAAAGCTCGGTGAAGGAGGCATGGGTGAAGTCTGGCTTGCAGAGCACGGGCTGCTGAAACGACCGTGTGCCGTGAAGTTTATCCGCCCCGAATTGGCCGCAAATCCTTCGAACGCGGCCAGATTTACTCGGGAAGTGCAAGCTGTCACTGCTTTGAGCCACTTTAACACCGTTCGCGTCTACGACTACGGCCAGGCGGAGGACGGAGCTTTCTACTTCGTGATGGAATACCTGGAAGGACCCACGTTAGAGGATTTGGTCAGGACGTCTGGCCCACTTACAGCAAATCGTGTTGTGCATCTGCTCCGTCAACTTTGCGGGGCGTTGGCAGAAGCGCATGCTGTGGGGTTGGTCCACCGGGACCTGAAGCCCGGCAACGTGATAGTCGCCAAGCTGGGTGGACAACAGGATGTTGCGAAGTTGCTCGACTTCGGGCTGGTCCATGATTCTTCAGCGGACACCGATCACCGCTTGACCCAAATGGGAATGGTGCTTGGAACACCGGCGTACATGTGCCCGGAACAAGCGTCAGGGGAATCAACAGTCGACGCCCGTGGTGATATTTACAGCCTGGGGGCCGTAGCCTTCTTCGCACTGACAGGGCGTCCGCCGTTCCAAGCCAAGACAGCGGGACAATTGCTCGCGGCACACCGGAATCAGCCGCCTCCGCCTGTTACAGAGTTTTGCCCGGATGTTCCAGCAGATCTGGCTACCATCATTGCCCGCTGCCTCTCGAAGGACCCGACAGATCGTTTTCAATCAACGGCGGATATCGTCCACGCGCTCGGAGCTTGTGCTTAAGGCCACGGACGCGCCTCCAAACCATCGGCCACGAGATGGGACGAGAACGATCGGACCCCAGGATGGTATCGGGCGAATCATCGGACGCCGGCGCAACTTTACTGCATTCTCGTCCTTTTTCGATGCATTCTATTGTACCCGTCTCCATGAGGCTTGTACCAGCAGATCCCCAACTAGCCGATTCCATCTCGACGCGCGGATCTATACGCAGAGGCCAATTCGGTTTGTGAATAGCAACGGCAAGCAGAGATACTTAGGCCACAACGTCGGAGATAGAGCTTGGCGGGAATACTGCCCTTCAGCCGATTTTTCATCCGCAGACATGATTCTTAGAATCCGCACTGACAATGTCCCCAAGGGCATTACGGTTCGACTAGTTCTCGCTGCAACCGTGGCAGGAATCGTCCAGTTCTCCCCATGTAATCCTTGTAATCATCTCCGAATCGCTCAATCAGATTCTCCTCCTCAATGCGGGTGCGAACCACAAGGAACGCAAGTGGCACGCTGCCAGACAGGAATATGAACCAGTTCGCCGTAACCAGACTGCCACCAACGAGTGCGATCGCAAAGGCCGTGTAGAACGGATGTCGAATAAAGCGATACGGCCCTGCGGTAACGAGTGTGTGCTCCTTCCTCGTGACAACGGTGTCGGTCAGGTTCTTTCCCAGATGGTGGAAAGTCCACACGAGCAGGACGCCCCAGAGGAAGACGAGTCCGAGGCCAGCCCAGCGGAGCCAATCAGGCAGCGGGAACGACGACCACGCCATCCACTCTGGGTGTATTAGCCAAGCAATGCTGCTGAAAAACCAGGGAAGGCCGCTCAGTCGGAGTCCGAACAGAATGAACTTACCTTCCTGCCTACGATCCAGGCTCTCGCCCGTGTGGGAGCGGATTCGGCAGTACATACCGAAAGGAACAAACAGTCCGACTAAGATTAGGAGTGCGGTGCGAAGAAACTCGTCGGTCATGGTTTCAACTCCCGGTCACGTCAACGACTGGATTTCGATGGGCTGGACGGACGAAGCCGCCAAGGACTCGAGCATCTGGGGTGTCATAAAATCTGACACCCCGAAAGAAAATGAACGCTGGACGAATGAAGCAGCCAAAAGGGAACGGATGGCGGATGGCGGTAAGTCTAGTCGTAAGTGTGTCATAAAATCTGACACCCTTTCCACTCTTTCGCCTTCGCCAGCCAGTGTGGGTCAATTCACTTGTGCTGGCGGGCGGTTTTGTTTGGCGACCGTATTGGCTATCGGCCGCTAAAGGAACCGGACATGACAGACTCGGAACATGACGAACGAATGGCACGCATCACGGAACGATTGCGAGAACGTCCCGAGCGATGCCAGCAAGTCGAAAGCTACTTGGCTTCACTGGACTGGTTGGACGCACAGGCGGCCGCGTACGAATCTGCCTTGGAAGAACTGGCCGCAAACGTGCCCCACAATGACACCTAACGCACGTTCGCACCCAAAGGTGTCCTAACAGATGGGATACCTTTTGGTGACACGATTGGCCTCGCCGAAGCTTGTCGGCGTTTCCTACCGTTTCCTCACGATCCGGTAGTAATGGGGTAGTAATGGGCCTTTTCGGATCGTCGGAAGGCAACACGAAAAAAGGCCGTAAACCCTTTGTTTTACGGCCTTTTCTGCTAGTCGGGCTGAAAGGATTTGAACCTTCGACCTCTGCGTCCCGAACGCGGCGCTCTAGCCAAGCTGAGCTACAGCCCGATGCGACGACCTCTGAAGGCGCCGACGCTAGTCTATCAGTTGCCAGTGCTACCGACAAGACGTGCAAACGGCGCCCCGGGCGCCCCCGGGCGTCGACGCATCAGTCCGTCGTCCGTTGGGAGGCGACGGGCCGCCAGAGCCGACATTCAGGACCGGACGGGAATCTGCGCGAATCGCCACAGCGGAGAAGGAGGACAGAGGGCGAACAGGAACTCCAGAGTCCCGAGAACAACCGCTAGCGATGGTGATGACGCACATTGGGGCAACGCAACGGCCGCAACGGACGTGCCCCCATTTCCGCCCGCCGTTGAATAAGACGCGTCTCAGCTTTGGCTGGCTCGCGGCTGAATGGGAATCAATCCGCACTTGGGCTCACGCCACGCCCTTCGCTGACGCTCATGGCGTGCCACGCATGACCGCAACCCTGCCTGCGAATTGCCCATGGAAAACCTCAACGCGCCACGACCGTCGGGTCGCGAATGACCGTCGTCGCGTTTTGTATTCTCTTTGGCTTCAGGTAACATAGAAGCTTCCGTCGGGCGACTGACAAACCAACCGTTTGCCTAGACCGTTTGCCTAGACCGTTTGCCTAGACCGTTTGCCTAGACCGTTTGCCTAGACCGTTTGCCTAAGTACGACGCTTTGCCAAACCCTGTGTACGCCTATCTTACCATCCTCTCGGGACGCCAGTCAGGGACCAACTACCCGCTCGATCCGTCGCGAAACTCTGATCGGACGCGGCACCGATTGCCATATCATGCTGCCAGACCCGCTCTGCAGCCGCGTCCATGCCTCGATCCAACTCGTCGACGACCAGTGGATTGTCCGCGACCACGCGAGCCGCAATGGCGTGTCGGTCAATAACCAAAAAGTGCTCGAGGCCGCACTCGGCGACGGACATACGCTGCACGTCGGTTCTAATGACTTTGAATTCCACCTTTCCGACGAACCCGCTACGGCCGAGGCGGGCGACGACGCCCTCAAACATACGATCGTTCAAGACATGCCGTTGGCAGTCCGGCAAAGCCATCAGGAAGTGCTGGCCGCACTCCCAACCCCCGAGCAAGTTCAAGAGCTCATCCTGCTTTATCAACTCTCCATCCGTCTGATGGGGTGCGACGATCCAGAGGAAGTGATCCACGTCGCCCTAGGTCTGCTGCAAGAACGAACTAAAGCGGCAGTCGTAGGATTTCTGTGGGTCGACGACGAAGGGAACTTGCGTCCCAAAGTGGTGATCCCCCACAACGCAGCGGACCGGATAAAATTGAGCGACAGCCTCACCGAGCTGGTGCTTAGCCAGGGCCATGCCGTATGGATCGCCAACCAGCCCTCGAATCCAGAATCGAGCAGCGTCTCTCATTACGCCGACGCCGTCTGCGCCTCTGGTTCGTAAAGACAAATCTGGCGAACGGACGATCTTGGGCGCCATTCACGTCTATTTGGAAAATGGACGGTTCCGCCAGTCGGATTTCGATTTCATTATTGCCGTCGCCACGCTGGTCGTCATCGCGCTGGTCCGCGCCCGCCTGCACAACAGCCTGCTCACCGACGTCGATCGGCTCCGTCAACAACTGCCGGGCCACGACGAATTGATCGGCGATAGCAAGCCGATGCTGCTGTTGAAAAGCAAGATCGAACGCGTCGCCCGCGCCCCAGGATGCGTACTGGTCCGCGGCGACAGCGGCTGCGGCAAGGAGTTGGTGGCCCGAGCCATCCATCGAGGCAGCCCACGGGCCGATCGGCCCATGATCAGCGTGAACTGCGCGGCCATACCGGCCGACCTGATGGAAAGCCAGTTGTTCGGCCACAAGGCGGGAGCGTTTACGGGAGCCGACCGCGACCACCAAGGCTACTTTCAGCAGGCCGACTTGGGAACTCTATTTCTCGACGAGGTGGGCGAACTCACGCTGGAAGGCCAAGCCAAACTGCTTCGCATCCTGGAAGGCCACCCGTTCTTGCCGGTAGGCGCCACGCAGGAAGTGTGCGTCGACGTGAGGGTAATTGCCGCCACCAACCAGGATTTGCAGAACTATGTGGCAGAAAAGAAGTTTCGCGAAGATCTTTACTACCGTCTTAGCGTTTTTGAGTTATCCATTGCGCCCTGCGCGAACGAGGCGACGACGTGAGTCTGTTGGTCGACTTTTTCCTCGATCACTATCGCAGAGAACGAGGTCGTCCAGAGCTGAAAATCAGCGATTCGGCACGCGACAAACTTCTCGGCTATTCTTGGCCCGGCAACGTACGACAACTTCGCAATGTCATCGACAGCGCTGTGGTGCTCGCCGAAACAAACGCCATCGAACCTCACGACCTGGGTCTGCGCGATAGCGGCAGCCAACAGCTCGAGTCGCTTCAAATCGAAGCTTGGGAACGCAAACTGATTGCCGAAGCGATTCGCCGAGCTGACGGCAATGTGCCGGAGGCGGCGCGGTTGTTGGGAATTGGTCGGGCGACGTTGTATCGGAAGATCGAGATCTATGGCATTGAGAGGTGAGGTAATCTCCATGTTGCGGCGGTCCGCCGAAAACAGGCGACGACTGGAAAGGCTCGATCGGGCGTCACTCGCCGATTTGCAGCTTGCCAAACTCAATGATCTGCTGGCGGCTATCCTGCCCCACAACCGGTTCTATGCCGAAAAGTTGTCCAAGCTGAAGTTGCCGCTGCATTCGCTGGAACAACTATCAGAACTTCCTTTCACGTCGAAAGACGAACTCGCTGTGGGCTCGGCCCCGCGCCGCGAACCTGACCTGGCCCCTCGACAACTACTGTCGATACCACGAGACCTCCGGCACCCGCGGACGCCCTCTGCCGGTCTACGACACGTCCGACGATTGGCAATGGTGGATCGACTGCTGGCAATTCGTACTCGACGCGGCGCGAATTGAGCGATCGAGATCGCGCCATGTTGGCCTTCTCCTTCGGTCCGTTCATCGGGTTTTGGAGCACTCGGGACGCGCTCGCCGCACGTGGATCGCTGGTGATACCGGGGGGCGGAATGAGTTCGCGGACTCGGCTCGATTTGATCCGACGCACCGGCTCAACGGCCCTATTCTGCACCCCCACTTACGCGATGCACCTGGCGGACGCGGCAGAGGAGCATCGCGAGAGCCTGGTCGACAGTAGCATCCGCAAAATTGTCGTGGCAGGAGAACCGGGAGGCTCGGTCTCCAGCATTCGACGCCGTATTGAAGAGGCCTGGGGTGCGCGTGTCGTCGATCATGCCGGCGCCAGTGAAATCGGACCTTGGGGATACGGCGACGCCGAAGGTCGGGGATTGCATGTCTTGGAAAGCGAATTTATCGCCGAGTTCTTGACCTTTCCCGGCGGCCTCCCGGCGCGCACCGGCGAGCTGGCTCAACTAGTGCTCACCTCCTTAGGGCGGCGCGGCATGCCGGTGATTCGCTATCGGACGGGCGACTTGGTGCGGCCGACGTGGTTGGAATCCTCGGGGGGCGCGACCAGCGACACAGAAGCCCCTCAAGGCAAGTCGGCCAATCGGTTTGTGTTGTTGCGAGGTGGCGTGTTGGGGCGAGCGGACGACATGATGATCGTCCGCGGCGTGAATATTTTCCCCAGTTCGATCGACGAAATCGTGAGAAGCTTTCCCGAAGTGATCGAATACCGGATGACAGTTCGTAAGCGAGGCGAAATGGACGAATTGGCGGTGGAGGTGGAAGACCGCCTCGACAACCCGGCCCGAATTGCCGACGAACTGAACCTAAGATCGGGTCTGAAGGTCGAGGTGAAAGGAGTGGCGGCAATGAGCTTGCCACGATTCGAGGGGAAGGGCAAACGGTTTGTCGATCTCAAAACGTGAGCTGCCAGGCAACCTGCTAGCCGGTGCAAATCATTCTCACCCAGGGGATTCTCAACCCCTGGGGGTCGGGTTTTTGCATGGCTGGATCGATGATGGTTGGATCGAAGAGGCGTCGACCGAGAGCGCCTGGCGACGCAGCACGAAGCTTCAGCCACGCCCTTCGCTTAAGCTCAGGGACCTGCCACACGTCCCAACTTGCGCAGCTGATCCAACGTGTAAAGGCCCGTGTTGTGGCCGTCGCTAAAGTGGATTGCATAGGCGTAACGTCCCACAGGCTCCATTTTGGCAATTCTCAATGGGCGCGTTTCAGCCGGACTGAGTACGGTGAAGGGTCGGGGCGCGGCGGGCAACTGCTTACGCTTTTCACGACAGGTGGCGCAGGGACACTTGTCACGCAACTCTGCGCACTGCGTAAGTGCGAGTCTGGCCGTCGCTCCACACAATGCGGAGCACTTCGGGCGAAACGAAACCCAGCTCGACGGGTTGTCCCTCCATGATGTCGGTCATTGCCCAATGGGCAGAGTACTCGGGGAGGCCGGGTAAACCGGCGCCCGACGTATCAGCAGGGGCGCCGTCGGCGGACTTGTCTTCCGGTTTCTTGACT